>JAFGLZ010000042.1 GCA_016927755.1 Phycisphaerae bacterium
CATGGACCAGAGCGGCATCGCTTTCCTCCTGACAGTACGAGTTCGATCGGGAACATAACCACCCCCGACGGGGATTGCCAGCGCGCCCAAGCCCACCCCGCCGCTTCGCGCCTCGTGAGATTGATACCCGGGCCCGGGCGGCATACCATGCCCATGATGCACGGAGTCTACTCCTTCCAGAAACCGGGCGTGGCCTGGCGCGGCATCGTCGCCGCCGCGCTGATCCTCGCGCTCAGTACCGCCGCCGCCTGGCTCGTCGTCCGGCACAAGCGGAGCGGCCGTCCCATCGAGCTCAGCGAGCCCGTCGAGTTGAAATCCCTCGCGGTCCGTGTCCGCGTGCCCAAGGGCTGGACCCGCAAGGACAAGAAGGTCGAACAGGTCGAGGCCGTCCTCTTCAAGGAACCGACTCAGGAGTCCCCCCGCCTCATCGGCGTGATCTCCTGGCCGGCGACCTACTCGCCCGCGCACGAGCTGGCCTTGCTTCAGCATAACCAGCTCGCGCTCATCGGCGTCGGGATCCTCGGCGGCACGGAGGCCGGCGGCGCCGCTGCGCTCGGCCCGCTCCGAGGGTGGCAGCTTCGTGGCATGTGGCACGCGACCGAGCGTCAGGGCGTCCTGGCCACCCGAACCGCATGGTGTCCGGGCAACCGCGCCTACCTCGTCGTCGTTCGAAACGTCGGGGCGCTGCACTCCGCGGAGATGACGTGTATCAATGCCATATGCGGGTCCTTCGAGCCGGTGGGCCTCGAGCTGTCGGCCAGGCTGGACGAACGCGCCGCCGCCACGGGCATTCACTTCGATCTCCCGGCCGGCACGTCCGTCGTGACGCCGCGCCGTCCATCAGACGAGACGATCGATCTCATCGCAGGGCCCACCGCCAAGGCCGACTGGCGGATCAGAATCTACCGCGCCTGGCCGCGCCCCGGCGGCGATCTCGAAGCACTCGTGGTCGCCTACCGAACCGAGCAGCTACAGGACATGTCCGCCGGCCGCCACGTCGAGCAGGAGTCCGTCGGCGTCAATACCGCCTGGAGGACCGGAATCTCCTACCCCAAGGACCTGCCCAAGGAGTTTCGATCCGGAGTCGAGGTCTGGGCCGTCCGACATCGGCAGGGGCCCGCCGCCATGATCCTCGGCCAGTCCAGCGGGCTCGGATTGACCTTGCTTAGAAACACCTGCCAGGGCATCGCAAGATCGTTCCGTATCGAACCGAAACAAGCGTCGTTCGACGAGGCCGCCGCCGAACGTCTCGGCGCGGAAACCATCGCCGAGATCGGTCGTGAGGGTATCGGACGCTGGTGGGGCCACGCCGAGGATGAATCGTGGTATGCCGTTCGAGCCCGCGACGAGACCGGCTTCATCTGGCAGCATCATCGATCGGCCCCCCCTGAGGCCGGAAAGGCCCGCTTCCAGGGCGGTGGAATCACCCTCATGCGTTACGTGGTCGTGCCGCACGTTCACGACCGCGCTGATCTCAACACCTGGTGGATTGATGCCGATGCCGACGGGTTCCGCTTCGAGCAGTTGATACCAGGCGCAACGCGGCAGGACCACCCCGTGCGCCTGGTCGATCGTCGTCGCCCGGGCGAGCAAGAGGTCGAGCACTACATCACGATCGAGGGACAACGCTATCAGGGCCGGCTGACGACCCCCGGCAACTTCCTGCCCGACCCGATCATGGATCTCGGACTGCATCGGGTCGCCATGCGACCCCAGGGCGACACCGCCATCTTCACCGTGATCGGCACCAGCGAGAGAATGCTGCACCGTCGCATCTGCCGGTCCCTGGGAAAGCTCCCCGATGAAGACGACGGGCAGGGCGGTCCCGTCTACGGCGTGACGATCCGTCACGACTATGACCCGACGCTGGGCACCTATCTGTTCGACGAGCGAGGGGCCGTCCTCCGCGTCGAACGCGGCGATCATTTCACCGCAACACGGACGACTCGAATGGAGATCGAGGATCAGTTTGAAGCCAAGACCGTCGCCGCGACGCTCAAGGCCTGGAACAAGACCGAGTGGCTCTCGTCCAAGCGTCCCGCCACGGCGTCAGCGCCGAGCACACGGCCATCCGCAACGGCGTCAGCGCCAAGCTCGCCATCGTCCGCCTCGGCGCCGGCCTCGCGCGGGACGACGACGTCGACGAGCCAGCCCTGAGGAATGCGTAACGTGCGATGCTTCGTAGCCATCGAACTACCCGACGACGTGCGGCGACAGCTCGCCGGATTGCAGGAGCACTTCGGATACCTCGGCAAGGTCATCCGATGGGTCCGACCCGAGGCGACGCACCTGACGCTGAAGTTCCTCGGCGAGGTCCCCGACCGGCAACTGCCCGAGGTCTGCCGGGCCGTCGATCACGTCGCGCGCCAGAGTGAGCTGTTTCACTTCGCCGTGAGATCGGCCGGGTGTTTCCCCCCACGCGGAACGCCGCGCGTCGTCTGGGCCGGAATCGAGGAGACCTCGGGCCGCCTCGACCGATGCCACGCCCTCTGCGAGGAGGCCTTCGCCGAGCTGGGGTTCCCAAAGGAGGCCAGGAGATTCGTGCCGCACCTGACCCTGGGCCGCGTCAAGGACTCACGCGGCGCCGGTGGCCTGCGAGAGGCCGTCGCCGACTACGTCGACTTCGAGGCCGGCGAGGTCGCGGCCGAGGAGCTCATCCTCTTCGAGTCGCACATCTCCAAGAAAGGCGCTGAATATGTGGTAGCGCATCGCGCAAGCTTATCGTCCGGATAGCCGAGCCGGCGCAGGCGGTCCGTCCGCACACGGCAGACGTCGCAACGTGTAACGCAGGCTGCCCAGCCCGCAAACAGGAGGGAGAACGCTTGTTGCACACCCCTAAGGTCATCCGCCGGCGCCAACCGCGCCATCCACTCGCTTGGGCGAGCAGCCTACCCGCGTCGGCACGCCTCGACCAGCTCGCCGATCGCCTGGCGCAAGAGCGCCTCCCCGCCGAATCGCATGCCCAGCCCCCGGAGCTTACCCGTCTCGATCTGGTTCTTCGGCCCCACATTCTGATCCGCGATCGCGCACTCCACCCCGGCGATCTCACAAGCGATCTCCGCCACGTGCTGCTCCGACACGTAAAGGTCGTAGCAGTTGTACGCCTGACCCCGAATCGTGTCTTCATCGATGTTCAACAGCAGCGCGACGGCCTTGGCCACGTCCGACGCATGGACTTCCTTGCCCCCCTTGGCCGACTCGATCGGATCGCCCCTCAGAACACACTCGACGGTCTCGTACCACCGCGACGACGACGGCGGATCCGCCAGCCCGTAGATGCCCGTCGGTCGCAGCGAGCAGACGCACCAGCCCTGTCCCAGACCGAAGCTATGAACGAACTTCTCGATCGCCGCCTTGTAGGCCCCGTAGTGGCTGTGTGGCCACAGCGGATGCGCCTCGTCCAGTGGCCGATCGCTCAGGATTTCGTCGTGCACCGCGCAACTGCTGATGAAGATGAAACGCGGCACGTTCGCCTGATACGCTTCATGCATCAGCATGAGCGAGCCAAGCAGATTGGTCTCCACGAACTCGACAAAATCCTCGCGGTCGCTCCCTCGACGTGCGGCCGGCCACGAGAGCGCCGCATGGACGACGGCGTCGACCCCGTCGACGAGTTGACGCCGCGCGTCGGCGTCATCGAGCGTGCCACGCTGCCATTCAACCGATTCGGGCACGCGATTTCGCTTGACCTCTTCCCGATACCAACAGCGAAGCGTGTGTCCGTCCTCGACGAGTTGACGGACCAAATGTCGTCCCAGAAAACCGGTCGCGCCGGTCAGTGCGATCCGCATGCCGTGGCACTCCCTCATGGGTGCGGCGGCCTGGCCCTGGCGGACACGCAGACCGTCACGAGTGTCGATTGTCCCGAACGTCCCAACAGCGAATTATGTGCCACGTCGATCCCTTTTGAAAGACAATTGCACGAACGTCCGAGACGGCGGGATTCCCCTCGCTTCTCTAGCGAGCTGACACGGTCGAGTGGCCTGATGCCTGGGCATCGTCGACATCCAGGCCGCCCGCCATGCGCTGACGTGGACGCGTCAATTGTCTTCGCTCGCCTCCACCGCGTACTTGTGTCGGAACTCGCGGGGAGACAGCCCGCGATACCGTTTGAACAATCGCGAGAAGTGCGCCGCGTCGTAGTAGCCCAACGCGTAGGCCACCTCCGTGATCGTCTGGTTCTTGTTCAGCAGCAGGCAGGAGGCCTGTTGTACGCGGCGGTGCTGGTAGTAGTCCGTGGGGCTCCATCCGGTCCCCTCGCGAAACAGCCGACCGAACCGATCCCGCGACATGTGCATCTCGCGGGCCAGGCTGACCACGTCGAAGGCCTCGCACTGCAGGATGCACTCCTCGATCCGTTCGAGCGCAACTCGGATCCGGGGTCGCAGCGGCATGAGGTCAGCCGAAGACGACGAGACGAACGTCCGGTGGAGCAGCAGCATCAGCTTCTCCAACGTTCGTTTCATCAGCATCTGCGAGGGCGCCGCCAGAGACCGCTCCTGACCGATGTCGTGGAGCTCTCGAACGCACCCCGCCAGCAACGCCTGATCGATTTGCCACTGAGGCACACGCAGGCGGTATCCCGCGCTCGACAACGCGCTGGGAAAGAAGAGTGGCGCCAGCCCGTCCACCGACAGCATGTCCCGCAGATCGGCGAACAGCCATTCGGTCAGATAGGCGCAGTTGATCATCCGGAGCCCGTCGATACTCTCGAATCCGTGGACCTCGCCCGGCGCGATCGCCAGAGCCGAACCCGGACCGAGTTCGCTCACGTACGCGGCCGTCCGATGAACCGCCCGTCCGCCGACGATAACGGCGATCTCGTGATGCTCGTGGTCATGCGGGGCCAGCTCCCGCACACTGGGGAACTCATAGACCGTCCCGCACGTCTGGTCACTTGGCAAGAGCGAAGGCGCTGTCATAAAGGCTTGTGTGTCAAATAGATACGTATAGACCTGCACCGGGCAGGTCGCGGTGAGACGCTGAAAGACGTTCGGAACGGTGAAGGCGGCCTTGAGCGTCTCCGACGGTATCATACAAGAGATTCCACCGAATACTTACTATCCGGAACTGCCCCGTTAGCCCCATTATAGAGGGCGACAGGGATGAGTGCGACGGGTAGCCCGTCACCAAGTCCCTTTTCCGTACAAGACAGTCGTATGTCAAGAGTCGCCGGTGCGGGTCGGTCTTCACCGGACGCCCAGTGATCGGTCTGGCGGGATGACCGGTTGACGCCGCGGGCAACGCCCCCGGGCTCGGAGGGTCCGTTCAATGAGTCGACGCGGCTTCACGTTGATCGAGCTGCTGGTCGTAGTGGCCATCATCGCGCTACTGATCTCCATCCTCCTGCCCTCACTGAGCAAGGCCCGCGCCCAGGCCAGGACGACACTCTGCGCCTCGCGGATCAGCCAGTTGGGAAAAGCCTTCTTCCTCTACGGTGAGGACTTCGGCGAGCTGTTCCCCTTCCACATCGTCTACGGCGAGATCCCTCCCTGGGGCGGCGGCGGAGAGGGCGGCATCGATGAACTCGATCCCAACGAGGACTGGCTCGCGAGCAAGGAGCAGATGCGCGACGTCTTCCTCACGAGCGAGGAAGACTGGCCCGCTCACGGCGTGGACCTGCCACGCAGCGGCTCGCTCTTTCCCTACACCCGCTTCGCCGCTCTCTACGCCTGTCCTGAGTTCGTCCGACGCACCGAGAACGGCCTCGCCTCGGTCTTCTTCGATGACCCCGGAGAGGGAGATCAACGCGCCTTCAACTACACCCGCGGGGCCTGGTGCCGTAAGCCAACGTTCTCCACGGATGCTGGGCTGCGGCTGGAGTTCGACGGTCCGATCGTCACGCAGAGCAAGGTCCACGCTCCTGCGTCGGCCATCCTACTGATCGACGAGGCATGGTACTCGCACGTCGGCATGGGGCGAAGATCGGGCCCCGGGCACTACCGAGCGGCAGACCCCGTGTGGGACATCACCAGCAGCGTCGGGATCTACCACGGGGTTCCCGTCCCCGGCGAGGTGTGGTTCAAGTACGGGTCGGAAAACCTCGTAAGGGATGTGGGCGTCAAGCGGGGTAACGTCATGGCCTACGACGGCCACGTCGAGTTGTACCGCGACCCCTGCCCCCTCGTCGATTCGAACAGCGGCAGGCCCACCATTCCGATGCTCATCGCCGGGGGCGTCGCCTGGAAGGAGATGGTCTCGACCATGGTCTTCGCCCTCGTCGGAACGCCCTTCTCCGGGCTGTAGCCTGCTCCAGACAGGAAGGAGGCAGGCGAATGAAGTCAATCGCCGGTAGGGTCGCCCTCGTCACCGGCGCCGCAAGCGGCATCGGACGAGCCACCGCCCTGGAGATGGCCCGGCAAGGCGCCCGCCTCATCCTCGTGGACGTCAACGAAGACGAACTCTCGAGCGTTCGCGCCGAGGTGAACGTCCACTCGCAATGCCTCCTGTCCCGCGTCGCGGACGTCTCCCAACGCGAGCAGATGGCGGCGCTGGCCGAAGCGGTCGACGAAGTAACCTCCGGACCGGACATCCTCGTGAACAGCGCCGGGGTCTACCTGACGGGCGGAATTCTCGACCTATCGCTGGAGGATTGGGACTGGGTGCTCTCCGTCAACCTCTGGGGAACCATCCACGCTTGCCATTACTTCGTGCCTCGCATGGTCGAGCGCCATGAGGGCGGACACGTCGTCAACGTCGCCTCGATGTACGGCTACTGGCCCAGCCCGGAGGTCGCCGGCTATCTCACCTCCAAGTTCGGCGTGTTCGGTTTCTCAGAGGCCCTCCGAGAGGACCTCCGCCCTCACGGCGTCGACGTCAGCACCGTCTGTCCCGGCATCATCCAGACCGGTCTCATCCGCCGCATGCGCATCCGGAACCAGCGCGACGGCGAGGCCCTTCGCCGTCATCTCGATCGGACCTACCGTCGACGGAGCTACACTCCTGATAGAGTCGCTCGCGCGATCGTCAAAGCCATTCGAAGACGCAAGAAAGTCGTGCTCGTCACGCCGGAGTCCCGACTGATGTACCGTGTGGAAAGGCTCTGCCCTCCGCTCAGCCGGTGGATCGCGCGAATCGCCGCGAAACGCCTGTTCGTTGTCCCGCGGACGTCTCCGCAATCCGAAAGCTCGCCCCGCGACAGCGCGAACGGTACGCTGAAGATGGACCTGGCCGAACGCAGTGATGCATGATTGGCGCCTACGTCGTCGTTGACCTCGGCTACCGACAGCCGTTGGCGAAATCGAACATCCCATTTGCAGACGCCTCTTGCCGCGGGTTACCATGCGGCGAACCAAGGGACACGGCAGGGAGTTTTCAGGATGAGTCCACGCGTCAACCGTCGTGAGTTTCTGCGAGCCGCCGGCATCGGGGCCGCCGGCGCGGTCACTCCCCTCCACGTGGCCAGGGGGGCGGCCTCCGCTCGCAAGAGGCCCAACGTCATCCTCGTCATGACCGACGACCAGGGCTATGGCGATCTGGCATGCCTCGGCAACCCGATCATCCGGACGCCCAACCTGGATCGCCTGTGGGCCGAGAGCACCCGCCTGACGAACTTCCACGTCTGTCCCACCTGTACGCCGACCCGCGCGGCGCTCATGACCGGACGCTACTCGCTCCGCACCGGCGTGTGGCATACGATCATGGGCCGATCGATCATGCGCGCCGACGAGGTGACGATGGGCGACGTCTTCTCCGCCGCCGGCTATCGCACCGGCATCTTCGGCAAGTGGCATCTGGGCGACAACTGGCCGTATCGACCTCAGGATCGCGGCTTCGCCGAGACGCTCGTCCACGGCGGTGGCGGCGTCGGCCAGACGCCCGACTACTGGGGCAACGATTACTTCGACGACACGTACTTCCGAAACGGCAAACCCGAGAAGTGCACCGGCTACTGTACCGACGTCTTCTTCGACGCCGCCATGAAGTTCATCGAGGCCGGCAAGGACCGGCCGTTCTTCTGCTATCTGCCGACCAACGCCCCCCACGGCCCGTACCTCGTGGCCGATGACTACAGCAAGCCATACGCCGAGAAAGGCCTCCCTCAACAGCGAGCGAAGTTCTTCGGCATGATCACGAACATCGACGAGAATATGGGCCGGCTGCTCCGCCGCCTCCAGGAGTTGAACCTGGAGCGAGATACGATCCTCGTCTTCATGACCGACAACGGCTCGTCGGGCGGCGATTTCAACGCGGGGATGCGGGGCAAAAAAGGCAGCCAGTTCGACGGCGGTCACCGCGTCCCGTGTTTCATCCGATGGCCCGGCGGCGGAATCAAGCCTGGTCGAGACGTCGGCAGGATCACCGCCCATATCGATCTGCTGCCGTCGCTCATCGATCTCTGCGGGCTGAAGCCCCCTGACGGCGTCTGCCTCGACGGACAGAGCCTCGTGCCCCTGCTGAACGGAGAAGACGACAACTGGCCGGACCGCACACTCTTCGTCGATACCCAACGCCTCGAGCACCCGCGGAAATGGCGGCAATGTGCCGTCATGACCGACCGATGGCGCCTCATCGACGGCAAGCTCCTCTGTGACATGAAGGCGGACCCGGGTCAGCAGGTCAGCGTGGCCGACAAGCATCCCGATGTCGTCAAGCGCCTTCGTGACGCCTACGAAGTCTGGTGGGCGGACGTCTCCAAGCGATTCGACGAGTACTGCGAGATCCCCATCGGCGCGGCCGCGGCCCCGGAGGTCCGCATCTGCTGTCACGACTGGCACGACCCCGGCGTTCCATGGAACCAAGGCCTGATTCGACAGGGCATGAAGTCGAACGGCTTCTGGGCGGTGAAAGTGGATCGTCCAGGGACATATGAGTTCGCCCTGCGACGCTGGCCGATCGAAGTCGACGCGCCGATCAACGCGGCCATCCCGAACGGCAAGGCCATCTCCGCCTCGAAGGCCAGACTCCTGATCGGCAAGACCGACCTCACGCAGCCGGTTGCTAAGGACGACAAGGCCGCCGTGTTCCGCGCCGAGCTCCAAGCCGGTTCGACGCGTCTGCAAACATGGTTCACCAACGAGCAGGACGATTCTCGCGGTGCATTCTACGTGTACGTCAAGCGGCTGTAGAGCGTCTCGTCGTCAGGTGGCTTGTGCCAAGGAGGCGGTAATGCACGACGGATCCAAACGCGCGTCGGCTCGCATGGTGCTGCCGTATGGTCTATGGAAGGCCCTGTTGGCCCTCGCGATTCCGATGATGCTAGTCCCTTCGCTCTCGCTTGCGGCGGCCAAGCAGAAGCTCAACTTCGTCTTCTTCCTCGTCGACGACATGGGGTGGACCGACGCGGGCTGCTACGGCAGCACGTTCTACGAGACGCCGAGCATCGATCGACTGGCGGCGCAAGGAGTGCGATTCACCGACGCCTACGCCGCCTGTCCGGTCTGCTCGCCGACTCGGGCCAGCATCCTGTCGGGCAAGTACCCCGCGCGGTTGCACCTGACCAACTGGCTCTACGGCGACATACGCAAACAGCTCATCGGTCCTCCGTACACCCGCTGGCTCCCGCTGGAGGAGGTGACGCTCGCCGAGGCCCTCAAGGCGGCCGGGTACGCCACGGGCTTCGTGGGCAAGTGGCATCTGGGCAATGAGCCCTACTGGCCCGAGCATCAGGGCTTCGACGTCAACGTGGCGGGATGGACCGCCGGCAGCCCCGGTCGCGGCGGATACTTCCCCCCATATAACAACCCGAGGCTCTCCGACGGTCCCAAGGGCGAGTATCTGACCGATCGGTTGACGGACGAAGCGCTGAAATTCCTCGATGCGAACAAGGGCAGGCCGTTTCTCCTTTATCTGTCTCACTACGCGGTGCATACGCCACTCCTATCCAAACCGTCCTACGCCAAGAAGTACGAGGCCAAAGCCGAAAAGCTTCCACCATCCAAAGGCCCCCGCTTCCTCCCCGAAGGGGCGCGTCAGGCCCGGCAGGTGCAGGACCACCCCGTGTACGCCGGAATGGTTCAAAGCATGGACGAGAGCCTGGGGCGCGTCATGGCCAAACTTGAGGCGCTCGGCATCGACGATCACACCGCGGTCTTCTTCATGTCCGACAACGGCGGGCTCAGTACGTCCGAGGGGCATCCGACGTCCAACGTGCCGCTGCGCGCGGGCAAGGGATGGCTCTACGACGGCGGTATCCGTGAGCCGATGATCATCAAGTGGCCGGGCATGGCCAAGCCAGGGAGCGTCTGCCGCGCGCCGGTCACGAGCACGGACTTCTATCCGACGATACTGGAGATGGCGGGTCTGCCGCTCCGCCCCGAACAGCACCGCGACGGGGTCAGCCTCGTCCCATTGCTGAAGCAGCGCGGCGCGCTCGGCCGCAAGGCCGTCTTCTGGCATTACCCACACTACTCCCCGCAGGGCGGCCGGCCCAGCGGGGCCGTGCGATGCGGGGATCTCAAGCTGATCGAGTTCTACGAGGACAACCGCGTCGAGCTGTACGACCTCGGCAAGGACATCGGCGAGAAGCGAGATCTCTCGACGTCGATGCCGGCCAAGACGGCGGAGCTCCGGAGGATGCTCCACGACTGGCGAGCATCCCTCGACGCCCGGATGCCCACGCCGAATCCGGACTGGGGCAAGGAGCGAGGCAGACAGAAGCAGCCTGCGGGTTGAGAGCCCGACGAAGGACGGAAGCCACGAAGCGTCGAGGCGTTGCGGGTTCGTGGAGACGACCGACACAAGTAACCGAAGAGGAAGTAACCACATGACGTGCACCCTCAGCAGACGCGACTTCGTGAAATCGGTGGGAGCAGGCGCGGCCTCACTGGCGATGTCCAGCAATCGCCTCCGTGCCGAATCCACCGCCGATGGCGCCAAGCCGAACATCCTGCTCATCCTGGTCGACGACCTCGGCCCGGAGTGGTTGAGCTGCTACGGTGGCCAGGAGATGAAGACGCCCAACCTCGACCGGCTAGCGGCTGGCGGCATGCAGTTCAACAATGCCTACTCCATGGCCCAGTGCACGCCCTCACGAGCGACCCTCTTGACCGGGCAGTATCCGTTTCGCCACGGCTGGGTGAACCACTGGGATGTCCCCCGCTGGGGCGCCGGCTGCCACTTCGATTGGAGACATCACCTGACGTTCGCCCGCGTCCTGAAGGAGGCCGGCTACGCCACGGCCGCCGCCGGCAAGTGGCAGATCAACGACTTCCGAGTCCAGCCCGACGCGATGGCCAGACACGGCTTCGACGAGTGGTGCATGTGGACGGGCTTCGAGACGAACAACCCACCCAGCGCCGAGCGATACTGGAACCCCTATCTGAACACCAAGTCCGGGAGTAAGACGTACCAGGGCAAGTTCGGCACCGACGTCTTCGTGGAGTTCCTCATCGACTTCATGCGACGCCGGAAAGACTCACCGATGATGCTCTACTTCCCGATGTGCCTGACCCACGCGCCCTTCACCGATACGCCCCTGGACCGTGGCGCCAAGGGCAAGATCGCACGCCAGAAAGCCATGGTCCGGTATACGGATCACGCCGTCGGTCGACTGGTGACCGCGTTGGAAGAGCTGAAGATCCGCGAGAAGACGATCGTGATCTTCACGACCGACAACGGCTCGACGCGAGGCATCACCGCTCGAATGAACGGACGGGAGGTCCCGGGCGGCAAGGCCTCGCTTGGCGAGAACGGCGTTCGCGAGCCCTTCATCGTCAATGGCCCTGGCCTCGTCCCGGCGGGCGTCAAGACCGACGCGCTGACGGACTTCACGGACCTCTTCCCGACGTTCTTTGAGCTAGCCGGGGCGAAGGTCCCCGGCGGCGCTAAGATCGACGGGCATTCGATCGCCAAGCTGATCCGCGGTCAGGCCAAGGACTCGCCGCGCGAGTGGATCATGTCCATGGGCTTCGGCCCTGCCCGACTGACCGAGCAGGGGGTCGAGCCGAAGGTGCCCTTTGCCGACCGTGTCGTCCGCGACAAGCGGTTCAAGCTATGGGTTTCCGGCGGCAAACCCGCCAAGCTCTACGATCTGATCGACGATCCGGCCGAGACCAAGAACCTGATCCGAGATGGCAGCCCACGGGTCGTGGCTGCGAGGAAGAGGCTGGAAGCCGTCGTCGCATCATTTCCGAAGCGTGACGCCCGTCCGGAGTACGAGCCGACGCCGTCCCAGCCGTGGGACCGCAAGCCGGAGCCTCCGAGGAAACGAGTTCGCGGGAAGGATCGGACCCCAAAGTAGTGTAGAATGATGTCGCCGCGAGGGTGGTCTCCGCGAAGTGTGCTGCGGGAGCGTGCAACTTGCTGGACGTCGACTATCTCCGCGAACTGAACGCCTTCTACAGGATGGAGCTGCTCGAAAACATCCTGCCCTTCTGGCTAAGGCACGGCCGCGACCTCAAGCACGGCGGATACCATACCTGCCTGAATCGTGACGGATCGGTCTATGACGACGACAAGCTCTGTATGTGGAACGCCGGCCGGATCATTTGGACCTTCAGCTTCCTCTACAACGAGCTCCAGCAGAACGACGAATGGTTGGAGATGGCCCGGCACGGCGTGATGTTCCTCCGCCAGCACGGGTTCGCCTCAGACGGCAAGATGTACTACTCGCTGACCCGCGAAGGCCGGCCGCTGGAGCGACCTCGCGACGTCTACACGGAGCTGTTCGCCGTTCTCGGCCTCACCGAGTACGCCCGGGCAACGGGAGAAGAGCCCCTCTACCAGCGGGCCCAGAAGCTCATGCTTCGGCTCTGGGACCGAATCGAGATGCCGGGCAAGGCCCATCAGCCCTTCGTCACCGAGACGCGCGCCGTCCGGCTGCACGGACATAGCATGATCACGCTGAACGTCCTGCAGACGCTTCGGCTTTACGCCGAGGAACCCCTTTACAGCGAACTCATCGATCAGTGTCTGGAGACCATCCTCCATCTGCACACAAAACGCGACAGGCGGTGCGTCCTCGAGGTCGTCGAGTGGGACGGCCAGGAGGTGCCGGGCACGAAGGGACGCTGGATCAACCCGGGCCACATGATCGAGGGCGGTACGTTCATCATCCACGAGGGTCGGCATCGCGGCGACGACGCCCTGGTCGAGAAGGGGTTGGAGCTGATTGAGTGGGGCTTCGACTGGGGGTGGGACAAGGCATTCGGTGGTCTCTTCAACGATGTCGATTGCCGGGGCCTGCCCGTCCCGACCGTCGAGGCGCTCCTGTATGACGCCAAACTATGGTGGCAGCACGCCGAGGCCCTCTACGCGACGCTGCTCGCCTACTGCCTGACGGGCAGGGAATCCTTCCTCGATGCCTACCGGCTGACGCACGCCTACAGCTTCGAGAAGTTCGCCGATCCCGAATACGGCGAGTGGTTCGCCATGCTCGACCGGCGCGGCAACCGCATCAACGACGCCAAGGGCACCGCTCGCAAGAGCCCGTTCCACATCGCGAGGAACTTCTATCTGTGCCATCGGCTGCTTTCAGAGGTGTTGGACAAGGGCGGTGGGGCGCTAAACGCGTGAGCGGTTCGGGCGGAGCGCGCTGTCGAGCTCCAGGATAGAGGACCACCTGCATGAATGAGCATCTCAGCCGCCGGGATGTCCTGCGGGCCGCGGGCCTCGGCGCTGCATCACTGTTGTGTTCGACTGGCTCGTCCTGCGCCGAGGAGGCGGCAAGCAGGCCCAACATCATCCTGATCATGGCTGACGATCTGGGCTACGGCGACCTGGGATGCTACGGCAACCCAAAGATCGCGACGCCTCATATCGACGCGCTGGCCGCTGGCGGCATGCGTCTCACCGACTTCCACGCCAACGGTCCCGTGTGCAGTCCGACGAGGGCGGCGCTCCTGACGGGACGCTATCAGCAACGCTGTGGGATCGAAGGCGTCGTCACCGCGAAGGGCCATCGCGACACGGGCATGGATCTGAGCGAGACGACGTTCGCCGAAGTCCTAAAGAGCGCCGGCTACGCCACGGGCCTCTTCGGCAAGTGGCATCTGGGGTACGAGGCGGGCTTCAATCCCACGAAGCAGGGCTTCGACGAGTTCCGCGGCTACGTCAGCGGCAACGTGGATTACCACTCGCATATCGACCAGACCGGGATCGAGGATTGGTGGACAGGCGTCGAGAAAGTTCCCGAAACAGGCTACACGACCGACCTGATCACCCGGCACGGCGTTCGTTTCATCGAGCGGCACAAGGATCGACCCTTCTGTCTCTACCTCCCGCACGAAGCGCCTCACTATCCATACCAGGGGCGAGCCGATAGGCCCGATCGCGCTCCCGGCAAACCGGGTCCGATCCAGGGCAGCCGCAAGGACAAGGTCGGCGCCTACAAGGAAATGGTTGAGGCAATGGACGAAGGCCTCGGCCGGATCGTCGAGACGGTCAGGCGGCTCGGGCTGGACAAGAGAACCTTCATCTTCTTC
>JAFGLZ010000043.1 GCA_016927755.1 Phycisphaerae bacterium
CCGGTGGTCCCGCCGCCGCCGCCTCGCAAGCTCCTGCCATTCGTCAGGGCTGGTCCTTGGGCTTGGGGGTGGCAGGCCGGCCGCCGTGAGAGTAGGATGGCGGGGCGGCATTCCCATCAGGCTTCGGACACACTCTATGGTGCTGCGTCTGGACAATCTGGTCGAGTGTGGTGAGATCATCAACACGACGAAGTACTCGGTCCACGGGTGGCTGGGGTTGAAGGGTCGTGAGGGCCCTCTCGTCCTGGATCTCACGGGCGACTGCGATCCTGATTTGAGGGGTCGGCGCTTCCGGTTCGAGGCCCGACCTGGGTCCGATCAGGACCTGGACGGGCCAAGCGCGCCGGAGGGCGACGACATCGACCTGTCGGGCTTGGCGTGGCGACAGATCGGACCGACGGGGACGATGACCGCAGCGCGGACGCGCGAGGTCGCGGATGGTTCGGGCAGTCGGCCGATTCGCTGCCTCTGCCTCGAATGGTCGGGTCAGAACGGCCCCATCAGCATCGAGCTCGAGGATCCGATCATCGAGCTCATCGAGGCGGGCGAGTCGGACGCCGCCGACGATGCGGAAGAAGGGGAGGACGACGCTCCGTTCGAGGGGTGGACCGGCGAGCCGGGTGAAGACGGTGAGGAGGAAGACGGCTACGGGCTGATCTCGGAAGAGCTTCAGCGGGACCTGGACAGGGAGGCCGCGGAGACCGATCGGTCCATCAAGGGTGAGGACGGGTCGTCGGACGTGATTCGCGAAATGGAGTTGATGGACGATCTGATCGAGCGAGGCGAGGGGGATCCGATTGGCACGATTCTGGAGGAGACGGTCAAGCTTCCTTCTCCCGACGCGTTGGATGACGAAGGGGCGGAGCGGGAGCTCAAAAGACTGCTGGCTCTTCTGGCCAAGTACAACATTGCCTTGTCGATCTGCGAGCACTTCACGCCGCGCGACGCGTATCGGCTTCTGTTGGAGCACATCTGCATCGAGGAGTCGGCGTATCCGGAGCTTCGCTCGACGCAGTGGGTTCAGCATTTCATGACCGCGGAGTTCTGCGAGGAGTGCGAGGCCGAGATGGATCGCGAGTTCGAGGAGCGTCAGCGTCGGGAGGGGGATCTCGACGATCAGGCGCCGCCAGGCGTCGATGCCTCGGACGACGATCCCTTCTGAAGGCGGTGCTTCCGGCGCGGGAAGGGAGAGGGTGACGTTCTACTTTGCGATTGCGGAGCGAAGGGGACATTCTACTTTTCTGTCGATGGTGTGTGATAGCTTGCGCAGTTCTCTGGCTTGCCGATGATCGTCATGGCATATCGGAGGCCGCAGGCAACCTGGGAGATTGCCCGCCCGCCCTGCGAAGCAAGAGCAGGCATCTATAGCAGAGGATTCTGCAGTACAAGGGGCACGAAGAATCGGCCACATATTGGGTTTCGCCGGGCTCGGACTCGGTGAAAGCGGTCCATCTGTGATCCATTGACTTGGCGGTTCCCTCACACAGCAGCGGGAAGTACGCCCTGATGGATGCCCACGCGAGGAGTGTTGTGAGGAGGGCTGCAGACCCGAGCGCGATGGCACACTCCCAGACGCTGTTCAACGACTTCCAGGAATACGCCACAAAGAGTAGCGCACACAAGGCCCCCAAGAGGATGAACGTAATGTGCTCGATCTTGATGACGTTCCGTGCCGGGGTAAAGTTGTGCGTGTCCCTTCGAATACGGGCCAAGGACGATTCCCAAGCCAAAGCCGGCTCCTGTCGCTCCAGTTGACATCGGATGTAACTTGCAATGACCCAGATGAGCCAGCGCTTGTCCGCTACGTATTGGCTGACAATGTACAACAGAGGGAATGGGATCAGGAACAAGTAGGGGTTCTTGTGGGTCAAGCCCTGGCCGAGAATTATGGCAACCGCCGAGAAGGCTATGCCGAGCACGTGTACAACCAAGCGGTCACTGTGCAGGATCTCTTCGCGCAGCGACCTATACTCCGCCAGTGCGGCATTTCCGGAATCAGACCCGGGCATCGCGATTTCTCCGGACGACTGCCCGTGAAGTGCCTAACTACCAACAAATTGACCGCAAGTTACGGCTGCTGTCAATACTCTGTAGAGAGCGATTGCAGTTGCGGGTAACGCAGGAGGGCAGTGTGTTCCGAGAGGCAGCGTGCGCCATTCGAGGCGGCAGATTACTCGGAAAAGCGGAAACGCAAGGGCGATGCGTGAATTCAGGTCGTACCCCAAGACGATTCACACGCATTAAGGCGACCAGCTTCAAGCTGCTCGGGTGTGTCGGTGGTGGAGGCCGCCGACCTGGGGATGGGGATGATTTCGCGATGTTCCGCAGGCTTGACCTGGTGGGATCTCGGGCCCTGTCTTCCGTCGCGGCGACCGCGCTAGTTGCCACCAGCCTCTCCGAGGAAGCCGAACAGGATGTCCACGATGCTCATCAGACGTTCTCGGATCAGGCCTGGCGAGCGATCATCCTAACCGACGGAGCTTGGAAAGGCGAAACGCGCACGTCTCCGTCTCCGAAGCTCGCTTCCACATCGACATCGTCAGGGCCGCGAGCTCCCGTCGTTCTCAAGTGTGGGAGGCCGATCCCCGGCATTCAGACTGGTGAAGAGATCTTCGCTGTGCAGCAGGGGTCCTGGCTGTCGAGGTGGTCCGGCGATCTGACAGGTTGTGGTTGCGAGCGTGGGATTCTTGCATCGGCATGGGCTGATCGTGACGTCGTATCGCAGTCCCAGGTTCGCTAGGCGGGTGAAGCGGCGTTTCCGGTCGTTTGCGTCAATCGACCGGCCGCCGCCACAGCCGTCGGCGAATCGTTGGGTTCGCCACTCTCGCGGCCTGAGTCCGGGGACCTCCAGGCGCTCCAACAGCCGGATCACACTATCTGCCGTGGGCGATCGGAGGAAGAGATAGCTCGCGGGAGCGTATCCAATGCCGACGTCCCTCAGAGATCGAAGAAGCGGGATCAGGCTTGACGGGCTATCGGAGACATCGGGGATCAGAGGATCGAGGCGGGCGGTTACGCTGCATCCCAGATCCAGCAACTTGGAGGCCATTTCGAGGCGCGCGTCGGGTGGCGCCGTTCTCGGTTCGAAGATGCGCCACAAATCTCGATCCAGGGACGTCACGCCGATTTGGGCGAAGATACGCCGCCGATGGCTCCGGAACAGGCTCAGGAAGGGCTCTGATAGGAAACCCTTGGTCAGGAACGCGATTTCGACGCCCGATTCCAGCAGAACCGCCATCGTCTGATAGGTGACCTCCTGGATTTCCGGGATGTCCTGGAAGGCATCGCTCGAAGGGCTGAAGTAGACGCGCGCCGGTTTGCGGCGTTTCCGGCCCAACTCCGCGCGCACAAGCTCGGCGATGTTCTCGAAAAGCACGACCTTGTCCTCGCCGGGATAGTCCGGGTAGCCGCGAATGTAGCAGTAACCACACCCAAGGGAGCAGCCCCGCGTGACGTTGATCGTGGGTAGATGACGCAGACACGGAATCGAGGACGGAGTGAGCACGGGCGATTTCCGCTGTTTCCTGATTACCTTCAGCATATTCGCTTTCCGGGCAGCCGATCCGCGATATCCGGCGTGGTGATGACGTAGTGAAACGCTTCGGTGGTGAAGCCATCATCGATGAATTGCCGGGCGACCGCGCCGGATATCCCGAACCCCCGCATATGAGACGCGAGATGCGTTGGAGTGAGATCAGTATCTTCGACAACGATCGCCCGACTCGCCTTCAACAACTGACCGATGACGCTTCGCCCGAGCAGCGTCGTCAACGATGCGGGATTGAAGCCGCGGGCGCAAGCCCTTCACGTCTCCCCGACCGACGGGGCGTACGAGCCATAAGGGACGCTAATCGACCCCTGCGCGCAAAGATCGAGGATTGACTTGCCCTTGCGGTCGCGCAGCGCAACATCGCGGATCCGGTCCCCCGGCCTGACGAGAAGGCTCCTCGTCAGGCCGGGGCCCAGTCCGGTCATGGATCAAGCTACTTGGCTTTCTTTTTGGCAGCCGGCTTCGAAGCTGGCTTGGATTCTTTTGCCTTTCCCGGAACGGGGACGACGGCCTTGATATCCACCGGCCCCATCTCGAGCTTCTTCGGTCCGAGCTTCAGATCCGACTTCATCATCTCGTCCCACGTCACCTCCTTGCCGGTGTAAGACGAGATCCGGCCCATGATCGCCGCCATGGTGGCGATGGCCGTGTTCTTGGCATGGTTGAACGGCTTGTTGGTTCGGATCGCGGTGACCAGCTCGATATGCTCCTGATCGTAGGGGGAGACCTTCACGTTCTTCCTCGGCCGGCCGCGGTCGTCCTTCCCGTAATCAAAGGACCAGGCCTTGGCGCCGTCCGGGCCGAAGATCGTGTTGTCGCAGTTGGTCCAGCCGCGAGTTCCCCTGATCATCTCGGAGACGTTGTTGACGCAGCCGTCGATCTGCCGGCACATGCTGTGCACGTGAATCCCGTTCTCGTACGTGAAATCGATGCTGAAGAAATCAAACTGGTCTCCGGTGACGCGGCGGGCGCGTCCGCCCATCCCAACGGCCTTGGCCGGATGGCTGCCGGTGAACCAGTTGATCACATCGAGGTTGTGGACGTGCTGCTCGACGATGTGGTCGCCGGAGAGCCAGCACCAGTTCACCCAGTCGCGGATCATGGCTTCCATGTCGGTCCAGCCCGGCTGCTTGGTCCGGTACCAGAGCTGGCCACCGTTCCAGTAGCAGTTCGCGGCCACGATATCGCCGATGGCCCCTTTCCGGATCATCTCGTAGGTGGCGACATAATCGCGCTGAGAGCGCCGCTGCGTGCCCGTGGCCACGACGAGCCCCGCGGCATCGGCCTTGTCCGCCGTCTCCATGATCGACCGCGCTCCCACGGGATCCACGGCGACCGGCTTCTCCATGAAGACATGCTTGCCCGCCTTGACGCAGGCGGCGAATTGCTCGGGCCTGAAGAAGGGCGGCGTGGCCAGGAGGACGATGTCCACGCCGGAGTCGATCACACGCTCGACGGCGTCGAATCCGAGGAAGCAGTTCGCTTCGGGGATCTCTTGCTTCCTTTCCTCCGTCAGGCTCTTGCGGCAGCTATCCAGCCGGTCCTGGAACACATCCCCCAGCGCCGTGATCTTCAGGTTTGGGCCGGCGTTCAGGAAGTTCTGCGCCGCCCCTGTCCCGCGTCCGCCGCAGCCCACGAGCCCGGCCTTGAGTGGCTTGCCGTCAGGAGCAATGTCGAGGAACTTCTCCGTTTCGGAAGCCGCCGCCTTGGCGGCGTCGCTCTTGGCACTCGCGGCGCCGAACGCGCCGGCCGCTCCCAGGGCTCCGACCGCGCCGATGAATCCGCGGCGGCTCAAAGACTCTTTCGCCTCTTGTTGCATCGTTTGATCTCCCATCATAGCAGTCGATACGTTCGATTGACGTTCCCGCTACAGGCCAACTACCTTACACGGAAATCCCACTGAAGTGAAATCGCCCGGCCAGCGAAACCGGGAGCCCTCACTTCGACTCTTTCTGTTTGCCCTCACACACCACCCGGAATCCAACATCGATGGAGTCGGAGTACCACCAGATGCTCTTGGGAATCTGGGGGTCCGTCTTGACCCAGTCGTCGTGACGGGTGTAATCCCGGGCCGCGGACCGGAGTTCGGACAGGCCGGTGAGGAACGACCCTCCTCGGATCACATGCTCCTTGCCTTTCTCGGGTCCGCGAGGATCGACGATCGCGACCCCCTCGGGAGCGCCTGAATAGGCCTTCTCGTCGTACCAGTCGAGGCAGAACTCGCAGACATTACCCGGCATGTTCAGCAGGCCGAAGGGATTCGGCGCCACGGCCGAGGGCGGGTGTGTCTTCTCGCCGCTGTTCTCGCTGTAGAAGGCAAAGGGCTTCTCGCCGGTCTTGCCAGGATCGAAGAAGAAGGCGCTCTTTGTGCCGCCGCGGCAGGCATACTCCCACTCGGCTTCGGTGGGAAGCCTGTACTTCTTGCCCGTTACGCGGGACAGCCACTGGCAGTAGGTCGTGGCCGAACGGTGGGACATGGTGATGGCCGGCCTTTTTCCCCTGCCCCATCCCTGATCGGGATTGCCCCAGGGCGGCGTGGGCCCGGTCACGGCATCGACGCCGGCAACGGCGGCCGTGTCGGACGACCTCCCCTCGCTCTTTGTTGCGGCATAGAACGCCTCGTACTCCTCCCAGGTGACCTCGGTCCTTTCGATCCAGAAGGGCGAGAGCTTCACGGTCCGGACGGGGCCCTCGTCAGGCCGGCGGTCGGCCTCCGACTCAGGGCTGCCCATGAGGAAGGTTCCGCCGGGGATGGCAACCATCTCGAATTCCACGTCGGTTCCGGGGATCCGCTCGGTGTAGTTGTCGAAACCCTTCACGGCTGCTGACTCGGTAAAGACCTCCTGGTTCGCCTTGACCGTTCTTCCGAACTGATCCCCTTCGTGGAAGTGGCCCACGTGCAGATGGCAGTCGATGCACGGCTTGGCGCCGGGATCCTTCTGGTACTGGCGATGATTGGTGGCGCCTCTCTCGGAGAGCCCCGGAGGAAAAAGGTCGTGGTGACACTTGAGGCATCCGGCCTCGAAGGTGTAATCGAGGGCGTGCTCGAGTTTGGACCTTTCATTCCAATCGATGGCGTTGACGTCGCGGAAGAGCTTGCCGTAGAGGTCGCGGCCTCCGAGGCGGATCTTGTGGTACAGGTAAGCCGGGCCGCCGGGCGGGAGGTGGCAGTCCACGCAGTGTACGATCACGCCGCTGGGGTTGCGGTAGTGCGTGGAGAGCTTCCACGACTCCGTGGCGTGAGGGTGAACGTGGCAGATCTCGCAGAAGTGGTCCCTTGACGTGTACTCGACCGCTTCGCGGGCGCCGAGCGCACAGGCCACCCCGGCTAGGATTCCGATGAGAAGCTTGTTCCGATACAGCTTGAATAGTCGTTTCATAGGGGCGGCATTCTACGGGAAACGCGGCGGCCGGTTAAGCGGTCGGGTCGATTTTGTGGGATGGGGCGGCGCGTCGTGTTCGGCGGCTCGCGCAGGCGGGCGCCGGATTTCAGTTCGAGCGTTCCGGGGTCCTGCGGACCGGAAGGGGCGCCGGCTCAGGAGGAACAGCGCCCCGAGGGCTCCCAACATCATGAGCGGCATCATATCAGCGCCGCTGCCACACTTGAAGACGGCCGTTACGTGGCGGTCGGCGTTCATGACGAGCGTGATGGCGGCGTTGGTGTCCGTGACCATGTAGTTGGGGTCGTCGGGGTGGTTCGGGTCGAAGATCTCCCACCATCTGAGGGCTCGCCCCGTTTTCGGCAGTGCCGTCAGTACAACGTGGCGTTCACGGGCATGGTGAGGCGTTCGCGTGAGAGGTTCTTCGCGCCGCGTTCGTTCTTGTAGATCCAGACCGCCGAGCCGGGAACCGTGTTGACGACGAGATCGGGCCGGCCGTCGCCGGTTACGTCGGCCAGGTGAATCATGTAGCCGAGCCGCTCGGGAGCGTCGGCGTCGCGTGCGCCTTCGGGCATGGGCGTTTCGAAGCGGGCCCGTTTCCTGCCTTGTGCGTCGAGGAGCGCCCGGGTCTGTCCGCAGAAGATCAAGTCCTGGCCCGTGCCGAACCAATCCACCAATCGGTGCTGCCGGCTCCGCATCGTCATGTAGCGGCCCAGGAGGTTTCCGTCTTCGTCGAGGATCAGCAACGGTTGTTTGCCCCAAGGCTGGTGAGCGATATCGACGACGATCTCGGGTCCTGGCCGGTCCTTGTCGAGCTCACCAGAGAAGACCGACTCGAAGTGCAGCCCTGTCACGCTCCAGTAGACCTTGCCGTTGCCGTCGAGCATGTCCATGCGGTTGCCGCCGCAATGCGTCAGCAGGAGGCGCTTGTCGGCGGGGCGGTCGGCGTCGCGGAACAGGCGAATGGAGTCGGCGTGGCCGCCAGTGCAGATCGATTGGGGCAGTTGCCAACGGAGCGAGCCGTCGTGATTGAGCGCGGCGAACCCGGCGATGATTTCGTCGCGTCCGTCGCCGTCGAGATCGATGGGGAATGGCTGGTGCGAGGTCCGATACCCGCCCGGTTTCTCGACGGTCCAGAGCAGCTTGCCATCGACATCGTATGCCCAGATCTGTCCGTAGCGGGTCTTGACCAGCATGTCGGTTGCGTGGTTGCGTCCGGAGACGTTGCAGAAGGTGATGCAGTCCGAGGCGTTGGGGGGAATCTCGAAGTGCCGCAGTTCGCGTCCCGTGGTACCTTCGAGGACCACCACGCGACGATCGGCCGCCACGACGACCTCGTTGTGCCCATCCCCATCCAGATCATGGATCTGGCAGGCCACGTCGTGATGAAGGGCGTTTCGCGCGTCGGGGTTTCCCCATTTCCAGAGCACCGAACCGTCGAGACGGTGGACGACGACCGAGGACGTGTAATGGACGTCGCGGGCCGGCACGCCGTTCCTGGCGCTCACGAGCTCGGCCGTGCGGTCGCCGGTGAGATCGCCCACGACCAGCCAGCCGCCGCGGTAGTCGGGGTCGAGCTTGATTGTCTTCCACGGCCGGATCACCGGCACTCCGTCGTCCGACAGATCGTTGACGTGGACGTCAAAGCGTGACGGAGCGGTTTGAGCGAGGTCCTTCGTGGGGAAGGCGGGTTGATCGGTCGAGGCCGGCTGCTTTTCTGGTGACGGCGTCGAGCGGCCGGAGACTTGTGCTCGTCGGAAATGGAGTTCTACTCGATCGAGAAGGGCCTTGTCGGGCCATTCAATTCTGAGGAGGCGCATGCCGGCGGGCGGGCTGTCGGAGCCAATGCGGTGCTCGGTGGCTCGGATCTTGGCCCATCGTCCTTTGGCGTAGTACGGTTTGTATTCCAGCACTTTGGGCGATGGCGTTACGTCTTGCCAGTCCTTGCCGCTTGCGGAGACCAGCACTCGAAGCCCCGGCGATGTAGCGGGATTCCAGGCGCTCAGGCTGAAGCGATCCAACTGCTGTCCGTCCGGCGCGCGGTAGAGCAGCCAGTCGCCGGCCTTGCCGCTTGCGCGATAGTAGTGTTCGGCGAAGTGGTAGTTGTCGTTGTCGAGGAGCGTGACTCCCGGCGAATGATCTGCCGTCAGGTCGAACGTCTTCAACTCGTCGGCCAGGACGGCGCGTCGGATCTTGACGGGGCCAACCACGTTGGAAGGGCTGGAGGGGCCGCCGTCATTCTTGGCGATCACGCGATAGCACCATGCTTCGCCGGGTCGCGCCGACGAATCGGCGAACAGGGGTCGATAGCATGGCACGGTATCGGACACGTTCTCGGCGATCGTTGTCCACGGCCCTCCGGGGGCGGGGGCCCGTTGAATCACGTATGAACTCGCGCCGGCCGAACCTCGCCAGGAGAACAGGGCCGCGTCCGTGAACGGTAGGAGCTGGGGTGCGTCGGGGGCTGTGATGGGCGGGGGCGTCATCCCACGGATGCGAAACGCCCGGGTGCGCATCACCTCGAGGATTCCTCGTTCGTTCACCTTGGCGCCGGTCTCGAAGCCGGGCCAGTGATAGGATTTCGCACCGTCTTTCGTAATGATGCCATGGTGCCAGAATCCGCCGTCGCGATGATGGAAGAACATGCTCCAGATCATCGCGCCGGACACGTCGGATTCGATCACCGCGTCCAACATGGCGGCGATTTTCGCCGGATCGGATTCCAGGCCGAACTCGGTCACGACGTACGGCCGCTTGCCCTTGGTCTTGGCGCGGTCTTCCTTGACCTTCGTCAGCCAATCGCCGCCGTAGTAGTGGTTGACGATGATGTCGATGTTCGGATCGGGATCGTCCGGCAGGAATCGCCGGCCGTAGGCGATCAGATGATTCGTGTCGAGCTTCTTGATGCAGGCGGCCATCTCGGCCTGCCAGGCCCGCTGGACGGACTCGCCCGGTTTGGTCCCGTCCATCTCGTTGCCGAACTGCCATGCCAGAATCGCCTTGTCCTCCGAGTAACGGTTCCCGGTGACCGTGTTACGACGCGTCAGGACGTAGCGGAGGGTGGCCTTGTAGTCCTCTTTGATCTGGGGATCGCTGAAGAACGCGGCCCGCGGCTTGCCGCGGTGGGCGGCGTAATCGCCGATGCCGCCCAGGAAGTCTCCGCAGTCCGCGGTCAATGAGAAGATCACGCGCACGCGATACTTGTTGGCCAGGGCCAGCATGTGGTCGATGGCGACGAAGGCCTTGTCGTTGAATCGCGCGGGGCCGAGGACGTACTTGAACCGCGTGGCGTTCTTCTCACCGACCGACGCGATCGGGAGGTTCCAGGTTCGCACGCAGGTCAGGCCCATGCGAACCATCGTCTTGAAGCCGTCTTCCTGCTCCCACGGCGTCGGCAGGACCATGCGTTCCGGGATGCCATAGAAGTAGTCGTACGGCAGGTTGAGGCCTGGCATGTTGACGCCGACGAAGCGGAACACGCGGTCGCCTTCCATCAGCCGGTCGCCGTCGCGCGTGATGAAGTGTTTGAACCCGTCTTGGGCGGTCTGGCCGGCGGGGGTCTCCGACGCGGCAACGGGTATGACGGCAAGGAAGGCTCCAAGGAGAAGTCGTTGTCGGGTCATTTGTCACATGCTCCATCGGGTCGGTCTCTGGTCTGCTCCCGCCGCAGATGCCGCCCTCCATGCTAGTTGGTCTTCCTGTGGGGGGCCAGCCAAGGCAACCAAGCCATGCAATCGAGCGCTGAGGCATCGCGGACCGACCCAATGCGTAACCACAACTGCAGTACCACTCATTCCGGCGCGGGCTGACGGCGGGAAGGCATTGGGGAGTGAGGTCTCGTAAGGATAGTCGGTTGAGACTCGGCGATACTGGGCTTGACCCAGTGACCTCCTGCGTGTCGAGCTACGCGAACGAGCCGCGGCAATCCCGTAGAACGCTTCGCTTCTGGGCCTCACGTCAGGCCGCGATCACAGCAGAACCCGCTGAATCCCCTTGAATCCAACCGGGAAAGTGTAGTCATGAGTGCAGCCCAATTTCGCCTGCTGAGCCAGCAGGCGACGAACGGATTTCGGCGAACCGGCACATCTTGACCAGATGATACTGACTCCGTTGTGTGGGCGCAAGCCCTTCCTGCTCTCCGGGCCCACCGGTCGCCAGCCGACGAATTCCTATCCTTGTACTTCACTCGGAGGGATGCCCAACGCCTTGGCGACGCCCTTACCGTAGGCCTGGTCAGCCTTCAAGCAATTCCCAATGTGGCGTATCTTGACCTCCTTGGGCGCGTCACCCATGGCGCGGGCCGTGTTCTCGAAGAGAGCCCTCTGCTGCTGGGGGCTCATCATCCGGAATAGGGCGCCGGGCTGGGAGTAATAGTCATCATCGTCCTCGCGGTGGCTCCAGTGGTCGGCCGCGCCCTCGATGTTGAGCGGCGGGTCGCGAAAATCGGGCTGTTCCTGCCACTCTCCGCAACTGTTGGGTTCGTAGCCCAACGTGCCGCCGTAGTTGTCGTCCACCCGCATGGCGCCGTCGCGGTGATACCCGTGAACCGGACAGCGGGCACGGTTGACCGGGATGAGGTGGTGGTTGACACCCAGGCGATAGCGCTGGGCATCGCCGTAGGAGAAGAGCCTGCCCTGCAGCATTTTGTCGGGGGAGAATCCGATGCCGGGCACGACGTTGGCAGGGTTGAACGCGGACTGCTCGACCTCGGCGAAGTAGTTTTCCGGATTGCGGTTCAGTTCGAGCACGCCCACGTCAATGAGGGGGTAGTCCCCATGCGGCCAGACCTTGGTCAGGTCAAAGGGGTTGAACGGACACCTGACGGCATCCTGCTCCGGCATCACCTGGATCTTCATGTTCCACTTGGGGAAATCGCCCTTGGCGATGCTCTCGAACAGGTCCCGCTGGTGGCTCTCCCGATCCTTGCCGACGATGGCCTCGGCCTCCTGGTCCGTTAGAGTCTTGATCCCCTGCTGTGTCTTCAGATGGAACTTGACCCAAACCCGCTCGCCCTTGGCGTTGATCAGACTGAAGGTGTGGCTGCCATAGCCGTTCATGTGACGGTAGGAATACGGGATACCCCGGTCGCTCATCGTGATGGTGACCTGGTGCAGCGCCTCGGGAAGCGAGGTCCAGAAGTCCCAGTTATTGCGGGCGCTGCGCATGTTGGTTTTGGGATCCCGCTTCACGGCGTGGTTGAGATCCGGGAACTTGAGCGGGTCGCGCAGGAAGAACACCGGCGTGTTGTTGCCCACCAGGTCCCAGTTGCCCTCCTCGGTGTAGAACTTCATCGCGAAGCCCCGGATGTCCCGCTCGGCATCGGCCGCGCCCCGCTCGCCGGCGACCGTCGAGAACCGGACGAACACATCGGTCTTCTTGCCGACCGCTGAGAAGACCTTTGCCCTGGTGTATTGGGTGATGTCATGGGTGACGGTGAACGTGCCATAGGCGCCAGAGCCCTTGGCATGCATGCGGCGTTCCGGGATGACCTCCCGGTCGAAGTGAGCAAGTTTCTCCAAGAACCACACATCTTGGAGCAGCATGGGTCCGCGTGGCCCCGCGGTCATGACGTTCTGGTTATCAGGGACGGGAGCTCCGCCAACAGTGGTCAACGTTTTGTTCTTGTCTTCCACGGCATGCATCTCCTTTCAGGTTTGACTTGGCTCAGTCAACTGGGTGTTGCCATATCCTCACTGCCAAGATGGCTCCGAGTATCGGCGCTGCCTGCAAGTCTTGTATGCCGGGGCGCACGTATCGTAAAGGACAGGGCTTCTAAGACAGCCACCAGCACCATCTTCGCGTTGTAGAACCCCTCCGTGCAGTCGGCGCGTAGTCGGTTGGCGAAGGCACCGACGCATCGGCCAGACCATCTCCTATCCCGAAAGGCGAGCTATCTCACTCTGCGTGAAACAGATCAAGATGCCTGCCTTGCAGCTTGCCCTGCAACAACGTGACGGTGAGCTGGCGCATGTCCTCGACCACGTCGCTTTCGTCCACGATCTCCTCGCCGAGGAGGGATTCCACGGCGTCCTCGAGCGTAACGATGCCAACTGTGCCACCGTATTCGTCCACGACAAGCAAGAGGTGTTCGCGAGACTGGATGAACTCCCTCAGCACCTGGGCCACGGAGGCCATCTCTGGAACGGCCCGAATCGGATTGGCGATCTGTTCCAGCGTCTGCTCGGCCGACCCGTTGCGCAGCCGTTCGTCGATATCGTGGCGGAGCACAATGCCGACGGGATCGTCGGGGCCCGTTCCGTAGATCGGGATCCGGCTGAATCGAAAGGGATCGCCCTGTTCGATCGCGTCCGCGATGGTCATGTCCTTCTGCAGCATGAACGTCACTGTCCTCGGCGTCAAGATCTCCTTGACGGGAATGCTGTTGATGCTGAGCAAGTTCCGGATGATCCGGCATTCGTCTTCGCCCAGGGCGCCCTCCTCGTGGCCGAGCTCCGCGATCAAGGCGAATTCCTTGCGGCTCAGGCGATGTGGCTCCTTCTGAGATGCAAGCAACCGCGACAGTCCCTGAAACGCGACGACCAGAGGATAGGTCAATACGATCATGCCACGAATGGTATAGGCGGTGAAGGCTGCGAGCCGGCCCGCGTAGACGGCCCCCAGGGTCTTCGGGATGATCTCTGACAAGACCAGAATCAGGACGGTCAGGATCGCACTCGTCACGGCGACCCAGTACCGACCGAATAGCACTAGTGCCTGAGCGCCGACACCAGCCGCACCCACGGTGTGCGCCACCGTGTTCAGCGTCAGAATGGCCGCCAGGGGACGATCAATGTTCTCCTTCATTCCCTTTAAGATTCGCCCACTGCTCTTCCCCTCCTTGAGCAACTGCGCCACGTGAGCGCGTCGCAACGACAGGATGCTGGCCTCGACGAGCGAGCACAGAAACGACACGCCCAACGCCAGAAGAAGGTAGAGGATCAAAAGCGCCATCGGACAGGTCTCCGGCCCAGTCGTACACGCCGATTGCCCACACTGCGCGGTCCGGCGGAGTCAGCATACCCGCTTTCCTGTCCGTCACGCACTCCTTGCCTCACATATGGGACCATCACTACTTGGCGCGTCGAAGCCTCGCGTGCGGTACCGCAAAAGGCAGCCGACGCCGCCAAGTAGCATCAAGGGATTGCTCTGCTCCACGGTTTCGATCCTGCAACCTGCTTGTTCGGCTAGGCGGACCATCTCTTCCCTCGCATTGGAATCGTGCTCCTTTGCCAACACGAGCACATCCACTTGACCCTCTTTCAGCGCCGCCAGACTGGCTTCACGGCCCACCACCGCGAGCCCATCCCGTTGCGCTTCCTGCAAGAGCAACTCCACCATCGACAGGGACTCACGGCGTTCCGCCTCGATAAAGGAAGACAGCGTTGCCTCGACCACGTCGGTCACCTGGTCGTGTTGGCACGCAACGAGGCTGTCGACGACTTTTTCCGCCAGATGCTTCGGCAGCACCTCCCGGACCTGCGCCGTTATGCGAGGGCTGCCAGCAAGAATCAGGTGCTCGTAGCCGCCAGCCGACATTCGCTGATTCAAGATCTCGATCATCTCCGTGATGAACCGATTGGTGCGCTCCCGACGATGGTTCTGGTAGTGCCGTTTTGTCCATTCTCGTCCAACGCGTTTCCTCAGTTCGGGCCGGTCCTTCCACACCTGCGCCGTCACAGAGCCCAGGTTGATCTCCAAGATGCGCACACGCTCCGCCGCGCAGAGCATGACCACGTAGCGGTGGTAGGTATCCATGAGTTCCACCAGGTGATAGATATTGGGGGCCGCGTCAGCCGCGACCCATGTCGGCAGTGGGACTCGGAATTGAAGCGGCAAGAAGAAGGGCTGATTCCCATCGCGAGCGAACACGGCCACTCCCCTGGCCTTCGGGTCCAGCTCTTTCTCGACGAAGGCATCGATCCGTTGAAGCGATGCCACAAACGGCTGCCGGTGTTCTTGGCGAATGGCCCGCTGCAGCATCCCCACCCGCTTGTTGAAGGTCTCTCGAAACCCGCCTATGCCCCCTTCCAGGTTGAGGTAAGAGCTGATAACGAGCGCTTCGCTTTCTTCCAGGGATGCTAATGTTCGAATGTGATGTTTCAGCTTTTTGAGTTCCATGGTTCCGGCCTCACGTCTCTTCAGATGAGGGCGGTCCCCTGCCCCCGTTGGTTAGCACTACGTCCTTGCCGATACTGGGCGTGGTCCGGGCGATCCTCATCGACTGAGTCCAGGCTCATGCGACGCCTTTCTCGCCCCCTCGCCTCTCGTCGGCGGTCTAACGCTTTCTTCACGCGGCGCGCGATACGGTCCGCTGCACGGCTGATGGCGCTCTCCATCTCATCGTCCCTGGTCTCGACCGTGAGATCCCCCGACGGCACCACGGTCGCCCGAATCCAACACCGCTTGTCCATGCCCCCTCGCGGGCCATTCAGGTCGTCCAGGCGGATCGTCACCTCCTGGACGCGATGGCCGAACCGGCCGAGGGCAAAGCCCAGGCGTCGTTCGATCAGGCCGCGCAGTGCAGTGGTCAGCTCAATCTTCCGCGCACGAATCTGTAGATCCATTGCGTTCTCCTTATTGCCGTTGGGAACCAAGATCTCATGGCTGAAAATGAAGTGCCTCAGGGGCGGCAGGTAATGAGATGGAAGGCGCACATTGTCGCCCGATGGTGTGGATACGGGCATCACGGCTGACTCGTTCCAATCTCGCGGGCTCTTCAACAGGCGTCCTCATGCTTTCTCTGGCAAGTGCTCTCGTATTCTCTCTGGCAGGCAATGCAGCGCAACGCCTCCGGCTTGGCCCGAAGGCGAGCCGCAGGTATCGGTTCCTCGCAATCCACGCATACGCCATATGAATCGGTCTCCATTCGGTGCAGTGCGTGCATCGCCTCTTCGGCTCGAGTTGGATACCTACCGACCCGGACTCCGGAGGCGTGATGCTGAGCGAGATCAAGCAATGTCTCTCTCTGCCGCGGTTCCCTGGTCATATTCCTCCGGCGCACCATCGTACTTCCTCCGAACGGTTCCGCTAGAAAGCCACAGATAGCCGCCTGTGACAACGCCGCCAACCCGTGCTGCTCGGCTCGCCGCTCGTTCCACTGGTGACGGTCAGTCCGGCCACCGGGGTGGTGGGATTGCCACAAGCCTTCGGTGCCACGCGCTGGGAGAATGCTGCAACCGGCAGGCCAAGCGGATCCCGTCCGCGTAGAAAACTGCAACGTCCTGCATCTGAGACGGTTGCAGCAGAAGAAAGTGAAGGCGGGCCCGCGCCGGAGCCTGGCAGAACCTGTCTGGCATGGCCAGAAACTGACCGGATCGGCCAGCGTCGCGCCTTCCGTGTCGAAGCCGGGGACTACTCCTTCATCCGAACCTGGGTGTCGATGCGGATTCCGTACTGGGCCAGTTTCTTTCGAAGTGTCGTACGGCTTATGCCGAGCAAGCCAGCGGCACGGCCCAAGACCCCATTCGCGCGCTCCAGGCAAGCCCGAATGATCTCCCGCTCAGCGGAGGCCACGGCCTCGGAATGGAGTGACCCTTCCAGATCGGGATTGGCGGCAAGCGTCTCAGCGAAGCGGCGGAGGTCCTGGGGCAGTGCAGTCAGACCCTCAGAATCGGTCCGTGGAGCCCCCTTGGTCGCGTCGCTGGCGCTTGGTTGTCGGATATGCTCAGGGAGGTACTCGAGACGAAACACAGGGCCGCGAGCCACCACTAGCGAGCTCCTGATCACGTTCTCGAGTTCGCGGACGTTCCCCGGCCAGGGATACGCCAGCAACGCCGGCAGGACCTCCGGAGAAAACGGGCCAACGTTCGTTCCGAGCTGGGGATTCAGACGCTTCACGAAGGCGTGGGCGAGGAGGACGACGTCCACCTCTCGCTCTCGCAGAGGCGGGACATCAATGCTTGCCACCTTCAGCCGGTAATAGAGGTCCTCCCGAAACCGCCGCTCTTCGAGAAGTTGTTCCAACGGTTGATTCGTCGCCGCGATGATACGGACGTCGCACCGGACGACCTCCGTCCCCCCCAGGCGTTGAAACGAGTTGTCCTGCAGCACCCGAAGCAGCTTGGCCTGGGTGGTGAGCGGTATGTCGCCGATCTCGTCCAGGAAGAGGGTTCCTTCGTCGCATTGCTCGAACTTGCCCATGCGGCGCATCTCCGCTCCGGTAAACGCGCCCTTCTCATGCCCGAAAAGCTCGCTTTCCAGAAGGGTTTCAGGAATGGCCGCACAGTTGACCGCAAGGAAGGGCTTCTCCCGCCGCAGGCTGTGGTGATAGACGGCTCGTGCGACGAGTTCCTTCCCCGTTCCGCTCTCGCCGGTGATGAGCACGTTGACGTCTCGTGGCGCCATCAGCCCGATGAGCTTGTACACCTCCTGCATGGCGGGGGACCGGCCCACAATCCGTTCGACGTGAATATCGTCTTGCCCGCTCTCATAGACGGCAGGCACGTTTACGTCTCGGCTGATACGAACCGCGTCCCCAATCCGTCGTACCATGTCCTCGTGATCAAAGGGCTTGAGCACGTAGTCCAGCGCCCCCCGCTTCATGCCCTCGATGGCCTGTTCGCTGTTAGCGATGCCAGTGATGAGAACGACCGACGATCGGGGCCAGTCATGCCGAACTTCCTCAAACCTCTCGAAGTCGCACAGAATCAGGCAGGGCGACCGATCTCGAACGACCTTGGCAGCCTCATCAAGGTCATTGGCACATGCCACCTCAACCCCGAGCTCTCCGCAGGCACGGCGCACTGGCCCCTGAACCGCCCGGTCCGCACCAAGGAGCAGGATCAACTCAGATGTGTCCAAGCCGCACCTCATCGCGCAGGTAGTCCCCCCGCGGCGCCCCATTCTCCACATTGACGGCTGCCATCTGACCGACAGCTATCAAGCGAACCTCCGTGAGGCAGTCTGAGAACAGTAGGCGACCGTGTCGGTAGCCAAGTCCTCTAGCTCAACGGACGAGCGCCATGTTGACCATCGGATTGGACGCCCGTCGACGGGCGTCCATACTGAGTATTCTGGACCACCACTGCAAGCACGTCCAGACGAGGACCATCCGAGGAGGATAGCATCGCCTGCGGCAAGAATCAGCGAGGCTGGCTGCGCCGTTCCAGGTTTTCTTTGAGGCGTCGTGCGGCTATGGGGTACTGTACGATCGGCCCCGACGAGTTGCATGCCCGCACAGCCGCGGGAACGAACCAGAGACCACCTGCCAAGCTCGCAGGCGCTCTCCGTGCGCGAGGGCTGTTCTCGGGGCAGAAACGGCGGCGCGCTCCCGCCCAAAGTGTAGTCACAAGTGTAGTGCAGGGAATTCGGACGAAGCGCCAAGGGGCTTTAAGTCATACAACGACAAAGACTTCAACTGGGCGATACTGGACTTGAACCAGTGACCTCCTGCGTGTCGAGCAGGCGCTCTAGCCAACTGAGCTAATCGCCCTATGGGGTCGGGGCTGTGGCCGGCCCCGACCCACAGCACCTTATATTAGCGTTTCGGCGATGGGTGTCCAGTCCTTGCGAGGGGGATAATCGACTTCCTTGATGGTTTGGGTGGTTGGGCTTGGGCGGGGTGCTCGAAGTTGACAGGATCGATGCGATTCGGCACCATCTGCGGGTCGTTCGACTAGCGGCTTCAGGAGAGCAATCATGGGCAAGGTCATCAACGTCGGGTTGTTGGGTTCACAGTTCGTCAGCACGATCCATGCGGAGGCATTCGCGCGGGTCCCGGATGCGAAGATCCTGGCGGTGGCCTCGCCGACGCCGGGCAATGCCGAGGCGTTCGCCAAGAAGCGCGGCATCCCCAACAGCTTCACGGACTACCGCAAGCTTCTGGAGATGGACGAGATCGACGTGGTTGTCATCGGCATTCCGAATCACCTTCACTGCCAGGCGACGTGCGACGCGGCCGGGGCGGGCAAGCACGTGATCTGCGAGAAGCCGCTCTGCGTGAGCGTGGCCGAGGCGGACCGGATGATCGAGGCGTGCAAGAAGGCGGGGGTCAAGCTGATGTACGCCGAGAACCTGCTGTTCACGCCGAAGTACGTGCGCGTCAAGCAGCTCGTCGACGACGGGGCATTGGGGAAGATCTACCTGGTCAAGCAGAGTGAGAAGCACAGCGGCCCGCACGCGCCGCACTTCTGGGACGTGGAGCGGAGCGGCGGCGGGGTGACGATGGACATGGGGTGTCACGCGATCGAGTTCTGCCGGTGGATGCTGGGCCGGCCGAAGATTACGAGTGTCTACGCTCAGATGGCCACGCAGGTTCACTCGGACAAGACACGGGGCGACGACGACAGCATCGTGATCATCGAGTTCGAGGGCGGGGCGGTCGGGGTGGCGGAGGAGAGCTGGTGCCGTCTCGGCGGGATGGACGATCGGGCGGAGGTCCACGGCTCGGACGGCGTGTGCTACGCCGACCTGCATCACGGGAACGCCATCGAGACGTACAGCAAGGGGGGGTACGGCTACGCGGTCGAGAAGGCGGGGGAGACGAAGGGGTGGACGTTCACGATCTATGAGGAAGAGTGGAACTACGGCTACCCGCAGGAGATGGCGCATTTCGTGGAGTGCATCCGCGACGACAAGCAGCCGATGGTGACGGGCGAGGACGGGCGCGTGGTGATGGAGGCGTTGTTCGCGGCGTACGAATCGGCTGGTACGGGTCGGAAGGTGGCGATGCCGTTCAAGACGGACGCCGCCAAGCCGATCGATTTGTGGCGAAAGGGATGAGCCGGAAGACTCTCTAGCTCGGGCCGGCAAATCGGAACGCGTAGAGTCTCGTGCCGAACTGGAGCTCGAATCGCAGGCGGACCGGTTGGCCGGACAGGGGGCCGAGGTCAGACTTGCCTCGCCACGTCACGACGTGCTTCGTCGAGTTGGTTGCATGGATCCTGTCGCATTCCTCCAGTGCGTAGCTTGGGACGGGTTTGCCGCTCGAATCCTGGATCTCCACGCGCGCCAGGCCCATTGCCGAGGTCTCGATGTTGAGCAGTAGGGTCTTGCCCGTGAATTTCATCGGCGGGGTCGTGAACTCGCCCCCTTCGTACGGGGCCTCGACGCATGTGAAGCCGTCCTTTCGCAGGACGACCCGACTGAGCGTGTATCTGTCCTGGGCCTCCTTCTTGCCGGTGTGGGGGTCGTCCATGCCGATGTAGTACATCCAGATCTCGTCGCCCCTGACGAATATGCCCCGAGTCATGTACATGGTCTTCGAATCGAAGCTGCCTTCGAGTCCGTTGGGGATCCACGGCTTGCGGTCGTATCGATGCCAGTGGACGCCGTCCCTGCTGGCGGCCAGCTCGATGTCCTCGGCGCCGACGTTGTAGACGCCGGTCGTGTCGCTGCGAGGGTAGGCGGACATGTCCTCGCTGAGATACCAGTCCTCGAACGATCGATAGCGGCAGTTGAAGAGGAAGTAAGCGTCCTGGGCGTGTTCGTATGGCACGACCTGGGGGCAGTAGAAGTCCATCACCTTCACGCCGCCGAAGATCGGGTCCTTGTCGTCGGGCTCCAGGACGACGGTGGGCATGGGGAACTTGGCCAGGTCGTCGGTGACGGATCGTCCGATGGTCCGCCGGGCGTAATGGTTCGGCGCGCCGTACCTGTTCTGGCCGATCTTCCGGAAGTAGGGCACGCGCTCGGGCGGGCAGGTGTAGACCTTGTTGACGCGGACGTAGGCGACGTACTTGCCGATTCGCGTGTCGTAGAAGCAGATGTTGTGGCTGTCCATACCGTGGGGGTAGCGGGCGTCCGGGGGGAAGACGCTGGTGAACTTTGCCCGCCAGTCGGAGCCGTCGCTACTGGCGGTGATGCGGTTCCGCAATCCGTCGAAGAGCTTGTACCGTTCGGTCGGCGGGGCCTTGGGATCGGAAAAGAGGCAGACGCCGCCGAGGATGACTCCGAGGATGTCGTCCGGCTGGGGAGGTCCGAAGCCGGAGACGCGTCGCCAGTGGACGCCATCCTTGGTTAGGGCGCTGTACCACTTGAAGTCCTTCCGCGGGATGACGAGTGAGGAGTATCCGCCCAGACGGCCGACCAGGCATTTCTCGTCGGTCTTCTTGGGGGGGCAGACGACGATTCGGACGTTCCTGGCGGACTGGAGATACCGCCCGTCGATGAAGACCTGGTTTCGGTCGCCTGCGTCAATGGGGGTCGCCCCGGGCGTCTCGGCCTGAAGAGGGGGGGCGCCGAGCGCCAGCAGGGGGATGCAGGCGGCAAGGGGGCTCAGTCGAATCGACGCGCGAGGTTTGGGCATGCGCGGTTGGGCGCTTTCCATCGCTTCACCTCTGTCTGCTTAGTGGGGCCATGCATTGACGATACAGGTCCGTTACCTGCTCGACGGTGTTTCGAAAGCTGTATCGCTCTGCCACATGTCGCGCCGCTTCCCGCCCGAGACGTTTGGCCAGATCGACGTCGTCGAGGACGCGGCGAATGGCCTCAGCGAGGCGTTGGGGCGATTGGGGAGGGACGAGCAGGCCGGTCTGTTCGTTGATGATCAGGTCGCGGCAGCCGGGCACGTCGGTGGTGACGATGGGCAACCCGGCGGCCATGGCCTCGAGCAGGGCAGTGGGCAGCCCCTCGGTCCTGGAAGGGAAGACGAACACGTTCGCGGCCGCCAGAAGTCGTGGGACGTCGTCGCGCCGGCCGAGGAGGTGGATGCGCTCGCCCAGCCCCGCCTCCTCGATGCACCTTCGGATGGTCGCTTCATACTGTCCCTGGCCGGCGAGCGCGAGGTGGACGCCGGCATCGTTCAGCATGGTGGTGGCCTTGACCAGATCGTCCAGGCCCTTGACCGGGTCGAGCCGTCCTGTCCAGATAAGGAGCTTGGCCTCGAGCGGCAGGCCGATTGACGCTCGGTCGACCGGGACGGCGTTTGCGAAACGGTCCACATTGACCCCGCCTGGGATGATCCTCAGCCTGGAGCGAGGGATGCTTGCGCGGCGATGCAGGTGCTCGACGACGGAGGGTGAGATTCCGACGACGCATCGACACCGGCGACACAGCATGCCGCCGAGCGTCAGGTGCCAGTTACGTTCGATCTCGACCGTGTGAATCTCTGTGATGATTCGATGGATCGGCACGCCGGCGAGCGGGCCGATCACGCTTGCGGCGACGTTGGCGTGGAAGAGGAAGGCGTGGAGGATGTCGGGCTTCTGACGGCGAATCAGGCGCCGAAGGCGGCAGAGGGCTCGGGCGTCCCAGGGACCGGCGGCTCCGCATGCGAAGGTGGGAATACCCGCTTCCTGCAGCATAGGGCTGACGTCGCCGGGCGGCGCGAGGCAGGCGACTCGGACGTCGAACGCCGTTCGGTCGAGTGACGTTACGAGCCGGTGGACGTGCAGGGGCGCGCCGCCCGTTTTCAGGTCCGTGATGAGGATTAGGACTCGGATGCGCATGGTCAGTCGGTTCCGAGAACGCGGTGGATCATGCCGTCGTGTTGCTGGAGGAGTCGTTCGGCCCCCGCGGCGTCGACGTTTCGGTGGTGCATGACGACGGCGATCTTGGCCCTGCCTCCGGCGGCGCGAAGCAGCGCGTGGGCCTCTTGGCGTCCGAGGCCGGTCTCCATACCGATGATCCGGATGGCGCGGTCGACGAGCTTGACGTTGGTTCGCGTGTCGACGTCGACCATCAGGTTGCCGTGGACTTTCCCCGTCTGGATGAGCGCGAGCGTCGTGATCGTGTTGAGGACCATCTTGGTGGCGGTGCCGGCCTTGAGGCGCGTCGAGCCGGTGACGACCTCGGGTCCGGCCAGGACGCGGATGGAGACGTCGGCGTCGTCGGGAACCTCTTCGGGGGGGACGCAGGCGAGGAAGATCGTGGCTGCGCCGAGTTGTCTGGCTCGGGCGAGCGCCGCGTGGACGAACGGGGTGGTGCCGCCGGAGGCGATTCCCATGACGACGTCGTGAGGGCCGACCTTGCGCTCGTCGATGACGCACCGCGCCGCGTCGACGTCGTCTTCGGCGCCCTCTACCGGGCGGCGGAGCGCGGTCTCGCCGCCGGCGATGATGCCCTGGACCATGGTCGGATTGGTGAGGAACGTCGGGGGGCACTCGGCCGCGTCGAGCACGCCGAGGCGTCCGCTCGTGCCGGCGCCCAGGTAGAACAGGCGGCCGCCATGTCGAAAGGCGGCCACGACCCGCTCGACGGCCTGGCAGATGTCGGGTTTGCACCGAGCGACGGCCTGGGCCACGGAGGCGTCCTCGCCGTTCATGACGTCGAAGGCGTCGGCGATCGACATGCGGTCGATATCGGCCGATCTCGGATTGCGCTGTTCGGTCAGGAGATGGCCGCGATCGACGAGGTCCATGGGCTATCGATGCCTTTCTATTCACACGCGGGTGATGCGTCCCAATATAGCGGGGCGCGTCGCGCCGGTCACCTGTGGGAGGTTCGCCGGCACGCCGTCGGCGCAGGCCGCGGCGAGCATGGCGAAGCTGACGGCCTCCTTGGCCTGGTCTGTGATTCCGAATCGCTCGATCGGAACGACGTCGATTCCGGGGAGTTCGCCGGCCAGCATGGCCATCAGCGTCGAGTTCCTTGCGCCGCCTCCGCAGACGACGAGCCTGTCGATGGCGGGCTTGCCCTTCTTGCTCGGGAGGAAGCGGCGGTAGGCGCCGGCGATCGTTCGGGCGGTCAGTGCGGTGGCGGTCGCGACGAGGTCGTCGCCTCTTCGCTTCACGTCGAGCGTTCCGACGGCGCGATCCACGAACGCGGCGCCGAACTGCTCTCGGCCGCAACTCTTGGGCGGGCGCCGGCGGAAGTAGGGGTTGCTCATCCACTTCTTCAGCAAGCGGTCGTGGACTCGTCCCCGGGCGGCCCGTCGCCCGTTGCGGTCGAATGACCGTCTGCCGCCGGTGATGCGTCGGACCAACTCGTCGACGATCATGTTGCCGGGGCCGGTGTCGAAGGCGATGACGTCCTCGGGGCCGCCGCCGGACGGGACGTACGTGACGTTGGCGATGCCTCCGATGTTCTGGATTGCCGAGGAGAGGCGAGCGTTTCGAAACAGGACGTAGTCGGTCCAGGGCACGAGCGGGGCGCCTTGTCCGCCGTGGGCCATGTCGGCTTGGCGGAAGTCGCTGACGACGGGCACTCCGGTCCGCGCGGCGATAACGGCGGCGTCGCCGATTTGCAGCGTACTGCCCCGGCCTTTGGCGACGGGCGGGAGGTGGCAGATCGTCTGTCCGTGAGAGCCGATGAGGTCTATGTCTTCGGCCCGAACGTCGGTAGAACGTATCAGGGCGATGGCCGCCTTGGCGAATTGGCCGCCTACGGTGACGGCGAGGTCGCACAGCTCCTGCGTGGTCGTCTTGGCAGGGGCCATGACGGTGAGGAGTCGCTCGCGGAGGACTGGGGGATAGCGACGATGGCGATGGTCGATCAACTTGGCGCGCATAACTAGGCCTCGACCGACGACCTCGACCAGCGCGGCGTCGACGCCGTCGCAGCTCGTTCCGCTCATCAGGCCGATGATTCGTCGGGATCGTATTCCTGCCATGCTGGGTGGTTCCTGAAGGCCGATTCGTGCCGCCATTCTGACGATTGAGGTCGATTCGCTCAACCGCTTGCGGTCAACATGTCGGGGATCTACCCGTGTTCACGGATGGCGACGTGTTGTGGGGCAGGGCGGGGCGTACAATACCGGAGAGGCCCGCCGGGCCTCAATCTCGCCCCAGGGCTTGCTTGGAGAACACAGAAGATGACCCCAAAGTTGCTTGTGGTGGCAACGATTGCCCTGGTTGTCGCCGGTTGCTGCGCGCCTACCGCTCTGGAGGACTGGTCCAGCGCTGCGGCCGCTCTCGAGGGGTCATGGCAGTGGTGGATCTTTACGATCAACATTGCGTCGTTTACAGGCGATACCACGGGGGATCCCGAACACATTGACGTCCTGCGTCATATCGCGGAAGGCCAAGGCATTACGGCCAGGACCTTACTGGACGGCGTCCGTCATCCGGTGGACGATTCGGCATTGGCGGATCTGGTCAGTTACGTCGCTCGGGCTCGGGCGACGAAGACGGGCTCGCCGGGCGGGATCGCGGCGGGCGACGGCGTTCTGGTCGAGATGGAGACTCGGTACTACGTGGCAGACGTTCAGGCCTTTGGCGCGACTCCACGTCACGTGTCGACGGTAGAGTACACTTACGACGGGACGTTTGACGGCGAGGCGCGGGCGATCGGGACGCTGGTCTACAAGGCCACGCCGTCAGAGGACGCGGCGCGGCTGAGTCAGACGGTTGCGGAGCAGGTGGGCGGTCTCGTTCCACTGGTTCCGGGATTGACGACTTGGGAGAACGTCGTCATGCGCCGGCCGTGAGTGGCCGGGCGCTGTCGCGAGAGTCCTAGTCACCGAAGGCGCACTCGATCTCTAGGGCTTGTTGCAGGCGCTCGAGGTATTCGTTGCGCGGTATCTCGACGGCGCCGAAGCGGCGGAGATGGGGCGTCATGAACTGCACGTCCAGGAGGACGAACTCGCGGTCACGCATTCGCTCGACGAGGTGTACGAGGGCCACCTTGCTGGCGTCGGTGGCCCTGTGGAACATCGATTCGCCGAAGAAGGCCCCGCCCAGGCTGACCCCGTATAGTCCGCCGACCAATCGCTCGTCGGCCCAGGACTCGACGCTGTGCGCGAAGCCCAGTTCATGGAGCAGGCAGTAGGCCTCGACGATGTCTTCGTTGATCCAGGTTCCCTCCGGGCGATCGGCGCACGCCAGGATGACTTCGCGAAAGCTCGCGTCGAGGCGGATCTCGAACAGTCCCTGACCGCAGCGCTGTCGGAGCGATCGGGAGACGCGGAATCCGTCGAGGGGGATAACGGCGCGGGGGTCGGGGCTGTACCAGCCAATCTCGCCGTCCGGACCGGCCATGGGGAAGATGCCCTGGGCGTAGGCGCTGAGCAGGATGTCGGGGGCCAACTCGCGGATCATGACGGTGCGCTATCCTATCGGCTCGGCGTGGCGGCGTCATGGCCTCCGCGACGAAGGCCGCTGCTCGTGCGTTCTCTTTCGGCGGGGGTCTGGCAAGCGGGGGGGCGGCTCGTATAATGATCCGAAGCAGTTGGCGGTCCGTTGTCTTGGACTGTTTGGCGCGTCCGAGCCCACACGCAGCTTGCACCGAGGGTCATCCCCGTGGACGTTCGCGAAAAGGCCGCTTCGATCTCCACCGCCCTGAACGTTTCGTTGACGGTGCTCAAGTTCGTGCTCTATGGCGCGACGGGCAGCCTGGCGATCCTGGCCGAGGCCTGGCACAGCTCTTCTGATATCGCCACGAGCGCACTGACCTATCTCGCCGTTCGTCGCACGGCGCGCCAGGAGAAGGCGGAGTCCGCCGGGGATTCTGCCGGTGACGCGGCCGCGGGTGTCGCGCCACCGGAGGAATCGAAGGGCGATGCGACGGAGGACCGCGGCGGCGGCGCGACGCGATCGATGCCGTCGGCCGAGCAACTGGCCTCGTTGGCGATCGGCGTGATCATCCTTGCGGCCGGGCTTACCGTCATCGGCAAGGTGATCTCGTATCAGGCACTGCCTATCGCCCGGCCGCTGCTGGCCGGCGTTCTGTTCCTCATTTTCGCGGTGGGCTCCTATACCGTGCACAGGCTGGAGATCGACGTCGGCGAGCGGACGGGCTCGTCGGGTCTGATTGCCGACGGCATGCACGCCAAGTCGGACATGATCGCGAGCTTGCTGACGGGCGTCTCGTTGGTGCTGTACCACCTGGGTTTGGACCTGGACCGCGTCATCGGTGGGCTGATCGGCGTTCTGGTCCTTTCGGTGGCGTTGGAGACGCTGGTCAATCTGATCGTCGGATACGCTCGGGGCGAGACGCGTTACGCGCCGCACTACCGTACACACGAGATCCTGGCCAAGGCGTTCAGCCTGGTATGGTTGGCGGAGGCGGTTCACGTCGTGTCGCGTCGTGTGGGAGTGGGGGGATTCACGTCGGCGGCGGTGTCTCGCGTCAGGCGATGGGGTGTCGTGGTGGTGGTTCTCCTGGTGGTGGTCAACCATGCACGGACGTGCTTCTTCTCCGTGGGTTTGGGGCAGGAGGCGATCGTGGAGCACTTCGGTCGTCCCGGGCGGGCCCAGGTGGGCCCGGGCTTGCACCTGAAATGGCCTTGGCCCATCGACAAGGCCATTTTGATCGATCGCGCGGCGATTCAGACCAGCCGCGTAGGCAATGAGACTGATCCGCAGGCATTCGCGCTGATTTGGACGCGAGAGCACGGCACGGAGATTCCGTTCCTCTCGGGTGACGACAATTTCTTCTACCCGTATCTCGTGGTTCATTGGCGGATCAAGCCCGACGGCATGTTCGACGCGGTCTACAGGCAGCAGGCGCCCGGGGTCTTGCTGGATGCCGTATGCCATCGGGTGATGTCCGAGCTTTGTGCCAAGCGTGGGTTCTACTCTCTAGCCAGCACGTATCGCAGGGCCCTGGCCGAGGACATCCGGACCGGCGCACAGAAGCTCCTCGACGAGCTGGCCAGCGGAATCGAGATCGTCAGCGTGAATCTGAGCGACGTTCACCCGCCGGTCTTTATCGCCGACGCGTTCGAGGACGTCGTGGTGGCTCGGTTCCAGGAGCAGCAGCAGATGGTCAACGAGGCGCTCGGCTACCGGAACGAACGTCTGCCCGATACGCGGGGCCAGGCGGCTCGGGAGCAGGCCAAGGCGGCAAGATACCATTCCGAGCAGGTGAGCCGGGCGGCGGGTCGGGGTCGAGCTTTCGAGCTTCGCAGAGAGGCGATCCAGTCGGATGAGACGACGCGCCGGATCGCGTTCGCTCGGATCTACTATGACAACATCGCCGCGGCGCTCAAAGGCATCGGGAAGATTCTCGTGGACGCCGACGCGGGTCGGCCGGACTTGTGGATGGGTTTCCAGGGCCCCATGGGTCAGTCGCTTTCGCCGGACAAGGCCCGAGTTCTGGAGAGTCTGAAGGAACGGATGGAGTGATGCGCAAGCGATCTCTCATCATCGTCGGTGGCGTCGTGCTGCTGGGGCTCCTTGTCTCGACGGCGTTGTTCACGGTGAGTCGGCGAGAATACGCGATCGTGACCCGCTTCGGGGCGCTGACGCAGCCGCCGATCACGGAGCCGGGGTTATACGTCAAGCGGGGCGGCTTCTTCGACCGCGTCACGCGGATTGACCGCCGCCTGGCGATCTTCCAGACGCGTCCGATCGAGCTGCTGCTGGGGGATCAGCACCCGATCATCCTGACGTGCTACATCTGTTGGGAGGTGGCCGATCCACTGGTCTTCTACCGATCGCTGATGTCCGTGGAGAACGCGAACGTCAAGTTGAGCGACATGGTTCAGTCGAGCCTGGGGAGCGTTCTGAGCGAGTACGAGTCGGGGGATATTATCAACAAGGATCCGGCTCGGGTGAAGCTGACGACGATCGAGTCGGACACGATGACGGACTTCAAGGCCCGGGCCAAGGGGTACGGCATCGAGGTGCGCGACTTGGGCATCCGGCGGATCGCGTATCCACCGGCGGTGACGCAGGCGGTCCACAATCGGATGCGGAGCGAGCGAGAGAAAGAGGCCAAGAAATACCGGGGCGAGGGGCGGGAAGAGGCCGCCAAGATCGAGGCCGAGACGGACAAGCAGGTTGCCGAGATTCTCGCCGAGGCCTATCGCCAGGCCGAGACGCTCCGGGGTCGGGCGGACAGCGAGGCGACTCAGATCTACGCGGAGGCGTACTCCAAGGACCTGGAGTTTTTCGACTTCCTGCGGTCGCTCGAGGCGTACAAGGAGATCCTCTCGCAGAACGCGACGGTCGTGCTGTCGACGAAGTCGAAGCTGTTCGAGCACCTGACGCCGAAGGAGCCGGCGACGAGCCGGCCAGGCGCGGCGACCTCGCGGCGATCGAGCGCCGCCGACGCCACGAAGCGGAAGTGAACGTGTAATGATCCGAGAGAGCATGCAACGTGCCTTGTACGCCGGTCGGCGGTTGCTGACGATCATCGTTGTGTTCGGGGGGGTGGTCTATCTCCTATCGGGCATCTACTCGGTCAAGAACAGCGAGGTGGCGGTGCATCAGCGGTTCGGCAGGGTGATCCAAGACAGGGTTCCGTCCGGGATCCACTACGCGTTGCCCTGGCCGATCGATCGAGTGGTGAAGGTTCCCTCTCGGACGGTGATTCAGCGTTTGGTCGTGGACGATTTTCTCCCGGGTGACGATCCGAACACGGCCGCGGGGCTGTTTCGTCTGATGACCCAGCTCGATTCGTTTTGCGTTACGAGCGACAACAACGTGGTGAACATCGGCTGCGCGGTCCAGTATCGCGTTGAGGATCCGGCGGCGTTTCTGTTCAGGCCGATGGCGCCGGAGACGCTCCTTCGGGCGATTGCGTGCAACAGCATGGTCCACTGCCTGGCGCGGATGCAGGTTGATCAGGCGTTGACGGCGGGTAGTCAGCGGATCAAGCAGTACATCCACGACGAGATGAATCAGGTGCTGGAGGGGTTGGGTGTGGGGTTGGTCGTGGTGTCGGTCGACTTGATTCCCGTTCGTCCACCGCAGGCCGTACAGAGCTACTTCGACGACGTCGTGAACGCCAACATCGATCGGCGCAAGCTGGTCAGCCAGGCCCAAGCGAATCAGAACGAGCGGTTCGCCCGCGCGCGGGTCGAGTCCATCCGCCTTCTGCAGCAGGCCGAGGCGTACCGGGCGACGCAGACGGCGGAGGCCAAGGGCAAGGCCGCTCGATTCGACCAGCGGCTCGCCGAGTACCGGAAGGCCCCCGACGTGACGCATCGCCGGCTGTACCTTGACTTCGTTCGGGACGTCCTGAGCCAGGTTCCCCGCAAGTACGTGACGGACGCTGACGGGGGCGGACCGGCGGCCCACATGCGGATCGTCGTACCTCAGTAACCCTTGTCGTTCTTGCCAGTTGGGGAAACACTGGTTTCCGACACGTCCCGACGAGTGATATACTTAAATGTATGGACGCCGACGATCCAGGGCAGCGTACCGCGTTCGACGTGACGAGCACGTCTCTCCTCGACGGGTTGCTGGATCCGAAGAACGATCGTATCTGGACGGAGTTCTTCGAGCGCTACGGCCCGATCGTACGGGGATTCGCGCGCAAGCTTCGTCTTCGCGAGCACGAGGCCGACGACGCCGTCCAAGAGACGATGGTCACGTTCGTGACGAAGTATCGACAGGGGGAGTATGACCGTCAGAAGGGTCGCCTTCGCTCGTGGCTGTGCGGGTTGGCCTATCACAAGATCCGGCACCTTCTCGATCGACGACAGCAGCGTGAGCGGCAGGCGGCGGCGGTAGGCGGCAACGCGTCAGTGCTCGATTCGATTCCCGACGAGGATCGCATGACCGAGGTCTGGGAGGGCGAGTGGCGGAACGCCATTTTGCGCCGCTGTCTCGATCAGATCCGCGACGAGACCGACCCGGTTCGCCTTCGGGCTTTCGAGCTGTACGCGCTGCAGGGCTGGTCGCCGGATGACGTGGCCGAGGAGCTCGGCATCAGTCGAAACATGGTCTACCTCAGCAAGTCCCGAGTCCTGACGCGAATCGCCAAGCTGCGAGACGAGATGGACAAGGCCTGGCAGGAGGGCAGTCTGCCGTGACGACGTGCCCCTCGGACAGCGCGTTTGACCGGTACGCGGCGGGGGAGTTGTCGCCCGACGAGGTCGAGCGTCTGGACGAGCACGTCGAGTCCTGTCTGGTCTGCGCGAAGCGACTGGACGGCGCGTCGGGGCTCGCGAGGGTCCTCCGCGACGTCCAGCGGGCCAGCCAGGAAGAAACGCAGATCGTTCCCGAGATCGAGCGGATTCATACGTTGGGTCCGGACGACGACCCGCTCATCAACGCCATCATCGGAGATTTCGAGGTCTGCCGCCTGATCGGCAGCGGCGGGATGGGCGCCGTCTACCAGGCCGAGCAGATTTCGCTGAAACGAAGGGTTGCCCTGAAGGTTCTGCACGCACCGATGGGGACGCGAACGGCGGGGATGCTCCGATTCAGCCGAGAGGCCCAGGCGGCGGCCCGATTGCACCACACGAACATCGTGTCGGTCTTCGCCCAAGGGCAGAGCGACGGTCTGCGTTACTACGCGATGGAGATGATCGACGGCTCCGGACTGGATCAGGTGATCCGGGAGATGCGTCGGCAGCGGGAGGAGGACAAGGTGGCCACCGTCGGCAAGCCCACCGCGAGGCGGACCGCCAAGCCGCCGTGGCTGCGGGCCAGACCGAGCGGCGTCGACTTGCGCCGGCGCCTGGTCGAGCTCGACCAGACGGACGTACGCAAGCGATTCGACGAGACGGCGCACTTGATCGCCGACGTCGCCGACGCCCTCGACTATGCCCATCGTCAAGGGGTGATCCATCGAGACGTCAAGCCGAGCAATCTGATTCTGTCGGCCCAGGGCAGGCTGAGCCTGACGGATTTCGGTCTGGCGCGCATGCTCGAGCAGCCGGGGATGACAATCGCCGGGGAGTTCCTGGGCAGCCCGTTCTACATGTCGCCGGAGCAGGTGGCGGCGGGTCGCGTGCCGATCGATCAGCGAACGGACATCTATTCGCTCGGCGCGGCGCTTTACGAGGTACTCACGCTGCAGCCTCCTTACGGCGGGGAGACGCGCGATCAGATCGTGGGCCAGATTCGAGAGGGCAAGCTCGTCCGGCCGCGTCAGATCGACCCTCGAATTCCCCGGGACCTCGAGACGATCTGCCTCAAGGCGATGCGTTCGGAGCCGGTGCATCGCTACGCGACCGCCGGCGAGATGGCGGACGACTTGAGGCGATTCGTGCACCGGTTTGCCGTGCAGGCGCGTCGGGCTAGCCTGGCGACGCGGGCCGCCAAGCTCGTCAGCCGGCACTCGCTCGAGTTCGCCATGCTGGGAGGCGTGCTCGCGGTCGTCCTCGGGGCCGGTCTGGTGATTCTGCACGTTTGGAGCCTCAACCGCTGGGCGAACGATCAGCTTGTCCTCTCAGACATCAAGGCCAACGAGTTGTGGGCCCGGTGGGACGGGGTTCGTTTGGAGCGAGCGTTCGACCGGGGGCACCATGCCATCGGCTATGGGGACTTTGCTCGGGCGAGAGAAGCATTTACCGACGCGATCCGCTTGTCGGAGATGGACGCCTCAGGCAACCGGCTGCGGGATCCCTCCGGGTACGTGGCCCGAGGATTGACGGGCTACATTGCCGAGATCGTCGGGGTCAAGACGACCGGCCCCACGTTCGGGGAGGATTTCGGGACGGCGCGGGCGCTTCGGCCAAGATCGAGCCTGTTGGAGTTCCTGGCTCGCCTGCCCGATCCGGCCACGGTGAGTGGAACACCCAAAGGGGCGCTGAGGCCCCTGGTCGAGAGCCTCTCGAAGTTCGATGACGAATCGATCAGCGAGTTGACGCATAACCGTCCCGCGCTTGTCTACACCGTGTTCGCGTGGCTGGCGCTGGCTGGGGGTAACACTGAGCTGGCGCTGACCTATGCCGACGAGGCGCTCTCCGCCGACCGAGACCTGACCTACGGCTATTTCGTGCGGGCGCTCGTGCTCCTGGCCAGGGGACGGGCGGGCGACGCGCAGCGGGACGTCCTGGTGGGCATGCACCTGACGGCGCCCCGGATTTCGCAAGGACAAACCAACGTAGCGACGACGCATCTGGTTCGCTCGCTCGTGCTGCTCTTGCTGGGGCAGCGGGACGAGGCGGTTCGCCAGACGCGGTTGGCCATGCGCGCGTTGTCCGAACTGAGGGAGAAGCCCGGCGGCGGCGGGCCGGATCGACATGCACCCACCACCAAGTCCTCGAGTGCGAAACGATGATCGACGTAGGTGAGCTGCCTCTGATGCAGCAGGACGAACATTTCATGCGCCTAGCGCTGCGGGAAGCGACCGCGGCATTGGACCACCAGGACGTGCCCGTCGGGGCGGTGATCGTTCGGGAGGGTCGGGTCATCGCCCGGGGCCACAATCAGCGGGAGCTGCTGAATGACCCGACGGCGCACGCGGAGATGCTCGCGCTGACGGCGGCGGCAGAAGCGGTGGGCGCCTGGCGATTGGACGGGTGTACGATCTACGTGACGCTCGAGCCATGTCCGATGTGCGCGGGCGCGATCGTGCAGGCGCGAGTGCCGCGGTTGGTCTATGGGGCGACCGATCCCAAGACGGGCGCGTGCGGTTCGCTCTATGCGATCACGACCGACGAGCGGCTCAACCATCAGGTGATCACGGAAGGCGGCGTGCTGGAGCACGACGCCGCTGATCTGCTACGAGCGTTCTTCGCCGAGCAGCGCGCGATGGGGAAGAAGTAAGGCCCGCCGCGGGAATGCGGTTTCATTATCTGGAACCCCTCGCCGGCCGCTTCTGGCTCGGCGCCGCTTGCGTCGTTCTTCAGACGAGCCCCTTCGCGCGGGCGTCTTCCGCCAGCCGCAGGAATGTGTCGGGCCGGACGACGGTGTAGCCCTTGGCCTCCAGCCTGCGGATCACGTCGATGACGACGTCCATGTCGGCCTGATAGCAATTGACGTGTCCGGCCAGGAATGCCGGGGCGGGTTGCTGTTCGGCGCCCTGCTCGAACTCTCGGATCGTGGCGTCGACGTCGCTGCGCACGAGGGCGACGGTCGGGCACCAGCACTTGCCGTCGACCCAGCGCGGGCCCTCGCCGGGGATTCGCTCCCAGCCCTGGAAGAAGCCCAGGGCCTGGGGGATGCCTCGGACGTAACGCTCGACCATCCGGGGATCGACCCAGTCGGCGCCCTTCTGGTCCTTGATGCCGCCGAACTCCTCCATCTGCTTCTTGGTGTAGCAGACGGGTCCGTCCTTGAGCCGGTGCTCGATCGCTCCGCCGGGCCGGTGGCGGACGGCGCGGTTGATGGCCCAGATCGTTCGGAGCGAGGTGGCCTGCATCGCCTCGGCCGTGTGACGCAGGAAGCCCTGCCAGTCGGCGAAGCCACTCAGGTAGTTGTATCCGATGCCGGACGGGCCGCAGACGAGGTAGTCGTTCTCGGCGCGGGAGGCGAAGTAGTATTCGAGGATCGCCGGGCCGACGGTCGCGAAGATCGGCGCGACCTCCCACCCGATCGGGACCTCGCCTCGCCGGGGATGCAGCCAGAACTTCTTCTGGACGTCGGCCATCGAATGCCACGAGTCACCGTCGGACAGCGTGATTGCCACGTACCGGCTCGACGGGTCGCAGACGGCGGATTCGGCGTGGGATTGAGCGTATGCCTTGTGGGGTCGGACGTGCTGATGGAAGGACATGTTCCACGCGCCGGCGCAGTAGACCCAGACGTTGTGCCTACTGCCGAAGTAGACGTGGGTGGCCTCGCTGTCGCTGCCTGTGTGCCAGCCGAGCATCATGGCATGGTCGGGGGCGTCGGACTGGACGCGATGCCAGAGGGCTGCTTCGACGGGGAAGTCGGCTTCGTTGACGGTCAGGCCCATGCAGAACCCGCGTCGGGCGACGAGGAAGTCCATCGTCGGTCGTGGGCCGACGGTCTTGCCGTGCTCGTAGTTGGCCAGGACGGAGCCGTCGCACCGTTTCATCACGTTGTCGACGGCCCAGCGGTAGGCGGTGAGCTTGTCGGGCCATCTACCGGTGAGGTCGTCGATACACTTCAGCCCGAGGTCGGTGAGCCTTCGGACGCGGCTTGGCGGGCAGACGATGGCGTCCTCCGTGCCCGCAAGGCACATCGCGACGTTGACGGTATCCGGTTGCTTTGGGTCGTAGACGATGAATCCCTTTGCGCATCCGGCATGCGAGGCGACGGCCTGGTCGAGGGGGACTGGTTTGCCCCTCAGCCCATAGTCCTCGTACCACCGGACCCAGTGATGCTCCGGGCCTTCGTCGCGGGGCAGCAGATAGACGCGCGGCTCAGCGCGATTGGCAAGCCCCTGCAGGCTCAGCAGCGTCGGGACATCCTCGCTGGATATTCCCTCGAGCGAAACGAGATCGTACGTGCGATGCGCCATCGAATCGGATCCTCCAGTCCAGGTTGTCCCTTCTCGGGATTCTACTCCACCGGCACCAGCAGCCGCATCGTCGGGAGGTCCAGCCCGATCTCGACGCTATCGCCCTCGGCGTGGAGCCAGCCCTTGGCGCTCGTGTATGGCCCCACATCGACGCACGAGGTGCCCTCGCATCCGTCTTCGAGCTTGAAGCGGAGGCAGAGGTTGCGGACCTTCATGGAGTCGCGGCCGGGATTCTTGATGACGAGGCGGTTGGTGTGCCCGATCGTTTTGAGCGCGTCCTTGGGTACGGGCACGGCGCCGGCCTGCCAGACGGTGTCGGAGGTCGAGGGCGGGGTCATGCCGATCTTCACGCCGTTGAGGTAGAGGTACGACGCGTACTGGCCGATCTGCACGCCGGCCGTTTCGAGCGTGACCTCCGCCGAGACGATCCGGGAGAGGTCCGCGGCCTTGAGGCCTTTGAGCGGTTTGGGCGGGGGCAGGAAGGCCGGGGCGGGCCTGGTCTCGTGGATCTCGACGGCCATCGCGTCCTGGCCCATGGTAATGCGGGGCTCGCCCCAGCAGGCCCAGTCGGAGTTGGAGTCATCGGCGGGTCCGACGTCGGCGATCAGCTTCAGGCAGATCCGCTTTCCAGCGTAGGCGGACAGATCGACGCGCTGGGGCGACCATTGAGAGAGGCGGGCGTACTGTTTGGCGAAGACCTCGCGCTCTTCGTCTTTGTCGATCACGACGACCTTGAAGAGGCAGCCGTCCGTGGTCGTTGAGCCCTCGCGGAAGCCCAGAGAGAACTCGAGGCAGGGCGTGCCGGTCGGCAACGCGACCGGGATCTTGGCGAACGTGTATCCCACGCCGGTCTTGAAGGGCGGGTGCATGAAGATGGCGGTCTTCGCCTGGCCGCCGACGGTTTCGGGTCCGGCGTGGGCGTATCCGCCCGTGGCTTCGGGGTCACAGGGCTGTTCCTGCCCGCCACGGATACGGTGGCCCGTCTCCATCGGCAGCGAGAGCAGGTTAGCGACGATCCAGTCGGTGGGCCTCGTGCGGAGATAGCGCGTCACCACCGCCGACCGATGGTCATGGATTACTTTCAGCGAGACGGGCTCGACTGACGGCGCGTCGGGCGGATGGAGCGTCCATGACAGATCGAGGGGGGAGTCCGGGGGCAACTCGACCGTTCGCGTGGGGGGGGCGGCGCGCCAGGTCTCGGGCGCGGTCAGGGATACCTGAGCCTGGGCTGGCGCGGCCAGATAACTCCGGACGGTCGTTCGAAGCGAGGTCGGCCGCCCGAGGGAGTGGGGTCGGTCGGTCGGGTGAATCGCCAGATCGAAGACGGGTACGGCGGTCACGTCGAACCAGCGTTCATCGACGACGGTGCGATCCGGTTGCTGGAGTCGGAACCGATACCAGCAGCGCGTGTGGGGCCTTACGGCATCGGGCAGCTTCAAGGCCATCCGCGCCGAGCGAGCGTCTGACAGCTTGACGGCGCCTTGTGGCGCCTCGGAGCCGTCGGGCGTGACGAACGAGGCGGTGACGCTGAGCGTTGAGGGCTTCACGTCAGAGGCTGTCTTCACCGTTACCGTGACGGGCAACGAGTCGCCGATGATCTGCTTTCGCGTCGGCGTCTGGAAGGTCCAGCGATTTCGCGGGGCGTCGAAGGTTGGGGCCGAGACGCGGTACTTGATCGCCCCCTTGATCGGCATGACGGTGATTTCATCGCTGCCGACTCGAAGGCCGGCCTTGGCGATTTCCTTGCCGGTGACGTCGTGGGCGGTCGCGGCGAACCTCGCTCCCTTCGGGCGCGCGAGCCATTCAGTCGATACGGTGACTTCCTCGCACTGCGTGGCCGGGATGATCCACCAGGCGCCCTGGCCGTCCGGCTTGACGGCGACGGCGCCCCGGGCCGAGATCACCGGCGATCGCACGACGTCGCCCCTGGAATCGAGGTAGAGGTAGTCCTTGGCGCTCACGAGCTCGTGTCGGACTCCGCCGACCTGGGCGGAGTAGGCCAGGATGTCGCCGGGCTTCTGGGCGAGGAACGAGCGGGGGGGCAGTCGGTACGACTTGTCGTCGACGAGGAGGTCCCAGCTCTGCTCCGGGTTGAGGTTGCACCAGACGTCGAGGCCGTTCTCGTATCGTATGTGGATTTGTCGACGCTTGTAGACCTCGCTGATCAGCGCCGCTGACGTGTCGAGCAGGCGCTTGCCGTCGAAGTATCGGATGGCGGCGACGGGGACCATCGAATATCGCTGCTGGAGGGCCTGGAGGAGGTGGTAGGACTTCAGCGTGCCGTCGAGTCCCCACTCGTTGGCGAGGTAGCCGATGTGGCCGAAGGCGATCGTGCTGACGTGGAACTGATCGAAGTAAGGGCTGAGGCGCGAGCGGTCATCCCGCCAGGCGCCCTTGACGGGGTAGTACATATCGGGGGCGCCCATGCCGAAGTCGGTGCAGAGCGGATGGGCCTTGAGGAGCCAGAAGTCGACGATGGGCTCGATCAGCGAACCCTGATTGTAGGGCACTATCTGTCCATAGTTGCCGTCGACGATGCCGGCATAGAACCACTGGTGGCAGCCCTCGCTGAAGACAGGCCCATGGTGTGCCTTACTCTCGTTCCAGAGGAGTCGCGCGAAGGCGTTGAACTGCGTTCGGAACATGCCGGCGCCAGGGGTCCGAGCGTCATAGTCCGTCCGTCCCCAGGGGGTATAGGCCGTGTGAACGTCGCAGTACTGGGCGGTGGTGCCGAACTTCTCGTGGATCCGTGGCGCATACCAGGCCTCCTTTTCGGCGGCGCGCAGCGGTTTGAGGGCGTAGCACCGGAACCAGGCCGTCTGCCAAGAGCCGTCGGGGTTGAGGCAGACGTCGTCCTCGTTCCAGTTTGAGTTGACGGGGGCGAAGTCGACGTAGTTCGTGTAGGTTCCGAAGCGGTAGCCCTGCTGGCGGACCCACTTGCCGTATTCGGCGAGCCCTTCGTCGCCGATTCGCGGTGCGGCGCGCAACCGCATCGTGAAGCTCTCGCCGGCGTCGCGCCATCCGACCTCGTGATGGCAGGCGATGAATTTGTCGATGCCGTAGGCCTTGTATTGGGCCAGCATCTCCTGCTGTGGGTGGCCGATGTTGCGCCAGGTGTACTGGCGAGCAATGTCGCCGGTATCACACTTGGGATTGGGGATACCGGGCAGGACCTCGTGCACGTCGCTGCTGACGTTGATGAAGATGCGCTCGCGGAGATCGTTTCGCTTGCCGTCGGTTTTCGGCATGTACGCCGAGCCGCCCGCGTAGGCCAGGCAGCCCTGTTCGACGACGCGGGGCGCGCCGAAGAGTATGGAGGCGTCGGAGTTGTAGTAGTCGATCAGCGAGAGGAGGAAGAGGGGGGAGTCCTTGCCGGGCGAGCAGACAATCCTCGGCCAGTCGAGCCCGTAGGTCAGGAAGGGCATGTAGATCGCCTTGGGGCTCGGCAGCCCCTCGGCCAGACCGATGTCCAGGCGGGTGGCCTTTCCGCCCCGGGCGGCGACGTCAACGATGAGCGACTTGCCTTTGATCCGCAGCTCGTAGGTATATCGGGCGGACTGACCGTCGCGGCTGATTTCCCACTCGGACAGGACTCGCTGGTCGTCGGCGTCGTGGCGGAGGAGCTTGGTGGCGGCGTCCTTGGACCCGGGTTTCACGTGTTTGCCGGCAAGGTCGAACTCGATACCGCCGAGCCGGCAGGGACGGAAACTCAGGCCGAAGGCGTCGACGACGAGGTCGTCGAGCAGGCCGGTCTTCGGCTCGTAGCGATATCGAATGCGGCCGTTGGCGCCGTCGGCGATCAGGTCGTAGCGCGGTCCGGTCGCCTTGCCGGCGTCGTCCGAGGGCTTGGGGTTCGCGAGCAGGGAGCTCTTCACCGGACGGTTGAGCGTCGGCAGGATCGTGTCGGGCGTCGTCGGCCAGGGCAGCTTGTCGGGCACGGGCTCGAACGTGAGCGGCTTGTACTGGATCTCATAGAAGCTCAGGGCGTCGAAGAAGAGCTTGGCGGGACGATCGTCGGCGCAGCCCGATACCTCGATCCCGATGAATCGGACGGGGTAGTCGATGACGGGGTCCGATTTCGAGTCGGACGGCTCGTAGATCCGCTTGTCGCCGGTCGGGCTGACGATCGTTGCGTGCATCAGGAACCAGTAGTCGAAGCTGACCACGCCGATGGAGATTCGGTAGTCCTCGTCCTTGGCGTCGCGGACGAGGAGGTGGAGATCCGTTCGCGCGGTCGCCGGGGGGTCGATCCACCCCCAGTTGTTGCCGCGGACCCAGAGGTTGACGGCGGTGAACTTGCCGGGGATGTCAATGGGCGCGGGCGGCTCGATCACGAATCGGCTGCGGGCCGATTCGCCGGAGTAGAGGGCCTTTGCCGAGTACTGGCCGAAAACGAGTTCCTCTCGCGAGCGGAACAGCTTGACCTTGGCCCCGTCGAGGCAGCGGACGCGCCAGCCGGTCAGGTCCTCGAAATCGACGAGTTGCGGGTGATTGGGCTGGGTTCGATTGGCCCAGTCCATCTCATACGGGCGTTTGCCCGGCTTGGCGTTGGGCTCGTCGGTGTTTGAGGCAGGCGTTGTCGTGGGTCCAGCCGCATGGATGGATGCGGCTTGCGCGAGGAGAAGCACGATCGCGGCGGTTGTCTTCATGGGATGATGTCTCCTGTGATTGCGGCGCGGATACGCGAACTCGCGGGATCAGCCTAGGCTCGACGCCGCCAAAATCAAGCGGCTCGGGTGCAGCATCATACGGCCATGTGCCGATGATTGGTGGATTATGCGGTTCCGAGCGGGGTGGCTCGGTCGATTGCCGTGTGATGCACCTCGGGTGCGCGAGCGACCTCCGGGGCGGCTCCGGACAGGCGACTCGAGGTGAAGTGTGGCTTGACCTAGGGGTAGCAGGATCGCGTCTGTCCGTCGAGGTCAGGGGTCTTCGGGGGTGACAAGACGCGACCGCGTTGATAACCTTATGGGGTTAAGGTTTCTGCAAGGGGCTTGGCCATGAGCAAGATCAAGCTGTCAGCCAATAACGGCCATGACACCATGCGTAACTGGCGGATCCAGGACGCCCTGGACCTGTACGGTATCGACCGTTGGGGGGAGGGCTACTTCCACGTCAACGAGAAGGGTCATATCGAGATTCGCCCGAGCGGCGAGGCGGGACCGCGAATCGACCTGAAGGAGTTGGTCGACGCGTTGGTCCGTCGGGGTATCGAACTGCCGATGCTCATTCGATTCGGCGATATCCTTCGGCACCGGATTGCCACGCTGCACGGCGCGTTTCAGCGGGCCATCGACGAATACAGTTACGGCGGACATTACATCGGGGCCTATCCGATCAAGGTCAACCAGCAGCATCAGGTCGTCGAGGAGATCGTCCGATGCGGGCGGGCGGCTCACTTCGGTCTCGAGGCGGGAAGCAAGCCGGAGTTGCTGGCGGTCCTGGCGCTTCACGACAGTCCGGATGCGCCGATCATCTGCAACGGCTACAAGGACAACGAGTTCATCGAGATGGTGCTGCTTGCGTCCAAGCTGGGGCGTCGGATCATCCCGGTGGTGGAGAAGTTCAGCGAGTTGGAGCTGATCCTGGCGGCGGCGGATCGGTTGGACGTCAAGCCGTCGCTTGGCCTGCGGGTCAAGCTCTCCAGCAGGGGCGCGGGGCGTTGGGAGGGTTCAGGCGGCGATCGCAGCAAGTTCGGGCTGACGATCATAGAGCTGGTGCGGGCGATCGAATACCTCAGGGCCAGCGACGCCCTCGACTGGCTCAAGCTGGTGCACTTCCATCTCGGGAGCCAGATCACCAACATCCGAGCCATCCGTGACGGGCTGGAGGAAGCGTGTCGCATCTTCGTCGAGCTCGCCAAGTCGGGCGCCGATCTGCGGTACATCGACGTGGGGGGCGGGCTGGCCGTCGACTACGACGGCTCGCGGACGAACTTCCACAGTAGCGCCAACTATACCATCCAAGAGTACGCCAACGACGTCGTCGCTCACGTGATGGACGCCTGCGACAACGCGGGCGTGCCGCATCCGATCATCGTCTCGGAGTCGGGGCGGGCGCTGGTCGCGCATCACTCGGTGCTGCTGTTCAACGTTCTGGGCACGAGCGAGCTGGCCACGACGACCGTCCCGGAGTCGCTGCCCGACGACGCGCCGGACGTGCTACATAACCTGCACGAATGCCTTCGAGGCATTAGCCGAAAGAACATTCAGGAAGCCTTCCACGACGCGATGCACTATCGCGAGGAGGCGATGACGCTGTTCAAGCTGGGGTATCTGTCGCTCGTGGGGCGAAGCCAGGTCGAGTCCCTGTTCTGGGCCTGCTGCCAGCGAATTCTGAAGATCGTTCGAGATCTGGAATACGTTCCGGAGGAGCTGCAGCCGCTCGAGCGTGCCCTGAGCGACACGTATTTCTGCAACTTTTCGACGTTCCAGTCCGTGCCGGATTTCTGGGCCGTCGGGCAGTTGTTCCCCGTCGTGCCGATCCACCGGCTCGACGAAGCGCCGACCCAGCGCGCGACGATCGCCGACGTCACCTGCGATTCGGACGGCAAGATCGACCGCTTCATTGACCTCCGCGACGTGAAGGACGTGCTGGAGCTGCATCGTACCGACGGCGAGGACTATGTGATCGGCATGTTCCTGACCGGGGCATACCAGGAGATCCTCGGCGACATGCACAATCTCTTCGGGGACACGAACGCGGTCCACGTCTCGGTCGACGAGGACGGCGAGTATCAGGTCGACCACGTCATCAAGGGCGATACGATCAAGAGGGTGCTCGGGTACGTCGAGTATGAGGCGGACGACCTGATCAACCGGCTGCGCCGCAGCGTCGAGAACGCGGTGCGGAAGGGCCGGATCAGCCTGGAGGAGTCGGCCTACTTCCTTCGTCGCTACGAGCGAGGGCTGGAGGGGTACACCTACCTCAGCCAGAGGAGCACGGACTACCGGAATGCGGCGGGCCAGTTGATCCGATAGTTCGCTTCCGTAGATGCGATCCTCGCCCCGGCGGACGTCGGGTCCTCCAGGAGAACGATCCGAGCCGTCAGGGGACGCATGACAGCCATGCAGACTGAGTCATCCCGACTCCGAGCGGCCTTCGTCGAACGTGCCGTAACCCCTGAGCCGGGCTGTCCGCTCACCGGATTCATCGCCAGAGCCGCTGCCAGCAACGACGTTCACGACGATCTCTTTGCACGCCTGCTGCTCATCGAATCGCAGGGGGTCCGGGCGGCCCTGATCACCGTTGATATGCTGGGCACGGACATCACGACGGCCGACTCCCTCCGCCGCGACGTCGCCGACGTCCTTGGAACGGGGCCTGACCGCGTCATGCTCAACGCAACGCACACGCACGCCGGTCCGGCGAGCATCGAGCTGATCGGCATCGCGGACGTCAATACCGGCTTTGTCGAGCATCTGCGGCTGGCGCTCCGCGAGCTTGCCGAGGATGCGGTCGCCGCGCTCGAGCCGTGTGCCCTGTGGCACCGGCGAGGACGCGCGCCGGGCGTCGGGGTCATCCGTCGCTGGCCCGGGCAGCAGCCCGCCCCGTATCCATTGGATGACACGTTGGATGTGTTGACGGTCGAGCGCGCCGGTGGATCGGCGATTGGCATGGTCGTCTCGCTGCCGTGTCACGCGGTCGCGGCGGGGACGACCTTGGCCATTTCGGCCGACTTCCCCGGAGCGATGGTTCGGGCCTTGTCGGCGGACTATCCTGGACAGGTCATCGCCTTCGCGCAGGGCTGCGCGGGCGACATCAACCCGGCCGCGGGGGTCCGCGATCATGAGTCCGCGGACGAAACGGGTTTGAGGCTGGCCGATGCGGTTCGAGCGACGCTACGTGATGTGGCCCCGACGTCGTTTGACGGTCCGATTCGACCGGCGACCGATCGTGTCGTGCTGCCACTGGACGAACCACCGCCGCGAGAGGAGTTGCTCGAACTCGACGAGGTGTCAAGACGGCCGGGCGCCGATGCCGTTGACGCGGCGATGGGCGAGTTCGCTCGCCGGACGCTTGCGGCGATCGATGCCGGCGCCGTACCCGAGGGGATCGAGGTTCCGGTTCAGGTGCTCGCGATCGGTCGCGATCCGTGCCTGCGCGTCGTCGGATTGCCGGGCGAGTGCTTGTCGACGTTGGGGACGGCGGTTCGCCGGGGTTGTCCGCACCCGACGGTCGTTCTGGGCTATACGAACGGTCTCATGGGATACCTGGCCGATCGCCGGTCTTGCCAGGACGGGGGGTATGAGATTGACACGGCCTTTCGCTACTACGGCTACCCGGCACGATTCGCGAGCGGGGCAGGAGAGCGACTCGTCGAGGCCGCGTGCAAGCTGGCCGGTGCTGTTGGATGAGTTTCGTGAGGAGTCTGGAGGGTCGACCGAGATGGTATCACGCCGTCAAGTGTTGGGATTGCTGGGAGGAGGCTTGATTTGCAGGTCCGCCGTGTCTGCCTCTGCCGAAGCTCCGACCACTCGGGAAGGGCAGGGGCGTTCGGGCGGCAGCGGGGTGACGACCATCGCCTACAACGTTTACAAATGCGAGGGATGGCACGCGAAGCTCGCGGCCAAGCGTCTTGGCAACGTGGGGTTCCAGGTTCCCGAGCGGATCGCGCTGGAGCTCGCCACGTACGACCCCGACATCGTCACGTTCTCGGAGGCACCGCCCGAGAGGACCGTCGCCCACATCGCCGAGCGACTCGGCATGAGACACGTGTACTTTCCCACCGGCGGGGATTGGCCCGGCGCGCTCCTGACGCGGTTCGACGTCGTCGAGCATCGGAATTGCCCCGTCGTCGAGGGGTCGCGGCCGGAGGATCTGTTTACGAGGCACTGGGGGCGCGCCGTGCTCGATACGAAGGGGGCGTTCGGGAAGATCGTCGTCCACAGCGCCCACCTTCACCCGACGAATCCACCGGTGCAGGTGCGCGAGGTGTCCGAGATCCTGAAGTCCATTGCGGCGGACGTCCGGGCCGGGCGGCCGCTGCTTGTTCAGGGCGACCTCAACCACACGCCCAAGATGCCCTCCTACTCGCGATGGGTCGAGGCCGGTTTGATCGATACGCAGGCCGCCGCTGGCAACGGGGACCGCGCCACCATCCCGGCCAGCAAGCCGCGGCTTCGCATCGATTACGTTTGGGCCGCCGGGCCGATCGCTGCCCGTCTGAAGGACTGCCGCCCCCTGTTCGAGGGGCAATTCCGCACCAACCCCGACGACCACGGCAGCTTCGCGCTGAGTGATCACATCCCGGTGCTGGCGCGTTTTGGGGCGTAAGGCTACTGCAACACCAAGGCAACCAGGAAGATTCGTATTGCAGGGTCGCTTGGCCTCCGGTCCAAGTGGCAACCGGGGGTCGTGCCGACTCGCTACCGGCCGTTGATTGCCGGAAACGAATGGCATCCTTCGTCTCGCACTGGAAGAAGGGCGGATTCGGATGCATCAAAAACGTGGAACGGATCAGGTTGCGGACCGGGGTCCGACGCCGGCGTCCAAACAAGGGCGTCTTCGACATTCTTCGTTCATAGACATCGCACGGGCAACTTGCTGTTGAAGGAGACTCAGTATGCCGCTAGTAACCTCCCCCGCACCCACCTTCGATTGCACGGCCGTCGTGGACGGTCAGATCAAGGAGTTAACGTGGTCTGAGCTACACGAGGGCAAGTGGCTGGTTCTGTTCTTCTATCCGCTCGATTTCACGTTCGTCTGTCCGACGGAGATCATCGCCTTCAGCGACGCGGCGGACAAGTTCGCTAAGCTCGGGGCGAAGGTCGCGGCGGTCTCGGTGGACAGCCACTATACGCACCTGGCGTGGGTCAACACGCCGAAGGCCCAGGGCGGGCTGGGCAAGGTCAGCTTTCCGCTGATCGCCGATCTCGACAAGAACATCGCGCGGGCCTACGACGTCTTGCTGGACAAGGGAATCGCCCTGCGGGGTCTGTTCCTGATCGATCCGAAGGGCACGGTTCGGCAGGCGACGGTGAACGACCTTCCCGTGGGGCGCAACGTCGATGAGGTTCTCCGGTTGATCGAGGCCTTCCAGTTCGTGGAGAAGCACGGCGAGGTCTGTCCGGCCAACTGGACGCCAGGCGCGGACACGATGAAGCCCGATCCCGAGGGCTCCAAGTCGTACTTCAAGAAGCACGGCTAGCCGGCGGAGGGGGGCCGTGACCAGACGCCGGCGGCTGGCGCATGAAGGTTGCCGGGAACCGTCAAGCCAGAAACATCCGCGATGCTGTGCACAACCGCAGGGCGCACGGGCTGAAGCGATCAGTCCGTGCGCCGTTCCGTTTCGAGAGAATCTGAGTGGAGGGACCCACCGTGACGCCGTCGATTCAGGATCGCCGCGTGCCGATCGCTTGAATCCTATTGGAAAACGGGGTATCTCCGGTTCTCCCGGATGGCGGCGGGGGTCGTCACCGGAGGGGCTCGCCCGCGAGGCGCGTCGCTACTGAGAGGTTCCGAGGACAGATCCTCATGTGGATGGCCCTGGCGGGTCTCGTTGGCGGACTCGTCATCCTGACGGTGGGTGCGGAAGTCCTGGTTAGGGGCGCCGGGACGATGGCCGTACGCGCCGGTCTTCGGCCGATCATCATCGGTCTGACGGTCGTGGCGCTGGGGACGAGCAGCCCGGAGCTCGTGGTCAGCGTGACGGCGGCGCTCAAGAACCATCCCGACGTATCGATCGGCAACGTCATCGGCTCAAACCTGTTCAACATTCTAGCGATTCTCGGCTTCGCCGCGATTGTCCGCCCGATGAGCATCCAGTCGCAGACGATCCGGTACGAGATGCCGATCATGATCGGCATCTCTGTCGCCATGTGGGTGATGGCGTTGGACGGTCGGATCAGCCGCGTCGACGGGGTAGTGCTGCTGGCGCTGTTCGCCGGGTTCATGGGGTACTGCTATCGGTTCGCCCGGACGCCCGAGCTCGAGAGGACGCCTCAGCCGCTGCGCTCCATGTCGGGCGCGGTGGTCCTGACAATTCTGGGCTGCGCGGGTCTGGGCTACGGCGGGCAACTAGCCGCCAACAACGCCGTGATCGTCGCCGAGCATCTGGGCGTGAGCAAACTGGTCATCGGTCTGACGGTGATCGCCTTCGGCACGAGTCTGCCCGAGTTGGCGGCGTCGGTCATCGCGGCCGTTCGGGGTCACGAGGATCTGTCGGTCGGCAACGTGGTCGGCTCGAATATCTTCAATATCGGTCTCGTCCTCGGGCTTACGGCGGTGATGTTCCGTGGGGGGATCCCGGTTCCGCCGGACTGCCTGCGATGGGACATTCCGATCTGCGTCGGTGCGTCGATCCTCGTGCTCCCGATGATGTGGTCGCGTCGCGTTCTGGCTCGCGTCGAGGGAGTGCTGCTCGTGGCCGGCATCGTTGCCTACACGTTCCTGCGATACGCTCATGAAGTGAGGATGATTTGACGACGAAGAACACGGCACAGCTCGATCCGTGTGCCTTAGTTATCGGATCGTCCGCCACATCCGGGGAGGGCGTATGCCCTTCGCGGGCAGGTACGCCGCAACGGTGCAGACGTCATGACGGGAATCTTCGCAAGGCCGCGGTTCGTCTTTGCCGGCATCGTCGCCGTCGTGTTGAGCGTCTCTGTCTTGTGGTGGAGTATTCATGCGCCGAACAGTGCGGAAGCCTCGGATCGTGGTATGTGCCGCTATTGTCATGCTGACAGGCCTCAACAGCTTGGGGGCGGAGCCCACGTCGATCGAGGGGGTGTGCAAGGCCTGTCCCGAACGCATCACGAAGCTGTTCGGGAGCCTGAACCTTGATCGCCCCGGGCTAACGACGGTCAAGATGGCCGTGGCGGCCAAGGACTGGCCCGCTGCCTGCAGCGCTTTGTTGGCCTATTACCGCGGCGGCAAGTTTCCCGCCTGGCTTCGCGAGGGGCCGGTGTCCGCGGGCACGGGCAAGAGCGACGTCGCCGAGGCGATCCTCCGAGACGAGATTACCTGCTATCGGCTGACGGCCAAGGTGCCGCGCCTGCCCAACGGACGGCTGAATTGGTCGTACAACGGCCCCAACGACGACAGGGAGTGGGGCTGGGGGCTCAATCGGCACTACCACCTTCGCGCGCTCCATGCGGCCTATCGAGGGACGGGAAACCCCGCGTACCTCAAATGCCTGGACGAGCACATCCGAGACTGGGTGATCTCGAACCCCTATCCCGGCAAGAAGAGCTCGACGCCTCAGTGGCGGGGCCTCGAGGCCTTCATGCGCATCCTCGCCTGGGCCCAGATCTTCTACGGGTTGCAGCAAGAGGAAGGCTTTACGCCGGCTGCCCGGATCCTGATCCTCTCGAGCCTGCCTGACCATGCGGACTACGCGCGACACTTCCACGCCAGCGGGGGGAATTGGGTCACGATGGAGATGTACGGCCTGGCCACGGCCGGCGTCTGCTGGCCGGAGTTCGAGGACGCCGAGGCGTGGATCGACTACGCCGTCAAACGCACGGTGCCTGAGCTGACGAAACAGGTGTATCCCGACGGCGTGCAGAAGGAGCTGACGGCGAGCTACCATCGGGTAGCCATGGACAGCTTTCAGCACCTGGCCGATCTGCTCCGGAACGCGGGTAGGGACGTGCCTACGGTGTTCCGGGCGCCTTTGGAGCGGATGAACAACTATGTTGCTTACGCCATGAGGCCTGACGGGCACGGCCCGCTCAATAACGACTCCGATCTGGACTCCAACAGACCGAGGGTGCTCGCCGCGGCGAAGGTGTACGATCGGTCCGATTGGGTATTCATCGCCACCAACGGTAAACAGGGGAAGCGACCGGAGGGCGGACCCTCGGTCGTGTTTCCGTATGCAGGTCAGGTCGTCATGCGTAGCGACTGGGACGCGGACGCCCACTGGGCGTTCTTCGACGTCGGGCCGCTCGGGATCGGGCATTGGCACTACGACAAGCTACACCTCTCCGTCGCGGCGTATGGACGCGATCTGCTCGTTGACGCAGGGCGGTATAGTTATAAGGGCGACGAGTGGCGCCGCTACTTCGTCGGCTCGGCAGGCCACAACGTGATTCTCGTGGACGGCAGGAATCAGAAGCCCGAGGTGAAGGAGGTTTCTGAGCCGATGAAGGGCAACTTCGTCGTCTCGCCGGCGTACGATTTCGCGCGCGGGACGTTCGACAAGGGCTTCGCCGACGTGCCGGGGAAGGTCGTTCACACGCGGGCCGTCCTCTACGCGCGCGGCAGGTACTGGGTCGTCGTCGACCGGATCGACACGGATCGTCCGCGCACGATCCAATCCCTGTGGCACTTCCATCCGGACTGTACGGTTGTGGCCGATGGCGCATCACTGGCAACGACAGACCCCGGCAAGGGTAACCTCCGCGTCATCCCTGTGTCGAACCTGGCTTGGCAGGTAGAATTCATCCGCGGTCAGACTGCCCCGGCGATCCAGGGCTGGTATTCACGGGAGTACAACGTCAAGACGCCGAACTCGGCCGCAAGCTACACGGCCAGGATCGACAAGCCCGTTACGTTTGCCTGGGTGCTTGTGCCGGCCAAGGGCGTCGTTCCAGAAGTACGTGCGACGATGCTGGGTTCCTCCGATCCGAGCAAGGTCGAGCTGAGGATCCAGGTGGGCCACGCCGCGCCGCAAGAAGTGGCGGTACCCATGTACGGCACGAACGTCGTGATCCGATAGGGGAACGTCATGGTTCTGGGATTCAGACCGTCGTGTACGGCAATGTGTGTCCTCATGAGTGCGATTACCGCCCAAGCGGAGAAGTACGCCCCGAACTGGGACTCGCTCGACAAACGCCCGACACCCGCGTGGTTCGAGGAGGCCCGCTTCGGTATCTTCGTCGTTTGGGGGCCGTATTCGGTGCCGAGCTGGGCGCCCAAGGGGAAGTATGCCGAGTGGTACGGCCACGAGATGCGCCGTCAGGGCTCCCCGACGCAGGCGTTCCACGCCAAGACTTACGGCAAGGACTTCAAGTACGAGCAGTTCGGTCCCATGCTGACGGCCGAGATGTGGGAGCCTGACGCGTGGGCCGACTTGTTCGTCAAGTCGGGAGGCAAGTACGTCGTCTTCATGGCCAATTACCATGACGGCTACTGCCTATGGCCCAGCCCGTACAACAAGGGCTGGAACAGCGTCGACATCGGGCCGAAGCGCGACTTGCTGGGCGAGATGACCCAGGCGGTCCGCAAGCGCGGGCTGAAGATGGGCATCTACTACTCGCTGTATGAGTGGTTTCATCCGCTCTGGCTCGGGGATCGCGATCGGTTCGTGGCCGAGCACTTCCAGCCGCAATTCAAGGACGTCGTCACGAGGTACGCCCCGTCGATCATCTTCGCCGACGGCGAGTGGGAGATGGACTTCAAGAAGTGGCGGACGGAGGAGCTGATGGCGTGGCTCTTCAACGAGTCCCCGTGCCGCGGCGACGTGGTCATCAACGATCGCTGGGGCAAGTGCCGCGGCAGGCACGGCGGCTACTACACGAGCGAATACGGCGGGCACACCGACGCGAAGCTCGGCCCGAGCCACATCTGGGAAGAGAATCGGGGCATGGGGGCGTCTTACGGCTACAACCGCAACGAGAGCATCCACGAGTATGGCTCCGTTGCCGAGCTGGTCCGCCTGCTGTGTGCGACCGTCGCCGACGGCGGGAACCTGCTCCTGTGCGTCGGGCCGACGGCCGACGGGCGGATCCCCGTGATCATGCAGGAACGGCTCCTGCAGATCGGCGAGTGGCTCGGGACCAACGGCGAGGCGATCTACGGCGCCAAGGCGAGTCCGCTTGGGCCGAAGAAGCTTGAATGGGGCGTGTGTACGTCCAAGCCGGGCCGAGTCTACGCGCACGTTTTCGGCGGGAGAACCGGCGAGATCGAGCTACCGGGACTGCAGAGCGAAATCGCCGCCGCCTATCTCCTGGCGGACAAGGGCAAAAAGGCTCTGGCGACCCGCCGCGTCGAGGCGGGGGGGTTCGTCAAGCTGCCGGAGCGCTTGCCGGACGACGCGGTTTCGGTCATCGTCGTGGAGATCGAGGGCAAGTTGGTCAAGACCACGAAGTAAGGAGCACGTCATGCAGCGATCCATTCGCCGGTTTGGTAGTTTGGCGGTCGTACTCAGTGCGTGTTTGGGCGGTGCATCGACGGCACCGGCCGCGAAGTACGAGCCCAATTGGGAATCGCTCAACAGCCGACAGTGTCCGCAGTGGTTCGTGGAGGCCAAGTTCGGCATCTTCATCCACTGGGGGGTCTATTCCGTGCCCTCTTGGAGTCCGAAGGGCACCTACGCCGAGTGGTACCTGCACATGCTCCGCGAGGGAAGCCACAAGGGGGCGGTCCGCGAGTTCCACGAGCGCGTCTACGGCAAGGACTTCGACTACAAGCAGTTCGCGCCGATGTTTCACTGCGAGCTGTTCAACCCGGACGAGTGGGCCGACGTCTTCAAGCGGTCCGGTGCGAGATACGTCGTGCTGACCAGCAAACACCACGACGGCTTCTGCCTTTGGCCGGCGCCGGACTCGCCGGGCTGGAACAGCGTCGAGGCCGGGCCGAAGCGGGACCTCTGCGGCGACCTGGCCAAGGCCGTTCGAAGCAAGGGCCTCAAGATGGGCTACTACTACTCGCTCTACGAGTGGTATCACCCGGTCTACCGGAGCGACGTCAAGCGCTACGTCGAGACGCACATGATGCCTCAGATCAAGGACCTGGTGCAGCGCTACCGGCCCGCGCTCATTTTCTCCGACGGCGAGTGGGACCAGCCCTACCAGACGTGGAAGAGCCCCGAGTTCCTGGCCTGGCTCTACAACGAGGGCCCTAATCCGGACGAGGTCGTCGTGGACGATCGTTGGGGAAAGGGCATGCGTCACAAATGCGGCGACTACTACACGACGGAATACGCCGGTACTGGCGGGCCGGGCGGCAAGTGGCATCCCTGGGAGGAATGCCGCGGCATCGGCCACTCGTTCGGCTACAACCGAAATGAGAACATCGATGACTACGCGAGTCGCATGGCTTGTATCCGCATGCTGATCGAGATCGCCGCGAACGGAGGCAATCTCCTGCTCGACATCGGGCCGACCGCCGACGGGCGCATCCCCGTGATCATGCAAGACCGGCTCATCGCCATCGGCAAGTGGCTCGGCGTCAACGGCGAGGCCATCTACGGCACGACGGCCGGTCCGTTCCGCCGCCCGCCTGCCTGGGGGCGGGCCACCAGCAAGGGCGACATGCTCTATCTACATATCCTGAACTGGCCGGTCGCGGGCAAGCTCAGCGTGCCGAATCTGAAGTGCAAGGTCACCAAGGCCTGGATGTTGGCCGACGCGGAGCGGCGCCCCCTGGCGGTCGAGCACGGCGCCGAGCGGGGTATCATGGTGAATCTGACTGGTCGCTGTCCTCAGCCGGACGCCACGGTCGTCGCACTGCAACTCGCGGGCAAGCCTGAGGTGGATGATCGGGTCTATCCGGGCGCCGACGGCTCGATCGTTCTACACGCCGCCGATGCCCAGATCCACGGCAAGGGCTTGCGATTCGAAAAGCCCCAGATCGAGGGCGGGAACCTTGGTTACTGGGGCGAGCCGAAGGACTGGGCCTCATGGGAGTTCGCCGCGACTCATCCGGGCGCTTACGATGTCACGCTGCGCTACGCTTGTCCTAATGGCAGCCAAGGCAGTTCGTTCGTGGTGGAAGTCGGCGACGGGAGGATCGAAACCAAAGTCCCCTCGCCCACGGGTTCCTGGGACGCGTATCAGACGGTCTCGCTTGGCCGGATCCGGATGGACAAGGTGGGGAGCCACACGCTGAGCGTCAAGCCGAAGGGCAAGACCGGCGAGGCGGTGATGAACCTGAAATGGATCACGCTTCGTCCGGCGAAGTGAGGATAGGTCGGGCACACGTCACATCAACGGCTTGGTTCATGGGAGCCGACTGGCACGCTGTCAGCCCGCATGGTGGGTCCGCCGATGAGTTCCGCTGATCGCGTATGCCGCTGCTCACGGCCACCCATTTCATGTAGAATCGGTTGCATGTCGTGTGTCGGGTTATTCATATCGGTCGTCCTGTCGGCAGCTTCGCTGCTCGCCGGCGCGGAGCAGGGGGCCGCGACCCGTTCGACCGATCCGCCGACGATCGACTGTGCGTTTCCCGGTGGCAATATCCTGGTCGACAGGATTGATGGGGACACGGTCCACCTTCGACAAGACCTCCGGGATACGGAGGGATGGTGGTTCTACTGGTGCTTCCGCGTCGGGGGAGTCGCGGGGCGGAGAATGACGTTTCGGTTCGCGGGGCGAAGCCCGATCGGTCTGACGGGCCCGGCCGTCAGTGTGGATGGCGGGACGAGCTGGTCGTGGCTGGGATCAGGCGCCGTTGACGGCCCCTCCTTCACCTATCCGTTCCCGGCGGATGCAGGAGAGGTCCGGTTCTGCTTCGCGATGCCCTACCAGGAATCGGACCTGCGGCGGTTCCTCCTGCGGCACCCAGAGAACCCTTGCTTATCCGTCGCGACGCTCTGCAAGACGAGGAAGGGGCGGGTGGTCGAGCGGATTCACGCCGGCAGGCTGGATGGTGAGCCCAAGTATCGTGTCCTGCTCACCTGTCGCCACCACGCGTGCGAGTCGATGGCGAGCTACGCGCTGGAGGGCGTCTTGGAGGAGGTCGTGGCCGGCACAGACGACGGCTCGTGGCTCCGCCGCAACGTCGAGGTGCTCGCCGTGCCGTTCATGGACAAGGACGGCGTGGAGGCCGGAGACCAGGGGAAGAACCGAAGGCCGCGTGATCACAATCGCGACTATGCGGGTGAGAGCCTCTACCCCTCGGTCCGTGCGCTTCGCGAGCTCGTCCCCCGATGGTCGCAGGGCAGGCTTCGGCTGGCGATGGACCTGCATTGCCCGTACATCCGGGGCGACCAGTCCGAGCGTCTCTATCAGGTGGGACAGAAAGCTCCTGGCGTTTGGGCGCAGCAGCGCGCGTTCGGCAGGATCCTTGAGGAGACGCGCGTTGGTCCGATCCCGTATAGAGCGGAGAACGATCTGCCTTTCGGGGTGAGCTGGAATACGGAGAAGAACTACGGCGCGGGCAAGTGCTGCGGATCGTGGGCGAGGGAGCTGCCGGGCATCCGGCTGGCGACCGTTCTGGAGATTCCCTATGCCAAGGCGGGCGGGCAGACGGTGACGGCCGAAACGGCTCGGGCTCTCGGGCGTGACCTGGCCAGGGCGATCCGGAAGCACCTTGAATGCCTGGATCAATCGCGGAACGGCGGAGACGAAGGAAACCACGACAGATGATAGATACGGTCTTGAACACGAAGTTGGGGTGGCGCTGCGGTCGAGTACTGCTACTGCTGGTGACGGTAGTCTGGCCTGCCGCGACGGCGTCTGCTGAGACGGTCTATGTTGAGGCCGAGAGCTTCCTCGGCCTGGGCGGTTGGGTCGTCGATACGCTCGCCATGGACCAGATCGGCTCATCCTACGTTCTGGCCCATGGTCTGGGCGTTCCGGTCAAGGATGCGCAGACAACGGTGACGTTGCCGACGGCGGGCAAGTATCGCGTCTGGGTCCGAACGCGCGACTGGGTGGCGCCCTGGAAGGTCGACGGTGCCCCCGGGCGGTTCCAACTTCTGATTGACGGGAAAGCGTTGGAGACCATCTTCGGCACGTCCGGCGCCGAGTGGCACTGGCAGGACGGCGGCATGGTCGAAATCTCCGGCAACAAGGTCACGCTCAGTCTGCACGATCTGACCGGTTTCGACGGGCGTTGCGACGCGATCGTTATGACGACCGATCTCGGGTTCGCGCCGCCGAATGAGGCCGGCGCGCTGGCCGCGCTTCGTCGCAAGGCGCTGGGTCTTTCAGATGGACCGGAGGATGCTGGACGGTTCGACTTGGTGGTAGTGGGCGGCGGAATGGCGGGTACGTGCGCGGCGCTCTCGGCGGCTCGATTGGGGCTCCAGGTCGCGCTCATCCAGAACCGGCCCGTGCTGGGCGGCAACAACAGCTCGGAGGTCCGCGTCCATCTCCAGGGCCGGATCCAACTGCCGCCGTATCCGATGCTGGGCAGCGTCGTCAGCGAGCTGGACTCCGGCCGCCAGGGCAACGCCAAGCCGCCCGAATACTACGACGACGGCAAGAAGCTCCGCGTCGTTCGCGCGGAGAAGAACCTGCACCTCTTCCTCAACACGCATGCCTACAAGGTCGAGAAGGAGGGCGACCGCATCGCCGCCGTCGTTGCGAGAAATGTGAGGACGGGCAAGGAGCTCCGCTTTCCGGGCACGCTCTTTGTCGACTGCACGGGTGACGGCACGCTCGGTTTCCTCGCTGGCGCCGACTACCGCATGGGGCGCGAGAGCCGCGCCGAGACGGGCGAGTCGCTCGCTCCGGAGAAGCCCGATCGCATGACGATGGGCATGTCGGTTCAGTGGTACTCTGTGTCCACGGACAAGCCCTCACCGTTTCCCGATTGTCCCTGGGCCGTCCGATTCAACGAGAAGACGTGCCAGCGCGTCATGATGGGCGAGTGGGACTGGGAGACCGGCATGAATCGCGACCAAGTCACCGAGGCCGAGCAGATTCGCGACTATGCTCTTCGCGTGGTCTACGGCAACTGGTCGTTCCTGAAGAACCACGCCAAGGACAAGACCGAGTATGCCAAGCGCAGGCTTGGCTGGGTGGCCTATATTGGCGGCAAGCGAGAATCCCGCCGGCTGCTGGGCGACGTCATCCTACAGCAGCAGGACATCGAGCAGCGGCGAGAGTTTCCCGACGCGTGCGTAACGACGACGTGGACGATCGACCTGCACTACCCCGCGCCGAAGAACACGCAGCACTTTCCGGGCAGCGAGTTCCGCTCAATCGCCAAGCATCAGAAGATCAAGCCGTATGCGATTCCGTACCGCTGTCTCTACTCCCGCAACGTGCCGAACCTGTTCATGGCCGGTCGGGACATCAGCGTGACGCACGTGGCCCTGGGCACCGTTCGCGTCATGCGGACCACGGGGATGATGGGTGAGGTGGTCGGCATGGCCGCGTCGCTCTGCAAGAAGCACGACGTCGGGCCGCGCGGTGTGTATGAGAATTGCCTCGACGAGCTGAAGTCGTTGATGAAGCGGGGTGTGGGGGAGCCCGCGACGGCCGCCGCGGTGAAGCCGTGACAAGCCCGTTCCCGATACACGTCCAAGATCGCCGTGCTACCTGGGGGCCATACCTCCGATAGGGAGCCTATCATGTCGCGACCGATCATTCTGGGTCTAGTGGCGTGCTTGTGCCTTACGGTCTTTGTCTGTTCCGTGCCTGGGATTTCGCACAACTACGGCATGAGAAGCAAGGTTGACGAGGGGCTGACCGAGAGCGGCGCGGGGCTCGAATACAACGAGTGGCTTGTGAACCTATTGGTTGTGATTGGCCTCGCCGTCATTTCCGGGTGTCTGTCCGCGCTCTTCGGTTGGCCCGCGTTGAAATCCGCTCGGGCGCCCAATCGCGTCGAGCGCGAGACGTAAGTCCGGCGAAAGGAAAGCGTGAGCCTCTGGATCACGATCAGTCTGTTCATTGCGATGGTCGTCGGTTCCGCAACGCTGTCGGCGGCGGAGCTGCCCGATATCTCCACGGTTCCCAAGGATCTGACGACACCGCCGATGACGGTCGGCGAGCCCGCACCGGGGCGACGGGTCAAGCAGACCTCGCCCGGGTACGAGGGTACGAGGGTCTACCACACGCTACACCTGCCCACCGACTGGCGGAGGGGCGAGAGATTCCCCATCCTTGTGGAGTATCCGGGCAACGGACCCTACCGTAACGGCTTCGGGGACGTCTGTACCGGCAAGGTCGAGTACTGCAACCTGGGCTACGGCATTTCCGGCGGTAAGGGCTTTCTCTGGATCTGCATGCCCTTCGTGAATACCGAGACGATGGCGAATCAGACTCAGTGGTGGGGGGACGTGGCCGCCACCGTCGACTATTGCAGGACGACGGTCCGACGCGTCTGCGAGACCTATGGGGGCGATTCGTCGTCGGTCATCCTGACGGGCTTCTCTCGCGGGGCGATCGCCTGCAACTACATCGGCCTGCACGACGACGAGATTGCCCGTCTCTGGCTGGCCTTCATCCCGCACAGCCACTACGACGGCGTGAAGGACTGGGCGTATCCAGGGGCGGACCGCGCCTCGGCCCTGAGACGACTGAAGCGTCTGAAGGGTCGGGCGTCGTTCGTCAGTCACGAGGGCTCCGTCGAGGAGACGCGCCGATACCTGGCCGCCACCGGCGTCAAGGCGCCATTTACGTTCCAGGTGCTGCCGTACCGCAATCACCGCGACGATTGGGTGCTCCGCGACATTCCCGAGCGCGGGCGCCTGCGTGCTTGGCTCGGGGCCGTTCTTCGCGACCGCCCGGGCCGGTGCGATTCCGCCACGAAGCCGACGGCATGCGACTGATCGCGCCGCGGTCGGTCGATTGCGGCTCATCCTGCTGTCCGATATGCTGCCGGTCCGTCATGCATCCCCGCGAGACGGAAAAGAGCGATGGTGGGCGCGCCCTAATGCAGCCCTTCGAACGTTCGGACACCCGGGAGTCCTCCGCCAATCCACAGACGTGTCTCATCCTCGGTCCGCCGCGCAGCGGCACGACGATGCTCCTGCGGCTCTTGGCGGGGGGGCAGGGCGTCCTGGCCGTCAGCGAGCCGTTCCTGATCCGCTCGGCGCTGCCGAACTGGCGGATCCACCGTCAGTTCAGACGGCTCCAGCGATCCGCGGGTTTTCCTTTCCGTAAGCCGCCTTACCCGGCCTCTCTGGAACGATACGCCGGTTACTTGTCTGAGCTGGCCGCGGCGAACGGCTGCTCGCACCTGGTCATCAAGGAGACCTACCGCTCTTGCGGCCTCACGCCGCCGTGGCGGAACGAGTCCGTGCTCGAACGGCTCGTACGAGACGTGCCGGCGCGGGTCGCGCTGATTCGCGATCCATACGACACGGCCGCATCGGCGATCGGCCTGGGCAGTTGGGTCATTGGCGTTCGCGGCTGGTTGACGCGGATGCGTCTGTCGAACGTACCGATCTTCCGAAATCGGCTGCACGTCGTCCGCTGGGCGTCCGACAACTGGGCCAGGTATGTCGAATGGATTCGCGCGCACGGGCTGACGCCGATACGATACGAGGATCTGGTCGCCGGTCCGGAGACGCAACTGCCGCGGATCTGCGAGCAACTTCGCCTCCCGTTCGAGCCGTGCATGCTCGACGGAACTCTGCCCAGGCATCGACTCGGCGGCCTGGGTGATCCGCGGACGTTCCGCAAGGCCAGGTCCGTCGATCGCCGCGCCGTCGGCCGCGGCGAGGAGCTTAGCGACAAGGAGCGGCGAATTGTCAGGGAGACGTGCGAGGGCATGGCTCGTGAGGTAGGCTATTCGTAGCGACGCCGACACGGTTTCGTTGCGGGGCATCCGCCTCGTGTCGGAAACCGATCTGCAAGGGGTTCTTCAATGAGACTGAGGCTACACTGCCCGTTTTCCGCCGTCATGGTTCTCATGGTTGGACCCGGCGCAGGACTCGCAGGGGGATCCGAGGAGCGACGCGTGGATGCTCAAGACCCACCACTCATCGATCTGTCCGATCAGAGGCATCGGCAGGTCGTCGTCGACAGGGAGAAGGGCCAGTACCTCGGCCACCCGACGACGGTCTTGTTGGAGGACAACAAGACGATGCTCTGCGTCTATCCCAAGGGCCATGGTCGCGGCGCGATCGTCTACAAGCGGAGCAACGACGCGGGCCTGACCTGGAGCGATCGTCTGCCGACCCCCGTGTCCTGGGCGACATCGAAGGAAGTCCCGACGCTCCATCGAGTGATCGATCCAGAGGGCAAGAAGCGAATCGTCATGTTCTCCGGGCTGTATCCCGTGCGGATGGCGGTGTCGGAGGACGACGGCAAGACATGGTCGGAGCTGAAGCCCGTCGGCGACTGGGGCGGCATCGTCGTGATGGGGTGCGTGGAGCCGCTGCGAACGGGCAAGGGTCATTACATGGCAATGTTCCATGACGACGGCCGGTTCTTCACCCGCACCAGCGAGCGGAAGGATCCCAAGGCGGTGACGCTTTACAGGACGCTCTCCACCGACGGCGGCCTGACGTGGTCGTTCCCGGAAGTCATCTACTCATTCAAGGAGATTCACATCTGCGAGCCGGGCATCATCCGCTCACCGGACGGCAAGCAGCTCGCCGTGCTCCTCCGCGAGAATAGTCGGCGGCGCAACTCGCAGATCATCTTCTCGAACGACGAGGGCAAGACGTGGACCCGACCTCGGGACATGCCGTGGATGCTGAACGGCGATCGGCATACCGGCAAATACGCGCCGGACGGTCGGCTGCTCATCTCGCTGCGCCGCCGATCTCCTGAGGGTCAGAAGACGCCGACCGAAGGCGACTGGGCAGCCTGGGTCGGCACCTATGACGATCTCGTTCATGGACGCAAGGGCCAATACCGCGTTCGACTGAAGGACAATCACAAGGGCTATGACTGTGCCTACCCTGGCGTGGAGGTATTGCCGGACGGTACGTTCGTGACCACGACATACGGCCACTGGGACAAGGGAGAGGAGCCCTACATACTGAGCGTCAGGCTCAAGCTCGAGGAGCTTGACAAGATGTCGGCCGAGCAGAAGAAGTCTCGGTAGTCCGCGTCCGGACGCGCCTTTGGGAGAGCGGCGGCTTGACGTCATTGTGTATGCGCGCGGCTCCGGCGCGAGAATCGGTGCTCGCACCGGCTCTCGGCAGGAATCCCTTCCTGCAAAGCTGGCAGTAGGGGGGGTATCGCGCGACCTAGTCATGCCGCAGCGATTCAACCGGGTTCAGCCGTGATGCCCGGCGCGCCGGCAGCAACCCGAACACTAACCCGATGCAGACCGCGAACACGAGCGGTCCGGCCAGCAGCATCGGCGACAGCACCGGCATCAGCCCGGTCAGTCGCGCGATCAGGACGCATCCGATCAGCCCCACGACGACGCCCAGCAGCCCACCGGCGCCCGCCAGCGCCCCCGCCTCCAGCATGAACTGGCGCATGATCATCCTGCGGTCCGCGCCGAGGGCCATTCGGATTCCGATCTCACGCGTCCGCTCCATCACCGTCACGAGCATGATGTTCATGATCCCGATGCCGCCGACGAGCAGGCTGATCCCGGCGATGCTCACCAGCAGCAGCGTCATGACGTTCGACGTTCGCTCTGCGGTTTGGGCCGCTTCGGAGATCGACTTCACGGTGAAATCATCCATTTCGTCGCCGCGAAGCTGATGCCGATGCCGCAGGAGCGTCTGCACCTGGTTCATGGCCTGGTCGATCTGGCTCTCGCTCACGGCCGAGAGCACGATGGCCTTCGGACGGTCGCCGCCGGTCAGGTGCCGGAACGCCGTCGTGATGGGAACGATGAGAATGTCGTCCTGATCCTCGCCCAGCGGGCTCTGTCCCTTCTCGGCGAGCAGTCCGACGATCTCCATCGGCGTGCCCTTGACCCGGATCCGCTGACCGACGGGGTCCGATTTCCCGAAGAGCTGCTGGGCGGACGTCCTGCCGATCAGGCAGACCTTGGCGGCGGAATCGACGTCCCGCTGCTCGATCTCTCGACCGACGTCCACCGACCACGACCGCACCCGGAGGTAGTCGGCCTCGGCGCCGGTCACGCGGACGGACCAGTTCGCCAACTCGCCGACGGCCTGACAGATCGAGCGAGTCACCGCCGAGGCGTGCCCGACGGCCGAGCACTCCCGCTCGATCGCCTCGGCGTCCTGCACGGTCAGCGTCTCGGCCGAGCCGGCCCCGGCGCGGACGCCGCCTTGGCTCGTCGAACCGGCCAGGACGATGATCATGTTCGTGCCCAGGTTGGCGATCTGGCCCTGTATGCGCTGCTTGGCCCCCTCGCTGATGGCGATGACGGAGATGATCGCGGCCACGCCGATGATCACGCCCAGCATCGTCAGGATGCTCCGCGTGCGATGCCGCCTCATCTGGCGGACGGCGATGCGGAAGCTCTCGAGCCAGACGACGGGGTTCATCGTGGCGCGCCCTCCCGCTCGGCCGCGGCGGCGATCGTCTTGATGTGGGGGATCGCCGGGCCCCCCTTGGCCGGTGAGGGCTGATCGTGAACGACCAACCCGTCGTGAAGGATCACGACACGGTGGGCGTAGGCGGCGATGTCCGGATCGTGCGTGACCAGCGCCACCGTCAGCCCGCCCGCGGCGTGCAGGCGGACGAGCAGGTCGAGCATCTCCTCGCTCGTCTTCGAGTCGAGGTTGCCCGTGGGTTCGTCGGCCAGCAGCAGGCGCGGCTGATTCGCCAGCGCCCTGGCCAGTGCGACCCGCTGCTGCTGCCCGCCCGAGAGCTGCCAGGGCATGTGCTCCGTCCGATCGGCCAGGCCGACGGTCTCGAGCGCGGCCCGGGCGCGTCGCCGTCGCTCGCGTCGGCCGATACCCAGGTAGACCATCGGCAGTTCGACGTTCTCCAGCGACGTATCGCTGTGCAGCAGGTTGAAGGTCTGGAAGACGAAGCCAAGCTTCGAGCGTCGGCACCGGGCCAACTCGACCTCGTCGAGCCGGTCGACCCGCTGCCCGTCGAGCCGGTAGATCCCTTCGGTGGCCGGGTCGAGACAGCCCAGGATGTTGAGCAGGGTGCTCTTGCCCGAGCCGCTGGCGCCCATGATTGCCGTGAACTGGCCCTCGGTGATCGTCAGATCGATCCCGCGCAGCGCGGGCACGTGGACCGCGCCCATGTCGTAGACTTTGTGCACGGATTCCAGTTCGACGATGTTGCTCATTGTCTCGCGCTGGGTACTCAGAAGCGGCGGTTCTCGGGCCGGCTCAGCATGATGATCCGCTGAAGGAAGCTCCCCGACTCCTCGGGCCGATCCATCTCGGTCACATAGGCCGTTCCTTCGACGAGGTCCGCGCCTCCGACGACGGCCGTGTCTCGGTTGTCCGTGAACCGGGTCCAGACGGGCATCGACACCCATGCCCCGTCGCTATGACGCCAGAGGGTTGCCTTCTCCGGCCTGATTGGTGGCGGGGCGATCTCTGCGTCGGCGCCACGGCTGTCAGGTCCGCTGGCGGGGGTGATTCGAATCGGCTCGGGGGCCGGCGGCCACGTCATGCTGTCGAGCATGGCCCGAATCCGCTCGGGGCCCAGCGGCGGTCGGAATCGCAGGGCCGCATTGGCGACCTTCATGATCCCGTCCTGCCGGACGATCTCGATGCCCACGTCCGCCGGCATCCCGGGCCTGAGCAGCCGATCCCGGTTCTCCACGTCGATCACCACCGTGTACGTCACCACGTTGCTGAGCGCGCGGGGTTGGTTGCGAACCTGCCGGACCTGACCGGTGAACGTGCGGTCGCGGTAGGCATTGACGGCGAAGCTGGCGTGTTGTCCCGGACAGATGTGGCCGATGTCGGCCTCGCTGACGTCCGTCAGTAGCTCCATCCTGGCTAGGTCCTCGGCCAGGATGAACAGGTCGGGCGACTTCAGCCGGGACGTCACCGTTTGCCCCGCGTCGACTTGCCGGTCGAGGACGATGCCGTCGATGGGCGAGACGATCTCCGTGCAGTCCAAGCTATACTTGGTCAGATCGACGCGACTCTTGGCGCCCTCGATGGCGGCACGAGCCGCCTCGACGTTCGCCAGCATCGCATCGTGTTTCGCCTTGAGGGCCTTGTGCTCCTCCTCGCTGGCGGCGCCTTTCCGCCGCAAGCCGTCTATCCGTTCGAACTGGCGCTTGGCTTCGTCTCGCTCGACCTCCTGCTCGTGCAGGACTGCGTTGGCTCGGGCGAGGTCGGCCTTGGCCTGTTCGTGCTCGGCCCGGTAGAGCTCCGGCTTTAGCCGGGCCAGCACCTGCCCCCGACGGATCCGATCGTTGTGCGAGACCAGCACTTCCTGGACCGTCCCCGAGACCTCGCAACCGACCAGCACCTCGGTCGTCGGGGCCAAGCGTCCGGTTGCGGTAACCGCCAGCGCCAGTGGACCTCGCGTTACCGGCGTTGTGCGGATCGTGACCTCAGGCTTCCTCCGGAGGCTGCGCCAACCGAACCCGATGAGGCCCGCGAGGATCAGCAAGAAGACGGTTCGAACTACCCACTTTCCCATCAGTCGTCTCGTTGAGATGATCCACCGGTCGCCGATCGTGTCCCGCGACCCCTCGTGATTGACACGAAGCCGACGAGCCACAATAATGCCTTCTTCAGGGGCTCCATCGGCGTTGGCTTCCGCCGCATCAGTCAGTAGCATACGCGAATTCCTAGGATCGCACTAGAACCGCCGAATCTTGGGGCAGGACGTGGACAGACGCCTTCTACCGGTCACCATCGCGGGCACGGGTTCCTTTCTCCCGAACGATCCAATCCCGAACGACAAGATTGACGATGTCCTCGGACCTCTGGATAAGGCGCCGACGCGCGTCCAGTCGTTCATCAAGGCGGGCGGCAACGCGATGCTCGGCGACTCGGGTATCGACTACCGTCACTTCGCCGTCGATCCCGAGACGCATGACCTGACGCATACCTTCGCCACGCTGGCCGAGGAGGCGGCCCGGCACGCCTTGGACGACGCCGGGATGACGCCCGACGAGATTGAACTGCTGCTGCTCTCCAGCCCGACCTACGACTACGGCACGCCGCCGACCTCGACGATCCTCCAGGAGCGACTGGGCATCGAGTCCTGCGCCGAGATGGAGATCCATTCGAACTGTGCCGGCGTGGGCAAGTCCGTCCAGGTGGCCTTCGACGCCTTGCGCGCCGGCCGGTACCGGACCGCGCTGGTTACGTATCCCCAGCTCTCGAGCGTCTATCTGCGAAGCTGCTTCTTCAATCAGGCCAAGGTCACCAAGGCGCAGGCAGCGCTGCGCTACATCCTGGCTGACGGCAGCGGCGCGCTGGTGCTCAAGGCCCTCGATGACGACGCGCGCGACGCCGACGGGTTCGCCCCGCACGAGGTGTTGGGCACTTACGTCGAGTCGATCGGCGGCAGGCTCCCACCGGCCATGACCGCCGGCGCGGGCGCCGCCGACCTGGTCGCTTATCGCAATCAGGCGCTTGTGGTCTACGAGAACGGGTTGCACCACCTGGACCAGGACTTCTCCTGCGTGACCCGCAACGCGGGGCGACGGCTCCTGGAAGGCGGCATGCGGATGTACGAGTCGCTGGGCATCGATCCCAAGACGATCACGCATCACGTCGGTTCCATCCCCACGAAGCAGCTTTACGAGGACAACATCGAGCTGTTCAAGGAATGGTTCAGCGCCACGCGCGAGCAGATCCAATTCCTCGCTCGCAAGACCGGCTACTGTGGCGGCGCGTCGATCCTGATCCATTTCGACCAGATGGTCCGTCACGGTGAGATTCGGCCCGGGGATCTCGTCGGTCTCTATTCGGTCGAATCGAGCAAGTGGATGTCGGCCGGTTTCGTCGTACGATGGTAGCCATGCCGCCACCGACCCGTCAGCCAGGCCTCCGGGGCAAGGTCCTGCGGTTCGCCGCGGGGGTGATCGTTCTCGTCCTCCTGGGCGGATACCTGCTGGCCAACCGAGAGGCATTGACGCCGGCACTGAGGATCAACTGGACCCACCTGCTGCTCGTCTCGCTGGGCGTCTGGCTGGTCATCCTCGTCAGGGCGTTCCAGATTCGGGCACTGCTCGGCGCGCTTCGGTCGCGCGCGGGCATCGTCTACCTCATGGCCATCAACGTGGCCACGAGTTTCCTGAACCTGTTGCCCGTTCGCGTCGGCGTGGCGATGGGGGCCGTCTGGCTGCGTCGGCAGTGCGGTCTGAGGTACGCCCGCTTCCTCAGCCTGGCCGTGGCGACGATCGGGCTCGGCCTGGTGACGTCCGGGGCGTTCGGCCTGATTGGGACTGTCAGTTCGACGAGGATGTCGACAACCTCCCGCGCGGTGATGGCGGTCATTTGTGGCCTGGGCGTCGTCGTGCCCACGTTGCTGTGTCTTGTTCCCGGGCCGGCTCGTCCGGTCTTCTCCGGTCGATTCAGAAGGGGGTTGCGTCGTTTCGTACTGGGACTCAGACGAATCGTACGGCAGCGCGCGGTCCTGTGGCAGTCATTGCTGGCCCAGGCCGGCCAATATCTGCTGCGGTGCGCCAGACTCTACCTGATCTTTCGCGTCTGCGGCTTCGAGATCGATCTGCCGGGGATCCTGGTCGTCCAATCGCTGATTTACTTCTCGACGTTCGCGATGGTGACGCCCGGCGGTCTGGGCGTGCGTGAGGGGGCGATCGCCGTCGCGGCGGAGTGGACGGGGGCCGGTTTCGACGCCGGGCTGGTGGTCGCCGCCGTGGATCGGGCGGTGTGGCTGTTCTGGATCGTGGCGCTCGGCACGCCGGCGACGTATTGGCTGATGCATCAGACGTCCCCGACCGAGGCGAAGGCGGGAGGCCGCGCCCTGCCGGAGTCCGTGTAGGTGGAGCGGCAAGCATGCCGGATACGCATCAAGGATCGGAACCGTCTTACGAGCAGGCCGCTGTCCGTGTGCCCAACGTGCTGCGCCGAATCCCTCTGTCCGTTCGCATGTTCGTCTACGGCACCTCATTCCTGGCGCTCGTCCTTGCGGGGCTCCCTTGGTTATGGTCCAAGCTGGACGATTCGATTCCGTCGATTCACGTCGAGCTCGGATGGTTCCGACTCATCGGCGTCGTCGCCTTCTGCGCCTGCCTGAGCGTGTACCTCTATGCCGCGTACGTGTTGACGTCTCGCGGCAAGGGCGCCTACGTCGAGTTCGACCCGCCGAGAACGTTCGTTGCGACGGGCCCGTACCGCTGGGCGCGAAATCCCGTTGCCGGCAGTCTGATGCTGACACTGCTGGCGGAGGCCATCGCGTTGTCATCGACGGGCGTGCTGATCATGTTCGGCATCGCCTGCATGATCGCTCACGCGCAGGTCATTTGGCTCGAGGAGCCGTTGTTACGCAAGCGGCACGGCCAAGCATACGTTGATTACCTGACGCGCGTGCCGCGTTGGATCCCGAGGCGCCCGAGCAGGGGGGATTCATGAACGCGGCCCTCACGGGCGGCACGGGCTTCCTCGGCGGGCCGCTGGTCCGCCGGCTGTCCGAGCGCTTCGACGAAGTCCGCGTTATGGTCCGACGCTTGAAGGACGACGCTCGGATTCGAGCGATGGGGGGCGTGCCCGTTCGAGGCGACTTGACGGTGGCGGGCGGCTGTGACGGCCTCGTCCGGCCCGGCGACGTCGTGTTCCACGCGGCCGCACGCGTCGACCTCCGCGGCAGTTGGTCTACGTTTCGGCGGACGACCGTCGACGGGACGCGACGGTTGCTGGAGGCCTCGCTGGCCAGGGGGGCGAGCCGATTTGTCTACATCAGCTCCGCGGCCGTCTACCCGCCCGAGGCGGCGGGAACGCCCGTTCGTGCGGACCATACCCCCGCGACTCCACCGCGGTTCAACTACTACGGACGGGCGAAGCTTCTGGCTGAATCGCTCGTTCGCGACGAGTGCGACCGCGCCGGTTGTCCGTGGACGATTCTTCGGCTGGGGTTCTGCTACGGGCCCGGCAACCGCGTCGGGATCGAGCAGTTCGTTCGGATGCGAAAACGCGATCGGCTCTTCGTCATTGGCGGCGGCGAGAACCGCATCGCGACGTGTTATAGTGACGACGCGGCCAGGGCGGTCGTCCTGGCCGGGACGAGCCCCCTGGCCGACGGTAAGATCTACGACGTCGCGAGCGACGAACCGGTCACCCAGCGCCGGTTCCTGGATGCCATGGCCGAGGCGACGGGCCTGCCGAAGACGCGTCGCCGCGCACGCTTCAAGGTGGCGTACGCCGCTGCGTTCGTGGCCGATATGTTGGCCAAGATCCCCGGCTGCGAACCCCCGTACAGCCGGATGGCCGTCATGCTGATGGGGACGGATCAGATCATCGACGCGGCTCGTACCCGTGACGATCTGGGCTGGCGACCGGAGGTCACGTTCGCCGAAGGCATGCGGCGAACGGCCGAGTGGTACGAGCAGATGGGCGGGAGACGTGCCGCGACGCGCGCGCCCGTTATAGCAGCAGGATCGACGACGAGATGAGCGAGGATCGGCCCAACATCCTGTTGATCGTTCTGGACTGTGCCCGATCCGATCGGTGGCTGGGCCAGGCCCGTTCGTCGCGCACGCCCGTCATGGATCGATTGGCGGCCGAGGGGGTGACGCTGCCGACGACGATCACGGAGAAGTCCTGCACGACGCCCGCCTTTGCCAGCCTGCTGACCGGCGCCTTCAGCGTCAACCACGGCGTGTGGGGCTTGGGCGGTTACCGCATGCTGGACGACCTACCGACGCTCCCGGAGGTCCTCCGCGAGCACGGCTATCACACCTACGCCGAGGCGACCGGACCGATCGTTCCCCAGACCGGCGTCGATCGAGGTTTCGAGCAGTATCGTTACCGAACGGCGTTCGACTTCATGCACACGCGCTGGGGAGACCTCTTTCTCGAACGTCTGCGAACCGGCCAGTACGCCGAGCCCTGGTTCCTCATGGTCCACCTGTGGGAGTTGCATACGCCCCGACAGGTCTTGCCGGAGTTCGATTCGCCAAAGTGGGGGGCGAACACCTATGACCGGTCGGTCTCCAGCCTGGATTCCCAGCTCGATCGGATCATGGGGAGCGTGTCGGACAACACGCTCACCATGATCACGGGCGACCACGGCGAGAAGACGCTCGACGAAGTCTACCGCGAGGGCACCGCCGTCGACTACATCCGAAAGCTCTACCACATTGACGGGCATCGCGGGATGAAGCCGGGTACGGCATCGAGGCTCATCGGCCCGGTCGCCTTGCAGCAACTCCGCTCGCACCTGCAACCGGCGCTCGAGCGTTTCAGCCAGAGGGAGACGCCTCGCGACTTCACCTACACGCGATGGACGCACCTCCGCGATTTCCTGTGCGTCTTCAAGCTGGCGCCGTGGCTCCGACTGGAAGATCTCTTCATCCTCCGATCGCCCGTCAGACTTACGCGGATGCTCGAGAAACGCGGCGTGCTGGACGAGGAGCGCAACCGCAAGCGCGTGGCCAGGCTCGTCGACACGGTCGGTCACGATCGTTTGTTTGATATGTACCTCCGGATGTGGCGGAACCAGTTCCATGTCCAGATGGACGAGGGGCACATCATTCATGTGTACGACTACCTGGTTCGCGTGCCTTGGGTGATTCACTGGCCAGGCGAGCTGGCGGGCGGGCTGGCGTTCGGCCGCATGGCACGCCAGGTGGACATCGCCCCGACGCTCCTCGACCTGCTCGGCATTCATGCGAGCGCCGGCTTCAGTCCCGACGGTCAGTCGGTCGGGCCGCTGCTGCGGGGCGAGCCTTGGGGGCCTCTGCCGGCGTATCTCTCCGTCGCGGCGGTTCCAAAGGATGCTGCCATCCATGGCGTCAGGACCGAGCGGCACCGATACGTCTACGGCCCGGAGAACCCCGCGTTGCCTCGAGAGCTCTATGACCTCCAGGTCGATCCGGCGGAGAAGGACAACATTGCCCAAGCGAACCCGGGGCTGTGTGAGGAACTGCAGTCGCTTGCCGAGAAGATGATCCCCGAGGGCGGCCCTCGCGTGGGACGGCTCGAAGGCCTGTCCGAGAGCGAGCAGCGCGAGATCGAGCTGCGCCTCCGCGAACTGGGATACGTGGATTGAGATCGGAGCCGCCAGACCGCGTGTCCGGCTGAAGGTTCCGGACACCTTTAGCTGCAGAAGTTGTGAGATGACCGACCATCCGAACATCCTGCTGATCGTCGTCGACTGCGGCCGAAGCGACAAATGGCTCGGCCCGGGTCGCGCGACCGTCACGCCCAACGTCGACCGGCTTTGCCGTGAGGGCGTCAGCTTCCCGACGAACATCACGGAGAAGAGTTGCACCACGCCTAGCTTCACCACGCTGCTGACGGGTCTGTACAGCCCTCGACACGGCGTGCACCTCGTGTGGGGCTATCGACTGGGTCGGGACGTCCCGATGCTCACACACGTCCTGGCCGACGAGGGCTACCACACCTATGCCGAGGTCAGCGGACCGCTCTTGCCCGAGATGGGTCTTGATCGTGGGTTCGAGCGCTACGAGTACCGGGCGCCGTGCGACTACCTCCACACCGCCTGGGGCGATCGGTTCGTCGAGCGGCTTCGGTTCGGACACTACCGCTCGCCGTGGTTCATCATGCTGCACCTCTGGGAACTCCACCCGGAGCGGCAGGTCTCGGGCGAATTCGACTCCGGACGGTTCGGACGTAACGCCTACGAGCGCGCGATCTCCAGTCTCGACGCCCAGCTTGCACGCGTCTTCGACGCGGCGGGGGACGATGCCTTCATCGTCTTCACCGCCGACCACGGCGAGAAGACCGAGGCCGAGCAGTACCGTCCCGGCACGGCGGTCCCGTATGCGTGCGACCTGCTCGGAATCGACGACGCTGGCGGGATGGCCCCCTTCGAGGTCGCCAAGTGGGCTGGGCCGAGCGTGCTTCAGCAACTCTATGGCCACTGCACGCCGATGATGAAAGACCTGCGATTGCGCGACGTCCGTGATCGCCCCACGTACGGCCGCTGGACTCGGATCCGCGATCGGATTCGATTGCTTCGGCTTACGCCGATGGTCTACATCCATGACTTGCTTGCGCTCGGCACGCCGCTGAAGCTGACCGAGATGCTCAAACGACGCGGGCTGCTCAGCGAGGCCCGCGCGCGACCCAAGGTCGAGAGACTCGTGCGGGCGATGGGCCGGGATCAACTCCTCGACATGCACCTGCGTATGTGGATCAACTCCTACAAGCGAAACCAGCTTGAAGGGCACATGGTCCACGTCTATGACTTCCTGGTCCGAGTGCCCTTGGTTATGCGATGGGAAGGTCGTCTGCCGGCCGGACTGTGCAGCGATCGGATGATCCGTCAGCCCGACATCCTGCTGACCGTGTTGGACCTGATCGGCGCGGACGAAAGGGCGATCGGCGACGTCGACGGTCGGTCCTTCAGGCCGCTCATCGAGGGCCAGGCGTGCGAGAGCCCGACGGCCTACCTGTCGGTCTCGGGCCTTCCCGCGGACCTCGAGATCCGGGGCGTTCGGACGGAAGAGTTCAAGTACACGTTCGGGCCGCAAAACCCCGAGCTGCCCGAGGAGCTGTACGATCTCCGGGCCGACCCCGACGAGAAACGGAATCTTGCCGCCGAGCATCCAAAACGATGCGCGGAGCTTCGCGAGCTTGCCGAGAGTATGCGGCCCGCCGACGGCGACGTGCCGATCGAGCCGGTCTGTGTGGACGCCGACCAGCAGGCACACGTGGAGCAGCACCTGAAGGATCTCGGTTATCTGGCGTGATCGTCGTCGAACGGGCGATCGCCGCGATGAGGTGGGAGACCGATCGACTTGCCTGACGAGTCTGTCACGAGCGAACTGAAACCATCCTGGCGCCGACACTCCCTGGCCGCGCTCGGACTGCTCATCGTGCTCGCGGCTGCGCACGGCGCGTCTTTGTGGGACGGGCTCTTCTTCGACGACTATTGGCACCGCGTTACGCTCCGTGAGTACGGCTGGGGATTCCATGATCTCATCGAGTCGGCCACCTTCGACGTGCCGGGACGGCTGACCCACCTCTGGTGGCAGACACAGCCGCTCCAGTGGCGCTACACCCGCGCGGTGGCGATGTTCTTCATGAAGCTCGAGCTGGTCATTTCCGGCGGCAGCCCGGTGGGCGTGCACGCCTGTTCGCTGGTCTGGCATCTACTGACGGCGCTGCTCGTGTATCGTCTGGCGGTGTGGGCGGGCCTGGCTTGGCGATGGGCGCTTCTGGCCGGTGTGGCCTACGTCATCAATCCGCACTCGGTCTTCGCGATCAGTTGGATCGCCGCCCGGAACGCCCAGGTCAGCGCGCTCTTCTTCGTCGCTGCCGTTCTGATGTATGCCCTGGCCTCGATACCGGACAGGACGGCGCCGTCCCCGCTGCGCCCGGGTCGGCTGCTCCTTTGCGTCATATTGTGGGTACTCGCGCTCTTCTCTCGTGAGTCTGCCGTCATCTTCCCGATCGTGGTCCTTGTCTTGGATGCCTCGGTCGGCGGTCGCCGTCATCTCCTTCGTCGTCTGCCCGTCCACGCCGTCTTCGGTCTGATCGCCGCGGCCTATCTCTACTACCGCCTGTTCGTCTTTCCCGAGGTGGAGGCCCCGAGCATCTACTTCACGACCCCTTCGGGGGCGAGCTACCTGTCGTGGGCGGCGAGCAAGCTGCTTCAGATGCTCTTTGCCACCGCGTTCTACACGCCGATGTTCCTGGGCATGGCGACCTACACCGGTTTGTCGGGCGGACATCTGCTGGTCTACCTCGTCATGGCGACGATGGTCGGGCTGCTCGGCGTGTGGTACGTGCTCGCCTCGAGAGGGCGGCGCGACCGTTGGGTCTGGCCCGTGTGGTTGGTCGCGGCCTACCTGCCCGTGATTCCGGTCTTCATCACCCCGCACTTCAGCCTCCTGCCGTTCGCGGCCTGGGCCGTCATGATCCCCATCGGGTTGTCCAGGTTGCCGCGGTTCTGGCGTCCGGTCGTCACGGCAATCGTCATCGCCGCGACGCTCTGGTCGGTGGCCGTGTACCGCGTGCTGTGGCGGGGGATCGTCCGCTCCGAGCAGCTTATCTACGCGGACATCCTGGCCACCAACACGCCGCCGCCCGAGGGCAGCAAGCTCTTCTTCATCAACCTGCCGATCGCCGGCATTTACGCGCCCGTCGCCCTCCGCGAGCTGTGGGGCATCGAGGATCTGGACGGCTACGTCCTGACCTTCGCGCCGCACCCGCTGATGATGACCGAGCGAAGCAGCGTCAAGCGTGTCGGCGATCGCGAGCTCGTCGTCACCACGCTCGCGCCCGGCTACTTTTCGGGTGTCGGCGGGCGAATGCTCCTGGACGGAACGCGGCCTGGTGAGCCGCTGATGCCGGGCGCCGTCGTGAGGGGCGAGCTATTTGACACGACGGTGCTCGACGCGGACGAGCGAGGCGCGCGAAGCCTGAAGTTCACGTTCCACGAATCGCTGGACTCCGATCGATTCCTGATCTTTGTCTCGACGCCGGATCGCCCCGCCTACCGCGTTTGCTTCAGTCGTCCCGGCTGCGCCCTGGCCGAAGAAACGTATCACTGGCAGCGCGCCTGCGCCGACATGCTGGTCGCGCGAGAGCGGTTCTTCATCATCGACCGCTTGGCCCGCCGGCTCGTCCACTCAGACCTGTTCCTGACCGCCAAGCACGATCGCTAGAAGAAGTGCTGCCGCAGAATCCACAGTGGTGGTCAAATCGGCCGAGGATCGGTATCGTAATTGGCGAATCGTGGGGGTTCGTTGCAGGCATGAAACAACCTGTCCTGAATGCTCTCGTGTTGCTCGCGGCCCTATCCATCTGCGGGGCGTGTCTGCCTGCGCCGACGGTTGAGGCACCAGGCGGGCTCGAAGCCTCCGATTTCGTCCAAGTCAGCCTCAACGGCTTCGACCCGGCGGATCATCAGCTCGACCGCAACGACTACGCCTGGTCGATGACCTGGTTCCAGCCCGACGGCGAGCCGCGCGGGTACCTGTACGTAGGCACCGGCAATGATCTGATCAGTCAGTTCTATAGGAAAGTGGACGACGTGTTGGGGCTCGACGGGGAGGGCGGAGGCGTTAAGCGCTGGCCCGAAATCCGGCGATACCGCCACGACTCATGCGCGACGTGCTGGGAGCGCGTCTTCGACTGCCGCGACGCCGAGGACGGCCCGCTGTGTCGAACGCTCGGCTTCCGCTGCCTGTGCGCCTATCGCGCCTCTTCCGACGGCGTGCTGTACCTCTATGCGGGAACGTTGGGCCGAGAGGCCGAAGTGTGGCGCTCGTCCACTGGCAATCCGGCCACGTGGCAGCGGGTGTGGACGTCCGGCCAGGTCGGCTCGATCCGCGACATGAAGGCCCACGGCAACGTCCTCTACCTCGCCGTGGCCAACGAGATCCCAGGTACACCTCATGTCGGCGCGATCTGGGCCACGGACGGCGAGCATTTCTGGCCCGTCGTATCCGACGGATTCGGCAACCCGGACAACACGGCCGTCATGGCTCTGGCTTCGTTCAACGGCTGGCTGTGCGCCGGAACGTCGAACCAGGCGACCGGTTGCGAGGTTTGGAAACTCCTGGGCCCGGACGGCCGCGACGACCCTGTTCGCGTGATCGCCGCCGGCGGGCCGGACCCGGCGAATCAGTCGGCGATCACCTTCTGTGCGTTCCAGGGCGAACTCTACGTGGGAACGCTGGTGAGCCCGTTTCTCAACGCGGCCGCATTCGAGAAGGGCGCGGACCTCCTGAGGATCGACGCCGCCGATCGCTGGGAGACCGTTGTCGGCACCGGATCGTCGTCCGGGGTCCGTTCGGGCTTTGGCCACCGCCCGAACGCCTACCTCTGGTCGATGGCCGTTCACGACGGTTGGCTCTACGCCGGAACGTTCGACCACGTCAGCGCGATGACGCACGGGCTGATGAACCTCGATCAGATCATCAAGAGCTACCTCACCTCGCGCAAGGGATGGACCACGTTTGAGCTGTTGCTGGACGCGGGGGCCGATCTCTACAAGACGCCGAACGGCGCGGACTGGTATCCCGTCACCCTCGCCGGCCTCGGCGACCCCGGAAACTACGGCATCCGCACGATGCAGTCCGTCGGCGACAGCCTGTATTTCGGAACGGCGAATCCCTTCGACGGATTGGAGGTCTGGCGCGCGATTAGCAGGTAAGGTGCGTCTTGAGGCATGATCGGAGCCACGTGGGAACTCGAGTAGCGTCACGGATGTCGGCGTCACATCCAAGCTGGTACCCTTGCCGTGATCGGGGCGCCTCGATGCATCGGCTTCTCGGCCCCCCTCAGGAGAACCGACCCATGGTCCAAGCGCAGCGAACTGCCGGAATCGTGGAGCTTTCTCGAACGCGCCTGGATGTCGAGATGGGGTGGGCCTCATTGTGCATCCTAATGGCTTCGATGTGGGCGGCGCAGGTTTCCCAGGGGGCGCTCATGGATCTCACGAAGGCCGTTGTGGTCACGCCGTCGAGTCTCTCGAAGCCCGAACAGCAAGCGGTTCGGATGCTGGTGGAGGAGGTCGAGAAGAGGACGCGGATCTGCTGGCCACGATCCAATTCCAGGCCCGCCGATGGCACGCCCATGATCGCCATCGGCCAACTCGTCGCCCTCAAGCCGCTTTCGAGCGATCATGCCGACGCCCTGTCCGCGAGCCCGAGCGCGGCAGGCGCTGATGGATACCGAATTCGCGTTGGAAGAGGGCCCCGCCCCGCGGTGTGGGTCGTCGGCAACGACGAGCGCGGCGTGCTGTTTGGCGTCGGTCGGTTGCTGCGAGAGCTCCGAATGGCGAAAGGTCGCGTGGCCTTGCCGGACGATCTCAATGTGGAGACGTCGCCGAAGTACGCGCTCCGGGGACATCAACTCGGCTACCGTCCCAAGACGAACTCGTATGACGCCTGGACCCTGCCGATGTGGGAGCAGTACGTCCGCGATCTGGTCGTATTCGGCGCGAACGCCGTCGAGCTCATCCCGCCCCGTTCCGACGACGCGGCCACGAGCCCGCATTTCCCGCTGCCTCAGATGCAGATGATGATCGAGATGTCGCGGCTGCTGGACTCGTACGGGCTAGCCGTCTGGATCTGGTATCCGGCCCTGGACGCGGATTACTCGAACCCCAAGACCGTGGGCTTGGCCCTGAAGGAGTGGGGAGGGGTGTTCGAGAAACTCCCCCGAATCGACGCGGTCTTCGTTCCCGGCGGCGATCCCGGGCATACGCATCCCAAGTACCTCATGCCCTTCCTGGAGAAACAAGCGAAGGTGCTTCGCGGCCACCATCCCAAGGCGGAGATGTGGGCCGCCCCGCAAGGGTTCAACGCCGAATGGCTGCAGTGCTTCTACGACATTCTGAAACAGGAGCAACCCGACTGGCTCACCGGAATCGTGTTCGGTCCCCAGGTCCGCGTGCCCTTGCCGGAGCTTCGGGCCGCGGTCCCCAAGAAATACCCCATCCGTCGCTATCCGGACATCACGCACAGCCGACACTGCCAGTACCCGGTGCCCGACTGGGATCTCGCGTATGCGCTGACCGAGGCTCGAGAGGTGATCAATCCAAGACCGATCGGCCAGGCCACGATCTTTCGGCTGCTGCAGCAGTACGCCGTCGGCTTCATCACCTACTCTGAGGGCTGCAACGACGACGTCAACAAGGCCGTTTGGAGCGGCCTCGGGTGGGATCCGACCACGCCCGTGATCGATATCCTGCGGCAGTACGGCCGGTACTTCATCGGTGACGATTGCGCGGATCAGTTCGCGCAAGGTCTGCTGGCGCTCGAGAGGAATTGGCAGGGGCCCCTCCTGACGAACGAGAACGTCGACACCACGCTGCAGCAGTTCCAGTCGATGGAGAAAGCGGCCTCGCCTCAGCTACTGCTCAACTGGCGGTTCCAGCAGGCCTTGTATCGGGCGTACTACGACGCCTACGTCCGGAGCCGGTTGATCTACGAGACCGGCCTGGAGGACCGCGCGATGGACAGACTCCGATCCGCCGATCGGATCGGATCCATTCGGGCGATGGCGGAGGCCGGGGCCATTCTAGATCTCGCGGAGACCCAGCCCCCGGCGCAGGCCTGGCGCTCGCGGGTCTTCGAATTGGCCGAGGCCCTGTACCAGAGCATACGCATGCAATTGAGCGTGAGCCGGTATAAGGCGATCTCCGTCGACCGCGGAGCCAATCTGGATACCATCGACATGCCGCTCAACAATCGCGTCTGGCTCGAGATTCGTTTTGCCGAAATCCGCCGGCTATCGAGCGAGCGAGATCGGTTGGTGCAGCTACGGGAGATCGTCAATTGGACGAATCCCGGCCCAGGCGGATTCTACGACGACCTGGGCAACCTGACCCGCCAGCCCCATCTGGTCCGGGGCCTCGGCTTCGATAAGGACCCGGCCTACTTTCAATCGTCCCTCGTCGGCTTTGGCGCTCGAAGCATGAGCTATCTCAAGTACCCGATCTCTTGGTGGAGAAACGCGGAATCCCTGCAGGACGCGCCGCTCAAGATGGAGTACACGAATCTCGATCCTACCGCACAGTACAAGGTTCGGGTCGTCTATGCCGGCGACATGCCGTCGGTGAAGATCCGAATGCTGGCCGACGACCGATTCGAGATTCACCCGCTGATTCGGAAGCCCAGTCCCTGCAAGCCGCTCGAGTTCGACATCCCCGCTGAAGCGACCGCGGACGGGGGGCTTACGCTCACCTGGTATCGTGAGTCCGGACTGGGCGGAAACGGCCGGGGCTGTCAGGTGGCCGAGGTGTGGCTGATCAGGAAGTAAGGCGAGCGGCTTGCCATTCTCCGCTCGCGAGTTGCTGCCTCCCTGGAGATCGCGCTCTCATGGCAGTGAAGCGGTCAAACGATCCCAGGCCGACTTGGACTGGGCCAGGATCGCACGAGGGTCTCCCTTGAGCCCGTAGCACTGGAGGCCGACGGGGCCATCGTAATTCAGTTCCGCCAGCAGCTTCAGCAACTGACGAACGTCGTAGGATCCCTGTCCCAACGGCTGAATCCAATTGCCCTTGCCCGCCCGAACCTGCTCGGGCGTGTCGGAGCCGCTCAGACTCACCGCCGCGAGCCAGGGCTTGGCCTCCGCAAGCACGGCGCGGAGATCGCGATTGGGGTCGGCTTTCATCCAGTGACACAGGTTGAACATGACGCCGACCTCACCCGGACGATTGATCTTCTTCGCCAATCGGACGCAATCGGAGGTCTTCTCCAGCCAGTCGTTCGTATGTGGGTAGAGTGTGATGCTTACCCCGTACGGCTTGGCGCGATCGGCCACACGGTTGAGCAGCGCCACGGCCTGATCGTCCAGTGTGGGGTCGGACGGCTTGCCTCCCGTGATCAACATCGCCAGTTGCGTTCGATGCGGCTTGAGCGCGGGCAGGACCTGATCGATCGCCTTCTTGTCGATGGGTTCAGGCTTGGAGAGATCGGCCCGCACGTAGACCTGGAACAGCCGCAGGCCCTGGCGGGTAAGTGCGGCGGCTCGCTGGTCCACACCGGGCAGCCACAGATGGCCATATCCGCTGTAGCCAAGGTCCTTCAACTCGTCGACCGGCGGATCGATGCAGAAGGCAAAGAGCGGCCGGGTCTTCGCCGGCGCGGTCGCTGCCGTCGATGCGGCGACCTGCTTGGCGAGGAACTCGGTGATGGCGTTGCGGAACTCCGCCCGGAAGACGCAATTGATGTGGTTGGCGCCGGGAACCATCGTCACCGGGACGTCAGGCCTGGCCTCGCGGAACGGATCAACAACGTACTTGATCAAGCGGTCGTTGGTGCCGACGACGACCATCAGGGGCAGATTGATCGCCGCTAGCTCCTGGCGGGTGATACCCAGCGTGGGGAACGCGTGGGCACAGGCCCGCAGCGGCGGACTTGTCCCGCGACGTCCCTTGGGATCCGGTACGGCCGAGCCCTCCTTGAGCCACCCCATGCCGCCGATGACCGCCGAGAGCATCCGATCCGGCGCGATCGTCGCCAGCTTCATCGTGATCAGCCCGCCCATCGAGTAGCCCACGAAGTGCGCCTTGGCGATCTTCAAGTGGTCGAGCAGACGCAGCACGTCTTGCGCCATCTTGGGGCCGTAGTCGTCCACGTCCGTCGGCTTGTCGCTCTTGCCGTGCCCGCGGTTGTCGAGCGTGATCACGCGGTAGTCCTTGGCCAGAAGCCTGATCACGCCCGGTATCCGCCAGTTGAGGTCGCCGCTGGCCATGAAGCCGTGGATCAATACGACGGGCGGGCCGGCGCCCTCGTCCGTGTAGCGGATCCTGACACCGTCCGAGTCGAAGAAGCCTTCGGCCCCCCGTGCCGCCGCCGGGGCCCACGCGGCGATCGCAACGAGCGTCGCGCAGAGCGCGATACGCAATCTCTCCATGACACCAGACTCCCAATGCAGGGACCACGCTTCGGTCGAGCCATGTGCTCTCACGGTAACCGCTTATACCTGTCTTGGACAAGTACGGAAATCGACGGGGGGTCGATGAGACACAACCGTCGGGAAGGGCAAGTGAAGACACACCCGCTGCTTCAATCCCACGCCACGTTGATCTCACACTTGACGAACTCCGAAGGGTGCGAGAACGGCGTAAGGAACGCCGCCTTCAGCGAGCCGGCACCTGAGGTGCTTGGTGCGGTACCTTGGAGCTTGATCGTCCGGCTGTCCCCGGGTGCCATCCAGTCACCTTCGTACGCCCACTCCTTAGGAAGGCCTAAGCGTTCCGCGACGCCGGACAGTAGAATCTTGTGCCCGACCTCCGGAATCCACGGACAGGCGCCCGAGTTCCGCAGGTCAATCGTCAGCGTGAACGGTCGTCCCGCTTTGAGCCCTCCCGCTTCCATACGCACGCTCCCGGCGAACTGCTTGACGCGCAGTTGGGCCTCGAGCCACTGATCGTAGCCGGCCATCCACTCCTTGTATGGTCTGGTCATCCCGCGACAGTGCGTGAGCATCCCTTCCGGGGCACTCTTCATGGCCGCATCGTACTTGGCGGCCCAGTCGGAGATCTCCCTGTACCAGGCCAGGATGTTTTGACGCGCGTCGTCCGGCAGCGGACCGCCCCCCTTGAGCGTCGCCTCGTGTGCAAGGACCAAGTCGTAGACCCGCGCGAACAGGTCAAGGCGGTGGAGATGGTATTCAATGAACGGCGCGAACAACTCGACATGCCCGAGCCAGCGGGCATGGGCCCTCTGATCGACCTGCTCTTTCAACTCGTCCAGGCGATCACGGAGCCGACTCGCGCAGGTCGTACACGCCACCACGACATCCTTTCGCCTCGCCGAGCCGAGCCTCATCCACACACCGGGCAGCAGGTATCGAGCGTTGATCTCCCACAAACGCTCATACGCCTGACTCATACGGACGAAGGCAAGGGCGTGAGCGTTGCCGAACGTCCGCGAGGCCCACTCGTAGCGAAGCGTGTTCGGCGTGGCCGTCGGCTCCCGACCGAAGCGGCCTATCGACTCCCAGGGCAGTTCGGTCCCGCGGTACGCCCCGCCGATCCAAAAGCTCCCGCGGTCGGCAAGCAGACGCCGCATCCGCGGCGATGGCGGGAGTCGGAAGTTCGCGTAGAGATTGTCGAGCCACGTGTCGCCCATGAGCCCGATGCGGTCGTAATCGTGAGTCAGGACGGCGGGCTCCCCGCCGTGTCCGACGATGTAGAGGTCTTGAGGCAGTAAAGGCTCGAGTCGTGGCGCATAGCCATCGAAGTAGGGATAGACGGCGATTTCCCCCGTGAATCGCCTCGTTCGGAGCAAGTCGTAGATGACCAGGTACTGTTCCCACGCGGCATTCTTGGTGCGTGAACCCGCGACGTAGGCCTTGCAGCGGTCGCAGTCGCAGAGACCGCCGTTGTCGTCGCGGACAAGGAATAGGCCCTGGATCGGGTACGTTTCGAGAAGCTCACGGAAGAAGGCGTCCAGGTACCGGCGATAGTCGGGATGCGTGAAACACGGGATCTTCTCGCTTCGGCCGCCCCGGGCGAGCGGCGCCATCGCCTGCGGGGACTTCTGTGCGAACGTCGTGGGCACACAGCCGATGGGGATCCACAACCAGACGCCCGCCCCGCGGTCGTGCAGAAACCGCGTCAGCCGCAGCCCCTTCTTGCGGTGCTGGTCGATCTCAACGAGCTTGGTGCCGGACGATTCGTCGTACGCGTCCGGAGAGGTTGACCGGAGCTCGGGCATGTAGGTGTAGCTCACGGGCATCTTCCAGTTGCCCCACATGCCCAGGCAGGCGAAACGATTCATCCCGGACACCGCCAGGTTCTCCAAGACTCGTTTCCATTCCTCCTCGGAGCCGTACGGAAAATCGACCTCGATCTGGCCGCCGCCGAAGCCGCCCCCGCGCATGGACACAACGGGATTTCCTGCGATCGTCGGCAGACTGGCGCCGAAACGCGCCACGTGGGCTGAAATGGCGATCGTCGCCTGATACAGCCCGTTCAGCGAACGTGCTTGCACGGACCCACCTTGGGGAAGACCTGGTCTCACGCTGGCTGGGCGAATCTCGAACCCGTCCGGCTCGATGCCATCGGACTCCGCTACAATCATCAGGTCCAGCCTCGGCGCTGCGGATTCCTCGTTCGCCTCGACCATCTTCGCCTTTACGCCGACCACCGCCATGCCCTTCAAGAGCATCTGGCCGATAGGACGAGCCGAGTCCGGACATGCGATCTCCAGCACGCCGTCCGGCAGCGGACTCCGCACAGGCAAGACGTCCACGATGAGCCCCTCGTCTGTGGCTTCCACGAGGTCTTGGGCGGAGTCCGCCTTTCCTGATCCGAAGGGGGTTATCCTGCGAATCCATCGGCGTCCGTTGACGGTCTCCTCGCCGAGTTCGAGCATTCCGACCTGCGTGCCGCGCCGGACGCACGCTGTTTGCCTGACGCAGGCCGTGTAGCCCTTGAACCCATAGAACGGGAAGCGGTCTTCCAGGTAGGGGAGTGCTTCGGGCTTTCCGATCAGCGGCAGGACGTATGCGGCCGCGTGCCCGCACCATGGGCTGGTTCCCTGCCATGGTTGACCGTCGAGGAGGATGTCAACCACGCCGCAGTCATGTACTCGGTAGGTGAGCGCCATGGAGGGCCCGCCGCGGACCTCTATCAGGAAGTTGACTTCCGTCATTGCACCAGACGACGACGCCGAGACCCACCGCACGCGGTGAGGAACGGTCTCTCGCCTGTTGACCTTGACGCTTGGAGCGCTCTGATCATCGGCGTAGGCGTACCCCGGGCCGAACGCGCCCAAGAGTCCGTATGGGTTCGCTTTGGACAGCTTCGCCACCTCCATGCGGAGCGGTCCGGCGAGCAGCGACTCTCCTCGATAGAAAAGCTCCCGCAGCAGGCCAGTGGCCTCGTCGATGACGGCTCTGATGCCGGGATACGTGATCGTGGCCTGGCCGCTCTCGCGCACAAGTGGGCCGGAGCGCTCGCGATCCGATGACGACCCCTGGAGAATCTGAAGGCGAACCCACTCACCGGGCGGAACGCTGCACGCAAAGACCAAGAGATCCTCCGCGCGCGGTGACGACACGGGGGCAACGAAGCGAGTCTTCCAGTGTGCGCGCCCCTCTCGGATCGCCAGGGGAATCGTGTGATGTCCCGACTGCAATCGGACCTTCCGCCAGTCTACTAATCCGGGCGACGCGATCCGCCCGGTCGGGATCTCCACAACCACAGGCCCCCTCCACGCGGTCGGGTTGAACAAGGAGATGACGGCGAGGGGTTCCGTCCCGGGCTGGGAGGACAATTCCGCGGACGCCTTGATCTCGGCCGCCATCGCCAGTACGAGTATCAGGAGATGCGTCATCATGGCTGTCTCCACATGACAATCCCCGTCGGTGTACTGCCAAGAGCCGGCGAGGGCAATCACGTGCACCCATTCAGCGTGCCGCCGGCAACGCGGTTCGCGTAGATGTAGGGCCAGCGTCCGTCGAAGCCGGTGGCGGAAGCTGGAGCGACGGGTCTCCAAACACCATGAACTTCATTCCTTGGAAGAAGATGCTGGGCGGGTACCAGCCCGGCTTGGGCTCGAGCGTCGCAAGCTTTTCCTTCTTGAAGTAGTGGCGGATCGCCCGGTTCCATACGTCCCCAAGGCGGGGCTCTCGCAGCCCTTGAAGGCCCTTCACAAACCCCTCCACGAGCGTGAGTCCGCAGGGCTGGCTCCCGGTGTTACAGCCGATGTACGCCACGGCCCCGCTCGGGCCGATCCGAAGGAGACCCTCGCCCAGGCCGGTACGATTGTACCTGCCCGTCTGGTAAGGCGCCGGCGGCGGGGGCGGCTCACTGAAGACCTCGCCGTGATTCGTTCCCTTGTGTTTCTCCCCGTCGATGTCGAGGTACGGCTCGTAAGGCGGCAGCGCCGCGAACCGCGCGGTCGAGCATCCGGCCGAGACGATCACGGGCAGACGATTCGCGTTCCGGATCCTGACCAGGTCGACCAGACCGAGCGACCGCTCCCACCGATCGTCCTTTCCGTGGCCCGCATGGATGAGAAGGTCGAGGCCCTCGTTCATCAGTCGGACGACTTCCTCGGCCGTCGGCGGCGGGGTGGCCGGGTCGTTTCTCTTGTCCGCGAAGTAGAGCTTCTCCGCGATCCAGCCGGGGGGCAGCGCTCCGGCGAGTCGGTCGAATAGCTGGCGGCTGTCGACCCAGCCACCCACCGCAACGAACCCGGCCCGTCGGGCTACGAGCCTTCCGGCGTTCCGGAGCCTTTCCTCGTATCGGATGGTCTTGGCGGCCACGATTTCGACTTGCCTGGTCGTGCTCACCGGCCAGCGGCCCACCGCGACCTCGGGCAGATAGTCGACGGCGTCGAAGTTGATCGGGTCGTTCTTGTTCTTCTCCCCGCGCACCTCGCCGAAGTAGCCGGCGTGGAATCCGTCCTTCCGCCCGTTCCAGTCCTCGAACGATCCGTCCCGCTTGGCCAGATCCGCGTAGTAGAGGTCGCTCGGGTAGAAGGCATAATCGGCCGCCGCCGGCGTGATCCGATCGAGGACCATGTAACGAACGGGAAGGACGTCGGCGTCACCGACGAGCAGGACGTAACGCCACCCGCGGTTCTCCCATCCCTCGTAGATTCTGCGCTTCAGACGCTCCGGGGCGTCGACCCCTGGCGCGCCCTCAAGGGCCTTTTCCAGGACGAGGACGTCAACAGGTAACTGGCGTTGCTTGTGCCGGACGTAACCGGACAGGGCGCCGCCGAATCGCTCCGGCGCGACCACCACGAGCCCAGCGGGCGCTTGAGCAAGAGCACCCACATGAGCAACGGCCAGGACAATGGCGAGGCTGATTGAGATTGCAGGATCTCGACCGGGGCACTTCATGGCTGGATTCTAGTTCAGGGAGGGGCACTGACGTCAAGGCGACGGGGCCTGAAACCGTAGAACCGGAACCCGCTCCATCGGACTGTGTGAAATCGGGGAATGCCGCTCCCGCATCATGACCAGCCTCCATGCCCAATTCCCGGGCAGTAGAGACTCTCATGGCGACCGGATCAAGATCCGGGGGGCTGGCCAGACCGGCATGGTCATCCCCGGCGGACGACCCGCGAAGTCGGCAGTGTTCCAAGAAAGAAGGGGAGGGCCACCTGCGGCAGCCCTCCCCGATCTAGACATCGTGTCGCGACCTAGTAACGGCGATTGCCGCCACCGTAGCCGCCACCGCCGCTGCGCGGCGCTCGCGGCTTGGCCTCGTTTACGGTGAGGGCGCGGCCCTTGTTGTCCTTACCGTTCAGTGCGTTGATGGCCGCCTGGGCCTCCTGGTCGGAACCCATCTCGACGAACCCGAAGCCCTTGCTCTGGCCCGTGCCGCGGTCGTTGATGACCTCAGCGCTCTCGACGGTTCCATGCGGCGCCAACAACTGTTCCAAATCCGAACTGCTCACATCGTAGCCCAGATTCCCGACGTACAGCTTTTTGCCCATCGTACTTCTCCTTTCGATGGCATGCGAACCCGTTATTTCTCTTTCAGGGTCGCGTGTGAAAGTGGCCGACGTTCCGGCCCGAAGGTAGGATGGCGATCGAGGCAATCCGGACTTGAACAACTGTCGGGCTTAGGCCTTGTTCGACGAACCAACCATATACATCATAACGCGACCGATCAAAAAGAGTACACAAAAGTCTAGAATCACGTTTGTTCTGCCAGCCATGGACCGCACTTGGAGCCGTCGCATCCCCAAGGCGCGCTTGCCGAGCTGCAGGGACGAGCTGACGCATGACCGTCCCGGAGAATGCGACTCTCAGCAAGCGGAAGCTGGAAACCGACGGCCTTCCACGCCTTGGCCGGAGAGCTTCTCGGCGAAGTTGATCGGGTTGTGGAACGCCATATGGGCGCGAATGATGTCCATCTGCCGCTGGAACGGTGTCTCGAGGGGATCACATGGTATCCATCGTAGAGATAGCTGCCCGGTGACTGTTGACCGCCTGGTGTCCTCGATTCTGGTCCGGAATCGCTATAAGGCCATTCACGTAAACCTCTTACAACCTGTCCTTCGTCCTCCGGAGTCAGAGCTTGCAGGTTCGAGTCCTGGGCGGCTCTCGATCGACAGTAACCCCTCCGAGCGAACGCTTTGCATGGTGGCGGTGGGCCGTGCGTACCTCGATGGCTGATGCGAACCAGTGACAGGTGCCGATAATAGCTAGGCCCTCAACCCAAGGAACGCGTTCTGTGTCGGCTTCGCTGCGTTGCTTCTGGCTCTGCCCCGTCGTGATGATCGCGCTGAGCGTGCCTTCACCCGCGTCCGGCGCCGTCCTCTACGAGGAGACCTTCGAAGACGATTTCGCCGGCTCGATGCCGCTCAGCGGCCCGGGGCGGTGGGACGTCGTTGTGCAGGGGGCCGGCTGCACGAACCGGGTAGTGGCGTCTTCCCCGATGGCGACAGGGCAGGCCGTTCACATGGTTGATCCCTCAACCACCGCGGGTGTCCTTCTGGTGGAGAACGACGACATCGGCAGTCGAGACCAACTGCATGCTTCGTTCCGGTGCTACGAGGCCTCATCCGCAACCGGCAGACTCACATGCGTGATCGGTAGCTTCAACGGGGCCCTGCGATTCGCCGAGTTGAGCATCGGCGCGGGCAACGTTGTGGCCAAGCAGGCCAGCGGCACGGCGGACATCGATCCCGCCGGACAAGAGTACGCCGCGGGCACGACCGTATCGATCGACGTGGTCGTCAACTCCGGCGCCGAAGCGATCGACTACACAACCAGCAACGGCCTCAACGACTCGTTGCCCGCCAACCGGTACGATGTCTACGTCAACGGCTCCTTGATCATCGACGACGCCGACACCGTCAACTACGACGGGTCCATCAGTTTCTTCTCCTTCCAGAGCGGAGACGCCGCGACCGGGGTCGATTTGCACCTCGACAACATCAAAATCGAAACCGTCGGCGCCGGCAGCCCTTCCGCGGACTTCTCTCTGATCGCCGTCCCTTCCTCTCAGGCGGCCGCTCCCGGTAGTGCGATTACCTACAACGTCTCTGTGACGTCGGAGGGGGGTTTCGCCGATCCTGTGGAACTCTCGACCTCGGGCCTCCCGACCGGTGTGATCGTCGTTCTCGCCCCTGCCACCGCTACTCCGCCGGCTACCTCGGTCGCCACAGTGACCGTTCCCACTGACATCGCGGTGGGAACGCATCAATTCACGATTCTGGGGTCCGGCGGCGGCCAAGAGCACCACGTGGTCGTCTCGTTCGTCGTCGCTCAGGACGCGATAGCGCCCTCCCTCGAGGTCCTCGTTCCCGACGGATCGGAAGACCCCGGCCTCTTGGGCGAGACATTCACCATCAGCGGCACGGCCGACGACACCGGAGGCGCCGGCCTGGCCGACGTCACCATCGACACCGGTCAAGCCAACGACGGAACTCCTGACGCTTGGTCCTTCACCGTGCCCCTCGGCCTCGGTCAGAACATGTTCAACATTACCGCCCGTGACGGTGTGGACAATCTCACCGTTCGACAGGTCAACATTCGCCGTGGATACCTCCTGGGCGTCTCCGTTACGGGGACGGGCACCGTTGAGGTTACGCCCAACCAGCCTGCCTATCTCGACCAAGCCGCCGTTACCTTGACCGCAACAGCGGGCGCCGCCTATACCTTCGGACAGTGGCAGAACATCTCACCCGAACACCAGAACGACAATCCTCTCAGTCTGGTCCTGCGGCAGGACACGCAGATCACCGCCGTCTTCGAGGTGAACGTTGCCGTTAGCGCGCAGGCAGACCATCAGGATGCGTATGAGTACACCTCAGTGAGCCTGAGCGCCACCACGGATCCGGCCGTTTCGGATCTGTCCTACCAATGGAGCCAGACGGGCGGCGCCACGACGACACTTCAGAACGCCGATACTGCCAACCCGAGCTTCGCCGTTCCGGCGTTGACGAGCCAGGCGGAGAGCCTCCTGACATTCGAGGTGACGGTCAGGGACGGCGAGACGTTGCTAGGCACCCATTCGGTTTCGGTGCAAGCATGGATGGCCGGCGACGCAGACCGTGACCACCGGGTGACCCTCGTCGATTTCGGCCGGCTCAAGGGCAGCTTCAACACGTGCTTGGGGGACCCCGACTACGACCCCAATGCGGATTTCAACGGTGACGGTTGTGTGGACCTCGTCGACTTCGGTTTGACGAAGCCGAACTTCAACACGTCCTTGCCGCCGTAGCGGCCTCGACACCGGATCCTCGAGAGGTCCTTCTCCGGGATAAGAGGGAGCCGACCAGTGCTGACAAGACGGACTCGAATAGGCTTCGCAGCGGCCTTTGTGGTCGTTTGGGCTCACCCTTCCGCGTCGGGGGCCCCTGTGGCCGGCGTGGTCATTGGGGATGGCAGCGGCCTCGTAAGCACGGAAATCACGGTGGCGATCACGATGGAGGTGGATGCGTCGTCGACGCCGATCGACGGAGTCACGCTCAACTTCTCCGGAAACGATGCCGGCCTTGAACTCGTATCGTTTACGATGGGGCAGGACCTGGTCGGGTGGTTCGCACTGGATCCCTTTGACCCCGCCGACGGAATCGTCTCGCTGGTGACATTCGGCGCCGGTGCGACCGGGACGGTGCAACTGGGGACGCTTACCGTTCGATCCGCCGATCCGAACGCCTACGCGGTGGGGCTCACGACGGATTCCGGTGTGCCCACGGCCATCCTATCAGGCGTACAGGTGGCGGCGCCGACGATCACCCCCGGTATTGTGACCGTCACCGTCGGCACGGGCCCCGTGATCACCCAGCACCCATTGCCCGCACATCAACAGGTCTGCCAAGGAGCAGACGTTGTTTACACCGTAACGGTGACCGGCACCAACGTGGCATACCAGTGGCAGAAGGATGGAGTCGATATCTCCGGGGCGACAGCCGAGGCGCTGCAACTGACCGGCGTTCAGGAGGCGGATGGCGGATCGTACACCTGTGTTGTGAGCGATGACCATGGCGGACCGATCACGTCGAATGAGGCCGTTCTCGAGATCGACGCCGGTGCAGCGCCGGTAATCGTGCAGCATCCCGAGCCGGTGGAGCAGACCGTGTGCATCGGTGACGACGTCACCTACGCGGTCGTGGCGAACGGCCTGAACGTGACCTACCAGTGGCGGAAGGACGGAGTCGACGTCCAGGGAGCCACGTCAGGCACACTCGAAGTCGCGGACGTAGGGGCGGCAGATGCAGGACCGTACACGTGCGTGGTCGGCGACGACTGCGGCGGCTCCGTCATGTCGACGACGGCCCTCCTACATGTCGCGCCTGCCCTCGCCATCACCCAGCATCCTTCCCCTCCGGCTCAGGCGGTTCCTCCAGGCAGCGACGTCACCTACGCGGTGGCAGCCACGGGGCTGAATGTGACGTACCAATGGCAGATGGACGGTATGGACATCCCCTGGGCAATCGGCGACACGCTGCAACTGGTCGCCGTGCAGGAAGCCTTTGCCGGATCCTATGCGTGCGTCGTGAGCGACGGCTGCGGCGGCTCCGTCACGTCGAATTCGGCTGTCCTCGAGATCGGCGCCGGCAGCGGGCCGGTGATTGTCCAGCAACCTGAACCCGCGGATCAGACCGTGTGTATCGGCGATGATGTTACCCACTCCGTCGCGGCGAGCGGCCTGAACGTGACCTACCAGTGGCGGAAGGACGGGGCTGACATCCAGGGAGCCACGGCCGACACACTGGAACTCACGGATGTGGGGGCCGTGCATGGCGGATCATATACGTGTGTCGTCAGAGACGACAACGGCGGCCCCGTCATCTCAACCGCAGCCGTCCTGCATGTCGCGCCTGTGCTTGCCGTCACGCAGCACCCCTTGCCCTCGACCCAGGTGGTCGAACCGGGCAGCAACCTGACCTACTCTGTCGCCGCTACGGGGCTGAGTGTGACGTACCAATGGCGGAAGGACGGTGCGGACATTCCCGGAGCGACGGGTAGCATGCTGGAACTGGCCGGGGTGAACGAGGCGGACACCGGATCGTACCGCTGCGCGGTGAGCGACGACTGCACCGGGCCTTTGTTATCCAATCCGGCAACGCTGACCGTTCAGTCGGAGGGTGATGACGGTAACGGAGACAACACCCCCGGTGACGATGATGGCGGCGACAGCAACCTCCCCGACCCGTCCGATCAGGAGGGCGCGGGTTTCCCACCGTTGGTGGGCTCGCTCTCCGTCACCGTCGGCTATATCGAACTCGGCTGGTCCGACAACAGCGACGACGAAGACGGCTATGAGATCCATCGACGAATCGAGGTGCCGAACGCCCCGATCGGCCAGGGCCACTGGCGACCCCTCGCCTTTGTCGGTCGAGACACGACCGTCTACCGGGACGAGACGGTACAGCCCGAAACCACCTACAGCTACCGCGTTCGCATGTTACGGGACGGTCTGGCCGGTGACTGGCTCGTGCTGTTGCCCGTCATGACACCGGCCGCTTCGCCAATGCCCCCGGCGGCTCCGGTCGACATGGACTTCATCGATGTGAGCCATGATCGTGTCACGATATCCTGGACCGACACGGCCGATGATGAGAGCGGCTTCTGCGTCCAACGAAGAATCGCGGATGGATCGTGGCAGACTCTGGCGACCCTACCGCCCGACACGACCACCTACAGCGACACGGATGTGGCTGACCAGACAGTCTATGCCTATCGCTGCGCCGCCCTCAACGAGATTGGCTTCAGCCAGTGGCTGTTGTCCACCGAAGTCACCACTCCTCCCGCGCCCGATGCGACCGGGCTGCCCGATTCCCTGGGGCCTTCCGATCAGATTCCGAGCCAGCCAATCCCCGGGGGCGAACCGTTCTGCGGTTCCTGCAGCGCGGGCGTGGGGCAGGCCACGCTGATGTGCCTCCTGTCCCTCGGCCTGTGCCGGCTGCGCTGGCGAAGGGACTGAGCCCGGTGGCGCTGCCGTACAGCTCGGAGGGCCTGAGCACAGACGGAGACGCCGGGGACGGTGACCTTCACGATCCCGCTTGGCTCGACGCCACGCCATCAGCACCCGTCGTCAATGACGCGTCCGATCGACCCTCGCCCGCATCCCGGACGCATCCTCCCAGATTCAGCCGGACCGGAACACCATGAGGTCCACCGGAGGCTCACACGGTTCCGGCAATACCGTTGCCTCGAGCCAGGTCCATCCGCGTCACGTTGGCCATCATGCACGTGATCAGTCCATCGCCTCCCCCTCGGATCAGGTTTGTGAGAAGACAGGTGGCATTGCCGCGCGTCGTTGGCAGTGATCGGCGTCCATGCTAGCATCAGCGGCACTGCGTGCGATCAGAAGCCCGATCCGTTCCACGGAGACAAACAGCATGAGAAGTCCTCTTCAACTTGTCCTTTCGATTGCGTTGATGTTGACCGCGGCAAACGTTCAGCCTGAGGCCGTGGGTGAACAGCCGGCCGCGCGCAACCGAGCCTTGGCGGGCGACGCCATGACGCCAATCGGTCTGGGCGAGATCAAGATCGCCGGTGAGATCGGACGGCGGCTCGATATCACGGTCAACAACAATCTGCTCGCGTTGGACACCGAGAACGTGTTCCTCGCTCCGTTTCGCCGGCGGAACCAGGCCTCGGGGTACATCGGCCTGGGCAAGTTGATTGATGCCACGGTACGGTTTGCCGCGTATACCAAGGACGACAAAGTACGGGCGTTGAAAAACCATCTCGTCGCGGAGGCCATCAAGACGCAGGAGCCCGACGGGTACATTGGCATCCTTGTCCCGGCAAACCGCCTGTGGGGCGTGTACGACATCCACGAAATGTCCTATCTCGTGTTGGGTTTGACGAACGACTACAAGTGTTTTGGGGAGCAAGCATCGCTGACGGCGGCAAGGAAACTGGCCGATTTCATCATCGCGCGCTGGTCGGCTGAGCCGTCTCGAATTCCGGGGCCGACCGGAAAGCGTGCCAATATGTACGGAGTTACCACAGGTCTTGATGGGGCGCTGCTGACGCTCTACGAGCAGACGAAGGACCAACGATATCTGGACTTCTGCACCAAGTTCGAACAGTACAGATTGCCGGAATGGAACTCGATCATCAAGATGGACGAGCCCAACAAACCTTACCACATGGATGATGAACGGCACGCCTACATCTTCATGGCCCTGTGCGTAGCGCAGTTGCAGTTGCACGACCTTCGCGCCGATGCGAGATTGCTGAAACAGACCCGGCAGGCCCTGGATTTCCTGATGCGTCGAGACGGCCTGCTGATTCCTGGATCGTGCAGTTTGCAGGAGGCGTGGCACGACAGTCAGGTGGGCAGCGGAAATGTGAGCGAAAGCTGTGCCACGGCCTATCTGACACGAATGATGGATCGCATGCTTCGGATAACGGGGGATTCGCAATTCGGCAACATGATGGAACGGGCCGTCTATAACGCGTTGTTCGCCGCGGAATCGCCCGACGGCCGGAAACTCCGCTATTTCTGTCCCCTCGAGGGCAATCGTACTTATTTCGATCGCGACACCTTCTGCTGTCCGAACAACTTTCGGCGAATCATGGCCGAGTTGCCGGCCATGATCTACTACCGCTCGAACGACGCCTTGGCGGTAAACCTCTACACGCAGTCCACGGCGAAAGTCGATCTGCGCGGCGGCCGCAGCGTCACGATCCGACAGGAGACGGATTACCCCTCGTCGGGACTCGTACGAATCGTCGTTGCGCCATCGGAAGCGATGGAGTTCCCCCTGCGGCTGCGCATTCCGAGTTGGTGCCCCAAGGCCAAGCTGAGAATCAACGGCGAGACGCCGATCGAGGTCTCCCCCGGCGAGCGCTTCTACGAAGTCTGCCGCGGCTGGAAGCCGGCGGATTCCGTTACGCTCGATATGCCCATGCCGTGGCGATTGGTTCGCGGTCGCAAGTCGCAAGAGGGACGAGCGGCACTAATGCGCGGTCCGGTGGTTTACTGCATCGGGGCCGCCAACAACGCCGAACTGCTCGAGAAGTGCCGGAAGCCGGGCGACCTGATCCTTGATCCCACCTCGCTCGGCGCGCCGGTCGCCGACAAGTCGGTTCGCCCCGACGGAATGAAGGTCTTGGCAAAGGCCTGGCCGCCGGAGAGCGAGACCAAGGATCCAGCCCCGCTCGACGTGGTGTTGACCGAGTTCGTCGATCCGAGCGGCGTTGCCACGTATTTCCGCCTGCCGGATCTGACCAGGGCGGTCGACGATGAGCTGACGAGCAAAGAGCCCGCGAGATAGCGGTTGACCACACCGGATATGCCGTCGAAGACGATTGCCGCATCGGGTGACGCGGGGGCGCGGTCGGTCCAGACGCCAACAGTGCGTCGTTTCACGTCGCGGATTACTCGGAAGGGCGGATATCCAAGGGCGCTGCGCAAGTCCAGGGCGTACCCCACATGCGTCACAGGCCTTGAGGCGAGTCTCTGTGAATGAACGAGGACGGAGTTGTCGGTGGAGACGGCGTCAGTAACCCACCTCCACCCTGACGGAACCGCTCACGTCGTGCAGGCGAATCACTTCCTTGGCCGGGTCGAGATCGCTCCACGCCTTGCCGTTGACCGTCGCGCCCTTGATGGGCGTCATCTTCGGATGACGGAGCCGCAGGAATATGGCCTGCGGAGGCCTGCGCGAGGGTATCTCGACGATGGCGATGATCTTGCCGTTGTCCACGTCCGAGACGATCTCGTACGCCAAAGGCCCGAAGTAGGTCGGGGCGTTCTTGACCGCGATCTTCCTGCCCTGCTCCAGCCAGATACGAGGCGTGGCCCGCGCCAGCCACAAGTCTTGGCCCTCCTCCATCGCCAGCAGGTTGCGGAAGTTCTCCATGAACCAGCCCGCCGTCCCGTTGTCAGGGGAGCTGCACGCGTCATAGTTGCCCAGGTGCCAGTGCTCCCACAGCTTTCCATCGGCGCCCACCACCGATGCGTACGCGTTCATCCAGAATCGCAGGAAGTTCGGGACGTCGTCTTGCAGCAGGTAGATGTTGGCATTATGCGAGGCCTTGGGCAGGATCACGAAGCAGTTCCAGAACCACGCATCCTGCGTATGAAGGCCCTTTTTCTTTCTCGCTTCTTCTTTCTCCCGCACGGCGGCGACGGACGTACCCTGCTCCTCCATCACGTCCAGCGTATCGACCATGCGAGGATCCTTGGCATCGAGCGCGGCGAAAGGCTCGGCCAGCGGCAGCGCCCCCATGAACTTGTCGCATTCGGGAAACTGCGGCGCGCCCAACTCGGGACCCATGATGCCCCTGGCATACGCCATCCTCGGGATGTAGCTGTGGTACATGCCGTCGCGTCCGAGTCGTACCGGCGCGAGCGCCACCTCCCGATCCACCGCCCGGCGGATGTCCTTGCGAAAGGCGTCGGCCTCGTCGTGGTACTTCCGGCCCGCCTGCGGATCGAACTCCGACAACGCGTCGCCGAAACGCTGCACTCCCTGCAGCGCCAGGGCGTTGTCCACGTAGTACCAGTGCCAGTCGCAGCTCGGTATCGCGTAGTCGCCCAACATGCACGGCGGCATCAGCCCGGCCACGTGCAGGTCCTTCCGGTTGGGAACGTCCTTCATGTAGAGCGTCCGCTGGCGAATGATCCAGTCGGCAGCCGCCTGCAGCCGCTCGCGGTTCTTCTGGAACCACTCCTTGTTACCCGTGAGGAAGTAGCGCTCGGCCATGGCAAACAGGAGCCTGCCCGTCGAGGCGTGCGTGCCGTCATGGCTATACCCCATGTCGTGCCGCATGGCCGTCGCCCACTCCAGGGCGCCGGTGCCGTCCGCATAATCGCCGTCCGGCTTGACGCCCGGGGATTTCAGGAAGTGCTCATAGACCTTGTCCGCTTCGGCGTGCAGGCCTATCAGGTCCATCTCGTGAGCCACGCGACCCACCTCGAACGCGAGCCCACCCCACATGTGCTTGCCCCTCAACTGGAATGAGGCCGCGCGCCAGGCGTCCGTCCAGCCCGAATCCGGCAGTTGCACCTGCATGACCGGATCCTCGACTCGAGGGAAAGGCTTGAGTGCAGTCCCGTCCGGGCACGTCCAGAGTCTGACCTCTTGCATCAGCTCCTTGAAAGAGGCTGCCTCGCGATGTTCACGAGTCATCTGCCGAACGTTTTCGAGCTTCTTGGCCGCCAATTCCGAGGCGAACTGCCGGGCGGCCTTGCCGCTGCCGGCCTTCGTGGCGAAGACGCCGTGCTGCGGAATCAGGATCGGCCCGCTCTCCAGATCGCTCACACGAAACGTGAAACCGGCCGTCTTCGTCCAGACAGTGATCCGGCTGTCCAGCCCTGGGCGACTATCAGGCGCGTAGAGCAGCGGAACGACAATCCCTCGTCTCGTCCCACCGGCCGCGGGCCTGGATTGCCACTTGCACCCATCCGTTACGTTGAGGCCATTGTCTCCAGATAGGGGCGCGACAGGGCCGATTACCGCCAGAGAGGGCTCCACCCAACCGTCGAAGTCCGACTTCTCCGTTCCCGGCTGGAACCCCCACTCGATCTCCACATCCATCCGCTTCCATGTTCCGACGTTCGAACCGGTTACCTGGATGCTGGGTATGGCCTGCGGGGCGTTGCCCGGCATCTTATCCTTGTCGTAGAAGACCGCCACCATCTCCGTGGCTGCGTCGACACGGGCGCTATAGGCGAAGTCCATCTTCGCGGCGGGATCGCTCTTGTACGTCCACGTTCGCCGATCCTCGGATATCTCCGGATTGCTCAGAAGCTTGTCCACCGTCCACCCAAACCAACCAAACGATGTGGGATAGATCCGGACCTCGATGGCGTCGGGCGATGGGACCTCCCGAACGCCGGCCGGCCAGTGCAGCTTCACCTGGCAGTTCACCACTCCTCCCGTCCAGAGCAACCCCGCCTGCAACTGGCCCTTTGGCGGCGGGAGCAGCGGCTTCAGCAGATCGGGCATGTCGTAGTAGATGCTCTTCAACTGCGGCTGAGGCAGCGCCGTGAACGCCGTCCGATAGATCTTGTTGATGCGATCGAGACGCCGCGGGATGAAACACGCTTCTGGCCTCTCCTGGATTTCGCGATCGGCGCGCCACGAGTAGGCCCACGGCGCGATGTCCACCGGTTGGCCAACCCGTTTTTCCAACTCGCTTTCCACCATCGTCCTCGGTAGGTGACCCGGCGATGCCGCGGCTACTGCTCGGCCCATCTTCGACATGTCGGGTTTCGCCGGTAGATCGGCGGCCGAGCCGATGCTCAACGCCGTCAGCGAAAGCACTGCGAGGCAGCCGGACACAATCGGCGTCTTCATCGAAAGGACTCCTTGAATAGTTGGGCAGGGGCAGGTTACGGAGAGAGCGCCTTGTCGCCGCAAGCGGACAGAGCGACGCATGATAAAACTTATAATATGACAATTCCGCGGTCATGTCAAGCCGCTCATCCGCGTGGTTCCAGGCGCGCTTCCGCTTCTGCACCAGAGGCTGTGGCCAGTCAACGACTCAGCCTCCGCATGGGCGACTTCTTCTCGTCACCGAGTTCGCTGCTCACCCAAGGTCGTCCCTTCGACGATAGTGTCATGTGACGAGGTCGCGGGTTTGCCCGACGGCCAACACTGGCCCGTATGCTGCATCACGAATATGCGAGGATGACCGATACGGGCTGTCATTCCTACGAGGACAGGATCCGCAACATGCGTAACAGTGCCCCCAGATTCTTCGGCTTGAGTTGTGCCCTGGCGCTCCAATTGCCACTACTTGGATGTGGATTGGGAGATATTTGTAGGTGTCCAGGCCCTAATGATCCGCAACCTACAGAATGGCCGATCGCCAAGGATGTCTTCACGACAGCCCAACAGCAGATCCTCCCCATCGCACTGCCCGCAAACACGCCGCACATCAACCCGGCAGACGTACCGCTGTACGAGGTGTTCGGGTACAGCGCTTGGCAGGTAGGGGAAGGCCTGAGTCAGGTGAAGCGGACCGATCTTGCCCCCGGCTACAAGGGCGCACCCAACGCGGCGCGCCTTTTGTCATTCTTCTGCATGACCGACATTCATATCGCGGACAAGGAATCCCCGGCACAGCCGATCTACGTCGGCTGGAGCGCGCTGTATGGTGCAGACTCTTCCGGTTTGTCGTCGGCCTATTCACCGATCATACTCTCGACGACCCACGTCCTCGATGCCGCCGTCCAGACGATCAACGCGTTGCATCAGAAATCGCCGTTTGATTTCGGCATCTCTCTCGGTGACAACATCAACAACACTCAGTACAACGAGCTGAGATGGTTCATCGATGTCATGGACGGCAAGGTCATAACACCCAGCTCCGGTGCTCATCTCGGAGCCGACACCATCGATTACCAGAAACCCTTTCAGGCCGTCGGGCTCGACAAGTCGATCCCCTGGTTTCAGGTCATCGGCAACCACGATCAGTTCTGGATGGGCTCGGCCTTTGAGAACGCCAAGACCCAGCAGGCCCATATCGGTACTGCCATCCTCAACATGGCAGACGATCCGAATCCGGCGTCGGATGCCGTAGACAGAACCGGTTACTATATGGGCGTCGTCGACGGCTCGACTCAATACGGGGACATCATCGGAGCAGGTCCGGAGGAGTGGTTTCCCACCCCCCCAACGGTCGTTGCAGACCCGAATCGCCGTTCGCTTGCGACCAGTACCTCCACAAGCCTGAACTGGATGCGCGAGTTCTTCACGACCACATCGGACCCGGTCGGTCACGGGTTCACCCAGGCCAATCTCGACAGCGACTCTGCCTGCTATAGCTTCCAACCGAAGTCGGACATACCGATCAAGGTCATCGCGCTCGATGACACCTGCAAGGGACCCAACCAGCCAAACTATGCGCTCGGTTGTCTCGACAAGGCCCGGCTCGACTGGCTCGAAACTGAACTCCAGGAGGGGCAGGACCACGGCAAGCTCATGATCATCGCGGCGCATGTTCCGATCTACCCGCAACAAGACTTTGACCCCAATTCAGGGAACTACCCTCTACTCTCCAGCACCTCTTGTATTGATGATCTCTCGTTGCTGGCCATCCTCCACAACTATCCAAACCTCATCCTCTGGATCGCGGGACATCGTCACGTGAACGTCGTTACCCCCCAACCGTCACCTGATCCCATCAACCATCCCGAACAGAGCTTCTGGGAGGTCGAAACGTCATCGCTCCGCGATTTTCCCCAGCAGTTCCGTACGTTCGACATCCGCCGCAACAGCGACAATACCATCTCCATCATCATTACCGATGTCGATCCCGCGGTTGTCGAAGAGTCGCCCGCGGCCAAGTCGCGCGGGTATGCAATCGGGGCCGCGCGGATATTCGGCGCCAACGACAGCGCCATCCCCCCCACCCGCGAGGATACTACTTCCCATGCTTACAATGCCGAGCTTGTGAAGCAGTTGACCCCGGAAATGCAGGCGATCATCGCCAACTGCGGATCACCCATAGGAGGCCAATAGACCGTTGGCCAAGGGCCGCCTTGCCACCGAATGGGCTTTCACAGAGATGGCAGACGGGCGAGGCTACTGGGCTTCGCGGATCCAGGCGTCGAGGGGTTCCAGCGGCGGAGACTCCGCTTGACTGCCCGGGCATAGCATGACCGCCACCCTTGTTCGGCCCGCCGGCGCATCGATGGACACGATCAGCTTCCGAGCGCCGGCCAGTTGTGCCTCCGGCGGCGGCGGATTGGCGTCCCTGATCTCGAACGTGGCCGAGGCCGGCTCCACCAACACCGCCGTCAGCGCCTGCCCGCTCCGCCGGAGCGCGGCGGTCCGGCCTTTGAGTGACACCTTTGCCTGCGTGTGCATCTGCCATGCGACACGGCTCGACTGGTCGAGATGCATCTCGTCCTGAACCAGGACGCACCGCCGCCGCAGGAGCCTGACGCCCCTTCGAATCCGCCCGGTCGGCTGTCCGTACGCCCCGGAGAGG
>JAFGLZ010000044.1 GCA_016927755.1 Phycisphaerae bacterium
CGGCCTCGAAGGCCCGCAGGTTCAGATCCCGATACTGAGGCTTGACGCAGGCCGCAATCGATTCTCGCCAGGCATCGAGCGGCAGGTCCAGCCCGGTGGACACGGCGCCGAGGAGAACGACGTTTGCGGCGCGGATGTTTCCCAAGTCGATTGCTCTGCGCTCGGCGTCGAGGTAGAGCAATCGCGGGAAGGTGGCTCGGAGCCTCGCCTCGGCGTCGGCGGGATACTCGGCCGCTCCCATCGACACGGTCACGGGGACGAGGACCTGGCTGCTGACGACGGCCAGCCCGTCCGGGGCAAGATACTGCGCGTAGCGGAGGGCCTCAATGCGCTCGCTGGATGCCAGGACCCGCGCGGTGCCCTCGGGGACGAGGGGGCTGTGGACCTCGTTGCCGTAGCGGATCTGGGCAATGACCGATCCACCGCGTTGGGCCATGCCGTGGACCTCGTTGGTCTTGACGCGGAACCCGGCGGTCAGGGCCGCTCGCGCGACGATGTCGCTGGCCAGGAGGGTGCCCTGCCCCCCTACTCCTGCCAGGACCACACTGGTTGTCGTATTCGAGGTCATCTAGGCTTCCTGACTGACGATCGCGTTCAGCGGGCAGATCTGCTCACACAGCCCGCAGCCCGCGCAGAGATACTCGTTGACCCGTTGCGCATCGCCGGTGGCCTCCATGGCGGGACAGCCCAGCTTCAGGCACAGGCCGCAGCTCTTACAGGCGTCCGTGTCGATCGCGCGTTTGGGGCCGAGGGGCTTTCGTTCCTGGAGCGGACAGGGGGCCACGGAGACGATGAGCGACGGTTCGTTCGCCTCGATCTCCTCGGTCAAGACGCGCTGGGTTTCCCGCAGGTCGTATGGGTCGACCTGGCGGACTCGCTTGAAGCCGCAGGCCCGCCCGATGTCGGCGATCGAAGCGGCGAAGGTTTGCTCGCCCATCAGCGTTCGTCCGGTTCCCGGGTGGTCCTGGTGCCCGGTCATGGCGGTGGTTCTGTTGTCGACGACGATGATGGTGGCGGTGCCCTTGTTGTACGCGATGTCCAAAAGGCCGGTGATGCCGGAGTGGAAGAAGGTGGAGTCTCCGACGATGCCGACGACCTTCTTGGGCTCGCCGGCCTTTTCGAAGCCCTGGGCCATCGAGACGCCGCCGCCCATGCAAAGGATGACGTCCATTCGGTCTAGCGGCTTGAAGACGCCAAGGCTATAGCAGCCGATGTCGCCGGTAATGACGACGTCGTGCTTGCCGAGGGCGGCGAAGATGCCACGGTGCGGACAGCCGGGGCACAAAACGGGCGGGCGATTGGGCAGATCGGCGGCGACCTCCAGGGGGCCTGACCTCGGAGGCGTCTTGCCTTCCATCTTGGCCTGGGCCGAGAGCAGGGCCGTGGGCGAGAGCTCGCCGACCTTGGGGACGAACTGTCGTCCCTGGCAGGCGATGCCCATCGCCAGGACGTGCTCTTCGAGGAAATCGTCGAGCTCTTCGACGATCAGCACACGCTGGATGCCCTCGGCGAAGGCGCGGATCAGGTCGTCGGGGAACGGAAAGGCGAACCCCAGCTTGAGCACGGAGGCCTGAGGCCAGACCTCACGGACGTACTGGTAAGCGATGGACGAGGTGATGATGCCGAGTGATCGGTCGCGCCACTCTATCCGGTTGGCGGGGGATCGCACGGCCTCGTCGGCCAAGTCGCCGAGCCGCTTCTCGACGCCTTTGCGCATGACGCGACCCCAGATGGGAATGGGCACGTGGCGAGGGGGATTCTTTTCGAAGCCGATCGTTCGAGGCGACGGTCGGCGGGCCCCGAGGGTGACCTCGCTCCGCGAGTGGCTAACGCGCGTGGTCGAGCGGAGGATGACGGGTGTTCGATAAGCCTCCGAGACCTGCATCGCCAGCGAGACGAAGTCCTTGGCCTCCTGGGAATCGGAGGGCTCGAAGACGGGAATCTTGGCGAGTCGGGCGTAGTGTCGCGTGTCCTGCTCGGTCTGTGAGGAGTGCATTCCGGGATCGTCGGCGACGCAGGCGACAAAGCCGCCCTCCACGCCGATGTAGCTGAGCGTCATGAGGGGGTCGGCGGCGACGTTGAGGCCGACGCACTTCATGGTGACGACGGTTCGAGCGCCGGCAAGCGACGCGCCGGCGGCGACTTCGAAGGCGACCTTCTCGTTGGGTGACCACTCGCAGTAGACGTCCTGCTTGAAGGCCTCGACGGCCTCCAGGATCTCGGTGGAGGGCGTGCCGGGATAGCCGGTGGCGACGGTGACGCCGGCCTCATAGGCCCCGCGAGCGATTGCCTCGTTCCCCGAAAGAAGCTTGACCAACACTGTCTCCTCGCCGGCTTGCCTGGCTGTAAGGACCTGGCAACAGGTCCGGCGGCGCCGGGCCAGAGGGTCGGCCGGTCCGGGCCAAGTCATACGGTCCGAAACTTCAGGATTATAACAGTAACCAGCTTGGCTCGGAACGAGGCGGGAGGTCGGCACACCGCAGGTGATCGCCGGGGGGGCTTGGTTCATCCGTTCGGGCGGGTCAGTCGAATACCTTAGAGAGGAAATCGAGGTTTACGGAGAAGTCGGCGGCGCCCAGGGCCTGTCCCGGAAGCAGGATTCGACGGAAGAGGTGGACCATGAGCCGGGCGCACTGCTCGACGTCGATGCTGCCGGCCTCGGACCATTCCCTGAAGAACCATCGATCCTTGGCCTCGGACAGCCCAGCGATGATGGCGTAGAGGAGATCGGTGGGCAGGTCGTCGCGGACCGCGCCAAGCTGCTGTCCGCGGAGGATCAGTCGTTTGTACCAGTCGGTGTCCTTGATGAGGAGCTTCTCTCTGAGATCGGCCTGGATGGCCCCCGGCCTGATCGCCGCGATGCTCTGCAGGACTCCGACGAGGTTGGGGTTGTCGAGGCCGAACCGGAGGTATCGGCGATAGAGGTGATCGATCTGCCCCCAGAACTCGTCGGGATTCGCGGCGTCGCCGGGATCGCCGACGGCCTCGGAGAAGCAAGCGACGGCCTCCTTGACCACCTCGACATAGAGGTCTTCCTTGCCGTCGAAGTAGTAGTAGAAAGATCCCTTGCTCAGGCCACTGTTGGCGATGATTCGGTTGTATGAGGAGGCCTCAAACCCGTAGGCGGCGAATTCGGCTTGCGCGGCCTCCAAGAGAGCTTGGCGTTTCGTCTCGTCCAGGTTCCCGAATCTCGGTCTCGGCACGTCACGTCCTCTCTAGCAAGCCCTGCCCAAGAGCGATGGCCCCCATGGAATCTGAGCATGGGTGCTGCCCAAGGGATTTCGGCTTGCCAACCCGGTTTGGCGAAGCTGACGAAAACCGTCGGCAAAGCGAAGATGACACTTGACGGGGGACCCCGCCACACGTACCATTATACTAGGTGGTCGAACCATTCGGTATTCCTAGATTCTGGTTTCTCCGCCTTTTTTTTGAGTGGGTTCCCTATTGGTGGGTGTGCCAGGAGCGTTGACAGTACTTCTCGATTCTGCCCTCTTCTGTGTCACGGCTTGACGCAACGCTCGATGAATGGCTCACGGGATCGTGCCTGATACAGCGGCAGGCGGGAACTCAGGCCTATCACAATTCAGCTCAAATCGCCGGCCAGGACGGGTAGCGTCCGAGCGGCTGATGCAATCAGGACAAATCGGTCAAGGGGCCTGGCGACGCGCACCGTGGCGCCAGGGGAAGGTCATTCAGTCTGGAGGAAGAAGAATGCTCAGGTACGCAATGCTTGCTGTCGTGGTTATGGCAGTCATGCCGGGGGTCGTGTTGGGGGACTACTATGACGACTTCTCCGACCATCACTACTGGCAGGACCCCAATGACGAGCCGTTTTCTGCTTCGCAAGGGTACTGGCCGTTGTGGAACACGCCGCCGTACGACCCAAACCTGTGGGACATCGACAATCCTCACTGGCTGCTGTACGGGCTGATCGGGCGGAACTTCGACGCCGAGGCGGACGACGGCTGGCTGCGACTCTACGCGGAACTCGACTTCCTGCCGTACTGTGTCATGTACGCCACCGTCAACGACGGTGACCTCGACCCGAACACGAGCACGACGTTCTACGACGACTCCGCGCCTCACTACATCGTCGGGAGGATGAAGGTCTACGATCCCAACTACGGGGAAGTATTCCTCATGGTCCATGCGGACCCGATCTCCTGGGGGGCGTATGCCGCCGATTTTGAGTGCGACGACGAGAATTTCACGGCGGCCTGGCTCGAGGGGGCCAGTTGGAGCGGCAAGACACCGATTGTACGCAGCGACATCAACGAGGGCACGGGATTCTGGATGGTCTGCCAGATCGACGGCGACGGGGACCCGAATCACACTCGGATCAAGGCGTCGGCTTGGAATGGGGGCAAGTTCGATTGGGACGGGGTGTGGGAGCGCGACGACAACATCCTGGCAACGTGGGACCCCAACAAGCACGGGTACTGGGGTTCGGGCATCTGCGCGATCGGGACGTTGGCGAGCGACGAGGCCGGCGGGAGCCTCGACTCCGACGCCAAGTTCGACGAGATCGAGGTCCGTTGGGGGACGTTTACAAACGTCTCTTGCGCGCTGGACCTGAACGTCGTCAACACCAACTATGGCACGGTCACGATCAACCCGGATCTGCGCAACGATCCGAACGATGACCCGAACGATTGGAGCCACCAGCGGCGCTATACGCAGGGGACGGAGGTCGTGCTTGTGGCCGAGCCGATCGAGGGCAAGTCGTTCAACCGGTGGCTGATCTTCGACCCGAACTACCCCGGCGACGCCAATCATGCCACGCCCGACTCGAATACGGTCCTGTACCTGACGATGGACGTGGACAAGTCCGTGGAGGCAGCGTTCAAGTGCGGGACCGGCGCTCCGCCCTTCATGGCGATGTCGCTCTTGGCGTTGGGGCTGGGCGTGGTGATCCGTCGATTGACGTAGCGGGCCGGGCCATTCCGTGGATTTGCGGGGTCGCGCGCCAAGGCGCGCGTGTTGTAGACGAGTCAGTCAAGAGGTGAACGTCGCCTTCCGGCGTCTGGGGAGGCCCCGTGCGGGAGGCGGCGTGAACGGTTAGGTGGGGCGCAATCGCTAGCTATCGGGAGGAAGAGTCTCATGCCCAGTCAGAGGCAACCTGAGAGGGATTCTCGGTGGGGCTTCACACTCATCGAGTTGCTCGTGGTGGTGGCGATCATCGCCCTGCTCATCTCGATCCTGCTGCCGTCGCTGAGCAAGGCTCGTGAGCAGGCGCGGACGACGCTATGCCTGAGTCGGATCGGGCAGTTCGGCAAGGCGTTCATGATGTACCAGGACGATTACGACGAGGGACTGCCGTTCATTGCGACGGTTCACGAAGACCACGTCAATCCGAAGGAGAACTGGCTGGCCGATTGGTATTCGATGGCCAGCGGGAACACCCCGGCGGCACTGTACGACAGCGCCAAGCAGTTCTCGGAGAAGGTCGCCATGACGTCGGAGGACGCCTGGTATAGCACGGCTCCCGAGGCGCCGCCGGTTCCGCGGTCCGGCACGATCTTTTCGTACACGCGTTTCGAGAATCTCTATCGCTGTCCGGAGTTCGAGCGGGCTACCGATCCGTCGAAGGGCCAGAATGTGTGGAACTATACCCGGCCCTGGTTCGCGCGGTATTGGACGAGCAACCTCGAGTTGGTCCAGCAAGGCGAAGCCACCACGACGGACTGGGGCAGTACCGAGAACGGCGTGATTCTCAAGATCAGTCGCGTGCACAGTCCCGGCAACCTACCGATGATCATCGACGAGCAGTGGAACCGGCACGTCGCAACGAACAGGATCTACGGCGGCGCGTACAACGGGAATGACTGCGTGTTCAGCCCTGACAACGTCGTCGCCGTGTCTCACGGCCAACCGGTGACGGCGGTGTTCCACGATTTCGACATAGACCGCCAGCCGGGCGCCCCCCCCCCGTTCCTCTGGAAGCGCGGGGGCGTGTTCTTCTACGACTCCCACGCGGAGCTGTTCCGCGACCCGTGGCCCACGTTCGCGATCGGGTCAGGGTATCAGCGCAATGACAACAACGGCGAAAGACGGGGCGAGGGCAAGGGCGCTGCCGGTTATCGAGAATTGAACGCGCTGTCGGCCTACATCGGGTGGATTCTTTACGCCCAGCGAGGCTATACCAACAGTTCCAGCGGTGGCGCGCCACCTCGCTGGTACTGAGTTCCGCAACCATCGAATGCCAAGTCGCTCAAGGGCACGCGCGGCAGATGCCGTGCGTGCCCTGTTTCTTGTGGAATCGCGATGACCAGACCGAGAAAGGCGGAAGGGATGGATGGCCTTAGCCCTTTCCGCGACAGGTTCGACCTTGAAGTCAGTACCTGGGGAGGGATCTGAGTTCGTACTTGCCGGGCTCATGGATTGCCTTCACGTAGCCCCTGCCGGGGGCCGGGAGAACTCATTTGGCCGAGACGAATCCGGGAGTGGGGGGCGGTTGGGGCATGCCCGGACTTCATCGGGAACCCCTGTGATACCAGAAACTTGGGTAGCCTCTTGACTTGGAAAGGCATCTCTGAGATACATAGAGTTTGAACCATCCATAGGGCCGGTTGCGGGGCGAGGGAAAAGGCTGCTTACCTGACGCCAGGTCCGATGTTGCGACAATCCAGCCAGGACGGAGCCGACGAGGGGGCAGGGACGCGCCCACGGGGAGGGCATCCCGATGTCCATTCGCAAGAGGGCGGCGAGCCGCCGCACCCGTCTGTCCATCGAACCACTCGAGCCAAGGCGTTTGCTTGACGTCTCCGGTGTCTGGCAGGAGCTGGGGTTCCGCGGCGCGAGCGGGGGCGGGATCACTTACACGGGCGTAGGGAGGTACGCCGAAGAACTGGTCACGGCGCTGACACCGGACGGGAATTCGGTGGTGGCCTACGAGATCCAGCAAGGCATTCAGGTCCGGATGTTCGACGGGCTTGCGTGGCAGCTTCTGACGAACGGTCCGACCGAGGTGGTGATCCCCCATTCGAACAACGCCCGGAACCCGGACGTGGCGGTCGACTCGCAGGGCAACATCTACGTGAGCTGGCTGCGCGGGTATGACTCGTCCAGCGAAGTGTTCATGTCGCGGTACGCATTCGATCCGACGACCGGTCAGCGTCAGTGGGAGGGCCTGGCGAACTCCGACGTCGGGGGCGGCGTCAGCAGCGACGGGGTGGTGAACGGCATCCCGGCGATCGCGGTGGGGATCGACGACGCGCCGGTGATGGCGTACGCGGCGCAAGACACGTACGCCGGCGCGGTGGACATGGACGTCGTGGCGAAGAAGTACGTGGAGGAGCTGGACCGGTGGGTGGAACTGACCAGCGGGACGGACTTCCTGCACGGGGGCGGCGGGGTAAGCAAGGACGATCTGGCGTCGGCGGGTTGGCCAGGCTCACCGCAAGCGGTCGACATCGCCATCGGGGGCGACAATGCGCCGATCGTAGTGTGGTCGAGCGCGATCAATCCGTCGCAGGCGGCGGAGATCTACGCGCGTCGGTGGAACCAGGTGACGGGCAAGTGGGAGAAGATCGGCGGAGACTCGGCGAGCGATCCGAACGACTACCCCCCTGCGAGCGGCCTGAGCAACACGACGGGGAACTCAATCGACCCGCTGATCCAGATCCGGCAGGACCCGAACGATCCGAACGAAGACATCGTGATGGTGGCGTGGCGCGATCACGACAACCTGGACGATCCGGACTACGCGGCGGTGTACGTCAAGCAGCTCGTGGATCCGACGCCCGAGACGGGCTCGTGGGCCGAGATCACTCCGGGCTCCGCCAGCGGCGACGGGATCGTAGGGCGCGGTCGGCAGCGAGACATGTCGCTGATCATCGGCCAAGACGGTCTTCCGCTGATCGGCCTGACCCGGCTGCAGGTGGCGCCGGAAGACTACGTGATCGACACGACGGCCCCCTACTCGCAGGTATACGTTGTCAATTCGAGCTCGGGGGTGGAAGCGTCGAACTGGTACGCGTGGGCGCTGGACGCGGAGGCGGGGTCAAGCGGGGTGGAGTGGTCGTGGGTCGGTCCCGAGCCGGACGGCATCGCGGCGAGCTACTCCGTGACGCAGGCGCGAGGGACGGGGATCGTCGAGCTGCCTGACGGGTCGCCGCTGCTCTTGTTCGGCGAAAACATGTGGGACGGCGACACCTGGGAGACGGCCGGCCCGGCGGGGTGGCGGGGCGGTCCGTATGACTACGGCAGCTATCCGTGGGAGTCCGGGGACTGTGAGGTCTATGCGCTGCGATGGGATTCCGGCAAACAGGCCTGGGTCAACTACGGTGAGGGGAGCGGCGATTTCGGCGGCATCGACAACGACGTCCGCTGGAACAGCGACCCGGTCCTGGCCACCGCGGGCGACGGAAGGATTCTCGTTGCGTACGCGGAGCGCGTCGAGCGGGACATCTACGTTCGCGTGAGGTACTACGACGACGAGACGGGTGGGTGGGACGACTTCGGACAAGATCTGCTGGTGGCCACGCTGTCCGACGCGGAGGTGGACAACCACGCCTACCGGTGGGACGAGGTGGTGATCGCGTCGGACCCGAGCGTCGGGTCGGGCGGCAGCGGGCGGCCGATGCTGGCGTATCTGGACTACATTAACACGACGAACCCGGGCGACGCGTCGACGTACGAACACAGCACGATCACGGCCTGGAGCTACAACGAGAGCAGTGGCCAATGGGGAGAGCTGTTGGGGAGCACGGGCGGTTACGCCTACGTGACGCCCGACGGGCAGATGCCGGACGGGACGCCCGTGCCGGGGACGGTCTGGAACGGGTGGCTGATCGATCAGATCGAGATCATCGCCGCGCCCGATAACACGGCGTACCTGGCGTGGCGGCTCACGGATCCGACGGGGGAGCAGGACGACTCGGTAAAGGACACGCTGGCGCACATCGAGGACGTTCTGGACGGCGGGCGCGAGCCGTACAACTCGTCGCACGGTCGGAGCGACATCTGCGCTCTGAAGTGGGACAACACAGCAGGGGCGTGGGTCGAGTTCGGCGGGGGGATCAACCCGTTCGTTGGGATGTCCTGGAACGCGGGATTCAACTTCGATCCGTCGCTGCTGCTGACGCCGGACGGTCACGTCTGGCTGGCGTTCGCGACGGCCGGGATCAGCGATGAGGGTCTGCTTCTGAGCAACGTGCAGGTTTGGGAGTACAGCACGGCATACGGCGTGTGGCGGACCCGTACGAGCGGTCTTCCGGCTCCGAGCGGCACGGGCGAGAGCTACGCGCACCCACAGCTCGCGCTTGGGTCGGATCAGCGTCCGGTTCTGGCGTGGGAGCAGCAGACGTGGACGCTCCGGACGCTACAGGATCTGGGCGTGCTCGGGGCCTGGAATCCCTATCTCAGCAACAATCCGAACAACCGGCCGTTCTGGGCCGACGATGACGGCGAGCTTCCGCAGTGGCGGATGGTGCTGCCCGAGGCATACGACTACGACGAGCCGATGAACGACGAGAACGACACGTTCGCCGATGCACAGGTGGTGGCCGCGACGGAGATTCACACGAGCATCAGCGGGGAGATTCGTGACATCCACGCGGTGTGGGACACGACGCACCACAAGTGGGTGAACAAGCAGGACAAGGACTTCTATCAGGTCCGAGGGTTGCCGCCGGGGGCGCTGGTTCTGGTGTCGGTAACGGGCGTGACGGGGGAATTGAGGCCGACGCTGAAGGGGTACGATCAGTACGGGACCGAGGTGGCCGCGCTCACGGCGGAAGAGGAGTACGAGCTGCCGGTGAACCTGCAGGATTTCGCGCTTCGCGCGGACGCCTCGGGTCGGGCGTACTTCTCGATCCAGGGCGAGGAGGGCGACACAGGCGGGTACGTCGTGGAGGTGAGTCCGACGTATGAGTCGCTGGGGCCCGGCGAGTACACGGAAGATGAAGGAGTAGATCGCAACGACTCCTTCGGTCAGAAGGATACGGTCACGCCGGGCTACGTCCGCGTAACCGGATCCCTCGACAGCGGCATGGACGTGGATTACTTCGAGGTTCCGAACCTGCCATACGTAAGCGGGGAAGCCGTCGAGTACGAGATCGAGATCATCGAGACTCCCGACTGGGATGCGTACCTCGGCGAGGTGTCATGGCCGATGGGGACGATCACGAACTACTCGGACGACGTGTTGACGGTCGAGGTCGCGAGTTCGGGTTGCATCTACTTCGCCGTCAGCGGGGCGTATGATATCGAATTCGACGGATTAACGGAGCATGAGTACGGCGACTATGTGATCGAGATCCGGCCGGCGAATCCGCCCGAGACGTTCGCGGAGAGCGGCGCCTACAACGACACGGCGGGCGCCGCGGAACCATTCACGTCGCCGCACCTTCAGATCGACGGAGAACTGCCCGAGGGAGCCGGCGACCAAGACTTCTACCGCATCAAGGGCCTGACGCCGTACGGGATCTACACGGTGGAGGTGGACTTCCTGGTGGCGGCGTGGGACCCCGAGGCCTCCTCCCCTGCGCCGCTACCGATCGCACCGTCGGGGACGTTGACGCTCTGTGCAAGCGAAGACGGGGAACTACTACTTCGGGTCTTCGGCGGGGAAGGGACGTACTCGTTGAAGGTCACGCCGCTGGAGGAGATGCCGGCGGCGGAGGAGTTCGAGGAAGAGTACTTCTACGACGACAACGATGACTACGCAAAGCGGAACGTCATGCCGCCGCCGTCGGCCTGGTCGGTAATCCACGGCTCGCTGATCGGCGAGGACGGGGAGACGGCAGAGACCAGCGATTTCTACGAGGTCCGGCTACCCTACTTCGACGAGCATTACTATCCGGACGGCGGGTGGGTGGACATCATGCTTACGTCGCGGACGGGGGACCTCGACGCAAGGCTCCGGTATTTCCATGACGACGGCAACGGGGCCCCGGACGAGAAGGATGTGACGGCAAACGGCGAGCACAAGAAGGAGTACTGGCTGGAGGTCCAGTCGGAGATCGATGCGGACACGAATGAGCTGGTCGTTCGCTTCGAGGTCTTCTGGGTCGAGGGCAAGGGCGACTACACGGTCGAGGTGAAGTACATCGTGGACGCCTTCGTGGCCGAGGACGCGTTCCAGGAGCTGACCAGCTCGTCGATCGTGACCGCCCGGTACAACGGCTCCGGCTGGACCCAGACGGGAGACTTCACCCCGCCTTCCGGGTACGCGTACGTCCTGCCGGAAATGGCGTCGGCGACGGGGTACGAGCCGTACCTGACCTACACGAGCCTCGAGTTGGACGGGGCGGGGTTCACGACGAGCACGTTGAAACAGTGGAAGCTGGACCTTGGCAGCGGGACGTGGTCGCAGCACGCGTACCGGGAGAAGGTGTACGCGTGGTACAACGTGGACCTCGGGCTTCGGAGCTACTTCAACGGCGACTACGGCCGGGAGGGCGACGGATCGACGTCGTTCGGCGCGTCGAGCGATTTGGTGGCCAGCTACTTCAACCCTCGGATCATGTACGGTTCCCGTCACATGGACTTCGAGTTCGTATGGTGGCGGAACCTTGCGGGGTACGGGAAGCCGTCCGCATGGTACGCGATCTCGGAGCAAGATGAGACAGGCGGTCTTTACCTCAATGGCAACATTGAGGGCGGGGTGACCACGCCGTGTGCCTGGGGGCCGGACTTCATCTATAACGACTACCGGACGCCGCTGCCGGGTGACAGCGAAACGAACGGTTCGAGACTGGGCTACCGGGCGGACGGCCACGTGTCCGGGACGAGTACGATCCACGCCTGGCGATACAACGGGCTTGCGTGGGAGCAGATCAACTCGCAGGACGTAGCGGGCAGCACGCTCCCGTCAGGCGAGGATCTCGGGCTGAACGCGATGGGTGGTGGGTGGGCGTGGTCGCCCGGCTTCATCTCCAGCGTGGGCGTGCGGGGCAGCGGTGAGGGGCTGTTCGACGCCCAGCCGGTGGTGGCGTGGAACTACGCGGAGCAGAGCCTGATCCACGTCCGGCAGTGGGCGCCTGAATACAAGCTGCCGGAACTGGAAGTCACGGAGACGAGCGGCACGCCGAACGACAATCGGCTGAGCTTCGGGACGCGTTTGACGGGCCAATCGACGTACCAGACGGTGGTGCTGAAGAACACCGGGAACACCGAGCTAACGGTCTGGGCGGCCGCGGCGGACGGCACGTGGGTGTTCGGCTCCGACGCGTTCACGGTGACGGACATTAACAACAACACCCTATCGGGTTCGATCGTCATCGAGGCAAATCACAGCAAGATCATTCGGGTTCATTTCAACGCGACGCAGGCCGGTCTGCACGAGGGGACGCTCTACATCGCCAACAACGATCCCCTGGTCAACCCTCTGGGCAACAACTGGTATACGATGTCGCTGACGGGCTCGGCCTACAGCGGCGCCCAGATCAGCGTCAGCGAGGATGCGGGAACGGCGGACGACCTGGCGGTACCGTTCGGGCTGGCGACGGTCGGCCAGACCACGACGCGGACGGTGACGATCAGCAACGATGGCACCGCCGCGCTGAACGTCCGGCTGAGCCTGCACGGGGTGGGCGAGGGCTTCCGGATCGTGGGCGATCGGAACCTGACGATCGCGGCGGGACAGAGCGCCGAGGTCGAGGTTCTGTTCGAAGGGGATAGCGCGAACCAGCAAGGCGCGGTCGGGTATCTGACGGTGTACCACGACGCGTGCGGAAGCGCTTCGAGCTTCGAGGAGGCCGAGCCGATTCTGGTTCAGTTGATCGGCAACACGCCGAGCGTCTCGGACCCGGTGGAGATCGGCTTCGGCGCGAACCCGTCGGTGGCGCTCGGGACGGCGGCGTACAGCACGACGTCGGGGAACGTTCGCCTGTACGAGGAGGACCAGGGTGGGACTCTGACGAGCATCAGCGACAGCGGCGCCGGTCGGGCCCGCTCCGACGGTCGATTCACGGTCTACGCCCTGGGCGGCGAGGTCCGCGTCTACGACCGGATGACGGGGATCACGATCAACTTGAGCGGCGCGGCGGGTCTATCGAACGCCCAGAATCCGAGCATCTCGGGGACTCGCGTGGTGTTCTCGGCGTCTTCGGGCAGCGATCGCGACATCTTCGTGGTGGACTTGAACGTCCGGGCTGACGGGAGCATCAACCAGAGCCTTCCGGTGGCCGACCAGACGCATATCGTGGACGTCAACCCCAGCGGGCGTCAGGTGGACGATTACGCGGACGTGAGCGGTGACTGGGTCGTCTGGCGGCGCGGCTCGTCGACGAGCGGGTACACGGTCTACGGTATGGACCTTGGCACGAACGACGTGATGGAATTGAGCGTCGGGGCCGTGGACGGTCCGCGCATCCCACACGTCAGCGGAGACCTGGCGGTCTGGGTAGAGCACTTCGGCGGCAGTCGCGTGGTGCTGTACGAGAAAGACCAGAGCGCCAGCACGCTGCTCGTGCTGCAAAGCGACATCTCCGACGAGGTGGCCATCAGCGGGAGACTGCTGCTCTGGTCGGACAACCGCAACGGCAACTACGACGTGTTCGGCTACTTCGTTCCGCCGGACGGCGGCGGATCGGTCTCCGGGGTTGACGTGGCCGGCAGGACGTTCCAGCTCACGTTTAGCGACAGCGACGAAGTGAACCCCGACGTGTGGGGCAACCTGGTCGCGTGGCAGATCGGGCAGGGCTACGGGACGATCGTGTACTCCGGTCTGGAGGCGGGCGATCCGGACATCCATCTGGCCACGTCGCTGCCGCTGGACTTCGGCGACGTCTGGGTCGACGTGGATCACGACGAGAGCTACTACGCGACGGCGTACCTGGAGATCACGAACACCGGCACGGGCATCCTGACCATCGACGAGATCCTCGGCGGAATCACGACTCCGTTGCCGCCGAACGCCGAGCTCTTGCTGCCAACGGGCGTGACGCTACACCAGGGGATGACGGCGCTGCTGCCGATCACCCTTCGCGTGACCGCGGGCGGCGCGCTGGATGGCTGGCTGGAGATCCACAACAACGACCCCGACCCGCTCCAGAGCGTGCTACCCGCGACGTTCGTGGCCGAGGGCGTGGAACCGGCGCCGGTGGTGACGGGTTCGCCGACAGGCACGACGATCTCGTCGTTGGACTTCGGCACGGTGCAGGCGGGCAGTGAGTA
>JAFGLZ010000045.1 GCA_016927755.1 Phycisphaerae bacterium
GGACCGTCGTAGCCCACGTCCCGAAGCGCCCCCAATATCCCCGCCCAGTCCAACGCCCCCTCACCGGGCGGGGCGAAGCAGAATTGCCTGCCCCCCCGGATCCGCCACGCCCGCCGATCGGCGATCGCCGCCTCATCCGCCGGCGTCACCTTGCCGTCCTTGACGTGCGCGTGCACGATCCGATCGCCGAACTCCCGGATGAAGCCGACGCCGTCCTCGTCATGATACGGAAAGTGGCTCGGGTCGTAGTTCACCGCCAAGTCGTCCCGGCCGAGGTCCGCCACGAACCGACGCATCGTCGCCGTGTTGGCCACCATGTACACGAACACCGGCTCGATCGCCACGCGAACCGCCCGACCCGCCGCCGCATCCAGCACCCGATGGTACGACTCGATCAGCCGCCGCCAATCGTCCGTTGCCGGCGCCTCCTCCTCGTCGAACGGCCGATCCCACTGCTCGCTGTCGTAGCTCGTCAGAATCCCGCTGACCGTGTTGACCACCCCCACCCCGCACGCCTCCGCGACGTCGAGCATGTGGATCGCCTGCCGAACGCAAGCATCCGCCCCATCCGATCCGAACCCGCGATGATAATGGCACTGAAGCGACGTCGGCTCGATCCCTTGATCGCGAATCCAATCGCAAACCGCCCGCGCCGATGACGCCTCATAAAGCTCCCCCTCCCCCGGCACGTCGTAAGCAGGCAGCTCAACGCACGAATACCCGATCTCCTTGACCGCGAGAACCGACTCGCGCAACGACATCGTCTTCATCAGCTCGCCAAGCAAAATGCCCTGCCTCATGGATCGTACCTCGAAGCGTCCGCCCCAGTCCCACCGTAAACGATGCCGCAACCGCTGGCATGCTAAGGCATCCAACCGCGCAGAAAAAGGGGGGCGGACCGGCGCGGTCCGCCCCGTGCTCCGGAGGCTACTCCTCATCCCACCCGGAGCGTGCTTACATCTGGTAGCTGGCCGGATCGATCGCCGCCATGTCGCTCGCCTCGGCGTCGCGAAGCGCATCCGACATCCGCCGCTCGACCCGCCGATAGCCGAGGTCCCCGTGAAGGTTCACCATCTCCAGCGGATCGTTCTCGAGGTCGTACAGCTCGTACTCCTCCTCATCGAGCCCCTCCTCGAAGTAACGGGCGTACTTGTAGCGACCGTCGAAGATCGCGCGGATCTTCCCGGGCGCAAGCGGCGGCTCGATCTCAGGCACGGGCAGACCGGCCGTGCTGGCCATGTCCTCCATCACCATGTTCAGCGACATGCCGTACGCCATCAGCACGTACTCGTTCACCTCCGCCAACCGAGGCGGGTTGATCACCGGCACCATGCTCCTGCCCGGCAAGTAATCGCTGATCGGCTCGATCCCCGCGATCTCCAGCAGCGTCGGCAACAGATCCACCGTCTGCGTCAGCGCCGCCGTCTCGCCCCGAGCCTGAAACCGACCCGGCCACCGCATGATCAGCGGAATCTGGTTGTTTTCCTGATAGACGAACGGGCCCTTGGCCTGCAGCCTGTGACTGCCGGCCATCTCACCGTGGTCGGAGACGAAGACGACCAGCGTGTCGTCCGACAACCCGAGCGCGTCCAACGTGTCCAGCAGCCGGCCCATCTCCGCGTCGGCGAGCGCGTTCACGTAGTAGTAATAATCGATGTACTGATGCCACCAGTCCTCCGGGACGTTCGGTAGCATGCCAAAGAGGGCCCCGTACGCCTTCTGATACTGCTTCTGCGCCCCCGGCTTGCCGCTCAGGTCGTCGTCCCAGTTTGCGGGCAGCTCGTCGCAGATGTTCGGCACGTTCGGCGGACGCGGAACCGCGCACCGCCGGTAGTACATCACGTCGTGCGGATTCACGAGCGACACCGTCAACAGCCACGGGCCCTTGTTGTGATTGGCGCTTAACCAGTCGATCGCCTGGTCGACGATCAGCACGTCCTCCGCCGCCCCCTCCCCAGGAATGCCCTGCGGGTCCGGCGGCATCCACTCCTCGAAGCCGTAATGGCTCAGTCCGACGCCCTCACAGTCCTCCGGCCGCGTGAGGTGCCACTTGCCGAAGTAGGGCGTCCGATACCCCGCCCTCTGGAAGTAGTGCCCCAGCGTGGGAATCGACGGATCCAGACTGGGCGCTCCGCTCCCGAACGTCAGCGGACCCGTGTTGCTCTCCAGGCCGTGTTGAGGCAGGTGCAGCCCCGTGAAAATGCACGCCCGGCTCGGCGTGCACGGCACGGCGGACGTCATCGTGTTGCTGAACGACACACCTTCGCGCACGAGCCGATCAAACGCCGGCAACCGCGGGTCCCTGTGCGAATACCACACCGGCGGCCGCATCTGGTCGACCATGAGGAATAGGACGTTCGGCGGCTGCGACGCCGCGGTCTCGCCCGCCGTCTCGCCCAGCCGCATCGGACCGCGCGAGCCTCGTTGACCCTGCGCGAATCCCGAACCCAAAGCGACCCCCGCCGCCCCCAATCCGGCGCTGCGAATGAACTCCCGACGTGTCAAATCGGGCTGGTTGCCCGATCGTCGCTCGCGATGCGTCCTCGATCCGTTCTTCGCTCCCCCATCCGACATTGGCTGACTCCTCCGATCCGACGTCTCGCCGCGTCGCCGCCGCGGCCGGCTCGACGAGCGCGCGGTATTCCCGCCAGCTCCCCAACCCGGCCTCGACGCCGCAAGGAGACGCACAAACCATGCGTGTCGTTTCACACGCTAAAGGGCTTCACTTGTCGATAGGTGTCCCCCCGTCGTGGCTGGTTACCGCCGGCCTTTATGCCGAATGCGCATCCGCGCGGAACAGACTCAGACCGTCGGCACCCCCTCCGTTGCCCCTACTCAAAGCACGTTGCGTGCCGGTACGCCGCCGAATCGGACACTTCCAACGCCGACGTCCTCAAGACAATAGCAGGAGCGATATTATCCGACACCACCGTCAAAGACCCGCTGTCCCCAATCGACCAACGCGCCGGCCTGCACGGACAATCCCCATCCGCGCGCCCCGAAAGCTGCGCACATTTTCCCACCTCGACCCCCAAACGCCCGCAAGAGCCAGGTCGGAGCCTACCTCGTCGAGATATGAATCACCTGCATGCGATGATCGCTGCACAGCGTGCTCACGAGCTCATAACGCCGAGCCGCCACCCGATCCCCCAGAATGCACTGATCGATCGCGTACACCGGGCACGGCATCGGCCAAGTGTACGACCAACCCCGACCCGCAGCCTCGTACGCGTGTGTGTACCCACTCGGCAGCGGACAGAGCGCCCGCGACCGACGAGGAGCATTGAAGTCGCCGACCACGACGTCAGGCCGATGCTCGGCCATCAGCGACGTAACGCGCCGAAGCTGCGGATCCCTCGCCACCTCCAAAGCCGAAGCCATGTCGATCGCGAACACCTTCAGACACACGCCCTCATATCGCCACGTCGCCGCATACACCTTGAGTGCCCGATCCTTGTGCAGCCAGCCGCCGTCCGACAGGTGTCCCCGGCCGAAAAGCGCCATGTTGCTCGCATGAAGCGCCGGCTCCTCGAAACCCATCCGCCGAGCCAGCGAATCCACGTCAAAATCGTCCGGAAGCTCGCTGAGGACGTACAGATCGGCCGGGTGAGAACGCACGACCGACTCGATCCGATCAAACCCCGCGTGCCCGCGAAAGATGTTCCAATGAACGACCCGGACGACCCGCCCGTCACCTGCCGGACTCGAGTGAGCCGTCCATTGGTTCTCCACGAAGACCACGAAGCACGCGGGCACAACCGCAAGCGCAAGCAGAACTCCCCCCGCCGCGCGACCGCGCATCCGCCACAATGAACCGCCCGAAGCGACAAGGATCACGACCATCACCGGCGACGGAATGTAGAACAGCAAACCCGTCACCCACCAGCGATCGCGCGCGATCTGACCCACCCCCCACAGCGCCCACAACACCGCCGCCGAGACCGCCACAACGGCAGAGACGCGCCTCCACTTCACGCCGGCAGGGATCGCTTCGATTGCCTGGTCGTCACACACGAGCCGAGAGATCTCCAAACCCTATCGCCGGCGCGGGTCCACCCCGCGCCGGCACGCCCTTATATCACATCCCACCTCACTTGATCGAGGTCGCCATCGCCGGTCTACTACGGCTCTACAGCGGTAACGGAGGCCCACAATCATGCGGTACGTCATGACCCTCATCATCGCCACGGCCCTCACGTCGCCGGCAATAGCGCCTGCATTGGGTGCGGAAAAGCAGCCCCCCGCCAACACCGAACCCGCCTCCTGGATCCAAGTCACGCCGAAAGCCGCCTTCAGCCCCCGCGATACCGCCGAGGACCTCGTCTTCGCCGGCAGAATGTGGCTCAGCAACGGCTACTACCACGGCAACAAGCTGACCCGAGACCTCTGGTCCTCCAAGGACGGCGCCGCCTGGACCCGCGTCAGCGAAAGCACCCCCTACGACGGCTACAGCGAAATGGTCGTCTACAAGGACAAGATGTGGGCCATCAAGGCGAGCGTCTGGTCCTCGACCGACGGCCGGACGTGGTCGCGCATCGCCGAAAAGACCCCCTTCGGCGCTCGCGGATACGGTGAGGCCGTCGTCTTCAAGGACAAGATCTGGCAGCTCGGCAGCGGCCACGACGTCTGGAACACCACCGACGGCGCGAGCTGGACCTGCGTCACCGAAAACGCCCCATACGGCGCCCGCGCCGCCTCCGCCGTGGTCGTCTTCCACGACAAGCTCTGGCTCATCGGCGGAAGAACGCCCCAACCCAACACGCCCCCGGAGAAGGGCTACAAAGACATCACGACGCACAACGACGTCTGGTGCTCCCCCGACGGAAAGGCCTGGACGCGCGTCATCGAACATGCCCCATGGAAGCCCAGACAGTGGTTCATCGCCGCCGTCTACCGCGACCGGATATGGATCATCGGCGGCCACGACAACGTCAACAGCACCAATTTCGGCGACGTCTGGTACACAGGCGACGGCAAGACCTGGCATCCCTTCACCTCGAAGCAACAGTTCTCGCCGCGCCACGAGGTCACATGCTACGTGTATGAAGACAGCCTGTGGGTCGTCGCCGGAAACGCCTGGCCCGTTCAAAACGACGTCTGGCGACTCACGCTGCCGAAAGCATGGACCGGCCCCAACGCCGGAAACGGCTCATGACGCCTTCTTCGCTCAGCCCGGAGGTAACCCCGTGAATCCCGGTGTCCTCAATCCTTCTCCCCTGTTCGCCTCCGCCGCGGCGCTGCTCGCGGCCTCCCTGTCGTTGCACGCAATGGCCGGCGAAGCAGACCGCCGCCCCAGCACAACCCCCCGACCGAACGTCGTCATCCTCCTGGCCGACGACCTCGGCTACGGCGACCTCGCCTGCTACGGCCACCCCGTCATCAAGACGCCCAACATCGATCGCCTCGCCGCCGAAGGCGTCCGCTTCACCGACTGCTACGCCGCCGCCGCGAACTGCTCACCCGCCAGGGCCGGACTCATGACCGGCCGAACCCCATATCGCGTCGGAATCCACAACTGGATCCCCGACGGCTCGCCCATGCACCTCCGCCGCCAGGAAATCACCATCGCCACGCTCCTCCGCCGCGCCGGTTACGCCACCTGCCACGTCGGCAAGTGGCACCTCAACGGAAAATTCAACTCCCCCGACCAGCCTCAGCCCGGCGACCACGGCTTCGACCATTGGTTCTCCACGCAGAACAATGCCCTGCCCTGCCACCACAACCCCGACAACTTCGTCCGAAACGGCAAACCCGTCGGCCCGCTCCAAGGCTACTCCGCACAGATCGTCGCCGACGAAGCGATCCACTGGCTAAAGAGCGGCCGCGACCCCGACAAACCATTCTTCCTATACGTCTGCTTCCATGAGCCCCACGAGCCCATCGCTACCGACAAACGGTTCGCCGATCTCTACGCCTCCCTCAACAATCCCGGCCAAGCCGCCCATCACGGAAGCGTCACGCAGATGGATCACGCCGTAGGCCGGCTGATGCAAACCCTCGACGCGCAGAACCTCCGCGAAAACACCCTCGTCCTCTTCACCAGCGACAACGGACCCGCCATCACCAACTGGCATCCCTACGGCTCCTCAGGCCCGATGAGAGCCAAGAAAGGACACCTCTACGAAGGCGGCATCCGCGTGCCGGGCATCATCCGCTGGCCGGGCCACGCCAAGCCGGGCCAAATCTGCGACGAGCCCATCTGCGGCGTCGACGTCCTGCCGACGCTCTGCGCCGTCGCCGGCGTACCCGTCCCCGCCGATCGCGCCATCGACGGCGCCGACTTCCAGCCCGTCTTCGAAGGCCGTCCGATCCAAAGAGCCACCCCGCTCTACTGGCAGTTCAACTGGGCCCAGAGCAGGCCGAAGGTCGCCATGCGCCTCGGCGATCGAAAGATCGTCGCCGACCTGACTGGCAGCCCCTTCAAGGTCAACGTCGACATCGTCGACGACCAGACCCGCGCCCTGAAAGACTCCGACCTCGCCTGGCTCGAGTTCTACAACCTCCGCTGCGACCTCAGCGAAACCACTGAACTCGCCCACGCGGACCCGCAGCGCCTGCGGCAGTTGTCCGAAGTGCTCGTCCGCCTCTACCGCCAGGTCCGCGACGAAAGCCCCACCTGGCCCGCCTGGAAGTGGCCCCGCCTCGAAGGCAAGCGCATTCAGGAGTATCGAAAGAACCACCATCTGCCGTAGTCTTGGCAGGAACCACCGAGAAACCCGAATGAGGAGGCCGTCATGACAACCCCGATTCGCCGCCATCCAGCCCTGCTCGCTTTCGCGTGCATTGCCGCGCTCCTACCCGGCCGCCCTGTGCAAGCAGAACAAGACGGGCTCCTGACCAAGGACGGAAAACGCCTCTTCCCGATCGGCTTCTACGAGCTGCCCAAGGACGACGCCGGACTGAAGGCCATGGCCGAGTCCGGCGTCAACCTGGTCCGCATCCGCAATCGCGCCGACCTCGATCGAGCCGCCTCCGTCGGCATGCAGTGCGTGCTGCCGCTCTCGATCCAGGCCGGCGCGACCGACAAGCTCCGCCAACTCGTTGAATCCGTCCAGGACCACCCCGCCCTGGCCGTCTGGGAAGGCCCCGACGAGGTCGTCTGGAACTTCACCGCCTTCAGCGGGCTGCACAAGAAGATGAAGGTCCACAAGACCCCCGGCGAATGGTGGCGACAAACCCCAGAGGCCGTCGCCTACGCGGAGAAGCGAGCCCAAGATCTCATGCCAAAGATGCACGAAGGCATCGCCCTCGTCCGAAAGCTCGACAAGCACAACCGCCTCTTCTGGATCAACGAGGCGCTCAGCAGCGACGTCATCTACGTCCGACAATACCTCGATGTCGTCGACGTCACCGGCTGCGACATCTACCCCGTCAAGAAGGACGCCCGGAACGTCGCGAACGTCGGACTCGCCACCGAGCGCTGGAAGCAGGCGGGCCGCGGCAAGCCCGTCTGGATGGTCCTCCAGGCCTTCGCCTGGAGCGAGCTCGGCGACTACTACGGCGTCAAGGAGGTCGCCTACCCGACCTTCGCCGAATCCCGCTTCATGGCCTACGACGTCATCGCCCGAGGTGCGAAAGGCATCCTCTACTGGGGGTCGCACTACCTCAAGTCGCAGGCCTTCCGCGAGTCGATCTACGCCCTCACCAGCGAGCTGTCGGCCCTCCAACCCTTCCTCGTCGCGCCCGACGTCGACGGCGTCCGCGCGAGCGTCATCGAGGCCTACGACACCCGCGCCCTCCTCGGCGTCCGCGTAACCGTCCGCAAGGCCGGCGACGACTGGCTCATCATCCTCGTCAACGAGGACGACCGACCCCACATGGCCGTCGAGGTCACGGGCCTGACCGCCCTCAACGGCCGCCGAATCGAGCTGCTCTACGACAAGGAAACC
>JAFGLZ010000046.1 GCA_016927755.1 Phycisphaerae bacterium
AGCCCCAGCAACAACCCCGGCTCCTCCCGAAGCGCACGATACACCGTTGGACGAAGCAGATTGATCAGAATCAGCTTGGCGAACTGCCCCGGCCAGATCGCCTCCGGATCCCCCTGCTCATACTGCGTCTCCTCGATCCGGCACCACACCCGAGCCCGAAGCACCAGCAGGCTCCGAAACTGCTTGCACCGACGCGGATTCCTACCCAGGAACCTCGCCGCCATCGCCACGAAGTGCCGCCACTGCGGATCCCCCCGATCGGTCCGAAACCCCCACGCCGCCCCCACCGCCCTCTGCTCAACGGGCCGCGCCTGCCCACCCGTCAGCGACGCGATCAACTCCTCCTCACCCGGAACCGGAAGCCAGAACGGAATCTGAACGAACTTCTCGATGAACGCGTAACCGAACGTAGCACGATCATCCTCGTCATCCCCCTTCTCGCCCCCCCGCCCCTCCGACAGATACGGCAGCAGGTCCTTGTACTTCGCCGTCACCGCCGCCGCCACCTTCGGCCTGTCGATCCCCAGCACGTACCCCACGCGCTTCGCCTGCTCCCCGCTGTCCAGCGGAATCATCAGGTTCAGCGACTGCAGCAACTCCGCCGCCTTCGGCGCATCGCACCGGTCCAGGTCGTCCACGAACACGAACACCCTGCCGCCGTCCCCTCCCTTGCCCGCCCCGAGATACGCCCGAACCACCCTAGCGAAGTCCTTGTGAAACTCCTCCACGAACGCCACCCGACCCGCGTAATCCGGCCTCCGCAGATACTTGCCAAGGTTGTACTGAAACGGGTTCCCCAGAGCGCTCCTAGCCGCCCCATACAACCGCCAAGCCGCCGTCGCTGCCCCCGCCCCTACGAGCCAATGCAGCTTCAGGTACCCGCCCCAAAACTCCGCCGGCAGGGAACCCCCCGTGAGAAACACGACCACCGCGACAATCAGCACGATGGCCCAAACCAACACATGCGCCACCGTCCGAACCCCCGCCCACCACCCCAACCGCCAATCAAACCGGGCCCTCGCCAGCCGCACCGCCACCCCGGCCCGCTTCCACCGGCTCGTCTGACGACTCAGCTCCTCCCCGAACTGCAGCGCGAACGCCGCCCAAAGCGAGTCCGCCTTCTCATGCCGCCACGCGTTGAACCAGACCGTCCTGACCTCGGCCCCCTCCTTCGCCGCCTCCGCCAGCGCCTCCTTGAGCTGAAGCATGAAAGACGTCTTGCCGCCCCCCCACTCCGCCTCAACCGACATCGTCAGCGGAAGATCCGCGTCCAGCAGAAAGTCCCGAACCGCCTCCACGTGCGGCCCGAACCCCAGCGTATCCTCGCTCGTCGCAACGTCGCAGCCCCGAAGCAACCGATCCCCGGCCATCACGCTCTCCCCATACGACCCCGCGCCACAAGATCGCCCCCTGCCCCCAACTGCCCCGCTTTCTCTTCTCCCTATTCGCTGCTCACTCCCCAATCGTCAACACAAGAATCGCAAAGATCGTCACATCAGCAAACACATGCGCGACCACCGGCGGAAGTAGCCCCCCCGACCGCCACCGGATCAAACCCAGAAACAGCCCATACAGCCCCGCCATCGCCACGCCAATCCACCCCCGCGGAAAACCGTTGATGTGATACAGCCCGAACGACGCCGCCTGCAGCGCCACCACCGCACCCACCCCCGGAATCGCCCGGCCAAGCAGCGTCCACAGCACCCACCGCCAAACCGCCTCCTCCATGAGCGCGTTCACCACCGCGAACACCAGACACGCCAGCGGCAACATCCACCGCGGCAGCGGCGGAATCATCGCCCGAATATCCCCCACGTCAGGCCGAGCCAGAACGTACCACAGCACCAGCGCCCCCGAGCTCGCCACCACCGTCAGAACCGAAAGCCCGATCGTCACCCGATCGAATCGACCCCACCCCGGCCACTCGATCGACCGACGCAACTGCGGAACCACCCCCACCACAACCGCGAACCCCGCCAGCGGCACCAGCAAATGCATCGGCCACCACCGCCACGGATTCACCCACCCGCTCACCAGCACCGCCGCGCACAGAAGCGAGCAGCACACCGCCCCCCAATCGAGAATCCCCACACTCAATGCCAGAACGACAATTCCCCCAATCGCCAGCCCCCCATGCCACGACGCCGGCGTAACCGGAAGCACATTGAAAAGCCCAAACCCCGCCAGCAACAGCGCCGCCCCGCCCAAACGCCTCCCACTCCCCGACGCATCCCCACTCATCGCCCAGCACCCCTGCACCCTCCACTGGCCATCGCCTTCCTCCGAAGACTACACGTGCCATCTACTACTGCAGCGCAAGCGCGACCACGGGACGGTTCTGGCTTGTCGCCTGGACGTGCTCGATCCCGTGGCGGGACTATGAGACTGCACAAAGCCTATATCTCGTGTGAACGTCGGGGTGTCAATGGCTGCTCCACCCCTGGTCGGGTATCAACGGATGGCTCTGTCCAACCCCGCCTGCGGATGGCTGAAACCGGCACATGCCAAAGAGTACACGAATTCAAACAAAACTGTTGGGAATTCCTTGACACCGACCAGGTGATGGGACATGATTAAAACGTATCTGTTGGCAACAGTTCTGTTGGCTACTGACGCTGTCCCACTCGGAGCCCAACCATGACGAATACGCTCAGACAAGCCGAGGGTAACTACGTTGTCGGCGAACGTTTTTGGGATAGAGAGAACGATCTCGCCCTGTTCGCCAAGCGAATCGACGAGGGAGCCCACCTACTCCTCGTCGCCCAAAGACGCATGGGTAAGACCAGTCTCATGAGAGAGGCGGCGCGACGACTCGAAAATCGGTATATTTGCATATTCGTGGATCTACAGCAGTCTAGAAGTCCTGCCGACGCAATGGCAGAGCTGAGCGTTGCCACACGTCCACACGGGACCCTTTGGCGCAAGACTAAGGGCGCCTTCGCAAACGTCCTCAAGAACATCGCCGGAGTAATCGACGATGTTGAGGTCGGAGAGGTGAGGGTCCGTCTTCGTGCCGGCCTGAACGCGGGAAACTGGGCGGCCAAGGGCGATGAGTTGTTCGGGGTCCTTGCAGCCTCCGAGAGGCCCGTGCTGTTGCTGCTGGATGAAGTACCTATCCTGGTCAACAACATCCTCAAAGGTGAGGACCGAAGGATGACGCCCGAACGCAGGGCCCGGACAGACGAGTTCCTCTCCTGGCTCCGCAGAAACAGCCTTGAGCATCAAGGCCACATCCGCATCGTCGTCTCGGGAAGCATCGGCCTGGAGCCGATCCTGCGGCAGGCCAAGCTGAGTGCAACAATCAACAACTTTGCTCCATTTGAGCTCAAGCCCTGGGATGAGGACGCATCCATCGGTTGTCTAGAGGCGCTGGCGAATGAATACGGCGTGTGCTTCCAGGAAGGCGCTGCCACCGAGATGGTCCGCCGGCTCGGATGCTGCATCCCGCACCACGTCCAGATGTTCTTCTCGCGCGTCTACGCACGCTGCTTCAGAACGAGGAAGATGGACTTCTCTGCCAGTGAGGTGGAGGAGGTCTACAGAACCGAGATGCTCAGTATCCGGGGGCACGCCGAACTCACCCACTACGAGGAACGCCTCGAAGGCGTCCTTGGAAGAGAAGTATTCCCGCTCGCGCTGGAAATGCTCACCGAAGCGGCCGTAACAGGGAGCCTAACCCGTGAGGTCATCCTCGCCCTTCAGAAGGATTACGCCTTCGAAGGGCAATCCGTGGTCGACGTTCAGAAGGAAATCCTATGGGTGCTTGAGCACGACGGTTACCTGAAGCCCTCTCCGCAAGGCCACGTCTTCGTGTCCCCACTCGTACGGGACTGGTGGCAGGCCCGGCACGGCGCCTTCCACACGCCTCGGCTGGCCCGCAAGGAGTCCTAGCCGTGCCCAAACAGCCGATCAAGTACAACCCGGCCTTCCTCTCCGCCGACGAGCTCGTCAAGTCATTTGTCGTCCGACGGGCGGACCTCGACCTGATCGTACGTGTGATCCGAGAGAACACCGGGGAGTCAAACCAGCACGTACTCGTCGTCGGTCCGCGCGGCATCGGAAAGACAATGCTCGTGCTGCGCGTGGCGGAGGAGGTCCGGAGAGACGCCGACCTTCGACGGCGATGGTATCCCCTGGTCTTTGCCGAGGAGAGCTACGAGGTCACCACGTCGGGTGAGTTCTGGCTCGAGGCGATCTTCCATCTTGCCCAACGGACCCAGGAGGAGCGCTGGCGGCTGGCCTATGAGGAGCTCAAGGCCGAATCCGACGACGCCCGACTGCGAGACCGCGCGCTCGCCGCGCTCATGGACTTCGCGGGAGCGGTGGACAAACGCGTCCTCCTCGTCGTCGAGAACCTCAACATGCTGCTGAGCGATCAGATGAGCGACGATGAAGGCTGGATACTGCGGCATACGCTGCAAAACGAACCTCGGATCATGCTGCTTGCCTCGGCCACGAGCCGCTTCAACCAAATTGACAGCTCAGACAAGTCCATGTTCGAGCAGTTCAAGCTGCACGACCTCCACCCCCTCAACGAGGAGGAGTGTCGCGCCGTTTGGATCTCCGTGACGGGTGGCGAGATGCCGGACCGACGAATACGCCCACTTCAAATCCTCACCGGGGGAAGTCCGAGGCTGCTGACCATCATCTCTTCCTTCGCGGCCCAGATGTCGCTCACGGAGCTCATGGACGACCTGACACGCCTCGTGGACGACAACACCGAGTACTTCAAGAGCCACCTGGATAATCTGGCGACGATCGAACGCAAGGTCTATCTGGCCCTGGCCGAGCACTGGGATCCCGCCACGGCACGGGAAGTCGCCCAAGCCACGCGACTGGACGTGAACGCCGCCAGCTCGTTGCTCAACCGACTGGTAAACCGCGGCGCCGTTGATATCGCTGGGGGTAAGGCGCGCAAGAAGACTTATCAAGTTGCCGAGCGCCTGTACAACATCTACTACCTGATGCGCCGGCGGGGCGCGCCATCGAAGCGCGTCCGAGCGATCATCAACTTCATGGTCGGGTTCTACGGCCCCGAGGAACTCCTGACCATAGCCCAGCACATCGCCCAGGAGATCCCCTACCTCCGTCCGGAACGACGTCAGGACCACTACTGCATGCTCGAAGGCATCCTCGAAAAGGACCCACATGCCCGGACGAGCTTCCTCCAATCCCCACCGCCAGGCTTCTTCGACGAGCCCGATGTCCCTCCCGGATTAAGGCAGTGGCGCGAACGAAGGGAGGCGGAAGAGGAGCCCAGGCCATCCCCTGACGCACGCCCAGGACCCAAAGGCGAGTTGCTGAGGCTGATGGAGCAAATCGACGAGCTCAGCAAGGATCCAGCGACGTATGAAGAAGCAGTGAGAGCCTGTCGAACGGCCATCGACATTGCACCGAACGAAGCAGTCCTCTGGGCAAGACTTGGTTCACTCCTTCACTACCGTCTGGAACGATACGAGGAAGCCGAGAAAGCATACCGCAAGGCCGTCGAAGTCGACCCCAACCGCGTGCAGACCTGGTTAGATCTCGGAGACCTCTATCAACGCCTTAAGCGGCATGGAGAGGCCGAACAGGCATACCGCAAGGCCATCGAGATCGACGCCAACTACGTATGGGCTTGGTCAGACCTTGGCGAACTCTATAGACAGCTTGAGCGATACGGAGAGGCTGAGCAGGCATGTCGCAAGGCCATCGAGATCGACGCCAACCACGTATGGGCTTGGTCAGACCTTGGCGACCTCTATCGACGGCTTGAGCGGTACGGAGAGGCCGAGCAGGCGTATTGCAGAGCTGCACAAATCGACGTCAACCACGTGCGGGCCTGGTCAGGACTTGGCAGCCTCTATGAGCAACTCACGCGGTATGGAGAGGCCGAGCAAGCATTCCGCAAGGCCATCGAAATCGACCCCGCCCGCGTTTGGACTTGGTCAAGCCTCGGCAACCTCTATCAGCAGCTTGAGCGATACGAAGAAGCCGAGCAGGCACACCGTAAGGCCATCGAGATCGACGCCAACTGCGTATGGGCTTGGTCAGACCTTGGCAACCTTTATCAGCGGCTTGGACGATACGAAGAAGCCGAGCAGGCACACCGCAAGGCCATCGAAATCGACGCAGGCTATGTGTGGGCCTGGTCTGACCTCGGCAACCTTTATCAGCAGCTTGAACGATACGAGGAAGCCGAGCAAGCGTATCATAGGGCCATCGAAATCGACGCAAACGACATGTGGGCTTGGTCTGGCCTAGCCGCTGTCTGTGATCGACTTGGGCGCCACGACGAAGCTGAAGAAGCGTACCGGACAATGGTCCAGAAACGCCCCGAGTATGCACCCGCTTGGCTCGGTGCAATCAGACTCCTGGCCAGAACAGATCAAGGCTTCGCCAGAGCGGTCGATCTCGCTCGTGCGGCACTCACGCAGAATTCCCGCAGGGCGGATGTCCTCAACGCCATCGCGCGAGCGTTTCTCGCGGCCGGTCCCCGAAGTGGACTAGCCCAGGCCGAGGACTGGGCACGAAAGGCGGTGTCCATCGAACCCGACAACGCAAGACTGCACTACACGCTCGCAATGATCCTCAGCGCTCGAGGCCAAGCGTCGGAAGCACTGACGGCGGCTGCGGCCTACCTCCAGGACGGCAACGTCGTAGCTGGTGGAATTACCGACGCCGTGTACTTGTTCGCCCAGTTAGCGGCCGCCGGATCGGCCCGTGAGGCACTCGATGTCCTGACCGCCTCGCCGAGCGCAGCCGTCCTGGAGCCGCTGGTCGTGGGGCTTCGGCTCCTCTTGGGCCAGGAGGTGACGGCAGCGGCTGAAGTGCTGGAGGTCGGTGCCGATGTAAGGAAACTTATCGAGTTGTGCCAGAAACAGGTCAACGCGGAACCGATCGACAACCAGGCCAATGCCACCGAATGAGTGCGCAAAGGGTACGGCTCCTCCACCGGGCAAGCCTTCCTCGGCGATATTCGTGTGCGCCGCATCAAGGCGCCACAGCAGAATCCTACCGCCCCCGAATCCGAAAGAAATAAACCGGACACTTCCCCGCCACGTCCGCCGTCGACGCCACCTGGTCCGTAAACGTGCCGATCACGTACCCATCCGCCGTCAGCTCCCGACACCCCCCGATCGAGTACGACTGATACGCCTTCTCGGTCACCGCATGATCGCGCCAAGTCCGCCCGTTGTCGCCGCTCACGAGGCATCCGATCCGCCCGTCAGACCTCGAAACGCAGTACACCCGCCCCACGCCCTTCGAGTGATCCGCCGCAAAGAAGCCCGACAGCCCCTGCAACGAAATCGTCTCCCCCCGAAACTCCGGCTGAATCCGCAAGTCCTCCTTCCCCGTCTTCGCGTCGTAACGAACGTAATGCTCCCGCGCCGTCGGCTTCGTCTGCGCAAGATACAAAAAGTGAACCTTCCCCCCCGTATGCAGCATGTTGCTCAGCCACGTGTGAGACTCGAACTCGTCGTCCAGCGTGATCCGCTCCGCCGGCCCGCCCTCGTCCGCCACCGCCGGAAGCGCCACCGGCTCACCCGCCAGCCTCGTCCACGATCGCCCCCCGTCCGCCGATCGCATGCAATGAATGTCCCAGTACAGATAAACGCCGTGCTTCTGCGTCGTCCACCCCGCATACAGCACCCCGTCCGGCCCCAGGCTCAACAGCGGATACTGCAGCACCGCGTGCTCCCCGCCGCGCAGCAGGTCGCACGAATGCCGAACCGTCCCGTCAAGCCCGATGATGTGGAACGTGTTGTTGTGCGCAAAGTAGTAGAGCTGCTTCCTCGGCCCGTCATACACCATGCAGAACTTCCCCGCCGAACCCTGCGGAATCCGGCTCACCACCGGCCTCGCATAGTCGTCCTTGGCCAGAAAGCGATACAGATACGCATGCCCGTCGACAAAGTCCGGCCGGACGAGGTACACGTTGTTCCCCTCGTCCGTCTCGATCACCGGCGGATTCGTCGCGTTCGTCGCCTGATACACCGTCGCGAACGTCCTGCCCCCGTCCACGCTCCGCGAAAGCCGCCACTCCTGCGCCGTGTAATCCGCGTTCCGACTGCGGATATGCGTCATGAAGATCCCGCGCGAATTGCTCAACACCTTCTGATTGTGGCTCTGAAACGTGCCGTACCCCGTCGCCTCCGCGTCAACGCACGTAACCTCGACGCCAACTCGCCCCGGCCGGCTCGCGACCTCCCCCGCCGCCCCCGCAAATGAAGACGCCACGGAAAGCACAACCGCGGGCAGAACGATCATCACCCTCTCCTAACAGCCCCCCCTCCGTCGACCGGCGGCGCCGCGGGTGGCGCCGCGGGTGGCATGGGTCCGCACGGAAAGAACACTCTGCCTGAACAAGCCACGAAGTAGCCGGATGCATCATTCCGAATCAGTGCGGCGTGCCGCGGACCCGTGCTCCGTTCCATGTCGCAAGGCCCATCGCACGCGAAACCCTATCACCCCGAATGCGACGCCGGACGCGCTAACCGAGAACAGCACTAGCCATCAGAGGCCGCCGCCCCCCTTGGCCATCTCCCGAAGCTCGTCGCAGCGCTTACGCATCTCCCCCAGCTTCCCCCGATGCGCCGCATCCGTCGCAAGATTCCGCTCCTCCAGCGGATCGCTCTGCATGTCGTACAGCTCCTCGTACACCGGCCTCTGCTCGAAGTACCGGATGTACTTCCACCGATCCGTCCGCACGCCCTCGCTCTTCGGAATGTTGTTCCGCTCGAAGAGATGCTCGTAGAAGAAGTCCTTCCGCCACGCCGGACGATCCCCCTCCAACAGCGGCACCAGGCTCCGCCCCTGCATCCCCCTCGGCACGCCCAACCCCGCGATCGACAGAATCGTCGGCGCCAAATCGATGTTCAGCGCCACCGGATCGACCCGCCGACGACGCTTCGACGCCGGCATCCGAGGGTCATACACGATCAGCGGCACGCGGATCGACTCCTCATGCGCATACCACTTACCCGCCAGACCCCGCTCGCCCAGGTAGAACCCGTTGTCCGACGTGAACACGATGACCGTGTTCTCCGCCAGCCCCAGCTTCTCCAGCCGCTCGCGAATCCGCCCAACCACCACGTCCACCCCCGTGACCAGCCGGTAGTAGCTCTTGACCGACTCCTGAAACATCGCCGGCGTCGCGAACCGCATCTCCCACCGCTTCCGCCCCTCCGTCGCCTGCAGGAACTTCGGCAGCTTCTGGAAGTGCGCCTCCGTCGCCGTCTTCGGAACAGGAATCTCAGCGTCCTTGTACAGATCCTTGTACGCCGGATCGTAGATGAACTGACGCGGGTCGCCGTCCTGACAGTGCGGCGCCTTGAAGCTGATGCTCAAGCAGAACGGCCGATCCCGACGACATCCGTTCAGAAAGCTCTCCGCCTGCTCCCCCATGATCCGCGTCAGATGCTTCGGCCTGCCCTGCTCGTCCTTGTGCTCGTACTTGCCCTGCCCCCCAAAGCCCTCCCACACGTCGAAGTACTGCCTCGGGTTCCGAACGCTCACCCCGAACTTGCCGATGAACCCCGTGCGATACCCCGCCCTGCGCAATAGCGCCGGATACGTCTGCGCCATCGCCTTCTCAGTTAGCGGCGGCGTCCCGAACGTACAACCGTGCCGGCGCTCGTACTGCCCCGTCAAGATGCTCGTGCGGCTCGCCATGCAGATCGACGTCGTCACGAACGCATTGTTGAAAATCACCCCCTGGCTCCCCAGCTCGTCCAGGTTCGGCGTCTTGATGATCCGGTTCCCCATGCACCCCAGCGTATCCGCACGCTGGTCGTCGGTCAGCAAGATCAGAAAGTTCGGCCGAGCCGACTTCCCCGCCGCCGCGCCCGCCAGACACCGCGGAAGTCGCCCCGCAACCGCCGCCGCGCCCGCAAGCCCAGCCCCCCTGATAAACCCCCGACGATCCATCGCACCGCGAGATCTTGAATCAGACATGGCCTACTCCTCGCCGCGTACCATATCACGCCACCCCTCCGAACTGAAGCAATCCGCCGCTTCGGCGGATGAAGCTCCTGGTGACCGATCGTCTCAACAGTCCCCGCCCCCCCACCGTAACGCAGGCTCCCAGCCCCCACCCCACATTATCGGCCCCTCCCCAACTCACCCAGCCAAGAACCCCCCACCACGCCACGCTCAACCCAAACAAGGAGCATCAATTGCGATTGCCCCCACTCCGACGAACGCTTGCCCCACAAGACCCCCCGCCCACCGGTCGATAAGAATGACAGACTGTGTAGGAATCGGCCGGACTCCGCGCGCCGCGTCCACGCCAGGACCCTCGCGCGATCCCGCCACCTCGGGAGACGCAGCCGTGGGACTCTGGGACTGGTTTTTCGGTACGCCGCGAGACGCCAAATCAACCGCCTCCGGCAACGCCGCGCGGACAAACGTCCAACCCGAATCCTCGGCCGTCGCTACGATCGAGCCGCCCGCCGAGCACGACCACGCCGAACACTCGCAAGCCACCGATGTCTGGTGGACCGCCCCCGAAGGCGCGCTCACCGAGTTGGCCGAAACATACCGCCCCGAGCTCTCGATCGAGGCACGCGCCTTCGAGAACTACCTCGTCGACAACTTCGACGGGCACGACCTCACGATGCCCCCCCTCCCCCGCGTCCCCGAGCGCGTCCTCAAGGCCCTCGGCAACCCCAACTGCAACTTCAACCGCGTCGCCGACGAAATCGCCGAGGACCAGGTCGTCGCCGCCTCGCTACTGCGAGCCGTCAACTCCCCGCTCTACCGCGGCGCTAGCGAGATCACCTCCCTCTCGCTCGCCGCCGCACGATTGGGCGTCAAGGCCCTCAGAACCCTCATGATGCACCAGAGCATGAGGGCCGCCACCTTCCTCAGTAAGGGCGGAGACAAGTACCTCGCCGAGCTCGTCTGGCGAAGATCCGTCGCCAGCGCCTGCATCATGAGTGGCCTGGCAAAGTTCACCCCCGTCCAAGAGGACGACGCCTGGCTCATCGGCTTGCTCCACGACGTCGGATACGTCGTCGTCCTCCGCGCCGCCCAGGCAAACTACAAATTCACCGGCTACCGGATCGACCCACCGGCCTTCGAGTACCTCTGCCACGAGTGCCACCAGGAATTCGGTGAGCTCATCGCCGAGGGCTGGCACATGCCGCCGAAACTCAAGGCCCTCATCGCCAGCCACCACGCCTATCCCCCCGCGGACGACCCGCTCCGAGCCGAGCGCCTCATGCTCCACGCCACCGACATGATCGCCTCGCTCCTCGGCTACGCCACCCCCGCCCCCTACGACCTGCTGGCAAGCCGACCCGTCCACGACCTCGGCCTGGCCCAACGCAAAGACTTCATTTCCTTCCTCACCGACTTGCCCGAACAGATCCAAGACGCCATGATCTACTTCTAGCGCCGCCCCAGCCAACGCCGGAACGAGCCGCCAAGGAAAAGGCGGCAATCTGAAAGGGTGGCCCACCGCTTCAGCGGTGGGGAACGCGAATTCAGTTCAAGCAACGCGCCACCGTCGCATAGCCGTCTCGCCCATGCGGGAAACGCCCATGCACCCCCACAACCGGAGCCAACCAATGATCGACTGGCCCTACCTCACCATCCTCCTCTGCATCCCAACCGCCCTCTTCGCCGCCGACGGCATCCAGCTCGAACGCGTCTTCGGACCCGAGCAGCCCTGCAAGTACAAACACCCCGCCTCATTCACCCAGCTCGCCGGCGGCGACCTCTACCTCACCTACTACGGCGGCGCGGGCGAATACGCCACCGACACCGCCGTCTGGGGCGCCCGAAAGAAGAAAGGCCAGGACAAATGGACCGCCCCCCAAGTCATCGCCGACACCCCATGGCGATCCGAGGGCAACTCCGTCGTCTGGCAAGCCCCCGACGGACTCGTCTGGCTCTTCTTCCTCACCCGCTACGGAGACACCTGGTCCACCTCCCGCATCAAGGCCAAGATCTCCAAGGACGGCGCGAACTCCTGGTCCGATCCCTTCATGATCGCCTTCGAGCAGGGAATGATGATCCGATCGCATCCCATCGTCCTCGCCGACGGTGACTACCTCCTCCCCGTCTACCACGAGACCGGCCACGACCGCGAAATCGTCGGCCCGGACAGCACCTCCCTCTTCCTCCGCTTCAACCCCAGGACCAAGACCTGGACCGAGACCAACCGCATCAAATCCCGCATCGGCAACATCCAACCCGCCGTCGCTCGAATCACCGACGACTACCTCGTCTGCTACTGCCGGCGCGGCGGAGGCTACGACCCCTGCGCCGACGGATGGCTCGTCCGCGCCGAATCCCACGACGGCGGAAAGACCTGGAGCATGGGAAAGGAAACCAAGTTCCCCAACCCCAACTCCGCCGTCGACTTCATCAAGCTGAGAAACGGCCACCTCCTCCTCGTCTACAACGACAACATGAACGACCGAACCCCTCTCACCGTCGCAATCTCCACCGACAACGACAAAACCTACCCCTACCGAAGAAACGTCATGCAAGGCCCCGGCCCCTTCGCCTACCCCGTCGCCATCCAAACCCAAGACGACAAGATCCACATCGTCTTCACCTCCCACGACCGAACCGTAATCAACCACATGTCCTTCAACGAACAACTCATCCTCTCAACCAAACCCAACCGGTAACCCCCCGTAGCACGGGCATCTTGCCCGTGACCGGCTGCCCCATCGCCTAGATAGCACGGGCATCTTGCCCGTGACCGGCTGCCCCATCGCCTCGATAGCGCGGACGGGTGTCCCAACGACCTCGAACTCATGAACGCCCTCTCCTGGCTTCTCTCCACGTGCCCCGACGCATCCATACGCGATGGTCACAAGGCGCTCCGTCTGGCCGTGACGATCTGCGGCAAGACCAGCCGGAAGAACCCCACCTACCTCAGCACCCTCGCGGCCGCCGAGGCGGAAACGGGTCGGTTCTCAGGAGCGGTCGTCACGCTCGAACGTGCCATTGAGCTGGCTGAGGCATCAGGAGGGACGGATGCTCTCAGGGCGGAGAACTGGAAGGCACTCGTGAGACTGTACAAGGCTCGCCGCCCCTACCGTCAGCCCACGACCAGGTGAGGAGGCATCCACCAAGCAGGAAACCGGGCCCCAACTGATCCATGACAAGCAGGCGACTCTGATCAGATTCACGACACGACACTGCCCCCGAACCTGCTTGACGAGCAGCAGGGGGAGCAGGGGGCAACACCTGACATCCTGACCGCTTAGCCTCGATGACAATCGTGCTTCCGAGTGGCTACTCCTGACGGGCAAGCAACAGCGGGCCAAGGGATTCGAACCCTCGACGTCCAGCTTGGGAAATGCAAGCCCGATCTTCGGCCGATAGCCCAAAAGTTCTGTGTATTCAACATGTTATACGATATGGGGCGTTCCGCAGGGCGTCGCATTGTGTCGCGTCTTTTCGCGTCTTTTCGCGTCTTTACGCGGTATCCGCGCGCAAAACGATAGAAAACGGCAGTGGTTTGTGAACCAGCCCGTACGCCTGGACGTCTGATCTTCGGAAGGCGTCCAAATGTGAAATCTCCTCTGGCCGCGTGTAACATATTCGGTGTTCTAACCTTCTACCTATGGACGCGCGGATACCAAGCCCGAGTATGGGAGGTGGTCCGTGAGCCGCGAGCACGAGCTGAATTGCCAACCGGATGAAAAGCTCGTCGCCGGAACGCTCCACGGCCAAAAGGAGTGCTTCGGTGTACTTGTCGAACGGTATTGGCGCGCCTCCGTGACCGTCGCCCTGGCTCGGACCAAGCACCCCGACTGGGTAGAGGACATCGCCCAGGAGAGTCTCATGCAGGCCTATGCGCACCTGGCAGAGCTTCGAGATCGATCCCGATTCTCAGGCTGGCTTACCAGGATCGTCGCCCAGACGAGCATCAAACATGCGCGCATGCAGGACAGGGCCCTGCGGATATCCCAGATGACCGAGGCGAGCTTCCGCCGTCCCGCTCAGGAAGACGCGGACCCGACCATCCCGGACCTCCTGCGACGGCAGGTCGTCGAAGCGGTCGGTCATCTGCCGCGGAAGCTCCAAACGGTGGTAATCCTGAGATTCGTCTCGGGGCTGTCGACCGACGAAATCGCCCGTCAACTCTCCAAGAGGCCGGGCACCGTCAGGGTCTGGCTTCACCGGGCGTACGAACGGCTTCGGAGCGAACTCAAACCTGTTCTCGAGTAGTGGGCAATTCGATGAGCTGCAACCAAACCGACAAACTGCTTGAGAGGCTCCTGGACCGCCCGATCGCGGACACCGAGCTCAAGACGCTCGAGGCACACGCCGAAATCTGCCCGCCCTGCCGCCGGGAAATCGACTCGTTCCAGAAGATGCAAAGGCTGCTGACCGAAGGGCTCAACCCAACGACATCGGGAGCCGAAGCACGAGACCGGGTCCTCTCGAAGCTCGACCATAGCCCCATTCTGGCCAAGGGCGTCAAGTTCCGATGGCCGGCCCGTCTGGGACTGCCCACCCCCGTGGCCGCGGGCATCCTGCTGGCCCTCGGCGTCGCCATCGGACTGGGCCTGGGCCGATCCCGCCCCGGCGCTCCGCAAACCCAGAGCGCCGCCACCACCTCGCGGCAGACACCGGGTGCGCCGCCGGCTGTAACACCCATTCGGGTCTGCGGCGTTGCCGGCACGGTCCTGATCAAGCACCCCGGCGCAAACATCTGGGAGGAAGTAGCGGAATCAACGCCCATCTGCGTGGGAGACCGCTTTCACGCGTCCCCCGCTTCGTCCCTGGCCCTGGCCCTCAAGGACGGCAACACGGTCTGCCTCGAGGCCAACGGCACATTGTCACTGGAGGACTTCAACGGCCAGATCGAGTTCAGGGTCAATTTCGGAACGGTCACAGCGGACCTGAAGAGCCCTCACGGCCCCTTCTTCATAAGTACGCCCCAAGGAAGGATTGAAGCGCTAGGTACGGAATTCACGGTATCGGTCCGCTGAGGACCATGGGAGAAACAGCCATGTCTGGCACGACGGACGTCCTGCGCGCCGCGTTTGCTGTGTCGTTCTTCATACTCACCGTGATCGCCCAGGAGAAGACAGAGGTGACCGTGCAAACGGGCAAGGTGAAGGTCCAAACACCCTCCGCAACCACCACCATCGCCCCGGGGCAGAAGGCCATCCTGACCTCCGGCGAATCCATCAAGGTCGGGGCGGAAAACCCGCTCGTCAAGGATCTCCTCGAACTAGACAGGTGGGCTCAAGAGGAGAGACAGGCTAAACGAATCCCTATCTGCGGACACCAGATCTTAGCGTCGTACGTCGACAGCGACCGCCTCTGGACACAGGCGGTCATCCTCGAAGTGCCAAACAGGGAATCATCGCCAACCAGCACCTGCCGCATCGGAGCCACTACGATTCTTCAGAACCCGGCATTCTACGACATGGATGGCAGAGAACTGCCTTTCGAGCTGAAACCAGTGAACAAGAGGACGGGCTACTACTTCCTCCATTTTCCGAAGCCCGTACCGGCCGGAGAGGAGTTCAAGCTCATTGGCGTGTCTGGATACGAAACCGACCACGACACAATGTGGCAAGAGGGAAAGGTCTGGTACGTTTGGACGTGTAACGGGTCCCGCAATTCTCTGAACTACTTCCGGTTCGTCCTGCCCAAGTCGGCGATCTTCATTGACGCCTGCCCCCGACCCGTCGCGATCGATCAGGTCGACGGCCGTACCGCCGTTACGATGCGCAGATACTACAACGGTAAAGGGCACGCGGACGGCACCGTGGCCTTTCTGTGGCCGGAGCGCGACGGCTCGACCCTCGCCGATGTCCCACCCCGGTATCGCGGCCTCCCGAACGAACGAGACGCCGCCTTGGCCCAGGAGTACGAGCGAGAGATGGACAAGATCCGCTCCGGCGTCAAGTACTGCGACCAGAGCACCCCCGTTCGAGCCTTGCTCACGTGGTGCTGCGGCCTCGTCCAACGGGACAAAGCCCTCTACATCAACGCCAGCGTCGATTCACTCACCAAGGATAGCATGAAGCGGGAAAGGCTCGATGCGGACGTGGCGGTGTGGTCTACCAGGACCAAGGCCGACGAGAGATGGCGCAGGCTCTGCAGCCATTTCGTGGACGGTGTGACGTTCCTCAGCACGCCCCCGTGGCCCGACGCCCCCGCCAGCGGCTATCTGCATCCGGTCTCTGTGTCACGCCCGGGCAGCATGATGCGAGATCATATGCACGCGTTCGTCTATGTCGACGGCAAGTGGTACCGGGTCGGCAACACCGGCAGGCGGTCCATGACGAACCCCAACGACTTCAGGAAGTACCTCCCGGCCGACGTCCCGCCCCCACCCGACAACGCCGAGGAGCTCCTGACCCGTTCCGGCTGCGGTCGAGGCTCGAACGAGAACATCGCCAAGGCCTACTCCGAAGAGTGGCTCGCCAACCTCGAGCCCCGCTCGCTCTACAAAGCCGGCCTCGCCCTCTACGACGTCAAACGCTA
>JAFGLZ010000001.1 GCA_016927755.1 Phycisphaerae bacterium
GCTCTGCGGGGTCAGGTCACAGGGATCGTTGACGTAGTCGATGGCCAGGAAGCGTCGTCTCCTTCCCTTCCGGACGGCCGCCAGCTCGGTCGAGAAGAAGTTCATGTGGGTGGTCCTGGCGATGCGCCAGGAAACGCGACAGAGCGTCGCCAGGCCGTAGGCCTCGTATTCGTCGGTGGTGACGCAGGCGTAGTGCTCGGTGGTCGTGTCCCACCAGCACAGGATCACCTGCCCGAGGACGTTGAAGACACGAAACCAGCCCATCCGGTGGCCAAACCATTCGGGGGCCACGAGCGCCTGGAGTAGGAAGTCATCCCCGCGGTCGTAGCGTCGCGCCCTTGCGATTTCCTTGACGGTGCCGGCGTTGGCCTTGGCGATGCCCTGCTTGCCGTAGCCTCGGGCCGGCTTGATGATGAAGGGGCGCCCAAGCCGCTTGCGCTCGGTGGGGGTCAGTCGGAAGTCCGACGGCTCCCAGTTTCTCACGACGACGGTCGGAGGGACGGGGATTCCCTCGCGCTCGAACCGATAGTGGAGCCTGGCTTTGTCGAGTCCGAGCTTGGCGTTGTCGGGCTCGTTGACGACAAAGGCGCCCTGGTCCTTGGTGGCGTATGCCAGTCGGTGATAGGCGTCAGAGTCGTCCTCGTAGTCGGCCTGGAGGTCGAGATACAGGCCGACGGAGGTTCTCCCGGACTCGACCGCGCTGATCATGCGATAAACGGCGGCGTCCTTGCAGACGACGCAGGAGAGATTCCGCAGGGCGCAGTGTTTCCGGACGATGTCCAGGAAGGGCTCGTCTGGCCACGGTCCCCACCCGATACAGAAGTCGATGGCGCGATTCGGCACGTGCGGTTCCCCGATTTCGGTCGCCGCTAGTTCTCTGCTCCGTCTCGAGGGCGAAAGGCCAAACGAGCCCGGTTCACATCGGGATAGACGGAGAAGAGCTTCTCCAGCCCCGTGAGTTGGAGGACCTCCATCACCGCGCTCTTGACGGCGGCGATCTTGACGTCGCCCCCGCGTCTGCGCAGCTTCGAATGGATTCGGATCAGCACGCCCAGCCCATAGCTCGAGACGTAGCCCAGATTGGAGCAGTCAACGATGATCTTGGTCAGGCCGCTGTCGATGAGCTGCTGAAGATCCCCGACGAACTGGTCGGCCGTCTGGGCGCTGAGCCCGCCATCGGCGCTGACGATCAAGACGTCCTTGTCGACCTCGTGGTAGTAGAACTCCATCGGGATCTCCTTGTCTCGATCGCGACCGGGAGCCACGGAACTGCGTGCATGATAGCGGCGCGCGCCCCTCGTTGTCAGGTATTCTCTTCCATTCTCTCGGCGCGGGGGCGCGGAGCGGTTGCGGTCGGTGGCGTGCCTGGTAAGCTGTGGTTGGGGTCGATTTCGGGACCCCGTCGATCGCCGCACGGTCGCCGGCGTTTCGCACTTTGACGGCCGCTCCAAACCACGTCTCGGGACACCAGTGTAATCGGTCGGTCGGTCAAGGAGTACCACGATGTTCCGCAAACGACACCCCCCCGCCGGCGCTCGACCCGGGACCTTGGTCATCAATGGCGATGCGTCGAAGCCGACGGTCCGGGTCATGGAGTACACGGCGGAGGCCGTCCAGGAGCACGAGCTCGCGGACGTGCAAGAGCTACGCGGGCTGCTGGCAAGGGACTCGCTGAGCTGGATCGACGTTGAGGGCCTGGGTGACGAGCAAGTGCTTCGATCCATCGCCGACATCTTCGAGCTCCACCCGCTGGCGCTAGAGGACGTGGTCAACGTGCCGCAGCGGCCCAAGGTCGAGAACTATGAGAAGCATCTGCTGTACATCACGCGGATGGCGATTCTGGACGATGCGTACGCGATTCATGCCCAGCAGATCAGCATCTACCTCGGCCCGAATTTCGTCCTGACGTTCCAAGAGGATCACCAGGACGTCCTGGATCCCGTCCGGACCCGCCTGCGCCAGGGCAAGGGCCCGATTCGCAAGTCCGGCCCAGACTATCTCGCCTATGCTATCATCGACGCCGTCATCGACGCGTATTACCCGATTCTGGAGTCGTACGGGGAGATTCTGGAGTCGCTCGAAGACGAGATCGTCGAGCAACCCCGGCGTTCGATCCTGAGGCGAATTCATCAGATGAAGCGGGAGCTGCTGTCGGTTCGGCGGGCGATCTGGCCGCAGCGCGAGGCCATCAACTCGCTCATCCGCGATGAGAATCCCCTGATCAGCGACGCGGTCCGCGTGTACCTTCGGGACTGCTACGACCATTGCATCCAGATCATTGACGTCGTGGAGACGTATCGGGAGCTGGCCAGCGGGCTGATGGACGTTTACCTGTCGAGCCTGGGCAACCGGACGAACGACGTGATGAAGGTGCTGACGATCATGGCGAGCATCTTCATCCCGCTGACGTTCATGGCGGGTGTCTACGGCATGAATTTCGAGCACATGCCGGAACTCAGGACGAGGTACGGGTATCCCGTGCTGATGGCGGCGATGATCGCGGTTGCCGTCGGGATGGTCATGTTCTTCCGGCGTAAGGGGTGGCTAGGAGAGGAGAGATCAAGCACTGGCGATGACGTCCCGTCGTGAGCCGGCGGATGGGGGTCGTCGATCATGGGGATGTTCGGTGGCGGGGAAGATGATGATCTCGCTGGGCATGCAGTCGGCGGGGAACCGCAATTGGTAGTTCGCCTCGGCGAGCCACAGGATGTCCTCCGCGACGGTCCTGAAGGCGGGCGGGGTGTCGGGGGATTTTTTGACGTCCGCGATGGTCTTGCGGAGCAGGTCCAGGCCGAACCGGTCGCCCAGCAGATCGAAGGCGCGACGAACGAGGGGCTCGTGAGCGCCCATGTCGATCAGTTTGCGGAGCAGCAGCCGCTTGTCCAACTCGCGATCGGCCGCTGGCCTGGCAGTGTACGCGTATCGAGGCGGGGGATCGAACGCGATCGCGCCGCGGGGATCGATCAACCCCCTTCGGAACACGATGGACGACAGATGCCCCTCGCCTGTGGCGCGCAGGCTCAACAGGAATCGAACGGATCCCGCGGGAACATCCCTCTGATCGGGGTGCAGCACGATTGACGGGTTGAAGAGCGCCGCCGACTCGATGGCGTATTCCATGGTGAAGAAGGCGCCGATCAGCAACTGCCGCTCCTCGGACGTCGGCCGGGCGGACTGAAGGTATCGAGCAACCTCGCGGTAGTTGTCCCTCCAGAGGTCCCGAATCGCCCGATGGCGGTGAGAGAAGCTGTCGTGCACTTGGGCCAGAAGCGGGGAGATCTCCTCCTCAGGAACGGCCATCAGCCGTTTGAGTATGGATCGGATGCGTTTGGGGCTCTTGAAGTCCAGGTAGCGGGTGATGACGCGCTTGTCGTCGGACAGCAGGCGCTCTGGACGCCGGGTCACGTGTAGGGTTGCCGTCTCCATATCGAGGCTCCCCGGGCCGCGAGCCCCCCCTACCAGTAGATGAATCGTTCGAACAGGCCCCGCTCGGCCTCGGGCAGGGCGTCGACGTCGGGGATGAGGTATCGGTTCTCATCGACGTCGAGGAGCATCATGCCGTGATCGCCGTAGTCCTGGGCGGAGTCTTGCGTGTAGCGCATGACGAACTCGATTCGGCGCAGATCTGTCTGGACCGTGAAGGCCAGGAAGTTCTGGAACTGATAGATGCCCTCGATCCGTTCGATCGTGTGAACGAAGTATCGGCGCAGGAGGGCATCGGAGATGAGTTGCTGGGCCTCGGTGGGCCACTCGTCGAGACAGCGAATGAGGCCGACCTCCTGGTCGCGGTCCTCTGCGTCGATGTAACGGAGGCTGACGTACCGCCGCGGGTGCCTCACGGGCATGCATCGAAGGGGGAAGACGCCGTGGTAGATCCGCTCGTTGAGGACGGTGACGTGAAGCGCGCCGAAGTTGCCCAGATGAATCCGCGCGATCTCCGGGTTGAGCCAGCGGGGGTGATGGCTGCCGACGGGGGCCAGACCCGTCTCGGGATCGATCTTGCTGGCGGCCAGGCGTTCCTGAACGGGCGCGACGGAATCCTCGACGGCCAACTGATCGACGCTCTTCTGTCCGCTGGTGGCGGATTGCAGCTTGACGAATCGGGCGTACTTTCCCTTTAGTTTCATCAGCTCAGCGTGGGTGCCCTGTTCGGCGAGGCGCCCTTCCTCGATGACGAGGATCTTGTCGCAGTTGCGGAGCGTCGACAGACGGTGGGCGATAATAATGCTCGTGCGGTCCTGGACCAACTCCTCCAGGGCCCGCTGGATGGCCAGCTCGGACTCGCTGTCGACGCTGCTGGTCGCCTCGTCGAGGATCAGGACGCGAGGATCGCAGAGGAGCGCCCTGGCGATGCTGAGCCGCTGCCGCTCGCCACCGGACAGGCCCGCCCCTCGCTCTCCCACCCATGTGTCGTAGCCGTGGTATTGCCTGAGCAGGAAGTCGTGCGCGTTGGCGGCGCGGCAAGCGGCGATCCCCTGTTCCTCCGTGGCGTCCCCCCGTCCGTAGACGAGGTTGGCCCAGATGGTGCCGCGGAACAGGAACGGCTCCTGGAGCACCACGCCCACCTGCTGGCGGAGCTCGTCCAGCGAGGCGCTGCGGATGTCGACCCCGTCGATGAGTATCTGCCCTTCGTCCACGTCGTAGAATCGGGAGATGAGGTTGACGATGGTCGTCTTGCCGGACCCGCTCCGGCCGACGATACCGAGGGTCTGTCCGGGCGGGATGTCCAGGGTCAGATCCTTGAGGACGGGGATCTGGCGGCTGTAGCCGAAGGTGACGTTCTTGAACTCGATGCGCCCCTGAATGGCGGACAGGGCGACGATCGTGTCGCTCTCAGGCACGGCGATGGGTGTGTCGAGGACCTCGAAGATGCGGTGGATTTGCGTGCTGAACTGGGTGACCCAATTCGTCAGGTTGGTCAGGCTGGCCAGCGGGCCGTAGAACATGGCGAGATAGCCGAAGAACGCCATGAGGGTACCCAAGCTGAGCTGCTGATTGAGGACGCGTCCGCCGCCCAGGTACCAGACGAGCCATCCGCCGACCTGGAAGAGCACGCCCATGATCGGGGTGAAGGTCGCGGCGGCGGTATCGACGCGGCGCCGTGCATCGCGGAGCATCGCGCTGGAGGACTGGAAGCGTTCCAGCTCTCGATCCTCCTGGGCGAAAGCCTTGACGACCCGGATGCCCGAGAGCATTCCGCTGAGCATGCCGGCTTGCTTGCTGGACCGATCGTAGAACCGATTGTAGTGAGGGCGGACGAAGCGGTAGAAGAACAGGGAGCCGAGGACGACGAGGGGCGCGGGAATCAGCGTCCAGATGGCCAGTGACGGCGCCAGTCCGAACATGAGAATGGCCGAGAAGAGCACCATCAGGATCTGCATGACGAACCCGGCCGTCAGGTGGCTCATGAAGCTCTGGACGGCCTCGGTGTCGTAGGCGACCCTGCCGACGAGGGAGCCGACCTGCTGTTTGTCGTAGAAGCTCAGGCCCAGTTGCTGCAGATGGCTCACGAGTCGCCCGCGGATATCGTAGGTAATGGAGGTTCCGACTCGGCTGGCGACGCGACCGTTGAAGAGCGTGATGGTGGCCCTGCATATCTGGACGAGCGCCAGGACGGCGACGACGACCATGAGGAGGTGGGCGCGCTCTGCCAGGGGCTTGGCGACGTCGGCGGCGCCCGGGACGGGCTCGATCTTGAGCACGTTATCGACGAGGTGCTTGGTGAGCAGCGGCCCGATCATGTCGAGCGTGATGCCCACGAACAGAAGGATCATCATGACCGTGGCCATCGGCCAGTAGGGCTTCATGAGCTGCAGCACGCGGACCATGGCGGCCCCGCGATCGATGCAGCGGGGGCAGGTCTCACCCGGGAATTGGAGGGTCAATCCACACGAGGAACACCGTCGGGGATCGGTTTCGTCCTCGGCTTCGAGGACGATCTTCTCGCCCTGGCGGAGCTGCTCGAGGCGTCTTGCGAGCCGTCCGAACCAATATTTGCGTCGATTGCTGTAGCGGACGAGATCGATCCAGACGCCCTCGACCTTCGCCTGGAGCAGGCCGGCGCCCACGGCGGCGAGGGTGCGGAACTCCGAGACCTCGCTCATCTTGACCGCCACGATCGGCTGGGTAGGGTTCGACTCACTGAAGACCCACACGCCGTCGCTGGTGGCGACAATCCACTGTCCGCCGTATCTGCCCTGCAGGTTGATGTCGCTCGAAACGGCGAGGACAACGTCTTCTTGTCGAACGCCCGCGGCTTTGAGCCCCTCGGCCATGGATGGTGGGATGTCAGACCTGAGTCTCATCGAAGAAGGTCCCGCCCGGTGTCGATCGCGCCGCCGGTGCTCCGCCGGCCGCGGCTTGGGATCATCACTCTCATAACAAATCCCCGGTGTGAGGACAACCGTCGGCGGATCACATTCGGCAAGGCGGGTCCATCGGTGCAATCCCCGCTGGCCTGCTAGAGGTGGTCGATGATCTCTCGCTTGGCGATCAGACGCACGCCCCGCTGTCGATCGACGTGGCACGCGTCCAACCATTGGGTCCTGAGGCGATCTTGTATCTGCTCCGGGACCCTTCCCTCTCGGGCGACGCCGGCGATCTTCCCGCCCGCTCGATGCCCGTGACCGCCTCCATGTCCGATGCCAGCCAGGGCGGATCGAACGAGTTCCGCGGCGTTTTCGGAGGCCCACTGGGCTCGAACCGACACGAGGAGATCCTGTCCGACCACGGCTCCGCAGAGGACGCGCTTGACGGACTCGCACCGAATGAGGAGGTCGGCCACCTCGCCGACCAGTTCGGGGCCCTCCGCGCGTGGCAGCAGGCAGACAACGGTGTCCTGATAGATGAAGGTCCGCTCGAGTGCAAGCACGAGATCGGCGAAGTAGGCCCGAGACAAAGGCGCGTTCTCGATCTCCGCGATCACGGCGGGATCCGCCGACGGCGTGAGCCACTGGATCGCCGAGTGGTCGAGCCGAGAGTGGTGCGTCTCATAGGCCTTTGTCTCCGTGCGAATGGCGTAGAGCAGCGCGGTGGCCAGCTTGCCGGGCGGCGCCAGGTCCTGCTCCTTCAGGTAGCTGGTGGCGATGCTGGCCGAGGCGGCGGCGCGAGGACGAAGATCCTGGAACGGCAGTTTGGCACGGCGTCCCGTGGACAGATGGTGATCGATGACGGCGATCGGCCTGGCCGTGCGTTCGGAGAGGATGTGGTTGCTCGTCCCGTATCCGCAGTCCACCAGGATTACGGCGTCGTCGTCGGACGGCTCGAGGCCCTGCACGAGCTCGAGCGGCGGTTCGAGCCGCTTGATCATGTACCGGTTCTCGGCGCGTACGATCTCGCCGCCGGCGATTAGGCGAACCGGCTTGGCGAGCTTCTTCCGAATCAGCCAGCGAACGGCCCACCCGGTGGCGATGGCGTCGGGGTCCGGGTTGTCGTGCGTAACGACCAGGATCTGAGAGTAGTCGGAGATCGCCTGCAGCAAGCGGTCCGAACGTTTGATGGGGTTCTTGCTCATGGCCGTGGCCGACATGGACGGTCGATGGCCCCCTCTTCTCGGTCGTCGAACTCGACCTTCAAGGGGACTGGTCTCGTACCACCTTGCCCCTTGGCTCGCGTTCTGTCAACGGGCGGGGGACTAGGGTGCGCGGTTCGTAGGGGGGGTGAGGACCCTCTCATGGGTGCGGCGGGCAAGGGGGCGCACGCGGCCCCGGTGAGCTGCAAGTGCGATTGGCGCGCCACCAGTGACGTCCGCACTAGGCCTTGGGTTTTCTGCTCGCGGGTGACTTGGCTGGCTTGCGTTTCTTGGGTCGGCTCGGTCCTTTGGCCGTGCAGCCACACGAACCGCTCTTGTCTCGTTTCGTTCGACAGGGCATTGGCTGAGCCTCCGTGGTCGCGGTTTTCTCCGTTCTTCTCGACGGCGCCGGCTGGGGTGCGTAGGCCGGAGCGATGCCGCCTTCGGATTATCCCCGCGAACCGACGGGGGTCGCCAGGCGACGTCGGACGGCGCGGCGCTCGGCGTCTTTCGCGACGGCCCGTGGCGATCGGGAATTCCGCCCGGCAATCGCCGTCTCGGGCTCGCCGGAGGAGGACGGATCGTCCGGGCGTCGCCTGGTCACGTTCGCCAGGCAGCGAATGGCGCCGCCGAATTCGTAGATCATGGATACGTCGATTCCGTGGACCTCAAACCCCAGATCGCGGTATACCTCGGCGACGGTCTCGTCGAGGGCGGGGATCTGATAGATCGGCATGTAGACGACACGACGCGTGTCGCGGCGCTCCATCAGGACGTTGTTGTAGGTAACCATCCACTCCTCATTGGGATCGATGATGCAGGGCAGCCTGATCACGGCGTACCCATTGTCGCCAAGGCGGTCCGCGACGGCATCCAGTGTACCGGCGCCGTGGACGATCGGCGAGGACCCCGCGGGACCCTTGCCGGCCGATGCGCCCTGCTGATCCGCAAGCAGCTCAGCGGCCAGACGAGGATCGGCGACGAGCACTGTTTGATCGTCGACGGGGGTCACGTACATGTCGACGTGGCAGAAGGGAACGTTTCCGGCGGGGTCGCCGAGCAGAAGCACCGGTCTGCCGAACAGCTCGGCGAGTTCGCGGCGGAATGCTTCCTCGCTTCCGGGGGGCCTGCCGTTCTCACTGAGCACGTTCGCGCCGAGGAACACGTGTCGTCCGTTGGAGACGATGTTTCCCCCTTCGATGTGGAGGCGGCTCTCGAGCACGCTTGGCCCGAGGCCCGCGGCGGCCATCCAACCCGGAACCAGCAGTTCGTTGTGCTTGTCATCGCCGTAGTCGGCGTTGTCCGTGGGCACATAGACGCTGGCGGGAGCCCCAGAGACGGCTCGCTGCCTGGGGATGCATCGGTCGCGCGCCCAGAGGGTGATGCATCCATCCACGTTGACGACCGTCAGGGCGCGGCCCCCTGCCCTGGCGGGATCGCCCCAATCGGCGATGAACTGGTCGGCCCCGTCCTCCGAGGGGCAGAGGACCATGACATGGACATCTGGGGGAAGCGAGTCGAACAGGTCGTGGTAGGACAGAGTCAGGAGATCCGAGGACTCCGGGACGTAATGCAGGACGATTTCGGCGATCGGACCGCCCGTGTCGGCGATGACGCAGGCATCGCGTTCCAGACCGGTGGAGGCGTGCCACGGCCTAAGGTGCCACGTGCACGACCCCATCAGCGGGATCAGTAGGGCCACGGGCAAGGCGAAGCGCGCGCGCAGAGCACGTCTCCGGCGGGGACAGCCGGCGGCGTGTCGCTCAAGAGTAGTCAGGCTTTCCGCCCGCCCGAACGTCACTGCTTCTTCTCGCCCCCAGACTTTGACTTGGCCGCGCCGGCCTTGGGCTTTGCCGTCGAGGAGGACTTCGTCGCCTTGCCCTTCTCGGAGGCGATACCGGTGACGTCGAGATACTTGAGCCCGGACTTCTCATAGAGCTTTCCGGTCAACTCGACCTGCTTTCCGGCGTGGTTGGCGATCACCCGCGGGGAGACCGCGCGACCGGTTCCGAGGACCAGGAGGCCTTTGTCCGTCTCCAACCCGGCCGGGACGCCGCTACGGATGAGCTGAGCGGACGACTTGGCCTTTCCCTTGTCGGCGGTCGAGCCAGCCATGAAGGTGTAGAGATCGACGACCTTGCCCACAAACGTCGCCGCTTCCTTCTTGGGCGGGGCGGGCTTCTTTCCCTCGGCTGCCATGAGGGCATACGCCGAGGTCAGCAGGACCGCGGCGAAGGCGGGGATGATGATTCGTCTCTGGTTCGTTGTCACAGCGGGTCTCCTCAGAATGACCAGGGCCACAGCATGTCCGCGGCGACGGATCGATCGGGCCGTCCCAGCACGATACCCCTGGCCCGCCGCGCGTTGCTCCTGCGCGGCAGCGGAATGACACGCATGTGGTTAGGCCTTTGAGCCGATCGCAAGACTCAGGGATTATGTGTCCGGGGCCCTGAAAGCACCGTGAAATCCGGATGAAAATGGTTTAATGCCAGGGGGCCGGTGGCGGTATGGAGTAGCCAGTTGCTGGGCTTGGAGGCGGTTCTCACGCTGCTGCCGGGGAGAGAGGGATCAGGACGGTGAACTCGCACCCCCCTTCCGCCCGATTGGCCGCGGCGATCGAGCCGTTGTGGAGCCTGGTGACGCCCCTTGCGATGGCCAGTCCCAGTCCCGCGCCGGGCGGCTGCTCCTGGCCCCGATGGATGCGGAAGAACCGATCGAAGACGTGCTCGAGGTGCTCCTCGGGGATGCCGGGCCCTGCGTCGCGAACGTGGATGCCGACATGGTGGTTGTGGATCTCGAGGACCACGTCGACGGCCGAGCCGATCGGGGCATGGCGAATCGCGTTGCGGATGAGGTTCTCCATCATGACTCGCAGCAGGGCCGGGTCGCCCGCGATGGTGGGTTCGGGCTCGTCGGAGTCTGTCAGGACGAGGCTTGGAATGAGCCTGACCTCTCGGGTTTCGGCCAGGGGTTCGCAGGCCTGGACCGCCTCCATGACGACGTCGTTGACGGAGACGGGCATGGGCCTGAGGGGGATGCCGCTTTCGGCGCGTGACCAGACGAGGAGGCTATCCGCCAGACGAGCGAGCTGGCGGAGCTCGTCCTCGATGCTTGCCACGAAGCGTTCGTGTTCCTTGATGGGCCTGGGCTGTTGGAGGAGCACCTGAACCTGGCCGAGCAGGACGGAGAGGGGGGTCTTGAGCTCGTGGGAGACGTCCGCGATGAAGCGTTCTTGCGACCTGAAGGCCGACTCCAAGCGATCGAGCATTTCGTTGATGACGGTGACCATCTCGGAGACCTCGTCCTTGGCGGGTCGGGTCTCGATGCGTCGGTCGAGGCGGGCGGCGGTCAGTTCCCTGGCCTGGCGGACGATTTGGGCGATCGGCGCGAGGGAGCGTCGGGCCATTAACCAGGATCCGCCGGCGGCCAGGACCAGCGCCAGCGGGATGACGACCAGAAAGAGCGACCGCAACTGTTCGATGGAGGATTGGACCGGCGCGAGGCTCAAGGCGACTTGCAGGTAGAAGCGGCCGACTTCGGGTTCGTCCTGGAACAGCGTGAGCAGCCGAAGCGGTCCGTCCTCATCCGAGGGGCGTTGCCCGTTCAGGCCAGTCAATGTCTCGAGGACGGGGACACCACCTCGTCGGGCGGCCCGCGCGTCCTCGCTCAGAGGGAGCGTGGCGTCCTTCATGTTTGGGGAATGCTCGAGGACCTCGCCTTTTGGGGAGAGGATCTGGACGTAGTATTCGTCCAGCGCGAAGGGATCGGGGCGCCGCTTACCCCTGCGCGTCGTGACCGGGATCGCTCGGACACCCCTGATGGAGATGACCTCGAGGATGGTCTCGGCTCGGTTGGTGAGTCGCTCGTCGAAATCCTGGCGAAGCTGCTGCTCTCGGACCTGAAGGATCAGTCCGCACAGGATGATCAAGATGACGCCAAAGACGAGGAAATAGAGAGCAGCGATGCGAAAGCGGAGTGTCTGGAAGTGTTGGTACATGTCACCCGTGGGCCGAGACGATCATGCGTCCGGGGGGTCGGCCGCAAGAACGTATCCGCTTCCGATCACCGTGTGGATCAACGGCTTGTCGAACCCCTTGTCGATTCGTCGCCGGAGCATCGAGACGTACACATCGATGACGTTGCTCTCGGGCTCGAAGTTCATGTCCCAGACGTGCTCGCCGATGTTGGTTCGGGTGAGAACGCGGTTGGGGTGCCGGAGGAAGTACTCTAGCAGCGCGAACTCCTTGGCCGTCAGCTTGATCTTCTGGCCGTCGCGGCGAACGACGCGCTTGGCGAGGTCCAACTCGATGCCCTCGAACTCGAGCCGCGTCGACTCCCTGGCCTGTCCACGGCGGAGCAAGGCTCGAAGTCGGGCGATCAACTCCTCGAACTCGAAGGGCTTGGTCAAGTAGTCGTCCGCGCCGGCGTCCAGGCCGGCGACCTTGTCTTGCGTGGCGGAGAGCGCGGTCAGCATCAATACCGGCGATTGAACGCCGCGTCGACGAAGGTTCTTGCAGATGATCAACCCGTCCTGATCGGGGAGCATGAGATCGAGAATGATGGCGTCGTAGCCTTCGGTGGCGGCCATGAATTCGCCGTCATGCCCGCTTCGGGAGACGTCGACGGCATACCCTTGCTCGGCGAGGCCTTGTCGAAGGATCTCGGCCATCTTCGGGTTGTCCTCGACCACGAGCACACGCACGGCAATGCTCCGTCCGTCGGCGCCGGCCCCCTGCCGGTCGTCCGTGTTTACGGTAGCATCGTCGAGGGCGACAGGAAAGCGCTCCTGACCTGATCGCCGCCGTGACGGCGATCTCGGGAGTCGAGTCGGCTCACTCGTCGGGGCACCGTTCTCGGTCGCCGCCGAGGCCTCTCCGGTCGGTGCGGTACGAACGAAGATCTTCTCGTGATCTGGCATGGACGCGCCCTTTCAACCCGAGCGATGAGGTGACGCCACGAGGTCGGGTCGTGGACGACTGACAACTCGCCGCGAGCGCAGCGAAAACGTGCCGGCCAGGGACAGTCCGGTAGCACGGACTCGATCGCGCCCCAGCCGGCTTGCGGGGGGCTGGGGAGACGCGACCGGTCTGGATGGGTCGCCCGGTCTACCGGACCGGGCCGGACATCATGGCAACGGAGACGGCCTGCGGGCCGGTCCGCCTACTCGTCGGCAACGCGCGACGGCTTGGCCGGCTTGGCAGCCTTGCCTTTTGCCTGATCGGCGCCTTTTGCGCCGGCTTTGGCACCTGTCTTGGGGCCCGAGCTTGCGGCCGGCTTCGCGGGTTCGCTCGATTTCGGGCATCCGGGCACAGCGATCACCAAAGCCAGGACGGCAGCGCCAGCGGCGAGCCTCGACAGCAGTTTTGCCCATGTCATGCAGAAATACTCCCGTTTCCTCAGGGCCAAAAGATATAGAGTCCGACCCGACACGGCGCGGGTCGGCCGAGACACGTGTCTGGCTTATGACATTACTGACGTACAGAGGCATCATGCGCCGGAGGCATGAAACCGTCCTGAAATCGACATGAAAAAGCGCTCATGGACGACGGGAAGCGTCTCGGCCGGATTGGATTCCGATGGTGGAGGAATTTGTGCTACCTCCAGGTGGACGATCGCGATAGGATTTCCGCGATGGGTCATTCGGCGGGGCCGTGGACCGAAAGGAGCGCCGGTCCGAGCCCTGCCTGAACGCGGGACAGAAAGGTGGCATGATCATGGCAGGGCTACTCGAGAACCAAGTCGCGGTGATCACGGGAGCAGGTCGGGGCATCGGCGCGGCGGCGGCGAAGCTATTCGCCGAGCACGGGGCCAGCGTGGTGGTTTCCGATCGGGACGCGGAACCGGCGGAAGCGGTGGTGGCCGAGATCAAGGACGCCGGCGGCCAGGCGACCTCCGTTACGGGGGACGTGACCGACGCGGCCTTTGCCGAGAAGCTGATCAAGGCCGCCGTCGACACGTACGGCAAGTTGCACATCCTCGTGAACAACGCGGGGTATACGTGGGACGGGGTGATCCACAAGATGACGGACCAGCAGTGGCAGGCGATGCTGGACATCCACTGCACGGCGGCGTTCCGGATGATCCGCGCGGCGTCACCGTACATGCGGGACGTCGCCAAGGCCGACAAGAATGCGGGCAAGGAGCCGGAGCCCCGGTGCATCGTAAACATCTCGTCGACGTCCGGCACGCACGGCAACGCGGGACAGATCAACTATTCGACGGCGAAGATGGGCGTGATCGGGATGACCAAGACGGTGGCCAAGGAGTGGGGGCAGTTCGGCATCCGGTGCAACGCCGTGGTCTTCGGGTACATCGAGACGAGATTGACCCGGCCGAAGGAAGAGGGCGGGAAGATCGCCGTGGGAGGTCAGGAGATCGCCTTGGGCGTTCCGAGCGACATGCTCGGATTCATCCCGATGGTCACGGCGCTCAAGCGTCCGGGCAAGCCGGAAGAAGCGGCGGCGGGGGTCCTGCTGATGGCGGCGCCGATCGCCAGCTACATCACGGGTCACGTGCTCGAGGTGACCGGGGGGTTTGGCGTATAGGCGGACGGGGGGCGTTCCCGTCGCCGGGTTGCACATCGCTCAGTTCTTCAGGTCGAGGCCGCGGATTCCGTCCTTGGTCAGGTTAGCGTCGGGCAGATTGTCGTTGGCGGGGTAGATGTCGTTCGCGTCAACGACTTGCCCGTGCCCGTCGGCCAGGAGGAAGTTCCGCCGCCCCTGCCAACACCACCATCCGTTGTCGGGATCGATCGGCTCGTGATTGCTGGCCCAATCGCCGGACTGGATCTTCCTGGCGGGCCACCGAGCGCCGTCGGGCTTCTGGGCGACGGCGTGCGTGGCGTTCTTGTAGGTATCCTCGGTCGAGGACATGTCGTTTATCTGATCGGGGCTGTGATAGAAGGTCATCGAGTAGGCGTAGCTGGTCTTCTCGTACTGCGTGGACGGGTCGGACGGACACCACAGGATACTCGGCCGAGACTCGTTGACGCGCCCCAGATAGGGCTCCAGGGTGCCGCGGAATCCTCGCCCCATCCAGAGCCAATAGGTCGGATCGGTGCGGACGGGATCGTTGGCGGCGGGATAGACGCCGCCCTGGTCCTCGGCATAGAAGGTGAACAGGATGCCCATCTGGCGGAGATTCGAGAGACAGACGGTCTGCAGTCCGCGGCGGCGCGCTTCGCGGAGCGACGGCAGGAGTACGGCCGCCAGCAGCCCGATGATGGCGACGACGATCAGCAGTTCGATCAGTGAGAAGCCCTGACGGCGTTCCAGTCTCACGGCCATGCGTGGACGCTCCGACCTTGCCACAAACCCGGGATCAAACGAAATCACCCGTCGTGGCAGACGGGTGGCTCCAAACGGTGCTTCGTCATCGTTCTGTCAGCGAAGCGGGATTCTACCTGGAAACCAGATCCGACTCCACAGGGCTGGCACCCCTTACAGTTCCTTGACGGCGGTGAGCAGGTCCTGGACCGCCTTCTTGCCGTCGCCGAAGAACATCAGCGTGTTGTCTGCTGCGAAGAGGGGGTTGGGGATTCCCGCGAAGCCGGGACTGAGGCTGCGCTTGATGACGATGACGGTCTTGGACTTGTCGACGTCGAGGATGGGCATGCCAGCGATGGGGCTGTTGGGGTTCTTCCGGGCGTCGGGATTCACGACGTCGTTCGCTCCGAGCACGATCGTCACGTCGGTCTGCTCGAACATGGGGTTGGCGACGTCCATCTCCTTGAGCTTGTCGTAGGGGATGTCCACCTCGGCCAGGAGGACGTTCATGTGTCCGGGCATCCTTCCGGCGACGGGGTGGATGGCGAAGTTGACCTCCGTGCCGCGCGCCTCGAGGGCATTGCAGAGGTCGCGCACGGTGTGTTGCGCCTGGGAGACGGCCATTCCGTATCCGGGCACGATCATGACGTGCTGGACGCCGTCCATGAGCATGGCGACCTCGTCGGCGGAGGTCGACTTGACCTTTCCGGCGTAGACCTCGTCGTCGCTGGCGGTGTCGGCGGTGGGCCCGAGCTTTCCGAACAGGACGTGGGCGATGGAGCGGTTCATGGCCCGGCACATGATGAGGGTCAGGACGATGCCGGAGGCCCCGACGAGCGAGCCGGCGATGATCAGCATGTTGTTGTTGAGGACGAAGCCCGTGGCGGCCGCGGCCAGGCCTGACAGCGAGTTCAGGAGGGCGATGGCCACCGGCATGTCCGCCCCGCCGATGGGCATGGTCACGAGCAGGCCTAGGACGCTCGCGACGACGACGAGGAGGAAGTAGATCCAAGGGCCGTGTTGGGGCTGAGCGACGACCCAGGCGCAGGCGCCGATCGAGGCGATGAACAGGGCGACGTTGAGGGCCTGCTGTCCCGAGAAGTGGAGTGGCTTGCGGAAGGCCTTGATTTCCTGGAGCTTAGCGAACGCCACCATGCTGCCCCAGAAGGTCACGGCGCCGATCAGACCCGAGGCGGCGGTCGCGACGGTCATCTGTGCGGAAGGCAAGACGACCTCGGTCGCGCCGGTCGCGGGGGAGGTGGCCTCGACGAGGGCCGACCAGGCGACGAAGACGGACGCCCCGCCGCCGAAGCCGTTGAAGAGTCCGACGAGCTGGGGCATTGCCGTCATTGGGATCCTGACCGCCAGGGCCGCGCCGACGGCTGACCCGACGACGAGGCCCGCGATGACGACGGGCCAGCCGACGACCTTGTTGGCCAGGAGGGTAATGACGACGGCCAGCAGCATGCCCACGGCGCTGATGAGGTTGCCTCGGACGGCGGTCCGCGGGTGCGTCAGCCCCTTGATCCCGAAGATGAACAGGACCGACGCCACGAGATAGACGAGGTTGAGTAGCGCGTCTTGCACGATGCTAGTCCTTCTTCCTGAACATGCTGAGCATGCGGTGGGTCACGAGGTATCCGCCGACGACGTTGATGGTCGCCATCGTCACGGCAAGGAAGGCCATCACCCCGGTGACCGTGGGATGGCCGGCGTGGTTGGCCAGCACCGCCCCGACAAGCGTAATGCCCGAGATCGCGTTCGACCCAGACATGAGCGGGGTGTGTAGGGTGGGCGGGACCTTAGTGATGATCTCGAAGCCGACGAAGACCGCCAGCACGAAGACCGTCAGTAGCATGATGAGTGAGGGATCCATCAGCTCGAGCTCCCTTCTGATGTCGGCACTTCCGGCGTCTGTTGATCCGGAGCGGGCGGTTGCGGCTCGAAGGCGGGTTTCTCGATCGGCTCGAGCCCCATTGCCTCTCGGACTCGAGAGTGGACGATCTCGCCATCACGGCACACGAGCGTCTCCGAGGTGATCTCGTCCTCGGCGTCGATCTTGAACTGCTTTTCGTCCATCAGGTGCTGGAGGAAGGTGGTGACGTTCTTGGCGTACATCTGGCTGGCGTGATAGGCCTTTCTGGACGGCAGGTTTCCGGGCCCGAGGATCAAGACGCCGTGTGCGTCGACGTTCTCGTCGAGCCGGGTCAGCTCGCAGTTGCCGCCGCGTTCGGCGGCGAGGTCGACGATGATCGACCCCTGCGGCATGGCCTTGACCATGTCCTCGGTGACCAGGATCGGGGCCTTCCTTCCGGGGATCGCGGCGGTGGTGATGACGACGTCGCTTTCGGAGACGACTTTGGTCATCAGCTCTCGCTGCTTGGCCAGGAATTCCTGGCTCTGCTCCTTGGCGTATCCGCCCTTTCCTTCAGCGCCGGTGGTCTCGAGCTCCAGCTCGACGAACTTGGCCCCAAGGCTCTCGACCTGCTCCTTGACGGCGGGTCTGACGTCGTAGGCCTGGACGATGGCTCCCAGCCGCCGCGCGGTGGCGATCGCCTGCAGGCCCGCCACGCCCGCGCCCATGATGAAGACTCGCGCGGGCTTAATCGTCCCGGCGGCGGTCATCATCATCGGAAACATCTTGGGCAGGACGTCCGCGGCGATGAGCACGGCCTCGTAACCGGCGATGGACGCCATCGAGCTGAGCACATCCATGCTCTGGGCGCGGGTGATCCGCGGCATGAGTTCCATCGCCAGGAGAGTGGTCTTCCGCTCGGCGAGCGTTCGGATCTGCTCACCGGCGGTCAACGGCTCGGCGCAGCCTACGATGATCTGGCCCTGGCGGTGGAGGTCCACGTCGGCTTTGCCCTGCTCGGGGTTGGCCGCGAGGGTTCGGACCTGTGCGATGACGTCGGCGGCGTTGAAGACCTCGGCCCGATCCGCGGCAACTCGCGCGCCTTTGCTTTTGTATTCATCGTCGGGAAACGCGGCCGCCAGTCCGGCGTCGGGTTCGATGAGGATCTCCAGGCCTTCCTTCTCCAGGGCGGCCGCGGAGGCTGGAATCAGCGCGACGCGACGTTCGCCTGGAAACGTTTCTCTAACGACCCCTACAATCATGAACTCACCTCGGCTTCGGGGACGAAGCTCACTGAAGCAGACCGCAGCCATAGCACCTGGGCGCCGGCTCGGCAAGTATTATAAGGGCTTGACCATAAGTCTGATGCCCCCAAGGCGGACAAAAATCAAGATTTGACGGACCGGCGACGGGTGACTCAAACAGAATCCGAACGAGGGCGGCCCGCGCGAAGCGGGCGCTAGGCCGGTGGGATTCGGATCGTGTCTTGGTTGAGGGCCAGTTGCCGATAGAGCTGCGTGGTCTCGGCGACCATGGCGCTGATCCGGTGGTGCTCCGAGACGTAACGCTGGGCATTGGCGGCCAGCGCACGAGACCTGGCGGGATCGCCCAAGACCTCGGCACAGACGGCGGCAAGGAGCTCGGCGCTCTGGGCGTGGTAGAGCCGAGCGGTCTGGCCCTCGATCAGACAGTCGTGGTCACTTCCCTCGGCGGCGACGACGACGACGCCGGCCGCCATCGCGGCGATCGGATGGATGGTCAGGCGGTGCTGAGCGACGGGCTCGATGAAGAGGTCGGCCCCATCGAGGACCTTGGGCCATTCGCGGATGGGCCCGACGAACGTCACGTGCTGATTCAGGCCCAAGCGGTTGGCGCGTTCCCTCAGCCGGATCTCCGCGGGCCCCACGCCCAGGACGAAGAGCATGATCGGCTTGGGTCCACGGACGAGCTGGGCCATGGCGTCGATGAGATGCTCGAGGCCCATATCGGCCGCGAGCGGGCAGATGGTCACGAGGGTGAGGCTCTTGTCTTCGTCGGCGAAGCACGACGGCTCCTTGCCCGCCGTCAGGCCCCATCGGACGAGAACGACGTCCTCGGCGCTGCGCTCCAACCTTTGAATGGTCTCGGCCCGGACCGGATCGCTCACCGCCACGAGCGTTGCGGCCGAATTGAGGAACGCCTCGGTCTCGTCGGTCAGCTCGTCGCGACCGGTCAGCGTGACGACGAGGGGCGCGTCGAACGCGCCGGCCAGGTGCCCTCCCAGTTCGGCGGTCGCCCCGGAGAAGGCATGGACGATGTCGGGCGGGTTCGAGCCCAGTCGGGAGACGAGGTCGGCCAGGGCACGATTTCGCCGCCACCAGGTCAAGGCGCCATGGGATTCGACCCTCACCGGACCGATCCGCAACGAGTCCATGGACGGCGAGGAAGGGCCGATGATGGTGGTGGGAATGGCGTCGTCGATGAGCCCAACGCAGAGGCGCCGGATCGCGGACCCGAAGCGGTCCATGCAGTCTTCGTCTACGATCATGTGAACGTGACAGCCGCTGGCCATGTCCACTCCCTCAGCGTCGAACCTGCCGTCGCATTACAGACCGGTGGCGGGGGCTTGTCAATGCGAGCCGGAGGCAAGGGCGCGGGCGGTTTCTTCTCGGCTGAGGCCAAACGACGTGTCGGTTCTTGCCCCCGGCGGCTCGGCAAACGATCTCGAGTCATGCTATCATGTAGTGCCAGTGCCGTTTTCGGTGAGTGAGTTTCGCATCCGATTCAGGGAGGCATGGGTCAGCGTCAGATGGGCCTTATGAGAGGGAACGAAACACGGGTCCGCAGAACGTCGCGATGATTCAGAACGGTGCATCCCGCTGACCCGTGGCTTGTTCGATCGGAATGGTCTTCCTGTGCGGACCCATGTCACCCGGCACGAGACTCACTCACCGAAAACGGCACTAGAGGACTTTGGACGCCATGGGCAGACGCGGTCGCTTCAAACTCTCGCTGGCGAACAAGTGCCGGATGCTCTTCGGTCTGGCGGTGCTTCTGATCATCGCGGCGGCGTTGTTCGTGCCCGGATACCGGATGGAGTCGCTGGTCCACGAGATGAACATCCGGACGATCCGTCAGATGGCGCTCGCGGTTCACGCGCATTGCGACCTTCCCGGCGGCGACTGGGAGGTCAAGCAGGCCGAACTCGAGAAGTGGTGGCCCCTTTACGCGGAAGCGCATCAGTTTCCCCCGGAACCCGTGCCCAAGCTTGTCAAGCTCAACCCTCTCGGCAAGGAGGTGCCGGAGGACATCAGCACGTTCCTCAAGCGATCGATCGACGCCATGCGGGAACGGAACGACTACAACGAGGCGCACGACTGGGGTAAGGAGCCCGACGGCACGGCCATCTACCGATTCGCGCTGGCGGTGCGGCGAAAGAACGACCACAAGCTCGCGGGGGTGATTACGGCCTGGTACCGTCCGGCCCGAACGACGGAGGAGCTTCTCTGGAACCGCGGGGCCTTGATCGCCGCCGGCGCGCTTGCCGGCCTGCTTGCTCTTCTGGTGTTCTACCTGATCACGCAGAAGCTGATTCTCTCGCCGGTTCGGGAGCTTCGACGTTTGAGCGAGCAGGTGGCGGCGGGTGACTTGACGGTCCGGAGTCGGACCGCCACGGGCGACGAGTACGAGGATCTATCCCGAGCGTTCAATGACATGTTGGCCCATCTGCAGGCCGCCCAAGACGAGCTTCGGGACGCCAATCGGGCGCTGGACATCAAGCTGGACCACCTGGCCCAGGCGAACGTGGCGCTCTTCGAGGCGAACCAACTCAAGAGCGAGTTTCTGGCGAACGTGAGTCACGAGCTGCGTACGCCGATGTCTTCGATCATCGGGTTCGCCGAGCTGCTCAAGGAGGCCCACCATGACGGGCAGCCGCGTCTGGCCCGGTACGCGGACAACATCCTGATCAGCGGGCGGATGCTGCTCGAGATCATCAACGACCTGTTGGACCTGGCGAAAATCGAGGCGGGCAAGTTGGAGCTTCGCCTCGGGCGGGTGGACGTGGGCGTGGTGTGTCGCGACCTGGTCGAGCTGACGCGGTCGCTGGCGGCGAAGGAGGGGTTGAGCCTGGAGCTGGAGGTCGCGGACGATCTGCCCACGCTGCAGACCGACGCGGGCAAGATGAAGCAGGTTCTCTACAATCTTCTCAGCAACGCGATCAAGTTCACACCCGAGGGCGGTCGGGTGATCCTTGGGGCGCGCCGTGAGGGCGAGGATCACGTGCAACTGGCCATCGTCGACAACGGTCCGGGCATCCCGCGGGAGTACCTGGACAAGATCTTCGAGAAGTTCCGACAGATCGACCAGTCCAAGACGCGCGAGCACAGCGGCACGGGGCTCGGCCTGGCGATCAGCAAGGAACTGGTGACGATGTTGGGTGGGTCCATCTCCGTGTCCAGCGAAGTGGGCGTCGGCTCGACGTTCACCGTACTGCTACCAATTCGGCCGCCGCAATCCGCCGAGGAAGCCGATCGCGCTCGGCGGTCCGTGGCCATCAGCAACGAATAGATGCGATCATGTGCGCCGCCGATGGGTTTCCCCATCGGGTCGGGAGCGACAGGTGCTTCCGGTCGCGCCCCCCTTCTCATACCCTAGGCCGGCGGGAATGCCTTCTTGAGAAACGATTCGTCGCCCAGTGCACCCTCGACGAGCTCGGAGAGTTGCTCGACCTTGGCTTGCCAGGTCTCGCGGGCCATGGCGGCCTGGCGTCGGGCGACCTGATCAGGCCCGTTGGCGTCGAGCGCGCGCCGGCACGCGGCCACGAATGCGTCGGCGCCATCGGCGATCTCCACGAGGGGTTCGTAGGCGACCACCTCCGGCAGCGGGGTCGAGACGACGGGCAGGCCGGCGGCGAGGTACTCGCGCAGCTTGATGGGGTTGACGTTCCGCGTTAGCTCGCTAGCGCGAAACGGGATCAGCCCGACGTCAAAGGCCTTGCAGTAGCCGGGCAGGGATTCGTAGGGGCGGCGCCCGAGGAGGTGCAGGTTGCCGGTTTCGGCGACGGGGAGCGTCTGGACGCGCAGCTCGCCGATCATCACGATCGACCAGTCCGGTTTGCGGCGAGCGACCTCGGCGATCAACTCGAGATCGACCCATTCCTGGATGAGGCCGAAGAATCCGAGGATGGGGTGCGGCAGGTCGGCCACGTCGTCGGGTATGGCGGTGGCGGGATCGGTCGCCCGCGCGAAGTGCTCGCGATCGACGCCGTGTGGCACGAGGACCGTTCGCTCGTGCAGGGGCGCCTTGGTTTCCTGCAGCCGCGTCGAGGTCGTGACGACCAGGTCGGAGCGATCGATCAGCTCCTTCTCCAAGCTTCGGATCGTCGGGGCGTCATAGCCGGCGAACTCGCTGAACTCGTCGACGCAATAGTAGAGGAGGCACTCCTCGTGGAATTGCCCGGCCAGATACGCCACGTCGGGCGCGAAGCTCCAGAGCTGCACCGGTCTGTCGGGCAGGCGGCGGAGCGCCCGACGGATCTGTCGGACCAGCAGTCGACGATTGAGTCGACGAGCCAGCCCTGAGCCGGGCAGTGGGAGAACCATCGGGGTCAGGACGGTGATGTTCGGCTGGACGCGTTGGGGGCCGGCAAGGACCTCGCCAAGACGCTTGAAGGCGGTACGGAGGTCGGCGGCGGAGGCCTGGACCTTCCGCGAGCCGTGATAGTTGACCCAGAGGACGTGGTTGCGCTCGGCCAGCACCTTCATGACCTGATGCTTGCTGGTCGGGTCGTAGAACCAGTTGCTTGCGATGCAGATGATGTTCCGTCCGGTGATCATGGCCGGATACAGTAGAAACGAGAACGGCTCGAAAGGAAACCTCTCGTGAACAGGAGGATTCTGGGAAGCCGTGCTCGGTCATGCTTCTGGTCGAGCCGAGCGGTCACTATAATCGGAGCGTGGCATTGGCTGCTAGACGGACCTTCCATTCTGGGGGTTCCCGACGTACGCATCCACGGGGGCCAGCGAGTGCCCGATCTGGCGAGGCGAGGGGTTGTGCGCGAGCCGAAGGGGTCGTGATGGATAACGAACCATCCCGCGTTTCACGTCGCGCTGCCTATCGCCTGGCGGGCGCCTTGTTGGTGAGTACGGTCTTACTCGCGGAGGGGAGCGCTGGCGCCGAGGTGACATCACACGAAGGCAAGGCCTATCACGTTCGGTACGTGTACCGTCTGACCAACAAGCTTGACCGGGAGCTGAAGGACGTGCGGGTCTATATCCCCATTCCGGAGACGAGCCCACGGCAGGAGATCCGCTCGCTCGAGATCGTCGTGCCGGACGCGTCCTGCGAGAAGCGGACCGTGACGGACCAGTACGGCCAGAAGCTCTGTCGGATCGTTGTGCCGCGGCTGGGGCCCAAGGCAGCGACCGAGGTGGGCTTCGATTGTGAGGCGGTGCTCCGGCCCCGGCCGAGGGTTCGGCTGGATCGGGCTCGGGCGGGCGGTCTGGACGACGTTCCGCCTGAGATTCGGAAGCTGTACACGAAGAACGTCAAGTACGTCTACGATCTCGACAAGGAGGAGATTCAGCAGACCTCCGCCCGGCTGGTCAGACCGCACGAGAACCTGCTCGATAAGGTCATGGCGATCCACGATTTCGTCGCGCAGATGGAGTACAAGCGGGACGGGCGGTGGGACTCTGCTTGCGTGGTCCTTGGTCGAAAGAACGGGAGCTGCAGCGAGTTCACCTATCTGTTCTGCGCGTTGTGTCGCGCGGCGGGCATCCCGACACGGTTCGCGGGGGGCACGTGCTACCGTCGCAAGAAGGGGCAGGCGGGTCCGGTGGAGGACACGGTTTATCACCGGTGGTCCGAGCTCTACCTCCCGCCGTATGGTTGGGTTCCATTCGACGTGACGCGCGATCGCGCCGTTCGCGGCGGCAAGCCCAAGCGCGACTGCGTGGGCGCGGGTCCGGACAACGTCCTGATTCTGATGCACGGCGCCGGCGGCAGCCGGTGCCTCGGGAACGAGTACGTGGGCTCAAACAGTCAACCTTTGGCCATCAAGCGGGAGCGGACGTTCCTATGGACGCGGAAGGCGGCGTCCTCGGCTCAGCGGTCGGGCAATCGACCGCGGAGCAGCCGTTTCGTCTCGGAATGAAACCACGGCCTGAAGGCGGCGGCCTTGGCTAGGACTGAAGTCCGCCGCGACTCGTTCGAATGATTGGCGAAACCTCAGCCGTCCCGATGGGACTGATTCACCCGCAGGCGGCTTGTCCCAGGACTGAAGGTCCTGGGCTATTATCACACGGTCCCTACGGGACCAGGGACGTCCGGCCGAACGACTTAGACCGCCTCATCGGACCGTTGCTTGCTCGAAAGCGTGTACCTGAAAGTGTCGCTTGAAGGCGAGGGCTTCACGCCCTCCCGTCGGGAGACAGTGAGGACAAGTCATGCTGCCCATCGCAATCCTACTGATTTCGGAAGCCCTGCAGGCAAACCCGCTCACGTCGACGCCGGCTCCGCTTGTGGAACGGTTGAGCGGGATCCTGGCGCGGGGGCACAGGCATTTCGAGGCGGGGGATTGGTCCGCGGCGCGGGGGGAGTACGGCAAGATCGCGGGGATGGGCGATGCGCCGGGTCAGTGGCGGAGCATCGCGCAACTGCGGATCGCCGAGTGCTTCGTCCGTGCGGGGAACCTGGATTCAGCCAAGGACGCGCTGGCCAAGGTCGCGTCGATCGACGGCGCTCCGCCGCACCATTGCTGGGAGGCTCAGGAGCGGATCGACGAGATCACGAGGGTGCAGGCCGGGCAGCCTGCTCGTGATCCGACGGCGAGCCGGATCCGGCTGCCTCGACCGCCGAAGGCGGGGGTGGAGCTTCACGTCGCTCCGAACGGGGTCGACACGCAGCCGGGCACGCGGCAGCAGCCGTTCAGGACGCTCGAACGTGCTCGTGACGAGATCCGCGCGATCAAGAAGCGCGGAGGGCTCCCCGCTGGTGGCGTGGCGGTCGTTGTTCATGGCGGGGACTACAAGGTTGCGCGGCCGTTTGCGCTGACGGCGGAGGACTCGGGGACGGAGAAGTCGCCGATCGTCTATCGCGCGGACGAGGGGCAGAGGCCACGCTTTGTCGGCGGGGTCCGGCTGAGCGGGCCGCGGCCTGTGGAGGATGCGGTGATATTGGCCCGGCTGCCGGAGGAGGCGAGGGGGAAGGTCCTGCAGATCGATTTGAAGGCGCATGGCATCAAGGACCTCAAGCCGCTCAAGCTGGGCGGCTTCGCGAGCGGCTCGGGCTTTGCCACGTACCCAATGATGGAGCTGTTCTTCGACGGCAAGCCGATGACGCTGGCCCGTTGGCCGAACGAGGGGTTTGTCCGGATGGTCGACGTCGTCGTGAAGGACGGGCACAAGATTCACGGCCTATCCGGCAGCAAGGTCGGCCAGTTCATCTACGAGGGCGATCGTCCGTTGCGATGGAAGGACGAGACGAACGGGCTGCTGTACGGATACTGGTTCTGGGGCTGGGCCGACTCGTACGAGCGGATCACGGCCGTCGATACCGACAAGCGGATCATGACCCTGGCCGAACCGTACGCCAAGTGGGGCTATCGCAAGGGTCAGCCCTACCACGCGCTGAACATGCTTTGTGAGATCGACTCGCCGGGCGAGTGGTACCTGGATCGGACGGCGGCGATGCTGTACTTCTGGCCCCCCTCAGATCCCGCCAAAGGTGTCATCGAGCTGTCGGTGGCTGATTTCCCCGCGGTTCGCATGGACGACGTCTCACACGTCACGCTCCGAGGGCTTACCTGGGATCTGGGCTGCGTCGACGGCATCAAGATCAAGGGGGGGGATCATTGCCTGCTGGCTGGGTGCACGGTTCGGCGTTTCGGCGGCAATGGCGTCACGATCGACGGGGGGATGCACCACGGGCTGCTCTCGTGCGACATTCACTCGATGGGACGGGGCGGGGCGCACGTCATGGTCGGCGATCGCACGCGGCTGGCGCCGGGGCATCACTTCATCGAGAACTGCCACATTCACGATTTATCGCGGGTCGATCACACGTATACGCCGGCGGTGGGCGGGCGCGGCGTGGGGATGCGGATCGCGCATAATCTGATGCACGACGTCCGCAGCAGCGCGATCAACTTCACCGGCAACGATCACGTCATCGAGTTCAACGAGATCCACGACGTGGTCTTGGAGTCGGACGACCAGGGGGGCGTCGACATGTTCGGGGACCCGACGTATCGGGGCAACGTTTATCGCTACAACTACTTTCACCACATCGGCCACTGGCGCGACCCGAGCAGCGGACCGGCGTGCGGGCAGGCGGGCATTCGGCTGGACGACGCCATCTCGGGCACGCTGCTCTACGGGAACGTGTTCTACCGCTGCTCGGCCGGCAAGGTCGGGTTCGGCGGGGTACAGATCCACGGCGGGAAGGAGAACATCGTTGACGGCAACGTGTTCGTCGGCTGCATGGCCGCGCTGAGCTTCTCGGCCTGGCCTGAAGCCCGATGGCGGGAGCACGTCAAGAAATCACTCGAGGGTCCGGAGATCAAGGACAACCTGGCGCTGTACGTTTCGCGATATCCAGCGCTCGCCCGGCTGAGCGAGGACTGCAACGTCAACATGATCTGGCGGAACCTGGCGTACCGGTGCGGGGAGTTCATCCGACGGGATCCGAGGCGCTTGGACCTGATCGACAACTGCGTCACCAACGACGATCCGGGCTTCGTCGATGCGGCGGGCGGACGATTCCAGCTCAAGGAGGGCGCGCCGGGATGGGCGCGAACAGGCCTGCGAGCGATTCCTTTTGACGAGATCGGGCTGTACCGGGACGAGTACCGGGGCGACGTGCCTGCCCGTTGATGGGGTCCGGCGTACACATGCGTCACCGCATGCGATGAGGTGAAGAAGGGCGCCGATGAAAGGAGGGAATGGGGATCCGCCCCGCGGCAGGTTCTTTGGGCCTTCCGGGAGAAGACTCCCGTCCGCTTCTCCTGGCTGCTTTCCGGGGCGTTCTGAGGCGCTCAGCCTTCGCTTCCGTTGGTCGGGGCACTATCTTCAAGCGTACTGAACGGGACTTGGGGGGAAACCTAACACGGTTCCTGTACATTCGTCCTCGCCGGGGGGAGGTTGCCGGCAGGCCCCTTTTAGAGAGGATAAGATGCGGTACGGTTTTCTGATCGATATGGACGGCGTTATCTACCGTGGGAACGAGCTGATCTCCGGCGCCGACACCTTTATCCAGCATCTCCGCGACAGCGGGACGCCTTTTCTCTTTGTCACGAACAACAGCCAGGGCACGCGTCGCGACGTGATGATGAAGATTCGGCGCATGGGGATTTGCGTGGAGGAGCACCACATTTTCACGTGCGCGATCGCGACGGCACGATTCCTGGCCCGTCAGCGCCCGGACGGAACGGCGTTCGTGATCGGCGAGGGAGGCTTGCTGAACGCGCTGCACCACAACGGCTATGCAATCGTCGATCACGATCCGGACTACGTCGTGGTCGGGGAGGGCCGGGCGTTCAACATGGAATCGGTGGAGAAGGCGGTTCGGATGATCATGAACGGCGCGAAGCTGATCGCGACGAACCTGGACCCGAACTGCCCGACGCCGCACGGGCTCAGGCCGGGATGCGGGGCGATCGTGGCCATGCTCGAGGCGGCCACCGGTCGGAAGGCGTTCAGCGTCGGCAAGCCCAGTCCCGTCATCATGCGTGAGGCTCGCAAGGAGCTTGGCCTGGCGACCGCAGAGACGCTGATGATCGGCGACACGATGGAGACGGATATCCTGGGCGGGGTCCAGATGGGGTGCCAGACGATTCTGGTGTTGTCCGGTTCGACGTCGCGCGAGGACCTCGTCCGGTACGCGTACTGTCCCGATCACATCGTGAACAGCATCAGCGACCTGTGTGATCAGACCTTTGCCGCGTTGTTCGCCGAACGGGCGGCAGTCGTCGGCGTGGAGGCGGGGTGAGGGTAGAGGGCGTCCCACGTCATTGAGGACTCGGCAGGCAGCCCTCGGCAAGGTCTTGGCTCATCGGGATCACTATCGCCACATGTTAGCGTCGATCTTGGCGCGGATGTCGTCTTCCATCCCCATCATACTACCGAGACTCGCGCGTGGAGAGAAGCTTCTTCCGCTGCTACGCTGATGGGCGGCGACTTCGTCTGACTCGATGGCAAGGAGAGGAGACCGGTCATGCCGGCGCGTCTTGTTACTGGGGTGATCGTACCGCTGGCCATCACGTGGTGCGGGCCGGCTGCGACCCGGGCGGTGGCGGGTCAGTCGGCTTCGGCAGTGTCCGGCTCGACGTACGAGCGCGACTTTGCGGCGTTCGTCGGCGAGGTGGATCGGACGTATCCGTTCTTCGACCTCAAGGGCAACCGCGAGGACTGGTCGGCGCTGAAGGGGCGGCTGGCCAAGCGCGTCGAGCGTTGCGGGAGCGACTCGGAGTTCCTGCGAATCGTCGTCGAGGCCATTGGCGGGCTGCACGATTCTCACATGCGAGTCTATGAGACGAAGGTCAAGATCCCGGCCCCCCTCGCGCGATACTACCCGGGCCTGAGCTTCATGCCGGCGACGAAGGGGCGCGTGGTGATTCTGTGGGCGGATCTGCGGTATGGCGACTTGCTGAGGCCGGGCATGGTGGTGACGAAGATCGACGGGCAGGACGCGCGTGCGTGTCTGGAGGCCCGGGCCAAGGATGCGTGGCGGACGAGCTACGACTCGAGCCCGCAGCGAACGCGGTTGTATGAGTATCGCATTCCGCTGAGGGGCGACCGCGGCGAGTCGCATCGGATTGAGTACCTTTCGGGGGGAGTCGGCGGGAAGGAGGAAGATTTCACGCTGACGTGCGACATGCAGGCCCGGGGTTGGCCTCACGCCTATCATCTGCCCGAGCGGCTGGTTCGGGTGGGTCGATCGTTCTCGTACACCAAGCTACCGAGCGGGTCGGGGTACATGCGATGCCGCCGCGTCGATGGGAGCGTGACGTCGGGGATGGCGCAGTCGCTAGCGGCTCACGCGGACGCTCGCGGCTGGATCGTCGACTTGTGCGGAAACGGTGGCGGCGGGTACGACGCATCGCTGATCGCGCTTCTGAAGCGGCTGCCTCGTCCGGTGGCGGTGCTGATCGACGCGGGCTGCATGTCGGCGGGGGAGACGCTGGCGAGAGATCTGAGGCGTTACGCGGGCGCTCGGCTGTTCGGGTCGCGGACGGCGGGTGCGTCGTCGTCGAAGCGGACGTGGCGGTTTCCCTCGGGGATCGCATCGGTGATGTTCTCGACGCGGAGTCGCTGGCGGGCTGACGGCAAGGCGATCGAGTTCAACGGCATTGAGCCGGACGTTGAAGTGGAGGCGGTTCCCGAGGACGTGCTGAGCGGGTTGAACTCGTCGCTTCAGCGGGCGCAGGAGTATCTGGACGGCGTCGCGACGAATGGGAATGCGAAGGACAAGTAGTCTGATCGGGTATTCGGCCGGCGCTTAGATCGGTGACTCGTGCCAGTTCTCGTCGAGCTTGAGCTTTGTGCTCATGCCGTGACCTTCCACACGTTCTCTCGCGCGAGTTCGGCGGCGTACGCGGATGCGGCCCTGATGTCCTCGACCGTCAACTGCGGATAGTGATCGACCACCTCCTCCGGGGTCATCCCTTCCGCCTGGGCGTCCAAGATGATCGCGATGTAGATCCGCGTGCCGCGGATGCACGGCTTACCCGCACAGATGCCCGGATCAACGGTTACACGCTTGAGCAACTCCTCATGGCCCATGATGCACCTCCGATGACCATTATGGCCCGAAGGGCCCCCACATTTCACCCCCCAATGTTCGCGAGTCAATCGTCTGGGGCGCTTGATCGTTTCCTTTGGTTTCCGGATTCCGGCGCGGTCCGGAATCATGTCGCCCATTTGTCGATACGTCCTACTTGTCGATGACGATCTGGGGTCGGACCCAGTTGGCCCAGTCGTGGGCGGTGTCTCCGAGGGCGTCGACTCGGAGGGTTAGTTGGATCGGCTTGCCGGCTTGGGCGGTCAGGTCGATCTCGTGGTCGACGGGGGGGAGCGTTTTCTGGGTGGTGGACCAGACCTCGTTGTCGCCGACGCGCACGGCGAAGCGGACGCCGTTGGTCGTTGGGCCGGTGAAGCCGGTGGCGAATCTGAGCATCAGCTTCTCGCCCTGTTTGACCGGCGGGAGCGCGATCTCGAAGGTCGCGTCGCCGTAGCCCTGGGCGGGCGGGTGGTGGAAGATGCTCAGGGAGGTCTTGTTGCCCTTCTTGATGGTCTCGCCGCGCCAGTCGGCGCAGTTGGTTCGTTTGGCCTTGGACAGATTCAGGTACAGATCATAGACGACGGAGTTGGACAGCTTGGCGTACCTCGCGTCCATTTCGGCGAGCCAGGCGGGCATGCTCGGGCCGCCCTCTCGGACGTGTGTGATCTTGCTCGTCTCGGCGACGCGGCGGACATCGGCGAGGACTTGAGCGGCCTGATCGGCGGGCAGGGCGTAGCGGTTGGGATAGGTGAGTTGCATATACCACAACGGGAGCAGCAGGCGGTCGACGCGGTTGGCGACGTCGGGGGTGTTGGCGTGCGATCGCGCTCGGGCGAGGATGGCGAGGCCCTGGCTGACGAACTCAGGCGTCGTCGTGTCTTTCGGGTCCCAGGCGGCGAAGGCGTGGACGTCGGGCCTTTTGGCTTGGGCGTCCATGAGCGCGAGGAACTCGAGCACGTCGGGGGCGGCCTTGTCGTAGTAGCCATTGCAGAACTCGCGTCGGATCTCCATGGGGTCGCGCTTGGGGTCCCAGAGAAGTTGCGCGGCGAGGTACTGGCGGAGCTCGGCCAGCTCGCCGCCGGGGCTCTGGTAGTCGCCCTGGACCATGACGCCGTTCACGCCGCTTGCGCCGTAGAACTTCAGGTCCTTTGCGAGTCCGTCGAGGTTCGGGTTCGGGGCGAGGTAGTGGGCGAAGTTGGTGGTGTAGTACCAGATGAAGACGCGTTTGGTGAGCTTGCACCACTGCCGGACGTAGTCGGCGTGCTTGGCGCCGAGGTCGCAGCGTTCGAATCCGTGAAAGAAGCAACCGGCGTGGCAGAGGCGGATGATGACGTTGTCGCGGGGGCGGGTCTTGGCGGGTGGCTTTGTGGAGTAGGCGTAGGCGAGGGTCTCTACCCACTTATCAGGGTACTTTTTCGCCACTACATCGGCTATTGCATTGACGAACCTGAGGATGGGGCCGTGCTGGCTGTCTTCTTCCTTGACGACGGCCATGCACTTGTCGCATTCGCAGGGGCCGTTGCCGTCGTTCTGGGAGACATCGATGATGGGGACGTCGGGGTGTTGGGCGATCCACTCAAGGACTTGTTCGGTGGCGATGCGGAGGACGTCGGGGTTGGTGAGGCAGAGCTGGGAGTGGATGTGCTCGCCGACGCGTTTGCCTCCGACGAGGCTGAAGTACTCGGGGTGGTCCTTGAAGTACTTTTCGGGGGGTACGAGCTTGCAGAAGCTGTGGACGTAGGGGAAGAAGGCGACCTTGCCGCCGGTGTCGGCGTCGCACTGGGTGGTGGGGCCGTTGAGGCGTTGGCGGGCGGCGATGTGTTTGGGGAAGCTGTCGAAGTAGAGGGTCTCGCGGTACATGTAGGGCGGGTCGAACCGGTCGAGGGTGATCTCGGGGAGGGTGACCTTGCCGCGTTTGGGCACGACGGTGCAATCGCGTGCGAGGAAGCGGGCGCCGAGGTATCGCTCGAGGAGGACGTAGACGGCGTAGACCTGTCCGCGGGGATCATTGCCGGAGAGGATGACGTTTGGGCCGGTGGTGCGGAGGCAGCCTCCGTCGGCGCGGGACTGCGCCGACGTGGTGGGCTGTGCTCCGGCCGGCGCGCAACCGACGAACAGGCCGGGGGCGTTGAGGTCGGGGCGGTATCGGGCGATGGGCAGCTTGACGCCCGACATTTCGGTGAGGAAGTGCTGGAGCTCCGTGGCGGTGAACTCGTGGTACGGTTCGGGCTGTGCGGGGATGACGATCTGGTAGTCGCTCTTGCCGCCGGCGACGAGGTCGATTGCCCGGGCAGATTGGGCGAGGGCGAGTAGGATCGGGCAGATGAGGATCGAGATCGCTGACCGCATGTGGCTCTCCTTGGCTAACGTGGACGACGACGGGCGACGCGGACGCGGGTCGGTCGCTCTTGGGGTGTAGATTGTCGCGGCAGGTTGGTCAGTGCCGCAAGGCGCGGCGGCTGTGGCTCGTGGGCTGGTCCGCGCGGCGGACCCTACGATACCGCGATACTTGCCGGTGCAGGCTGGAAGCCTGTGGTACAGGGGCGCGAAGCCCACCTGCGCAAGACAGCGGGCGGGTTGGCATGGGGTCTTGGAGATGATATAGGCTGGCGGCGGTGGGTGCTGTCGAGCGAAGAGAGGAGACATTTCATGCGATCGAGGCTCTGCGAGTTGACGGTGGCGGCGTTGATGGCGACGGTCTTGGCCGGTGTGGCGGATGCGGCCAGGGAGGACCTGGGCAACGGGTTTCTGCATCACGGGGTGGCGACGCCGGTGAGCAATCATCGGGGGACGGTGGCGACGGTCGACGGGGAGGGGCGCGACATCGTCTTGGTGTGGCTGTTCGATCATCGGGGCGGGTACGCGCTGCTTTGGATCGACGCCGAGACGGGCAAGAGCAAGGAGTATCCGATGCCGTTCCCGCCGGGGGGCGATTGTCCGTACTCGTCGATCCTGTCGAGCGGGAACAAGTTCTACACGCACTTCAACAGCCACTTCTGCGAGTTCGATCCGGCGAAGAAGGCGTTCACGTTCTGCCACAAGACGGCGCCGCAGATGGCGATGGGCATGACGGAGGACGACAACGGCGTGATCTGGTCGGTGAGCTATCCGCAGAGCGGGGTGGTGTCGTTCGATCCGAAGACTCGGGAGTTCAAGGACTACGGGCACGTTCACAAGGAGAACTGGGCGCAGTATCAGCGGTACGTGGCCGCGGACGACGCGGGGTGGGTGTACTTCGGGATCGGGAGCACGTCGGCGCACATCCTCGGGCTCGATCCGAAGACGGGCAAGGCCAAGGCGATGGTGCCCGAGAGCACGCGGAAGCACGGCTACGGCCTGGTCTGGCGGGGCGTTGATGGGAAGGTGTACGGCTCGCTGGGCAACGTGGAGCCGTGGTACGCGTTCTACAAGGGCGACGCCACGAAGCTTGGGAAGAAGCCGGAGGTCGCGCAGAAGCCGATCATCACGGCGAGCCAGAGTCTGTTCCATCGCGGCTTTCCGGACGGCAAGAAGCTGGTGACGTGCGACCTGGTCGATCGGGTGTTGACCGTGGAGGACCCGAAGACCAAGAAGACAACGACGGTCAAGTTCGAGTATGAGAGCGAGGGGGCGCACGTGATGGGGCTGGCGGTAGCGCCTGGGGGGACGATCTGCGGGGGGACGGCGTTTCCGATGCGGTTCTTCAGTTATGACCCGAAGGCGGACACGTGGACGAACCGGGCGGCTTACGGGCAGTGGAACACGGTGGCGCGACAGGGCGATCGATTCTTCGTGGGTGGGTACGGGGGCGGGTTCCTGCTGGAGTGGGATCCGTCTCGTGAGTGGGTGGCGACGGTCAAGGGGAAGGCGGAGTGCAACCCGCTGTTCCTGACGGAGTGCACGCCGCCGATTCACAGGCCGCACGATCTGTTGGCGCATCCGGACGGGAGGACAGTGGTGTTGGCGGGCACGCCGGGGTACGGGTTCACGGGGGGCGGGCTGCTGTTCTGGGATCGTCAGACGAAGGAGCGGGTGCTGCTGACGCATGAGCAGATTCTTCCTCAGCAGGCGACGCAGAGCCTGGCGGCCCTGCCGAACGGCAAGCTGTTGGGGGGCTCGACGACTCATCCGGGGACGGGGGGCGAGCAGAAGGCCAAGCAGGCCGAGCTGTACATCATGGATATGGCGACGAAGAAGCTGGACTGGCACGATCCGGTGTTCCCCGGCACACAGACTTTCGGCGACATGATCGTTGCCCCCGGCGGGCTCGTGTATGCCTTCGCCGA
>JAFGLZ010000047.1 GCA_016927755.1 Phycisphaerae bacterium
GTCCTCGAGCTCGATGACGTTCTGGACGCTGCCCTTGCCGAACGTCCGCTCGCCGATGACGATCGCGCGGTTGTGGTCCCGCAGGGCCCCGGCGACGATCTCGGCGGCGCTCGCCGAATACCGGTTGACGAGAACGACCATCGGGAAGTCGGGCAGCGTGCCCTCCGTCTTGGCCACCGAATCCTTCTTCTGGGACCAGCGACCGCGGGTCGAGACGATCACGCCGTCGCTCAGGAACAGGTCCGACACGCCGATGGCCGACTCCAGAAGCCCGCCCGGGTTGAACCGCAGGTCGATAATCAGAGCCCGCATGCCCTGGGCCATGAGCTCCTTGACGGCATCGTTGAGACGGTCGGGGGTGTCGGGCATGAACTTGCTGATGCGGACGTAGCCGATCTTGTCGTCCGGATCGATCATGTAGTCCCACCCATTGTCGGCCTTCCGCTCCCAGCCCTTGACCGAGACGATCTTGATGACGTCACGGGTCAGCGTCACGGTCATCTCCTCATCCTTGAGCTCGTGCCTGACGGTGAGGGTGACCTTGGTGCCCGGCCTTCCCGTGAGCTTCTTGACGGCGTCCGTGATACTCAAACCCTTGGTGCTTTCGCCGTCGATCTCGATGATGCGGTCCCCCGCGAGGATGCCCGCGTGCAAGGCCGGCGTGTCATCCATGGGGCTGATGACGGTCGGCCAGCCGTCCTTGGGCATGGTAATCTCGATCCCGATGCCCCCAAAGCTCCCCGTGGTGGCCCGCTTCAGCTCCTCCATGTGCTCCGGCGGGAAGTAGCTGCTGTACCGGTCGAGGCTCTGCAGCATGCCCTCGATGGCGCCCTTGACGAGCGTGTCTTCCTCGACTTCCTCGACATAATTCTTCAGGATTTCGCGCCGGATGTCGACAATCGTCCCCAGGCTCCGATAGACCTCGTCCCTGCGGGCCACCGTCTGGGGTAGTTTCCAGAACAACGTGGCAATCAGGATGATAACCAGCATCCACGCGATATTTCGTTTCGGCATGGGTACGACTCCTCGGTGGACGGCTGGGCGCAAGCCGGCGGCTAGAGCCCACTTATCGCACAGCACGGCCTATGCCAGACTCTACCGGGCCCCCGGGGGCAAGTCAACGTTTTAGGGGATTCCGAGGCCACGATGGCATAGCCCGGCGAGCCCATTTGTAGTATACTACTCGACTTGGCATTCCGCACTGTCCGCCCGGGGCGGCGGTGAGGTCGTGAGTGATCACAGGTTGGGCGGGGCAATGCGCCCGGCGAGGGCCCCATCCCCTGCCCCAACGACGAGGAGACGGCGAGCGCTATGAGACGTCCATTTGTGGCCGGCAATTGGAAGATGTACAAGACCCTCCAGACCGCGCGCGAGCTGGTGGACGCCCTCCGAGAGCGCCTCACCGAGGATTGCCCCGTCGAGGTGGCCATCTGTCCCCCCGCTCCGTATCTCCTTCCCATGCAGCGAGCTGTCGACGGCACGCAGATCCGCCTCGGCGCACAGAACATGTGGCATGAGAAAGAGGGCGCCTTCACCGGCGAGGTCTCTCCCCAGATGCTGCTCGATTGCGGTTGCACCTACGTGATCCTCGGGCACAGCGAGCGGCGTCACACGATCGGAAAGGGCGAAGACGACGCCCTGATCAACAAGAAAGTCCACGCGGCCATCGAGGCCGGGCTAACACCCATTCTCTGCATCGGCGAGAAGATCGATCAGCGCGAGGCCGGCAAGACCGAGTCCGTGCTGACCGAGCAGATCAAGGGCGGGCTGGCCGGCGTGCCGGCAGACAAGGTCGCCGCCAGCGTCATTGCCTACGAGCCCGTCTGGGCGATCGGAACCGGGCTCACCGCCACCCCGGCCCAGGCCCAGGAAGCCCACGCGCACGTACGCGCCGTCCTGGCGCAAATGTACGACGAGCCGACGGCACAGGCCGTTCGCATCCAATACGGCGGGAGCGTCAAGCCGGGCAACGCCGAGGAACTGATGACCCAGCCCGACCTGGACGGCGGGCTGATCGGCGGAGCGAGCCTCAAGGCCGACGACTTCATGGGAATCATCAAGGGCACCATTCAGGGCAAGAAGCTCTGATCGGACGGATGGGCGGCGGCGGTCGTGTTGGCTGGCTGTCAGACGAGGGTGTGGATATGACGATGTTGGCGGTCGGGACATTCTGGCAGGTGTTCACCGGAGTGCTGTTCTTGCTCGTCTGCGTGCTGCTGATCGTGGTGGTCCTCCTCCAGCGAGGACGAGGCGGCGGGCTGTCGGGCGCATTTGGCGGCGGCGGGGCGGGTTTCAGCCCGTTCGGCGCGAAGACGGGCGACTTCTTCACCTGGTTGACCGTGGCGCTGGCGGGGCTGTTCCTTGTGCTGGCCATCATCGCGAACTTCGCATTCCAGAAGGTAACGGTGCAGGCGGAAACGATCACCAACCCGATCCAGGTGCCCGCGGGTCAGCCCGGCACCAGCGCCCCCCCCGCGCAAACCGGAGGAGCGGCAGCTCCCGCGGAACTGCCCACGCCTGCCGCGCCCGCCGAGGCGCCGGACAAGACGACGGAACGCGGATCAGAGCCCGCGCCGAAGCAGTAGAGACCCAAACGCCGGAGGTCCCAGATCGTAACGGTTCGGCGATCCGGCAGGAGTGCCTATGATCCTCTCGATGACGGGCTACGGCGAGGCGTACCACCAGGACGGAGGCGTGAGCTACGCCCTCGAGATTCGCAGCCTCAACAACCGCTACTTCAAGAGCTCGATCAAGCTGCCGGAGCATCTCCAGTTCCTCGAGCCCGAGGTGGAGCGACTCCTGCGACAGCGCGTCGGACGGGGCAGCGTGACCTACTCGCTTCGGGTCCGCAACACCAGCGCCGACGCGGCCTATGAGATCAACGAACCCGCGCTCAGGAGCTACATCGAGCAGCTCCGCGCCGCCATGGCAGCCACCGGAGGCGACGGCAACATGACGGTCGACCTCGCGCCGCTCCTGGCCATGCCGGGCGTCTGCCAGCCGCGCGTCGCCGGAGAAGAGGCCAAGAAGCGGTGGTGGGGCCTCATCCAGGACTTGACCGATCGGGCCATCCAGCAACTCTTGACGATGCGGCAGAACGAGGGACGCGCCCTGCGAGTGGACCTGCTGAGCCACATCACCAAGCTCGGGGAGCACATGAAGTTCCTGCGCGAACGAGCGCCCGAGGTCATCAAGTACTATCAGGAACGGTTGCGCCAGCGGGTCGAGACGCTCCTGTCCGACGTGCGAATCTCCCTGGATAAGCAGGACCTGCTCAAGGAAATCGCCATCTTCGCCGAGCGGTGTGACATCAGCGAGGAGATCGCCAGGTTCCTGAGCCATCTCGATCAGTTCACGACCCTCTGCGACTCCAAGGAGTTGGCCGGCCGGAAGCTCGACTTCCTCGCCCAGGAGATGCTCCGCGAGGCCAACACCATCGGCAGCAAGGCCAACGACAGCGAGATCTCCTGTCACGTGGTCGAGGTGAAGTCGCTGATCGATCGGCTCAAGGAGCAGGTCCAGAACGTCGAGTGATCTCCAGACGCGGGCAAGAGGAAATCGAACGGCCAATGGCGGCTAGATCAGAGGGAATGCTCATTGTCGTCAGCGGGCCCAGCGGGGTGGGCAAGAGTACGATATGCGCCCGACTGGTCGAGCGGCTGGACGGTGTCCTGAGCGTCTCGGCCACGACGCGCCCGATGGGTAAAGGCGAGGTCGACGGACGGAACTACTACTTCCTCACGCGCGAGGAATTCGAGGCGAAACTTGCCGAGGGGGAGTTCCTGGAGCACGCCGAGTATCTGGGAAACCTCTACGGCACGCCGGCGACCCCGGTCCGAGAGGCCATCGAGCGAGGCAAGGACGTCCTGCTGGAGATCGAGGTCCTCGGCGGTACACAGGTGGCCCGCCGTCACCCCGAGGCGGTCACGATCTACCTCCTGCCGCCCGACTCCCAGGCTCTGACGGGGCGGATTCAGGGCAGGGGACGGGATGCCCAGGCCGTAATCGACGAGCGCCTGGCCAACGCCAGGAAGGAAATCGAGCTCGCCAGGGAATCAGGCGTCTATCGCCACTTCGTGGTGAATGATGATCTGGCCGAGACGGTCTCGAAGATCGTCGAGGTCATCGAACAGGAACGACAAGCGACAAGTCGCAATTAACGGAGGCACGGTGAGTTAGATGATCGAGAATCTCAAGAGCGACGATATCATCGAAAAGGTGGGCGGTCGGTTCAAGCTGACGGCCTTGATCCAGAAACGATGGCTCGAGTTGATGCGCGGCGAGGCCCGTCCCATGGTGGATCCCGCCGGCAGACCCCTTCTGGAGGTGGTCGTCCAGGAGATCCTGGAGGGCAAGGTCACGATCGACTACGCGGCGAGCGATCTGGCCCCGCCGAAATCCTGAGGCAGTCCCCATAGACTCCCATCGGAGCGCTCGTCATGGCGGATTCGACCCAGCCGGCACCGCCGGAGCAAGACCTGGGCGGGTATGAACTCCTCCTGGCCGTAACCGGCGGAATCGCCGCCTACAAGGTCGCCACCGTCGCGTCCAAGCTGGTCCAGCGGGGCTGCGGCGTGACCGTGGCCATGACCGAGGCCGCGACCCGCTTCGTCGGCCCCGTGACCTTCCAGGCCCTCACCGGACGACGCGTCTTCACCAGCCTCTGGGACGCCGACGAACGCCACGACCACAGTCACATCCGCCTCACCGAAGCGGCCGACCTGCTGGCCGTCGCCCCCGCCACCGCCAACATCATTGGCAAGATCGCAACGGGCATCGCCGACGATCTGGTCAGCACGTCCGTCCTCAGCGCCGATTCCCCCGTCCTCCTGGCCCCCGCGATGAACGACCGCATGTGGGGCAATCCCATCGTCCAGCAGAACGTCGAACGCCTCCGATCACTTGACTATCACTTCGTCGGGCCAAAGAGCGGCTGGCTCTCGTGCCGGGCCCGAGGCATCGGTCGTATGGCCGAGCCCGAGACCATCATCGAGACCATCGCCAAGCTCCTGACCGCCACGCCCCCCAAGTCCGCGCGCACCGCATAGCTACTCCCCCCCCAACCGAACGCGAACCGAGTTCGCGTGAGCATCGAGCCCCTCGGCCTCCGCCAGCGCGATCGCCGCGCCTGCGTCGCGATCCAGCCCCGCCCGCTCGTATCGAATCAGGCTGGTCCGCCGCAGGAAGTCCAGACAGCTCAGCCCGCTGAAGAACCGCGCGCTGCCGCCCGTCGGCAACACGTGACTCGGACCCGCGACGTAATCGCCCAGCGCCTCCGGACTCAGGTGTCCCATGAAGATCGCACCCGCCGAGTCGATCCGATCCGCTAACGACTCCGGATCCTCCGTCTCGATCGTCAAATGCTCCGGGGCAAACTCCTCCGCGAGCTCGGCCGCCTGGCTCAGATCCTCGACCAGCACGATCGCCCCGTACTCCCTCAAACACGCCGCCGTCTGCTCGCTTCGAGACAATCTCTCGAGCTGCCGTCGCAGCGCCTGCTCCACCCCCGCCGCCAAGTCCCGGTCCGGCGTCATCAGGATCGCGCTGCCGGGGGCGTGCTCGGCCTGACCCAGCAGATCCGCCGCCACGTACTCCGCGCTGGCCGACCCATCCGCAATGATGATGATCTCGCTCGGCCCGGCGAAGCTTTCGATGTCGATCACCCCGAACAACTGCTTCTTGGCGAGCTGACTATAGACGCTCCCCGGCCCGACGATCTTCTCGACCTGGCGAATGCTCTCCGTCCCCAACCCCAGCGCCGCCACGCCCTGGGCCGTGCCCAGGCGATACACCTCCGTCAGACCAAGCTCGGCCGCCGTTGCCGCCGTCACCGGATGAATCGTGTTCTCCCACCGAGGCGGCGCGAACATCGCGATCTCTCGAACCCCCGCCACCTGCGCCGGCACCACCGTATGAATGGCCGTCGACGGCAGCGGCGCCGATGCGCCCGGGACGCACACCGCCACCCGGTGCAGCGGGCGGAATCGGATCTGCAAACGAGCCCCCTCGACCAGCAGCGGCTCGCTGCCCCGAATGAGAATGTGCTCCTGAAACCGCCGGACGTTGTCGATCGCGTGTCGGATCGCCTTGGCCAAAGACGGATCCAGCCGCGCGCGAGCCTCCGACAGCTCCTCGGCGCTCACCCGAAGCGTTTCCGGCATCAGCGTCGCGCGGTCGAATCGCTCCGCCAGTTCGACCAGCGCCGCGTCCCCCCGCTCCCGGACCGCCTCGATCACCTGCTGAACCGACTCCGCCTCCGCCGACCGCCCGATCATCACGTCCGTCCGCGCCAGCGCCGCCCGCAACGCCGCCAGCTCCTCCCGCCCCGCCCGATCGGCCGCGTCGATGATCTTGATCACACTCACGCAACGTCTCCCTTCAACACCGACGTTCGTCCAGAACGACCCGGGCATTCTAAGCGTATTTCCGTTAGGCTTACAGTGTGACGCCGACGGTCTTGAGAATCCCGACCCGAATGCGTTAGCCTAGCGCCATGTAGCATGGGCATCTTGCCCATGAACCCTCACGGGCGAGACGCCCGTGCTACGGTAGCGCACACGCACGCACCGTCGTCTGCCCGCTAGATCACGCAAGCCGTCTCGAAAGGCCGTAAGAATGAACGTAACCATCCGACTACCCGCCCCCCTTCGCCGACTCGTCGAGGGCCGAGACGCCGTCCCCGCCGAGGGCCAAACAGTCGCCGACGCCATCGAGTCCCTCTGCCAACACCACGACGGACTCCGAGGCCGCCTCCTCCGACCCAACGGAAAGCTCAAGCCCTCGATCTCCGTCTTCATCAATAACGCCCAACCCGCCGCCAGACCCGACACCCCGCTGAAAGACGGCGATACCCTCGTCGTCCTCCAGCCCGTCGGCGGAGGATAGCCGCCACCACCCCGGAGAGACGCCCATGACCCGATCCGACGCCGTCGACGCCAAACTCCAAGAACACCTCCGATCGGAAGTCTTCGGCCTGGTCATCGGCGCGGCCTTCTGCGCCATCGGAGGCTTCTACTTCTTCGGCAGCCTCGCCGGCGCGGACAGCGCCGTCGACAGAATCCTCGTCTGGTCGCTCCGCATCGGCGCGGCCGGCTTCATCGTCTGCGCCGTCCTCGCCTCCGCCGGACAGCGACACGCCTTCCTCCTCGACGCCGCCGTCTGCGGCCTCGTCGGCGCCGTGCTGATCCTCACGGCAGCCGCCTGGATGATCGAAGGAGTCTGGCTCGGCCAGGTCTTCATCCTGGTCGTCTCCGGCGCGATGGCAATCGGAGCCGCCCTCCGATCCTGGCGATCCCACGTCGTCTGGCGAGACGTATTGGCCAGGACCGCCCCGCCCCCATCCTCAGACCCATGGGAAGACTCCACCCCCACCGCGTCGCCCCCGGAGGCCCGACCTCGACCCCTTCACCGCCAACCGAAGCCCGACGCCGCCAAGGCCACCCCGCCCCGCGTCGCCGAGACCAAGCCAAACAAGACCACCCCGCCTCCCGTTATCGAACCGGAACCGGAACCCGAACCCGA
>JAFGLZ010000048.1 GCA_016927755.1 Phycisphaerae bacterium
CCTCAATAATAACCGCTCCCCTGCCCCCAGAAAATGCGCACCCCAACCCCCAATCCGCCAGAGGGGATAAACGTGAGCAGCCGCGGCTGCAACCTGCGGAACGGTTCCAGAATGCCAAGTTCTTCTCCCCCCCACACAACGATTCCGCATCGACCAGTTCAGCGGGTCGCCAAAGCCCGCCGCATGAAGTCGTCTCGCCAAAGGTCCGCAGCGCGAGAACAGGCGCTGTCGGGACGTCGACCCGCTCACCCCAGCAAATCGGGGGCTTCGGTCAGAGTCACACTCGCCCTTGCCACCATGCCGTGAATGTCAAACCTCATAATAACACTTGACTTGCACGGTAACATAGACGATATTATAGTGCATAGAAACGTTAGGGATGTCGATGAAGGATCTGATAGCCGAACTCGAACGGTACCTGAGCGAAACCCTCGGTGTCGCCGTGGCGCCCGAACCGTGGGAGAGAGACAGACGCCTGCCCCTGTTCCTCCAGGAGCGCTACCGTTTCTTCCAGGCCCAACTCCTAGGCCGTCCATGCCTCCTGATGACGGACAAGGGCATCGGCCAGGAGTCACCGGCCACGATCCGAAAGCACATCGAACAGGTCCAAGCCAAGTGGGACGGGCTGGTCGTCTACGTGCGGGAACGAATCGAGGCCTACAACCGCAAACGCCTGATTGAGCAGAAGGTGCCCTTCATCGTGCCCGGCAACCAGATGTATCTGCCGATACTGGGAGTTGACCTACGAGAGCACTTTCGCAAGCGCCGGCCGGAACGGACGACCCTAAGACCATCGACCCAGGTCGTCCTAATCCACACGCTGCTGCGGGGTGGCGAGCGTGCCAGTCCGACTGCGTTGGCCCCGAAGCTCGGTTATTCCGTCATGACCATCAGCCGAGCCTTGGATGAATTGGAGGACGCGGGGCTGGCCGAGTCGTCTCCGTCCGGCCGGGAGCGGTATCTGCATCTGGCGGAGCCCAAGCCCGACGTCTGGAAGAAGGCGCAGCCGTTCCTACGCGACCCAGTCACGAGCCGCCACGCGATCAAGATGGCGCGACGCCGGGGCCTTCCCGGCCCCCGGGCCGGACTAAGCGCATTGGCGCGCTATTCGATGCTGGCCGAACCGCGCAACGTGGTGGTTGCGCTCAGCCGCGAGAACTGGAAATCGCTGCGGCAGCAAGACGCAGTGACAGAGGCCGCCATGGACGAGCCGAACGGGCTGAACGTCGAGGTATGGAGCTACGCCCCCACGTTGTTCGCCGGCAACGGGTCGGTGGATCGGGTCTCGCTATACCTTTCCCTTCGAGAAACGAACGACGAACGAATCGAGTCCGCGCTTGACCAGATGATGAGGGACGTCGAATGGTGAAAGGGCTTGATCTGTTCCGCAAGCACTTCAGTCGCTTCGCCGATCGCTACGTATTGATCGGTGGGACCGCATGCGACCTGATCATGACCAATGCCGGCCTTCAGTTCCGCGCTACGAAGGACCTGGATATCGTCCTGTGCATCGAAGCGTTGGACGCGGCCTTCGCCGAGGCATTCTGGGAGTTCATCACGGTTGGCCAGTATCAGCTTTGGGAAACGGCGACGGGGGAGAGGAGGTTCTATCGCTTTGAGAAGCCGGTCAGCGCGGCCCACCCCGCGATGTTGGAGTTGTTCTCGCGGGTGCCTGACGCGTTAACGGTTGCTGAGGGCAGTCGTCTGACGCCGATACCGGTCGATGATGAGGTCGCCAGCCTGTCGGCGATCCTGCTGGACGAGGACTACTATGGCTGGATTCACGCAGGGAAGCGAGAGATCCAGGGCGTGCCCATCGTCGGCCTGGAGCACCTGCTGCCCCTAAAGGCGAAGGCATGGCTTGATCTGCGAGCACGCAAGGAATCGGGGGAGAACGTAGACAGCAGGTCGATCAAGAAGCACAAGAACGATGTCTTTCGACTGTTTCAGGTGATCGATCCAGAGTCCAAGGTCGTGCCGCCCCCTAGAATCGCCGAAGACATGCGTTCCTTCCTCGAACGCGTCGCCGAGGAAGGCGTTGACCTGAAGGCACTGGGGCTAAGCTCGATCTCTCTTGCCGCCGCCATCGGCGGACTCCGAAACCTCTACGGGATTGACTGAGGCATTCCCCGCCCTGTAGGTTCCCCGCGCGCCGTTCCGTCCGATTCGCCTGCGAAGTCGCCCCGATTTCGCAAATGCACCCGAGGCGTCCCATCGACGGACAATCTCACGCCTCGCGCGCAGGATGCGTGAGCTCCATCGTCCCCAACTCGTCCTTGCCGGACGCTCACGTCTCTCTCGCGAGCGATGCGTAGCCGCGCACTGACGTGGTCCGCCTCCCACAAACGCGCAACGCAACCCCAACAATCCATCCCCGGAGGGGATGAACGTGAGTAGCCGCAAGAAGGGGAAGAAGGGGGTCAAGAAGGGGGTCAGGCTCACTTCCCCATCGAGTACGGTACCGCTATTCCCATCTGCCGATCGAGAACAAGTCCCATAACCGGACTCCGCCCCAGAATCCCATCCGAGCGACACCACCGCTCACAAGCCGACAGCGTTGACGAACCCGCAACCCCAAACCCTAAACCCCAGACCCTAGGCCCTGACCCCCGAAGTCTGAGGTCTGGGGCCTGACGTCCACAGTGATTGACCTCGCATCGCCGGCCCGGCTAGCATGCGGCATGATGACGTCACCAGGCACCACAAGTCGTGGATTGGGCCGGTGTGGCCTCGCCTGGCTGTTGCTCACCGTCATGGCCACGGCAAGCCTCACCGCCGCCGAGCAGTCAAAGAGCGCGCTCGAAATGAATCCGAAGGGTTGGCTGGACGTGATGCCCCCCGCCGACCTGAAGGGTTGGTCGCGCGTGCCCGTCCCGCCCGGAGACCCGCTGGGCAAGCAGCAGTGGCGCGTCGAGGAGTCCGGGAAGCTGCTCGTCTGCGAAGGCGACGGCGGGCACGACATGCTGCTGTGCGATCGCGAGTTCGGCGACGCGGTCTTCCATGCCGAGTTCCGCTACACCAAGGTCGAAGGCAAAGCCGGCTACAACAGTGGCGTCTATGTGCGAAACAACAAGGATGGCGCCCTCTGGCACCAGGCCCAAATCGGCGACGCGACCGGCGGGTACCTCTTCGGAGAAACCCCCGGCCCCGACGGCAAGAAGAAGTTCTTCAGCACCGACAAGGCCGTAAAGGATGGTCGAGTAAAGCCCGCCGGCCAGTGGAACACCCTCGAAATCACGGCCCGCGGCAA
>JAFGLZ010000049.1 GCA_016927755.1 Phycisphaerae bacterium
AACCGCTCACTCGCTACAATAGCTTACCCCTGCCGCCAACCCGCGGAAATGTGGGTAACGACAAGGACTTCAGTCCTGGGAACCGAGCTACCTGCGGGACAATCAGTCGCGTAGCGACGGCTGAAGCTTCGGCAATCGCTCCAAGGAGCTGCCGCGGACCTCAGTCCTAGCCAAGACCCTCGCCTTCAGGCGGTGGGGTGATTCACTGATCCGACCTGCCGAGACGATCCGCGCACGCGTGCAAGACCGCGACGGTCTTGCCGACGGCTCCGGAAACCGCTATCTCTCACGGAGCGTTTACGCATACCAGTGAGGTGAGACCATGAGAAACCGGTGCGGGGCGAAAAGGTGTCTGTCCTGCGGCACGCGGCGGACCAATTCGGCGGCAAGATCGGCGTGGCTCGCGGGCCTCGCCGTGGCCTCCCTCGCGACACTCGCCGTCGCCGAGGACTACTACGTCTCCAACGCCGGCGACGATCGAAACGACGGCAGGTCGCCGGACAAGCCCTGGCGGACGATCGTCCGAGTCAATGCCCACCCCCTCCAGCCCGGCGACGTCGTCCGACTCAAGCGCGGCGACTCCTGGCGCGAGCAGTTGGTCCCGCGATCCGGCGGCGAGAAAGGCCACGTCACCTACAGCGCCTACGGCTCCGGCGACAAACCCCTCCTCCTCGGCTCCGTCGAGAAGAACGATCCCAAGGACTGGACGCGCGACAGCGGCAACATCTGGGTGACGACCCAGCCCACCGCCACCGGCAAGGAGCTCCTGAAGAACCCCAGCTTCGCCGCCGACCTGGCCGAATGGAATCTGCACTACGAGCAAGGCGCCAAGGCCGTCCTCGCGCGCGACACCGCCGACGCCGACTCCCCCCCGGCCGCCTGCCGCGTCACCTGTGCCAAACCCGGCCAGAGCGGCTCGCACATCCAGCTATACACCTCCGGCATGGCCATCGAGCAGGGAAAGGTCTATCGACTCATCTTCCGCGCCAAGTCCACCAAGCCCTTCGTCCTCAACTACCCCAATCTGATGAGCAGCGGCCCGCCCTGGATCGGCTACACCTCGTCTCGCTGGCTCGGCAGGAAGCAGATCACCACCGAATGGGCCACGGGCGAGAAGTTCTACAAAGCCGGCGTCACCGCCAAGGACGCACGCCTCACCTTCTTCCTCGGCGACGCCTTCCCCGAGGGTGCTATCCTCCACCTCGACAGCCTGAGCTTCGCCGAGTGCGAAGGCAGCGGCCTGCTCACCAGCGACGTAGGCAACATCATCTTCGACGGCGAAAAGTCCTGCGGCGTCAAGAAGTTCAAGGAATCCGAGCTGAAGACACAGGGCGACTACTGGTACGACGAGGACGCCCATGTCGTCAAGCTCTGCTCGGCCAAGAACCCCGCCGAGCACTACGCCGATATCGAGTGTGCGATCCGAGAGCACGTCATAGACCAGTCGGGCAAATGCTACGTCGTCTACGAGCTCCTCGCGGTCAAATACGGCGCCGCCCACGGAATCGGCGGAGGAAGCACCCACCACATCATCGTCCGAGATTGCGATTTCGCCTACATCGGCGGCGGCGACCAAAGCGGCGGCGAGCACACCGTCCGCTTCGGCAACGGAGTGGAGTTCTGGGGCACCGCTCACGACTGCCTGGTCGAACGCTGCCGCCTCTGGGAGATCTACGACGCCGCCCTGACCAACCAGAGCAGCGGTCCCAACACCCCCCAGATCAACATTGTCTACCGCAACAACCTCATCTGGAACTCCGAGTACTCCTTCGAGTACTGGAACCGTCCCGAGAAGTCCGAGACCCGCAACGTGCGGTTCGAGAACAACACCTGTCTCTTCGCCGGCTACGGCTGGGGACACACGCAGCGCCCCGACCCCAGCGGCCGACACCTCTGCTTCTACACCAGCCCCGCCAGAGCGACCGACATCTGCGTCCGAAACAACGTCTTCTTCGAAGCCAAGGGAAACGCCTTCTTCTGCTGGACTTGGCCCAGACAGGCCATCCTCGACCTGAAAATCGACCACAACGCCTGGCACCAATCCTCGGGCGCTATGGTCCGTTTCTGGAACAAGGACAAAGCCAAGGATGCATCCTATGAAATGGCTCGGTTCCAGGCCTATCAGAAGGACTGGGGCATGGAACCGCACTCCATCGTCGCCGACCCCGACCTCGTCGACCCCACGAAAGCCGATCTCCATCTGAAGAAAGGTTCGCCCTGCATCGACGCCGGCGGCGACTACGGCCTCAAAGCAGACTTCGAAGGAACCCCCAGACCACAAGGCAAAGCAACCGACATCGGAGCCTACGAGTTCAAGCAGTAAGGCGAGTGTCCATGTCTCCTAGACCCTAAGCCCTAGACCCTACCCCCTAGATTCGCACCACCGCCTTGCAATACTCACTCGGCCGAGCATCCATATCCGCCAGCGTCCCCGGAACCTCCGCCATCCCCACCCGATGCGTGATCATCTTCTCCGCCGGAAGCCGACCCTCCACCATCGCCGCCAGAATCCCAGGAAACAGCCCCGCGCTGTTCCGCGACGCCACCACGTCCAACTCCTTCTTCATCATCGGCCCATAGCTGAAGTCCAGCGGCTTGTTGCTCTGTCCCACGATCGCCACGCGCCCTCCCGCGCGAACGCACTCGATCGCCTGACAGATCGTCGCAGGCATCCCCACCGCCTCGATGATCGCGTCCGGACCGAGCCCCTCGCCGAATGCGAGGAGCGCCTCCGCAACGTCCCTCTCCTGCGGCCGAATCGTCAGCTCCGCGCCCATCTCTGCCGCTCGAGCCAGACGCGTCGCCTCCAGGTCGACAATCGCCACCCGAGCCCCGGCCAATCGGGCCATCAGCATCGCCGAGACCCCGATCGGCCCCGCGCCGATCACCGCCACCGACTCCCCAGACGCCACCCGCGCCCGACGCACCGCCTGAGCCCCGATCCCGATCGGCTCCACCAGCGCCAGCAGATCGTCACTCAGGGGCCTCGTTGGCTTGTGCGCCTTCTCGACCGGCACCACCAGTCGCTCGCACATGCCCCCCTCGCAATGAACGCCCAACACCTCCAGCTTCAGGCACGCATTGCTCCGACCCGCCCGGCACATGTGGCACTGCCCGCAGTTCAGGTAAGGCTCAACCGCAACGTGGTCGCCCACCGACAGACCCGACTTCGCCGCGTCCTCCGCATCGATATCCGCGATCTCCCCCGCCAGCTCATGCCCCAGAATCCGCGGATAAGTCAGAAACGGATGCAGCCCCCGATACGCATAAAGGTCCGTCCCGCAGATCCCCACCGCCCGAACGTTCAGCAGCACCCACCCCGGCCTCACCTCCGGCCCCGGCACATCCACAACAGACACATCAAACGGCTCTCTCGCCAGAACGGCCTTCATGATCCGCCCCTATCCTTACTCGTCTGAATCACCGTGCATGAATCCGCGCCGCCGTAGCACAAGCGTCTCGCCCGTGACCGTTCATGGGCGAGATGCCCATGCTAGGTACACGCCGAATGCCCAACGCTGATCTCACACGCCCATCCAGTCAATCGTGACACGCCGCACACAGCCTCTTCGGTGTATCGACCAGCAGCGCCTTCGTCGTACCCCCGTGCACGGCATGGCACATCCGGCACGCCGCCAGCGACTCCAGCCGGTGAGAGTGAACCAACTTGAACTCGTCCAGGTTGTGGCAAACCAGGCACGCTTCAGGCTCCCTCGCCGGCCCCAGCAGCGACGCCCCGCCGGACGCCTTCACCGTGTGACACACACCGCAGTTCACGACCGGACTCGGATGCGACCGGAAGACACCCCACCCCTCCGGCCCCTTCGCATCCTTGTCGGTCTTGACGAGAACCTCCGCCTTGAAGCCTCCCGCCTCAATGACGTGCTTCCCGGGCGCCAGCGTCGTCAGCGCCTCCAATGCCGATCGAGCCTGCCCACTCGTGCCCCCGCCCCGGCCCGACGTCGCCTTGCCGCCTTCACTGACGCAAAACACCCGCGTCTTGATCGGCTTGCCGTCAACGATCAGCGCCGCCTTCTCCTCGACCTTCGGCAGCGCCGCGATGATCTGAACCGTCTGCGACTCGAGCACGACCTGGTGCCTCGGCTTCAAAAAGCCCGTCAGCGCGGGCCTCTTCGCCGGCTCCCTATAAACCTTCTTGTTTGTGGGGTCTGCCTTCTCGTCCGAACCGCCCGCCCCCAGCAACGCAAGCAGCGCGATCAACAGCATCCACCGACCCCGAACCGCAACCCCGGCCTGACCCGACGGCTTGGCCTGCTCGGCCCAACGTCGTCGGTCCCGGAGGGACCGTGTGAGAATAGCCCAGGACTTCAGTCCTGGGAACCGAGCTGTCTGCAGGTAACTTAGTCGCGTAGCGACGGTTGAGGTGCGGGGATCGTTGCCCGGTGCTTCGGGGACTCTGGTCCAGCCCAAAGCCGCCGCCTCTAGGCGCTGGTGGTTCACTTCCGCTTCTCCTGCCGTACCCATCGCTACGCAAGCATCCCATGCTTGATCGCCAGCTCGACGTTGTGGCTGATCTCATCCGAGAACCGCGGATACATGCCCACGATCACCCCGTCCGTCTGCTTGATGTTCTCGAACGCGAACCGGAACGCGCCTTCCACCGCATACTTCGTCCAAGCCAGTCGCCCCGCCGCCAGAATCTTGAACGCCAGACACGGCTTCTTCACCTGCTTGACGACCTTCGACATGTCAACTCGGTCCGACTCCAAAAACGGCTCCCCGAGCGGCACCGTCCCCAGCTTGTCCCGAATCTCCTTCGCCGGCCGCGTCACGTAGTAGAAGCACGTCATGAACAGATCGTTCTCCCAACCCTTGTCCGCGATGGCCTTGATGTTGTCCGGATTGTGCGCCGAGACCCCCGCCATCACCCCCGCGTCGTGCGCCTTCTTGATGAAGTCATGAACCAGCTCCTGCTTCCCGAGCCGAAACAGCGTGTCCGTTACGCCCCCGTGATGCACGACCGCGATCGGCTTCAGCGCCACGACCTCCTTGAGCGGCGGCTCGATCGGCTGCGCCGACGTCAGGCAGATCCACTGAAGCTTCGAGCCCTGCTCGTGAATCGTCCGAAGCGCCGTGTGGATCTTCTCGCTGCAGCTCGTCTGCCACGTGTTGATCCCCGCCGCCTCGCACCGCTTGGCGAACTTGATCGTCTCCTCCAACGTAAAGAACTCGCGCATGTGCTGCGCCAGATTCTGCGTCGAGTGCGAGTAACCGGCCACCGGGTTGCTCCCCGCCACCAGCCGAGTCAGCGTATGCTTGCCGATCGTAATCGTCGGCAGCTTGCCCGACGGCGCCGCGCCGCCCACCCCCTTGGCTTCCTCCGCCCGAGCCGCCGGCCCCGCCGCCTGCGACCCCACCGCCGCCACCGCTCCCGCCGCAACCCGCTTCAAGAACCCCCGACGGTTCGGCGCTACCATATCGCTACCACCTCGATCCCGATCAGACATGACCCCGCTCCTGACGTGTCACCAAAGATCCGCGGCCCACCCCACCACCCAAAACGCCCGCCATTGTAGCAAAACCCCCACCCCCCAGCGATCGACGAGGAGGCCAACGGTGCACAGGTCGCTCCCCTCGCCAGACAACGCACAGACACCCTCGCCACTACGCAGTTCACCGCTCGCCAAGGCCAGGCCGACCGTGCTCGCATGCCCCCCCTCGCCGAAACTGGGCCACCACAGCCAACTGACTCCCGCGACACACATCCAGGGATTCGCCGACCTTCAGCTCCCCATCGCCCAGATCGGCCAACGATTCGCCGCGCGGCGTGTCCACGTTCCGCGGCGGGCCACGCAACCGACGTCCAAGCTTGCCCAGGATGCTCGGATTGACTATGAACCCAGCTTCGGAGCTGTCTCGAACGGCGAACCGTCAGGCGTCGACGTGCAGGGATCCTCATGGGAAGTAGCACAAGACGATACACATGGGCCTTCTGGTCGGCCAGCGCCTTCACCGGAGCGGCCATCTTCGCGGTTGTCCTATTGGCTTCGAACCTCGGCGCCCATTACTACGCCGGCATGCTTCCGTGTGCGGTGCTTGTAGTGATCTGCTACTCGCTTCGCCGCCGCCAGAAGTTCTTTCGCTGCCGCGATCGTCTCGTCGCGAAATGGGGCCGGCCCGATGACCGACACCGCAGCGCCTACGATCTGACCCGCTCGTGGTCGGACTACCGCGACGGCGAATCCCCCGCCGGCGCCGTGGACGATCAGACCTGGTCGGACCTCGAGATGGACCGGGTCTTCGCCTTCATGGACAGGACGCTGACCGACATCGGTCAGGCGCGCCTGCGGATGATCCTTCGATGCCCGATGATCCCGCGAGAACTGCTGGACGAAAGAAAACGCGTCGTCGCCCTGCTTCAGAAGGATGAACGCCTGCGCACCGAGCTCCAAGCAAGGCTTCTCTGGTTCGGAAGTAGGGAATGCGGCGCGCTGACCACGCTCCTCTGGGGGCCGCTGCCCCCTCCGTCACGTCTCCGCCTCGTCTACTCCGCCCTCGCCTGCTTGTCGCTAGCCGCCGTGGTGGGCTGCTTCTGGTATGGATGGCCGGTGCTGTTCGCCTTCCTGGGCCTGTGCGTCCTGAACTACGATATCACGAACAAGATTCGCAAACGCGGCCACTTCGACTTCGGCACCCTACGCGCCGTCCGGCAGCTCGTGCGATTCGGCCGTCATCTGGGGCGTTTCTCATGCCCCGAGTTGGACGAGCACATCCGGGCCGTGAGAGAGGCCGCCGATCGGAGCCGTCGGGTGTCCAGGAAAGCGTTCTGGCTCTCCCCGGCACGGACAGTGACGGGGCAGTTGCTGGACTTCCTCTACGAATACGTGAGCCTGGCGTTGCTTGTCGAGGTCCAGGTGTTCTACTCGATCCTCTCGGATCTCAAACGGCATCGCGGCGACTTGAGAACGCTCTATGTCCGAATCGGCGACCTCGACGCCCTCCAGGCGGTTGCGTCCTTTCGCGCGGGATTGCCGTACTGTGCGGAGCCGGAGCTGGATGACCAGGGCCTGCATCTGGACGTCCGCGACTGTGCGTATCCCGTGCTGCAAAACCCCGTTGCCAACTCGGTAACCGTTGAGAACGGCGGCCTCTTCATCACCGGATCCAACATGGCCGGAAAGTCCACGTTTCTCCGAAGCATCGGCGTCAACGCGCTGCTGGCTCAAACGATCGCCACGGCCTATGCGAACGCCTACCGGGCAAGCCGGTTTGAGATCGTTTCCTCCATGAGGCACACCGACGATACCGAGGCCGGAAAGAGCTACTACCTCGCCGAGGCCGAGCGTCTGCTGCACGTTCTCAACGTCGCGGCCTCAAAGACGCCCTCGCTCATCATCCTGGATGAGATTCTCCGCGGCACCAATTCGACCGAACGGTTTGCCGCCTCGCTCGAGATTCTGCGGTACCTGCGTCGCCAGAGCGCCATACCGATCGTCGCTTCCCATGATGTCGTCCTGGCCGAAGAGCTCTCCGGAACCTACGACATGTACCATTTCACCGACCGATGCGAGGACGACGGCCTCCACTTCGACTATGGCCTCAAGCCAGGGCTCAGCAAGGTCCACAACGCCCTGCGACTCCTCGCCTTCCTCGGCTACCCCCCGGAAGTCGTCGATCCGGCAAAGGCATGGGCCGAGAATGCCACATAAAGAAAACGGGACATCCCACTTGCCGGCTCCTTCTCTGGACCGTGAAGCTGAAAAGGGGACATTCTGGAACGGCATGAACCCAAGCCAGCTTCAGCCTCACCGCACCACCGTTCGACGTTATCAGCCTCGTCAGGGGCTGGCGGAGGGTAGATCAGGCCCTTGGGGACCGAAACACGGCTCCCAAGTCCGCTGCGCCGCAAAAAAAAGTCCGAAAAGTGATAGGCGCAGCGGGGGGCTGTACAATGATCGACTACGGCCCGGCGGCGTAGCCAGGCGAGGCTATATGGGAAATCTCGGATAAAACACAGGTACAGGCTCGTTCTGCCCGGCGCGCGCCCGGTGCATCTGGCCGCATCGTTCGCTTCGGTAGCGACGCGGCCGTGGCCCGATGGAGGGTGCGGATCGACGGCACGCCCGAGGGCGGAAACGCGACGATGGAGACAGCGATGTGGACTGAACGGACTCTGGCGGCGTTGGCAACGGGGGTATTTGCAGGCGTTTGCTCCGTGGGCGAAGCCGCTGACAAGTACGCAATCGTCCGCTGCGGGCGGGACATCACGCAGGCCGAGTACTCGGGCTATCCGATGAAGTGCGAGGTCCGGCAGATCTTCCACGTGGACAAGACGTACACGTGGCTGCGGGAGTGCCTGCTCCAGCGGATGCCGGACGGGTCGCTCTGCTGCGTGTTCTTCACCGGCGGGAAGTTCGACGGCGACATCAACAACATGGTCGCCGCCATCCGCAGCGATGATGACGGCAAGACGTGGTCTGACATCGAGGTGATCCGCCAAAGGAAGGGCGCCGGATGCTGGGCGCCGTCGATGTTCGTCCACAAGAACAGGGCCTGCCTCTTCTGGTGCACCAAGAGCAAAGGCTGGCACGACATGACCAACCGGATCCTCGTGACGGAGCCGGGCGGTCGGACCTTCACCGAGGACCGGGTCATCCTCCAGGACCGGCCCGAGGAAGGCGTGGCCGACATCCGTAACGGGACGACTCCGCGGAACGGGCGCGCGCCGCACCCGCTCGAGTGGGGGGCGGTCGACATCCGTCACGGGACGATTCTGCGGAACGGGCGCGTGCTGCTCCCGATCAAGTGGGAGGAGAAGGGGGTTCTCTACGTCGGTGTGATGGAGCCCAACAGCGACTTCACGTCGTTCACGCGCTACGGACGGGTCCACAAGCCGACGCCCGAGGGGCCGACGAAGTGCGTCCCGCTTTTCGAGAACGCCATCGCCGAGCTGTCTGGCGGGCGGCTGGCGATGCTCATACGGGGCGATGTCAACAGGCATCGTCGGGCGGGCTACCTGTGGCGATCGGACTCCAACGACGGTGGGAAGACGTGGTCCGACCCGTACCTGACCGACATTCCCAATCCGGGCACCAAGCCGCGGATCATCAACTTGCCGGACGGGCGGATCGTTCTGTTCCATAACCCGAACAAGAAGGACTACGCCGACCCGAACGTTCATAAGAATCACCACCGACATCGGACCCGGCTGGAGATGTGGGTCAGCGCCGATGACATGAAGAGCTGGTACCTCAAGCGGACGATCGTCTCGGCCCCCAAGGTCGCGCAGTACCCCGACGGCTTCTACGACGCGGACCGGAAGGCGATCTACCTGTGTTGGGAAGATGACAAGACGATCTACTTCCAGAGAATCTTGCTCGAGGAACTGTCGTAGCGGACGGGCAAGCTGCCCTGGTAGGGCCCGACGACCGGCAGACGGTGAAACGCACGGCTGTTCCGGCGCGCCCGCGGGCGTCGGCGATCTATCGCTCGTCGGCTACGGTGATGGCGAACTTGACTTCGCGGGGCGTGCCGGTGGCGGCGAAGCGGCCTCGCCCGTTGTCCTTGACGGCGGGGGAGCGGCTCTCGCCATGCCAGGGTTCGGTCAAGCGGATGCTGGCCGGGATCGCGCCGGTCTCGACGGCGGAGAGCGTGATGCCGCGGTGGGCCTCGTCTGTCCTGCGGATTCGCACTAAGGTCTAAGGTCCGGAGCCTGGCGTCAGAAGAGGGACCAAGCCAGAATGGCATGAAGCCGGCGCCGCGGACCGCGGGGCGCCAAGCGACAGTCAACGCGCCGGATCTATCCGCCTTATGCGCCTTCGCGGGGATTTCGTCAAACAAGCCAGCGTGCCTGCTCCAACAACGCATGCAAGGGCCAAGGCGATCCCGGCATTGCCCCTCCTGGCATCCGCGATCTCCCTGTAGGAAACGATCGTGCTCCCGTCTTTCTCGATCTGCCAGACCTGCGCCGCTTCCCAAACGCCTTGATCTTCTGGCAACGCCCTGACCGTAATGGCGGTCCCAGGCTGCACCATGCTCTTGACAGTTGCGGAGCCCGGAAGCCAATCAAGATATTCGAACTCACGCGGCGAATCACCGAGGCGAAAGACCAAGACAGCGTAGCCAGGAACCCGAGCATGCACGCTGGCCACGCGCCCCGTGTAAGGCGTGAGAGCGCTCTCGTCGGGAACCAAAACCCCAAGCCCACCCCACAGGCTGACCGCTGTCAGGGGCGACTGCCCATAGCCCACGGCGCGAGCCGTGGGAACCCGCCACGGCGTCCGACAACCCAGCCCCGTCAGGGCGCAAGAACCTCCCTCGCCTCTCCATCACACCACCATCCGATTCGTCCACACACCGCTCGCCGCCACACCTCCGCCTCCAACCGGGCCTGCTTCTCCTCACACACCTGCCCGCCCACCTCTCGACAACAGCCGCCACCCAACCCCAACGCCCCACATTCAGGTCCAAAGCCGCCACCCAACCTCAACGCCCCACATTCAGGTCCAAAGCCGCCACCCAACCTCAACGCCTCCAATTCAGGCCCGAAGGGCCGAAGGACCGTAGCCAGGGGTGAAGTCCGCCGCCGCGGCGGACCTAGCCGCCGCCGCGGCGGACGGAACCCCTGGTACACGACCGCCCACGTCCATAAGCCCCGCCAGGGGCGCCGGAACCTCCCGCCGTCTCGACACCCGACGCCCCAAAGGTCAATCCGCCTTGCCCCCGCCCGGCCTGTCCCCCGCCC
>JAFGLZ010000050.1 GCA_016927755.1 Phycisphaerae bacterium
CGCGGCGACGTCCTCTTCATCGACGAGGTTCACCGCCTCAGCTCCGTCGTCGAGGAGTTCCTCTATCCCGCCATGGAAGACTTCCGCGTCGACTACACCGTCGAGGGCGGCCTGGGCGGACGAACCATCAACTTCGCCTTGAAACGATTCACCCTCATCGGCGCAACCACGCGAGCCGGCATGCTTACTGCCGCCATGCGCGACCGGTTCGGAATCCGCTATCACCTCTCCTTCTACTCGACGGGAGAGTTGGCCGAGATCCTCCAGCGATCCGCGAGCCTGCTCGAGCTCCCGTGCGACGACGACTCCCTCGACGCCATCGCGCGACGCAGCCGCGGCACGCCCCGCGTCGCCAACCGGCTGCTCCGCCGCGCCCGCGACTATGCCCAGGTCCGTGCCGACGGAAAACTGACTACCGACGTCGTCGCCCGAGCCCTCGAGATCCAGATGGTCGACGACCTCGGCCTCGACGAACTGGATCGCGCCTATCTCGCCACCCTCGCCAAGACATACGACGGCGGACCGGCCGGCGTCGAAGCCATCGCAGCCAGCATGGGCCAGGAACGCGACACCCTCGAGGACGTCGTCGAGCCCTATCTCCTCCAGATCGGCTTCATCGTCAGAACGCGCCAGGGACGCCAGGTGACCAAGGAGGCCCTCGCGCACCTCGGCATCGACCCAAAAGGACTCAGAGGTAGGAGGCAAACGAACGCCCCCGATCAACCCTCCCTCTTCTGAGCCCTAGCGCGGTTTTCGGCAGGTGAGTCTCGCGATGTCGTAACGCAGGCTTCCAGCCTGCCCAGAAATCAGGCAACGATGCCTGCGGCACGCGAAAGTGTCCGACCGAGAGCCGCGCCAGCGCAACCGCGACGGCCCACAAGAATGGGCCCGCGAGGCCCCAAACGCCGCCGCCACAGGGCTGATTTGACACGAAATGAAAGGTACAATACCGTTACCTTGAGGCCGCCAGGAATCGGTTGATGACGGAACCCATGCCCCGAAACGTGGACCTCTCTTCGACGCCCCCCGATGCGGCGTTCGAAGACCCCTCTGAGCAAACGGATCGCCATCCGCTGGGGCCCCTCGTCTCCTTCAGTGAGGATCGATCGAACCTGACTCGCCTGACCGCCGTGGCCGTGCTCGCCGGATCCCTCGGCATCCTGGGCTTCGCCTGGCACGTCAACCCCGACCCCAAAGGCGTTGGGACGCACAGGCAGTTGGGCCTCGGCCCCTGCGGGTTCCTCCTGACAACGGGCCTGCCCTGCCCGACCTGTGGCATGACCACCTCGTTCGCGTATGCGGTCCGCGGACGGCTCATCAGCGCCTTCTGGTCCCAGCCCGCCGGTACGCTGCTGGCCCTGGCGACCACCGCGCTGGCCTGCGTCGCCGTCGTCGTCCTCATCGCTGGGCGACGCGTCGAGCTCAATTGGTATCGAATCAACCCCATGCACGTGCTCGTCATCGGCCTGACCGTGTTCTTGGGGAGCTGGGTCTTCAAGATCGTGATGGTGCTGCTCACCCGACGTGTCGCGACGGGAGGCACGTGACGATGCCTGGGTATCCAGAGGGATGATTCGTCATAGGAGGCCAAGGATGGTCAACGCACGATCATGGATCCTCGCATCGGCCGCCGTCTGGCTGCCGATGAGCGTCGGCTGCAATCTCGTCAGTCTGCCCTACGTCCTCTTCGCGCCTGACCCGACACAAAAGGTCTCCGCCGAATTCGCCCACCTCAAGGGAAAGCGGGTCATCATCCTGGTCTGGGCAGAGCAGGCGACCCTCTACGAGTACCCCAACGTCCAGATCGAGACCGCCAGCCACATCCGCTACTACCTCAGGGAACAGTTCCAGGACCTCGACGTTGTCTCCCCAAAAGAGGTCGACCGGTACATGAAGGCCCACCCCGACTGGGCCACCGAGCACCCCTCACGGATCGCCAGGCACTTCAAGGCCAATTGCGCCATGATGGTCGAGCTCATGGAATTCACCACCAGAGAGCCCGGCAGCCCCAACCTCTTCCGCGGACGAGCACGAGGACGAATCGTCGTCTATGACCTCGCCGGGCAAGAAGACCAGCCCAAGGGCATCGCCCTCAAACCCGCCGAGGCCACCTATCCCCCCGACCAGCCCATCGGCGTCCTACGAGCCGACGACCGAACCATTCGCGCCGAAACCTACAAGGAGTTCGGCCGATCCGTCGCCCGCAAATTCTACGATCATGAGGTCAAGCTCTAAGATGAGTGCCAACCGACGTCACGCCGCCAAGTCCGGTCTCGTCGCCTGCCTCTGCGCCCTCGCCGGCCTGTCCTCCATCGCCTGCGGAGGGACCGGCGGAGCATGGCTCTGGTGGATGACCAACCCCACCGAGACGATCAAGGCCGAATACGAGCTCGGAAAAGGACGACTCGTCATCCTCATCGACGACGACCAGGGATGGCTCGCCGACCCCGCCATCAGACCCTCCCTTACAGGCGCCATTACCAAGCAAATGAAGGAGAACAAGGTCAACCAGCACGTCGTCCCCGACGCCGACATCGTCCAACTTCGAAAGAAAGACCCAAAGTTCGAGAAACGCGGCGCCCGTGAGATCGGCCAGGCCCTCAAGGCTGATCAGGTCCTGCACATCAACGTCCTCGCGTTTTCGCTCCACCACGAGACCGTCGACCCCGCATATCAAGGGCACTTCGCGGTCGCCGTCAAGGTCCTCAACGCCGACGCCAAGTCCTCCGAGGACGTCCGGCTCTGGCCGCGATCCGCCGACGGAAAAAGAGTCGAGGTCACCACCGAACTCCACACCGGCAAGGGAAGCAGCTATGATGAGCAGCTCCGGCGTCGGCTGTGTGATGAAATGGCCGACAAGATTACAAAACTGTTCTACGATCACTCGGCCCCAAAGCCACTGTGATCCGTCGGCCCTGAAACCGCATGCGCATCTGTCACCTACTGGCCTCCGATACCCGTGAGGACGAGCTCGTCGCCCTTGCACGCCTCATGGCCCGGCTCGATGCCGACCACTTCGAACAGTTCGCCCTCAGCGCGGACGCCGCGATGGGCCAACGTGCGAGCGACATGCTCGGGATCGACGTCGAGCCGATGCACCTCCGCTTCGGAGGCTTCGTCGGCTCAATCGGTTCGACCGGCGCCACCGCCTGCCGCCCCCATCTGGTCCACGTCTGGAGCCGACGACTCGACACACTCAACAGCCTCGCCCGCGCCGACGAACTCGCCCTCGTCCTGAGCGGATGCCCCCACGAGGCCCTCTCGGACAAGCCGCCCTACCACGCCACCCAGACCATCCGACGCGCCACCGTCGTCTGCGACACCCACGCCGCTCGCGAGAATCTCATCCGCCGCCACTGCCCGGCCGCCAAGGTATTCGTCCTGCACCCCGTCGCCGATCGCGTGACCCTGCGGCCCTCCAACACCACGCCGACACGCGAGATGCTCGACCTGCCCGAAGACCAGCCCGTCCTCCTCACGCCGCCGCCCCCCTCCCGTGACGGAGGCCACTACTTCGCCGTCTGGGCCACCGCCCTCCTTCAACAGCTCCTCCCAGGCATCCGGCTCATCCTACCGGGCGACTCGCCCGAGCAGGTAAGACTCGAACGCTTCGTCCGTGGCTTCGATCTCCCAGAGATCCTCGTGGCCACCGGCAACCGATGGCGATTCGATGAGTTGACCGGACTGGCCGACCTGCTGCTCGTCCCCGCCTCCAGCGACGTCCCCACCGCCCCCGTCGTCCAAGCCATGACCACCGGGCTCCCCGTCGTCGCAGGAGACGTCCCGTCCATGCGCGAAATCATCGAGCACGAAATCACCGGACTCCTCGTCCCCCCCCAGAACCCGACAAGACTCGCCGGCGCCGCCCTCGGCCTCATCGAGAACCGCCCCGCCGCCACACGCCTGTCCGAGACGGCCCGTAAACGCGTCCTCGACGCCTACCCCCCCGACGCCTTCGCCGCTCGAGCAGAGACCATCTACGCCCAAGCGTTCGCCCGCGCCCGAACCATGGCCATGGGGCGCGGATCATGACGCTCAGGAAACACCTGCAACACGCCATCCGCGCCCTGGGCGCCGACGACCTGCCCAAAGAGATCACCATCGCCGGCGTCACCTACCGCCGAGCATCCGTCTTCAAACACGACTTCTTCGCCGCAACCGGACTCTACCAAGGCCCCCCCGGCAAGATCGTCCTCAAACTCGGCAGACAAGCCAGGTTCCTCGGCCTGCCCCTCGCATGGATCGGCCGCCTCCTCGTGGGCCACGAGGCCCGACTCTATCGGCTCCTCGACGGCATCGAGGGAATCCCGCGCTTCACCGGCCTCTGGCGCGACAACGCCTTTGCGCACGAGTACGTCGAAGGACACCAGCTCACCAAGGCTGAGAAGGTCAACGACGAGTTCTTCGATCGCCTCACAGCCCTCATCGAAGAGCTCCACCGCCGCGACGTCGCCTACGTCGACATGGAAAAGCGAGAGAACGTCCTCGTCGGAGACGACGGACGACCCTACCTCATCGACTTCCAGATCTCCTGGCACCTCCCCGCCAATCGCGGCGGAAACACCTGGCCCGCCAGGCTCATCCTCAAAGTCCTACAGGACGCCGACAGCTACCACCTCCTCAAGCATCGCCGCCGTCAGCGCCCCGACCAGCTCACGCCCGAGCAGTGGCAAGCCAGCTACGAGCCCCCCCTTTCGATCTCATGGCACCGACGCCTCTTCCGCCCCTTCACGAAGGTCCGCCGCAAAGCCCTCCGCCAAATCGAAACCGGCTCCTGAGAACTCCTCCGGCGTCCCCACCGACCCCCTCGCACGTTTGGCGTGCCCCGCCTCCCGCGGTACAGTAGCCACATGACCGACGAACAAGACCACGACGAGCCCCAGCGCGACTGGCTAACAGAAATCCGCGCCACCGAGGTCATCCTCATCGCCGTCCGAGAGGCCGGCTTCGAGCTGACCGAAGCGCCCCGCGAAATGCCAGACACCTTGGACGAACCCACCCGCCAAACCGTCGTGATCACCGCCAGAAACCCCCAGACCGACCAGACCCTCATCGCCGAAGGCCAAGACCGCTACGCCGCCGCCGTCGAGCTCGTAGACCTCGTCGGCCTCGACACCCAAGACCTCGCCGAGCGCCTGGGGTTGCTGGAGCCGTCGCTGCTGCATCCGCGCGGACGGACCTCCAGAAAGCTGCCGTGGATCCTCTCGTTTCTAATGGTGGCAGTGCTGCTGGCAGTGGTAAAGGGCTGCCTCCAAGGTACAGGACCGCTCGCGCCCCTCTTTCGTCAATGAACGAGCAGGCCCCTCGCGCGGGCACTGCTACGGATGGAGGAGCCGATGAAGCCCACACCTCGACGCTGCGCACAACAGGGCGTCACCGACGCAGCCGGCGAACTTGCCGCCAAGCTTGTGGACGATGGCCACCCGTGCCCAGGAAGGCCGCGGAAGACGCTCTTCACGCTGCGATCGCCGCGGTCCACGGTGTAGACTATCTCTTGACTTGGAATTGCAGGCACATCGCCAACGCGACGACGCGCCAGGCCATCGAACGGGTATGCAAGGACGCCGGTTATGAGCCACCGGCGATCTCCATGGCGTGGGGCTGAACCTTCCATACCTCAATCGGATGTGTAAGCCTCTCTCGCCCTCACAGAGCGCGCTGGCGTACGAATCTACTCCATAAACAGCTCCGCCTGAACCCCGAATCGCTCCGCAAGCCTCCGCAGATGTGCGACCGTCAACGATCGCTCCCCCTTGAGGATCTTCGATCCCATGCTGGCGTGCACCCCCAGCAGCCGGCCCAGATCCGAGGCGTTCATGCCGTTCTCCCCCAGTAGATGCCGCAAGGCGTCAACCCCGCTCAGATCACCCGTATCGACGGAGTAATGCCGCGACTCATAGGCCTGCACGAGCTGCACCAGCGTCTCCATGTAGAGTTCCTGCCCCTTCGTCAGCCTGCCCGAGCCCATCAACCGGTCGATCATTTCAACCGTGTCCTCGTATTGAACGTCATCCATGATGGCTTGCGGAGCTAACACCCGCACGAGATCCTCAAACCGTCCGGGCAGTCGCTCGCTTCTGGCGATCTTGGTCGTTGGCATGGCTACCCCATCCACTTGCCTCTGTCCTACTCCCGGTGCTCAAGGAACCTCCACCTCACACCGTGCATACAGGTGCTCAAAACAAGCCCCCCCATCCTTCCGAAACGGATTGCAGTTCACCGACCAGATCCGCTTGATCGGATACGCGATCGTCCGCAACCCCGCACCCGACAACCGCAGCCACGCCTCGTCCGGCAACCCCGCATGCTCCGTCGCATCGACCCATCCCGACGCCTCGAAGCCCGCCTTCTCCCATCCCTCCACCGGCCCAGGACTGATCTTCCACGTCCGGTCAGCCTGGATGTCCTTGCCCGGAACGTCCAACCAGAGCTGCAACGTCCCGAGCCGGAGATAGCGGAACGGCTCGTCCTGCCGGCAAATCGCGTGCACCCCCAGCACGTGCGAGCCCTTCGTCGTCTCCACGCGCGCCACCTTCAGATCCCGCAAACACCACGGCCCATCCTTGTGAATCGCTTGACCGTCCAGGAACACCTCCACCCCGCTCGACGCATAGGCCTTCAGCAGCGCCCGACCCGGCCCATCGAGCATCCACAACTTGTCCGCCGCCGCCTTCGCCGCCCCCGCGTTGCCCGTGCTCGCCGCCACCTTCCGATACGCCGCCTTCGCCTCGTCAAGCTTCCCCGACCGCTCCAACAGGTCCCCGCGAAGGCACGCCACGTCCAGCGTCAGCGGATTGTCCGGATGCTTCGCCATCAGCAGAGTCGCCGCTCGGGCCGCCCCCTCCAAGTCCCCCTTCGACTCCATATCTCGAATCGTCTCCAGACCACGCGCATGGCTCCCCTCATGGTCCGCCGGCAGCCGATCCTCGTAAGGCGGAAGCGCCGGGTGCGCCTTGTGCGGCTCCATCTGATACCAGTACGTCACCGTCGCGAAATCGTCGCTCCGATACCCGATGTCGTAACCCCGATCCGCCATCGTCACGCGGATCGACTTGCCGAACGGAATCGGATCCACCAAATGAAGACGGTAAGCCGTCCACTTGCCGAATCCCTCCTTGATGCAAACGCTCGTCCCCAGGTAGTCCGTCTGAAGCTGCTCCCGATACCCCCACGCCTGCCCGTAGTAGTCCTCGCTCCCCGTCCCCGGCAGCGTCGGCTCCGCCGCCCCGTCCACGTAGAAATCCTCGCGAGACTCCACCCAGCTATGCCCCGCGAGCAGGTGCACGCTCCACACCGTCCCGACGTATTTGCCCCGCCCCTCCGCCTCGCACATCACGTGCGGAACCTCGCGAGTCACCGGCCTCGACGCCCGATACGTCGCATGGAACGTCATCACGTCGCCGGCCATCGACGCGTCCCGCTCGTAATCGATGTGCCAATACACCCCCTTGGCCGCTACCCCCATCTCGTTGCTCAGAACCAACTTCGCCCGCTTCTTGAATGGCATCGGGAAGTAGCAGTTGAACCCCGCCCGAACGTTGTTCTCGTACGGCGTCATGGACAGAACCGCGCACTGAAACGGCCGCTGAACCCCATGTCCCACCGCGAAGAAATCCCCGAACGGCGCCTCCACGCTGGGCGACTTCTCGTCGTCCCAATACGCGCGAATCACCACGCCGCGATGAAACTCGGTCACTTCATCCGGAGTGCCCAACCCCGCCGTGAACCAGATGTGCCGGATGACCCCCGGACCCTCCAGATTCGCGATCACCAGGGACTTCCCCGGCTCGATCGTCTGATGCGTCCCCGTCGCCCGACCCGGCGCCGCCGCCGAGGGCCGCCACAGCCCGTCGTAAACCCCGCCCCCAGACACGCCCTCCGACCCGAAACAGGAACTCAACACCGTCAGCGCCAGCATGATCTGTGCGTGCATCCCCGTCACCTCCTTCGTAGGTTTCGTCCAGTGTAGCCCCCACCCACACCGAGGCAAGCACGTACAAGACCTTACAACCCGGGGTTTCCCGCCCGGCACGACGCGTGCTAACATAAACGTCTTGTGCTCGGTACTTCGAGGCGCACACATGCGCCCTTCGCTTCGGAGAGGAACGACATGACCCATCGGACCGTTCGCCTGATCGCATCCCTGCTCGTCCTGACCCTCGCCCTGCCCGTCGTCGCGGAGCGAAAGAACCGCAAAAAGAACAAAGCCGCCGCCCTCGGCGGAATCGCTTCCGCCCTGGCCAAGGACGCCGCCCAGCCCGTCCAGACCGTCATGGTCCCCATGCGCGACGGCCTCAAGCTGGCCACCGACGTCGTACTGCCCGTCGGAGAAGGTAAGAAGTGGCCCACCGTCCTCATGCGAACCCCCTACGGCCGCGCCGGCGGAGGCGGACTCGCCACCGCCGGAGCCATCGTCACCAAGTTTGGCTACGCCGTCGTCAGCCAGGACATGCGAGGACGAGGGGATTCCGAGGGCGAGGACTACCCCGTCTTCGCCTCATGCGGATGGGGAGAACTCCAGGACGGATACGACACGATCGAATGGATCGCAAAGCAGCCATGGAGCGACGGAAAGATCGCCCAGTTCGGCGCCTCCGCACTCGGCATCAGCGCCAACGCCACGGCGCCGGCCCGACCGCCCCACCTCACCTGCCAGTTCGTCATCGTCGCCGCTTCCGACATCTACACCCAGGGCGCCACGTGGAACGGCACCCCCCGAAAGAGCCTCAGCGAAATGTGGGTCAAGGGAACCAAGCTCGACCCGAGAAACCTCGTCCTCTGGAAGCAGCACCCCGACTACGACGACTTCTGGAAGCAGTACTGCCCAGAGCTCGTCGCCGACCGCGTCAACATCCCCGTCTGCTACGTCGGCGGATGGTATGACATCTTCTCGCAAGGCACCATCAACAGTTTCGTCATGATCCAGAACAAGGGCGACAAAGGAGCACGCGGCAACTGCCGTCTCGTCATGGGGCCCTGGGCCCACGGCGACTTCTCCACCGACGAGATCAAGTATCCCAGTAACGCCAATATGAGGGCGCAGGTCCCCCTCCTCCTCGGCTGGTTCAACAAGTGGTGTAAAGGTATCGACCTCGACAAGGACGCCAAGGCCGTCCGCTACTACGTCATGGGCGCCTCCGGTGAAGAAGGCGCGCCAGGAAACGAGTGGCGCGACGTCGACCAATGGCCGCTGCCCAGCAAGGACCTCTGCTACTACTTCCACAAGGGCGGCCTGCTTAGCCCCGAAAAACCCACCGAGGCCAAGGCATCCGCCACCTATGAGTTCGATCCCAACAACCCCGTCCCCACCATCGGCGGCGGAAACCTCAAGCTCAAGAAGGGACCGATGGACCAGCGAGAGGCAGAGAAACGAAAAGACGTCGTGCTCTTTACCACCCCCGTGCTCGCCGAGCCCGTCGAGGTCACCGGACGAGTCAAGGTCAAGCTCTGGGCAAAGTCCGACTGCCGCGATACCGACTTCACCGCGAAGCTCACCGACGTCTACCCCGACGGACGAAGCATGCTCGTCCTCGACGGTATCGTCTCCGCCCGATATCGTGAGTCCATGAGCGATCCCAAGATGATGACCCCCGGCAGAATCTACGAATTCGAGATCGACCTCTGGTCGACAAGCATCATCTTCAACAAGGGACATCGAATCCGAGTGGCCGTCAGCAGCAGCAACTTCCCGAGATTCGAGGCCAACCCCAACACGGGAAAGCCCCGCGACGACCAAGGACAGGTCAAGGTGGCAAAGAACACCATCTGCTTCGACGAGAAGCACCCGTCCCACGTCATCTTTCCGCAGCCGCTCCCGGCCACGGCGGCCAAGGCCCAGTGAGGAACCGCCCCTCGCCCGGACCTGGCATCCGCTCGACAGTGCTTGAGTCCGGCGCCCCGTGATCGGTATGATCAGGAGAGCAATGCCCCGCGTTGTGGGCCATGCGGGGCACGCCCGTGCCGCGGCAACGCATGGCTGTGCGCCGGCCCTCGGGCAGGGCCAGTCCTGACCTGCCCCGAACGCCGTCTTGGCTCCTCGGCGAAACATCATCGGAGAGCGGACCTATCATGAAACCCATCCGACCGGCAGGCCCCTCATTCGCCATCGACCCCGACGCCCATCAGCGTCTCTCCGGTCGCCTCCAGAACCTCATCGACAGCAAAGGTGGTATCGAGAATCGTGACCTCGTCGGTGTCGTCTACTCGCTCTTCCGCGAACTCGAAACCGTCCACAGACGGCTGAACCTCCTTCCGGCCGGACCCTCGCTCAGCCAATGGTTCTGGCGGCCGATGCGACAGGACCAGGACCCGCGCAGCCCCTCGCCCCAGGCCAAGGCCTACGTCTTCTGCCTGGCCGACACCCACGCGCACGTCCGCGACGGCCAGTCCCTCATCACCCTCGCCAGACACCTCTCCTTCGGCGACGCCCCCGCCGCCATGTTCGAACCCATCCCCGTCAGGGCCGGAAAACAGGAAGTGCCCAAGGTCCTCCAGGGAATCTTCCCCACCGTCGCGATGCTCGTAGGCAGGCCCGTCCTCTTCGGAAGCCTCATGCGCCAGTACTTCCTGCCGCAGTCCGCCCCCCAACGATTCACCTTCACCAAGGAAGACCCCGATGCCCCGAAGCAAGGCCTGCGCGACGACCACTTCGGAACCACCGTCACACAACAGCGCTACGAGGACGAGGGCGAGTGGGTCACCGAAGACTACGGGCTCGTCCGACGATTCTCATTCGACGACGGACCCACCGCCAGAACCTTCTACGTCATCGCCGGACTCTCGTCGCTCGGGACCTACGCCGCCACCCTCTGCTCGCTATTCCTGCTCGATCAACTGAACCGAGACCTCCCCGCCATGCCCGACGAGAGGAGCCAACTGGATGTCCTCGTCAGCGCCTCCGCGACCTCCGGCGAGGCCTTCTGGAACCTCGACGCCAGCAACGTCCGCATCGTCAGGGCCTACCTCGGCGACCTGGTCTTCCAGGCCGACACCGCCGGGACCTCCTGGCAAGCCGTCCCCCCAAGGCGAATCGAGATGGTCCTCCGCGCCGCGCCAAAGGCCGGCGCCCTCGACATCGACCACATCGCCCTCGATCGGCTCGAGCGAGACATCCTCCCCGGCGAGCAGCAGCAAACCCGAATCATCGGCTGCCTCATCCATCGCAGCATGGGCCGAAAGCCCCAAGGAACTTCGGGAACCGACCTGGCCGAGGCCAAGTGGATCTGGCGAGACCGCGGCAAGGACAAGAAGATGAGTGCCTCCGAGGCCATCAGCAAAATGCTGAACGTCACCCGACGCCACCTCGGAGGGGCCCTGATCAGCAAGGAAAACCGCTACTTCGTCGAAGTCCCCGGCGAGATCAAGATCAAGCACCCCTGAGCCCTTCCTGCCCCCTCACCCCTCATCACCCCCTGAAAAACACGTCCCAACGCCCCAATCCCACGCCAATTGCCTCTGGCAAAACCCTCGAAACCAAGTTACAATGACCTATGGTGCGGGAGAGAACTCTCTCTTGCCGACAATAGAATAGTGAGCAAATGGGCGGGACGTTCCACGGCGGCGGGGCCGCTGTGGGGCGAACACCGAACGGTGACCGCCCGGCCTCGTCGTAGGCGGCTGCGACTTGGCTCTAATCCCATGGGACCCTATTGGAAAGGTTAAAAACCATGGCCAGCGCCCACAAGGCCGCGGACAATCCGTCTGCACCCGCCGAGCCAAGGCTCGGCACCCAACTGTTACATGACGAGCTCCTAAATCAAGACGTCGACGTGATCTTTGGCTATGGCGGCGGCGCCATTATGCCCCTCTTCGACCAGCTCTACGAATCGCCTATCCGGTTCGTCCTGAGCCGGCACGAGCAGGGGGCCGGACACATGGCCGACGGATACGCCCGCGCCACCGGCAGGGTCGGCGTCTGCCTCGCCACCAGCGGGCCAGGAGCAACCAACCTCACCACCGCCCTGGCCACCGCCTACATGGACAGCATCCCCCTCGTCGCCATCACCGGGCAGGTCGCCACCGCCGTCATCGGAAACGACGCCTTCCAGGAAGCCGACGTCACAGGGGTCACGCGCCCCGTCACGAAGTACAATGTCCTCGTCAAGGACATCCGAGACCTCCGACGAGTCGTCCGCGAGGCCTTCCACATCGCACGGACCGGACGCCCGGGGCCCGTCCTCGTTGACCTGCCCAAGGACGTCCAGATGGCCACCAAGCTGCCCCTGCAAGAAGTCAAGATGAACCTGCCGGGCTATCACCCCAGACGCAAGGGCCACATCCGCCAGATCCGCCTGGCCGCCGAGGCCTTCAACGCCTCCGAGCGACCCGTCCTCTACGTCGGCGGCGGCGTGATCCTGTCCAACTCGTCCGAGGAGCTCCGCCAGCTCGCGCGCAAGGCAAACGCCCCCGTCACCACCACCCTCCTGGCCATGGGTGCCATGGACACCGTCGCCGACGAGGACCTCTGCCTCGGCATGCTCGGTATGCACGGGACCGCCTACGCCAACTACTCCGTCCAAAACTGCGACCTCCTCGTCGCAATCGGCGCCAGGTTCGACGACCGCGTCACCGGCGTCGTCTCCACCTTCGCCCCCAAGGCCAAGGTCATCCATATCGATATCGACCCCTCGAGCATCAGCAAGAACGTCAAGGTCGACATCCCCGTCGTCGGCGACGCGAAGCTCATCATCGAGGAGATGCTCCCCCTCGTCGAGCATCGAGACCGCAAGCCCTGGTTCGATCAGATCGCCGAGTGGAAGCGAAAGCACCCCCTCAGCTACGATCGCAACAGCAGCCGAATCAAGCCGCAGGCCGTCATCGAGGAGATCTCCAGGCAAACCGGCGGAAACGCCATCATCACCACCGGCGTCGGACAGCACCAGATGTGGTCCGCCCAGTTCTTCAAGTGCCGACATCCCCGGTGCTTCATCACCTCCGGCGGACTCGGAACCATGGGCTTCGGGCTCCCCTCCGCCATCGGCGCGCAGGTCGCTCGCCCCGACAGGATCGTCGTCGACATCGACGGTGACGGCTCGTTCCAGATGACCATCACCGAGATCGCCACCGCCGTCGAGCAAGGCCTCCCCGTCAAGGCCGTCATCCTCGACAACCAGTTTCAGGGAATGGTCCGGCAGTGGCAGGAGCTCTTCTTCAATCGACGCTACTCCGCCACGAAGCTCCACAACCCGGACTTCGCCAGGATCGCCGAGGCCTACGGCGCAAAGGGCATGACCATCACCGACAAGTCCGAGCTCGGTGACGCCATCCGGGAGCTCCTGGCCAGCGAGATCTTCACCGTCGCCGACATCCACGTGGAGCCGGAGGAAAACGTCTTTCCAATGGTCGCCGTCGGAAAGTCACTTGATCAGATGGACATGGGCGCGCGGCACGAGTGGGAGCCCACCGAAAGCATGGTGTAACGCTTCGCCGGTCGGGCTTGGGATTGGAGCGACTGCTCCCTCTCTCGAATACAATCGCCGGCGCGCCGGGCCCCGCTCGATCCGCGGGGCGTCACGCGCCGATCAACGAGAAGACTACCGAGGAGTTGGCAATGGAACGGAAAGCGGTGTTCAGCGTCCTCGTGCAGAACCAACCTGGCGTCTTGGCCCACGTCTCGGGCATGTTCGCCGCCAGAAGCTACAACATCGACTCCCTCGTCGTCGGGCGAACCGAGGACCCCGCCCTCTCGCGGATGGTCATCGTCACCGCCGGCGACGAGGCGACCCTCGAGCAGATCCGAAAGCAGCTCGGCAAGCTCGTCTCCGTCGTCAAGGTCCGAGACCTCACCGAGCAGCCCTGCGTCGTACGCGACCTGCTCCTCATCCAGATCGCCTGCCCGCCAGAGAAACGCGGGGAGATCCGACAGATCGCCGAGGTCTTCCGAGGCAACATCGTCGACATCGCCCCCCGCAGCGTCACCGTGCAGATCACCGGACCCGAGGCAAAGGTCGAGGCCTTCGTCGATATCTGTCGCCCCTACGGCATCAGGGAAATGTCACGAACCGGCCTCATCGCCGTACCAAGAGACAGCGCCCGCGCCTAACCTGCTCGCGGGAACGCCTGAACTCGCGGGAGTGTTTGTCCACGCCACGGAGAAGGGGTGGCATGGGTCCGCGCGGAAGAACCGCTCTGACCGGACAAGCCGTGAACCCGCGAAATGCAGATTCTGATTCGCCCAGACGTTCCGCGGACCCGTGCTTCGCGCCAAACCAAGCATGGGTGGCGGGTGGCCCATCTATGAGCAAGCCTCCCCCTGCCCTACTGCACCGAAGACGTCACCTCATACCGCGCCTCGGCCGCATTGGCCGAATAGGTGAACGTCACCGTCTGCTCGCAATCGAACGTCGACGGACGCTGCAGCGCGATCTGGTCCTCGCTCCGCGTCCCCAAACCCGTCACCACGCTCGTGAACACCGGCTCGCTGACCCCGATCCGCGCGATCTGATCGCACTCGATGCTGAAGCTCACGCTCTCCTTCGGCTCCAGAATCGGAAACAGCCGCTCGCCCTTCCACGCCGTGTACAGATTCGCCTTGGCGAACAGCTCCGCCGTCGAAACCGAAGCGCTCGAAAGGTACACGTTCGCGTCGACGACGAATCCGCTCGTATTGACCAGACGAACCGTCACGGGCCCCGGAGGCTCCGCCGGCGGAACGCATCCGGACGCAAGCATGCCCGCGCACGCCATGACAACGCCCAGGCTCGCGGCGGCCCTCCGGCCTGAATGGTAGTCGTTTCTCAATGGTCTTCCCCTGACGTCGGCAACCAGGATCACCCAAAATCAACGCACGCGATACGAGAACCGCGAGCCCGCCCCCTCGGGTCGATTACGGATCCTTGATGTCAAACCGGGTCTCGAAGCTCCCCCCGGTCTGCCCCTGGAACGTAAACGTGACCGTCGCGCCGCAGTTGAACAGCAGGCTCTGGCTCAGGATCTTCTGCTCGCCCGTGCCCGCCGTCGTGCCGCTGTCTGCGTCGGCGAATCTCGCCCCAGGCGTCCCGATGACACGCGCCGCCGTGCAATCCAACTCCACCTTCTCCGACTGACCGCTGGGGATCAAACCGGTGCCGGCAAAACCGATGCCGCCCACCTTGTTCGCCCCGATGAACAGCTCCGTCGCCGGGTCCACCACCGCCTCGCCCGTCGCGTAGAGCAGAGGCTCCACCGCCAGCTTCGCGCTCGCGTTCACGAGCCACACCGTGACCTTGTTCGGATCCGACGTCCCCCCGCCAGGCCACTCGACGGTAACGCAACCCGCCAGCACCGTCGCGACCGTTGCCAGACCGAGGACCATCCCGGCCTTCTGAAGCCAGTTTCTTCGACACATAGGGATATTCCTTCGTGATTTGCTGGGAGCCCGCCCGTGCGTATCTGACCTCCGCGCCGTGTCCGCTCCACTACTCTAGCAGACCCCGCTTCGCGAAATCAACACACGCAACGCCCCCAGCCGCCTGCGCACGCCCTGGGCCGGCCCAAACCGCATGCCCTGCCGACGCCTGCGCCGAACGTGCCCGTGACAAGCCACCCCCGTCGCGATAGCATTCCCTGTTGGAGAATCGCCGACGGCCCCGAGCCCCGGCGGATCGGTGCCTTCATGCCCAAAACCATCGCCGCCCTCCTGACGATGTCGCTCCTTGCATCCCTCGCATGGTGCTCGGGATGCAGCACGCTCCGGCGATGGCGACAAGAGGCTGGCGCCGAGCCCGATCAGCCTAAGACGCCCGCCCCCCTCAGCCTCACGGAAGCCCAGGCCATCCTCCATGGCAAGGCCCGAGGAATGCTCGTCGCCGCCAACGGAGGACTCGCCGGCCAAGCCGCACCCGCCAACTCACTCCGAGCCGTCGAGGATGCCATCGACCGAGGACTGCCCATGGTCGTCGTCGACGTTACTCAAACCCCCCAAGGCCTGTGCGTCCTCGGAACGACCCCGCCCGCCACCCGGCCCGCGCCCTCCCGCCAGCAGTGGACGGGTGCCGGCCACGACCAGCCACCAGAATCCGCGCCGCCGTCCGCTTCATCGTCTTCACCCGTACTCAGAAGCGCCTTGGAAATCACGCGCGACCGAATCCTGATCGGCCTGCGACTCCACGACGTCGTCCTGTCCTCCATCGTGCCCGTCATCGACGAAATGAAGCTGACCGACCAGGTCCTCCTCCTCACCTCCGATTCCAGGCAGATCAAGGAAGCCAAGCCCTACCTCCAACGAGACCCGCCCATCATGCTTGGCGTTCGAGCCCTCACCGCCGACCGCCTCGCCCAGATCGAGTCCACCCCGCCCTGGCCGACCATGATCGAGCTCGGACCGCAAACCCTCAGCCCGTCGAGCATCGCTCGCGTTCACGCCATGGGCGCTCGCGTCCTGGTCCACCAGCGCGGAGTCCTCCTCGTACGCGTCGGATCCGACCTGATGCCTTACTTTCGAATGGGAGTCGCCGTCATCCTGACCGACTGGCCCAGACAGCTCCTGCGTGAAATGCGGCAAATCAACGAGCAACCCCAAGCCGATGCAAACGCCTCACGGGAAGGAACATGAGCCCCAAAGCTCCGCGGGATGCCTGCGAGAGATGAACGCCCCCTCCTGAATCCTAGACCCGAAACCCTCCGACTACTCCTTGACCCCCACCTGGGAATCGCCCTCCACCAGAAGCGTGTACAGCTCCGCGACGTCCTCGTTGTGCATCCGAACGCATCCCAGAGAGGCGTTCTTCCCGATGCTGTCCGGCTCGTTCGTGCCGTGAATCCCGTAACGCTCCTGACCCTTCGCCTCGCCCGCGACGCCCTCCAGGCCGATCCAGTGCTCGCCAAGCGGGTTGTTCGGATCTTCGGCGTGGACGATCTTACCCCCCCGGGGCGGATAGTACGTGGGGTTCTTCAGCTTGTTCTTGACGCGCCAGGTGCCCGTCGGCGTGCTGTCATGCTCGCCCAGGCCGACCTTGTAGCTCCGAACGAGAACGTCGTCCAGAAAAACGTCCAACGTGTGCTCGCGCTTGTAAACAACCGCGTTGAACGGCCCCCGGGCCACCTTCAACCGCGCCCCCTGTCGAATCATGCTCTTGCTCGACAGGTTGTTCATCTTCGCGATCAGATCGTCCGTGATCTTGAACTCCTTCGCGATCTTCCGAAGATTGTCGCCCTTCTGAACGATGTACGTCGCGGTCCGCGGATCGCCCGTCGCCCTGCCAGGCGATAGCGTAACCTTGTTCGCAAGTTGCACGAGCTTCGCACGAAGCTCCGCCGCCTGATCCCCGGTCGCCCCCGCACGCAGCGCCGCTGACATCTTGGCCTGAGCCGCCAGGACGTCGTCCTTCTGCAATGCCTCGCTCCCCGCCTGGGCCGCCTGGGCCACCCGCCGGGCACGGTCGCCGTCCGACTCCGCCTCGCCCGACGCTCCTCGGGTACCGCATTCCATCGGGTCATCCGGACGCGCCGGACGCACCTCCCGGATGATCTGCCCGCCGGAATCGACGGACGCCCCGCCCTCACCCTCGGCCGACGTCACCGCCGCCTCGTCCTCGGACGACCACCAAACCGCCACGAACGCGATCACCCCGACCGCTCCGGCGAGAAGCCCGAGCGTTCGAAACGGATGACGACGTTTACGTGGACCCGTGTAGATCTTCGCCACGGTAGCTCTCCTCTATCCGGTCGATACGGGGCGGTGGGTCTTATCGGCTGGCGGCTGCGCTCATCGTGATCGTCAGTATAGCAGATTCAAACGTGCCGTTGCGACCCCGGCCGCGGCGAGACTCATCGGCCGAAGCGACGAACCTCCTTGTCCGTGACCAACATGTCTATGGGCATATCGTGCGGGCCGACCGGCACGGAATCCACGATCTGCTCCTCGATGGCCAGCGCGCACGACACCGCACGGTAGTCCTTGTGCGCCAAAAACCGGTCATAGAATCCCTTGCCTCGACCCAGCCGGTTGCCCACGTGGTCGAACGCCAACCCCGGAAGGATCACGAGGTCGATCTCGCCCACCGGAAACGGAACCCCCCGAATCGGCTCGCGGATCCCCATCCGAACCTCGTGGATATCCGCCGCCGAAGTCACCTCGATCGGAAGCATCCGACGCTGCTCCCAGCTCACCTTCGGCGCTAGGACCCGCTTGCGGTCTTGCCAGGCCCGAAGGATCAGCGGCGTCGTGTCGATCTCGGCCGTCAGCGAGAAGAAGAGCATCACCACCTCGGCGCGGTGAAACTCCGGCTGCTCCTCGAGCAGATGGCAGGCCTCGGCGGACCGCGTCCGCAACTCCTCCGGGTCAATCGAGGCCAGGACTTTGCGGAGCCGTTGCCTGAGCTCCTTCTTCACCGACTCTTATCCTCTTCTTCGTGGCTGGAGGCGCACCCACAAAGCTGCCTGAACTTCGCCAGGTACGCGGCCATACTCGCTTCGTGCCCTCGCTCCGAAGGCTCGTAGTATATCTTATCGACACCTAGGTAATCTTGCTCCACAAATCCCCCCGGGTGGTCGTGGGCGTACGCGTACCCCTGCCCATGCCCCAGACGCTTGGCCCCCTGATAGTGTGAGTCGCGAAGGTGCTTCGGAACCGGCAGCGTCCTCGCGTGTTTCACGTCGTCCATCGCGCGCCAAATCGCCGTCGCCGACGCGTTGCTCTTCGGGGCGCACGCCAGGTAGATCGCCGCCTGCGCCAGCACCAACTGGCACTCCGGCATCCCGACCAGGTTCGTCACCTGGAACGCCGCGCTCGCCAGAACCAACGCGTTCGGCGCCGCGTTCCCGATATCCTCCGCCGCGCAGATCGCGATCCGCCTCGCCACGAATCGAGGGTCCTCCCCCGCAACGAGCATCCGCGCCAGCCAGTAAACCGTCGCGTCAGGGTCGCTGCCACGCATCGACTTGATCAACGCGCTGATCGCGTCGTAGTGGGTGTCGCCCGTCGGATCGTATTCGATGGCCTTCCGCTGGATCGACTCCGCCGCCACGTCGCGATCGATCACGATCGCCCCCGCCGTCTCCGTCCCCCCATCTCCGCCCTGCCTCGAGTGACAGAGCTGGCTCAGAATCGCTACTTCCAATGCTGTCAGGGCCCGACGCGCGTCCCCGTCGCACATCGTGGCAAGGTGCTTCAGGGCGTCTTCGGTCACCGTCACCGGGTGCGCGCCCATCCCCCGACGACGGTCCGTCAGGGCACGCTCCAGCAGAACGAGGATGTCCGCCTCGCTCAATGGCTCGAACTGAAATACCTGGCTCCGCGAAATCAGCGGGCTGTTTACGGCGAAGAACGGGTTCTCCGTCGTCGCCCCGATCAGGATCACCAGCCCATCCTCCACGTCCGCCAGAAGAACGTCCTGCTGCGCCCGGTTGAACCGGTGAAGCTCGTCGATGAACAAAACCGTCCGCCGAGACGTCGCGCCCAAATCCGCCTTGGCGCGATCCAGCACCTCGCGAACCTGCTTGACCCCCACCTCGGGCGCGTTGAGCTGCCGAAACTTCGCCTGTGTGTGACGAGCGATGATCCGAGCCAGCGTCGTCTTCCCCGAACCGGGCGGCCCGTGGAAAATCGCGCTGCTCAGCCGGTCCGCCTCCAGCAGACGCCGGAGAAGCTTGCCCGGACCGATGAACTGTTCCTGACCCACGAACTCGTCCAGCGTCTCGGGACGCATCCGGACCGGCAAGGGGGCCACGCGGTCTCGCTGCTTCTGCTCGGCCTCCTCGAAGAGGTCCACCGGTCACCTCCGCTCGCCCCATTCCACCCCCACCCTCAGGTCCACAACCTGTTATTATAGGACCTGCCCGAGACGCTTCCAACGCGACCCGTACCGGCCCAAGCCCTGACACCCGTGGCAGGCCGCTCCCGAGGCCCAACACGACGGTTCCGTGGAGACGACGCGTCCACTGGACGATATCTACTGGGTCCGCCTGTCGGAATGCTCGGCCCTCTTGCCACCGTATCGTTCCCGGGAGAACGCTCTGTATGTGCGGCATCGTCGGTTACATCGGATACAAAAACGCCGTCCCCATCCTGATCGAGGGCCTCAAACGCCTCGAATACAGAGGCTACGACTCCGCCGGAATCGGGGTCGTCCAGCCCGCCGGACTCTCCGTCTTTCGCGCCGTCGGACGCATCGCCGAGTTGGAGAAGAAAATCCCCGCCGGACTCGCCGCCGACATCGGCCTCGCACACACCCGATGGGCCACCCACGGGGGACCCTCCGAGGAAAACGCCCATCCCCACGCCGACGCCGCAGAACGAATCATCGTCGTCCACAACGGCATCATCGAGAACCACCAGGCCCTCAAGACCTATCTCCAGCAACGTGGAATCGAGTGCCGAAGCGAGACCGACACCGAGGTGCTCGCCCA
>JAFGLZ010000051.1 GCA_016927755.1 Phycisphaerae bacterium
CCCACGTTCCCTCCCCGGTCCCTCTCCCCAGTCACCAAGCGCGGACCCCGCCCCAGGCGGGAAGCGAGACCTCCTGCCGGACCTACCTGGGGTCCCCGCCTGGACGGCTAATCGAAAGGACCTCCGAGACTTCACGGCCCGACCGAGAGAAAGTGCTGATGCCTTCGATACCTGCCTCGCCATTCAGGTTATCCAGCCTGCCTTCACATCGTGTGGACGAGAAGTCGGGCTCCCGTCCAGGATTTTTGTGTTTCTTCAGTTGATCGGTTCGGTGATGACCCGTACAATAAAAGCGCTTGGGGCTACTGCCATATCTGCGCTGGTAGGAGTGCACGGCAAAAGACGGGCGGCCTTGCTGCCCTAGACGAGTAGACCAAGCGTTTACTCGTGTCACTTCTTGTATGCCGAGCACGCACTTGCATGGATGCGGATGGGCGTAGCATGGGGAACTATCGTCCAACGGAAAGAGGGCATCGAAAAATGTCACCACGTCACCGCAAAGGGACGGCGCTCGAAACGGGCTTTACCCTCATCGAGCTGCTCGTCGTCGTCGCCATCATCGCGCTCCTCATCTCGATCCTGCTGCCGTCGCTCAGCAAAGCCCGCGAGCAGGCCAGGACCACGCTCTGCCTCAGCCGCGTCGGGCAGTTCGGCAAGGCATTCCTCATCTACGCCGACGACTACGCCGACACGCCCCCCTTCACCGCCACCCTGCACGAGGATCCCGATCCCAGCCCCGAGGAAATATGGCTGGCGAACTGGAAGGAGCTGGGACTCCAGACGTCCGAGACTCCCCAAGAGGTCATCAATACCATCGCCAGCAACCCGGAGACCGATTGGGTCGATCACCGGACGGGCGTTCCCAATTCCGGGGCCCTCTTCCCCTACACCCGCTTCGAGGCCCTCTACCGCTGCCCGGAATTCGAGCGCATCGCCAACAAGGACCAGAACGTCTTCAACTACTCTCGCGGCCTCTGGTGCCGTCACTGGCGCACCGAGACGGAACGGCTTGCCGAGGGGCTGTCCAGCACTGGCTGGGGAGATGTCGAAGGCCCGATCGTCAGAATCTCAAGCGTCAAGTCGCCCGCCGAACTGCCAATGATCGTGGACGAGGCGTGGGACCGCTTCATCGCTACCTCGGGCCGTATCAGTGACAAGCCATACAACCGCAACGAGTACGGCTTCTTCACCGACAATATCCTTGGCACCTATCACGGCCAACCGACCAAGAGCCGCTTCGGCAACTATGACATGGAGGTCCCCGCCGGCTTCCCGCCGTTCCTCTGGAAGCGCGGCGGTGTCTTCTGGTATGACGGGCATGCCTCGCTCGAGCGCGATCCCTGGCCCTCGTATCCGTTAGGGGACAAGCACATCCGTGGCGGCGTTCTCCGGATGCAGAACGGCGTCGGGGCGACGTGGTTCAAGGAATTCAGTGCTATTGGCGATTGGATGATTCACCTCCTCTATGCCCAGCGGGGCCACCATGAAGGCGGGGGCCAAATCATGCCCTGGGGCATGTAGGGCCGACAGCCTCGGCCTGATCCGATGCCATATCATCGGTCGGTCCAGTGTCCCCGAGAGTGCCGAGCGGGACCAAGGCCCAAGCCAATAGGACATCAAAGCAGGGAGGACCGCATCGGTCCTCCCTGCTTCTTTCTTGTGGTCCACTTTACTCAGCCTGAATCGCTTCAACCCCCGCCGCGATCTCCTCCTCGCTCACGTCCGACACCGTCACGACCTCGCCGATCCGCGTCGGCAGAACGAAGCGAATCCGCCCGCCCGCCACCTTCTTGTCCTGGAGCATGTACGCCATGAGCACCCCGACGTCCACGGGCCTCGGCGCCCGCGTCGGCAACCCGAGCCGGTCGAGTAGCGCGGTGATCCGATCGGCCTCGCTCCCCGGAATCATCTCGCGTACCACGGCGATCCGCGCTGCCGCCACCATGCCGATCGCCACGCACTCCCCGTGGCGCAGCGCGTAGTGCCCGTCAGACTCGATCGCGTGCCCGATCGTGTGCCCGAAGTTCAGGATCGCGCGCAAGCCCGCCTCGCGCTCGTCCGTCGCCACGACCTCCGCCTTGATCCGGCAGTTCCGCTCGATCAGCTCGGCCAGCACCTCCTCGTCCCGGCCCAGGATCGCCTCGACGTTCGCCTCGTGCCAGGCGAATAGCCCCGCGTCGCGGATGACCCCGTGCTTGACGCTCTCGGCAAGCCCTGCTCGCACGTCTCGTTCCCCCAGCGTCGCAAGCGTCGACGTGTCGATCAGAACCATCCTGGGCTGATGAAACGCCCCGATCAGGTTCTTCCCTGCCTCATGGTTGACCGCCGTCTTGCCCCCCACGGCCGCGTCCACGTCCGCCTCCAGCGTCGTCGGCACCTGAACGAAAGGCACCCCCCGCAGCCACGTCGCCGCGATGAAGCCCGTCAGATCCCCCACCACCCCCCCGCCCAGCGAGATCACCGGAGACGTCCGCTCGATGCTCGCCTTGGCCAAGTCGCCGTACAGCCCCGAAGCCATCGCCAACGACTTGCTCTGCTCACCCGCCTTGATCACCATCAGCGCCGTCCGGTAGCCCGCATGCTTCATGCTGGCCACGGCGATCTTGCCGTATAGCGGCGCGACGTTGTCGTCGCTGATAATCGCCGCCGTCGGCGCCGGACACGCCTCGGCCAGACGCCCACCCAGCGATGGTAGCAGTCCCGGCCCGATGTGGATCGGATACGCTCGCGCCTCCAGCGGTACTTCGACAGTCCTCACTGCTCCCTCGTTCTCTCTCAACTCAACCTACCTCGCTCGAATCATATCTCGCTGCGTTCGAATCATCCCCCATATCCCAATCACCGTGCGAGATCGGCCACGTAGCATGGGCATCCTGCCCATGAGCGCGGCACGAACATCCTGCCTATGGCGTAGCATGGGCATCCTGCCCATGAACCATCACGACCGACACGCACGCGATGCCGCCACACCAATTCACGCACGGTCATTCAGGGCGCCCCCGCACTGATCGCAGAATTGCGCTGCCTGCCGATTGCCTGCCCCGCACAGCGGGCACGCCCGAACGCCGCCCATTGCCTCCGTCGTCGTCGATGGCGAGGACCCGTCGTCTCCAGGCCCTTCGCCACGCTCTAGCGCCGCCAGATCGATCGGCCGATTCTCGGGCGCGCGAGGATCCAACGACACCTCCTTCAACTCGCCCATCGTTCGATCGACTCGGCGGCCAAATGCTCCCGCTCGGATCTTCGACCGCAGCACGAACCACAGCAATGCCAGCAGCACGATACCCACCACGAGTGCCGCCGCCGAGAACCCCGTCATGTCGAAACGAAGCGGCTCGCGAGGCCGCACCTTTACGGCGCGCCCCACCAGAACCGGCACCTCGACGACGGCCTCCGTGGCGTTCGGGTCCTCCTCCCGACGCTCGTCTCTGCGAATCTTCAGGAAGTACCCGGCCAGGACCACGTCCGCGCCGCGAGCCGGCCGACCCGGGTCGTCGACCGTGATCAGGGACACCGCCTCCAGGCTATCACGTTCCCACCCCAGCGTCGAATAGGCCGCATCGGCGTATCGTCGACGATTCATCGGCTCAAACGCGACTGATTCGGCGTACCGGGCCTCCAGTTTCACCAAACGCCCGCGATATGCCTCCGGATGTCGGAGTAGGTCCGCGCGGCGGACAACAACGGCCTCCGTCACGAGCAGGTTCAAATCCATCAGCCTGACTTTACTCAGCAGCACGTACAGACCGGCCTCGTCGATGTGTTGCGTGTAGTCGCGGACGCCCGATAAGACCTCTCGCTCCGCCTCGGTCAATGCCGCTGCGGACATCGTGGTGGGCACACCAGCCCCCCTGGGGCTCTCTGCAGCGGCGGGAGCGGACGCGTAGGCGAGTACGACGGGCGCCAGGCTCAACATCCCGGGCGGCCTCGGCAAGTAACCTATTGCAGATAAGAAAATTAGTGTTGTCTTGTGCCCCATTTCTCGTCGCATCGCAGCGGGCAGACCACCTGATTTCCGACAACTATCGACAGAAGCCCCGTCAAGGCACATCGGAAGCGAACCACGCCAGCGTTAATGCGCAAGTGCCTCAAAAATAATTGGTTATGATCATAAGCCCCCCGTGCCGGACTACAGGTAACCCCTTACCCAAGGCACCTCAACCTTGACTAGTTAGAGCTAAGTTCTTAGAATACGGCCCATGGCACGACTCAGAACTCCTCGCACGGGCGGCACGGGCGCGGTCAAACGTAAGCCTAGCAGCAGTCGAAAGAACGGTGTGGTTCGCACCTACCGATCGGCGCTGAGCTTCATCAATTCGGTAACCGACTACGAAAAGCAGTCCCGTGTAGGCTACAATCACACCAACTTCAGCCTGTCGAGAATGAATCGCCTGCTCAAGGCGCTCGGTGACCCGCACAAGAAGGTCAGAGCCGCTCATATCGCTGGCACCAAGGGTAAGGGCTCGACCGCAACCATGCTCGCCAACATGCTTCAGGGCTGCGGATACACTGTTGGCCTATACACCTCGCCTCACTTGATCGACATTCGCGAGCGAATCACCGTCAACGGGCACATGATCGCCGAATCCGAGATGACGAGGATTATCGCCAAGATCGCGCCTGCGGTCAAACGACTCGGCAAGGACTCGCCGACCTTCTTCGAGATCATGACCGCGGCCGCTTGGATGCACTTCGTCGAGAAGAAGGCCGACATCGCCGTCATGGAGACCGGCATGGGCGGCCGCCTCGACTCGACCAACGTCATCAAGCCCGCCGTCTGCGGAATTACCAGCATCAGTTTCGACCATACGGCCCAACTCGGCAAGACCCTCAGCAAGATCGCCGAGGAGAAGGCCGGTATCTTCAAGGCCGGCGTTCCCGTCGTCTCCGCCCCGCAGACCCCGGAGGTCAAACGCGTCCTCAAGCGCGTCGCCATGAAGAACCGAGCGCCCCTCCGCTTCACCGGCGAGGACATCGAGTTCAGCTATCGGTTCGAGAGCTCTCGCGCCGTCGGTCCGCACACACGGGTCTGCCTGACCACCGAGGCCAGCCGGTTCGAGCATCTGCACGTCCCACTCCTCGGCGAGCATCAGGCCATCAACTGCGGCGTGGCCCTCGGCCTCGTCGACGCCCTGAAGTCCAAGGGCTTCAGTATCGACGACCAGAAGGCCATCGAAGGCCTGTCTCGGGTCTGCCTGCCCGGCCGAATGGAGGTCATCCACGAGGACCCCAGAATCCTCGTCGACGGTGCCCACAACGGCTCCAGTATCGAGGCCCTCATCAGGGCCATCGGCCAGAACATCACCTATGACAGCATGGTCCTGATCTTCGGCTGCCAGGCCGACAAGGACGTGCAAGGAATGCTCGAGCAGATCCAGTACGGCGCCGACAAGGTTATCTTCGTGGCAACCTCCTCCCCACGGTCCTCTGATCCCACCGATCTTGCCGCCAGGTTTGCCGAGATGAGCGGCAAAATGGCCCAAGTCGCCGGAAGCGTGCGGGAGGCACTCACCATCGCCTGTCACGCCGTCGATCGCGACGACCTCATCTGCGTCACGGGATCGTTCTACCTCGTCGGTGAGGCCAAGCACGAGGTCGCCAGGAACCCAAGCATCTTTCATTAGCTCCCCTTCGGTCTGATGGATCGCCACGCCAGGCCTGTTCCCCGAAAACGGCTCTGCCCGCTGCTTGACGCCCCCGTCCCGCCCCGGTAGCAATACCCCCTTCGGTCCGACGTCGGGCCGCGCCGCAGCGCGATCAGCATCGCGATCGACATCCGAGTGGATGGGTCCTCGGGCGGGCACGTCCCATCCCACGGGAAAGGACTCCATGGCTGGTGATGACGAAATCTTGGTCATAGGCGGCGGGGTGATCGGCGTCTGCTCGGCCTACTACCTGGCCGAGGCGGGATGCCCCGTCAGGCTTATCGAAAAAGGCGAGATCTGCTCGGGCGCCTCCTGGGGCAACGCCGGATTCGTCTGCCCGAGTCACAGCGTGCCCATGCCGGCTCCAGGCGTTCTCCTCCAGGCGATCAAGTGGATGTCAGATCCGAAGAGCCCGTTCTACATCAAGCCCAGGCTCGACCCGACCCTCCTCTCCTGGCTCCTCAGGTTCGCCTCCGCGTGCACGCAGACATGCGTCGACCGGGCAATGCCCGTCCTCCACGATCTGGGCCGAGCCAGCCTCGAACTGCATGAGCGCCTGGCCGAAGGCCTCGGCGCCACATTCGGGTTCAGGCGCAACGGACTCCTGATGCTCTACGGCCAGGCGGATGCCTTCCATTCCGGGGCGCAGGTCGCCAGGCGGCTCTCCGAGATGGGTGTGCGTACGGAGATCCTCCGCCCCCGAGACCTTCACGATCGCCTGGGCGACCTCCGCTGCGCCGCCGTCGGAGGCGTCAACTACCCGGACGACGGACACCTCGATCCCGGCGAGTTCGTTCAGGCGGTCGCCAGGGCCGCTTGTGATCGAGGCGCCGTCGTGCAGTCGTCAGCCGAGGTTCTCGGATGGGAGACCTCCGGCCGCACGGTGACCAAGGTCAGAACCACACGAGGCGACTTCCAGCCCCGCCAGATCGTCCTGGCCGCAGGGGCGTGGTGCCCCTCGCTCGCACAGGTCCTCGACATCAAGCTCCCCATCCAGGCCGCCAAGGGCTACAGCGTTAGCTTCCGACGCCCCCGCAACTGCCCCGACGTGCCCATGTTGCTCGGCGAGACCCGCGTCGCCGTCACTCCTCTGGCCGATACGTTGAGATTGGGTGGGACACTGGAACTGGCTGGCATGGACCTGTCCGTCAACAGGCCGCGCGTCGACGCAATTCTGGAAGCGGCCAAGAGCTTCCTGCCGGGACTCGAGGAAACCGAATTGCTCGAGGTGTGGCGAGGCCTGCGCCCCTGCACGCCCGACGGCCTGCCCATCATCGGACGTTGTGAGGCCTTCGAGAACCTGATCGTCGCCTCGGGGCACGGCACCCTCGGCGTCTCCCTCGGCCCCATCACCGGCAAGCTCGTCTCACAAATCGCCCTCGGCCAAACACCGACCCTCGACACCGCCCCCCTCCGACCCGACCGATTCAGCTAAGCTGCCTGCAGGAATGTTTGAACAGATGGCCAGGAACGGGTGGCCCATCGCTTCAGCGGTGGGGGGCACGAATTCAGGTTGGGGATCGTGTCTCCGACAGCCAAAACCATGAACCGTACATCGAACGTCTTCGAGGAGCACACTGTTCATTCATTGTTGCGGGCTGCTTAGCGACACATGGATGCGGCGCCTCGACCCCGCCTTCCGGGCCAAGGCAAAGGCCCCATACCTCAGGCTTCAGTTCAAAGGAAAAGTCACGCCAACTCCCGCCCGCCAAAGCCCGAGGTCTGAGGCCTGAGGTCCGTGCCCCCACCCCCAGAGAAGTGAAGCGCTTCAAGGCATCCTGGGACACCGACTGACTTGTCACACCCGAGGTATCCGCCCGACGTGCGTCACCGTCCCTGGCCCACGTTGCCTGCGGCTCTAAGCACCCCTGCATCAACCCCATCCCCAAACGCAAACGGCTTCTTGGCCCCCGTCAGATCGTTACCCACGACCGCAATCCCGCTCGACTGCCCCATGATCCGCAGAAAGACGCCCGTTCCGGCGTAAGGCCGACAACCGCGAATCATTGCCTCGCTCGCGCCGTCCAGCACGACGACCGCCTTGGCCTCCGCCGCAACCTGAGCCTTCAACGACTCGACGTCGAGATCCCGAACGTCCTCGCACACCAGCGCCGCGCGATGATCCGCCTTCTCGAACCCCACGTCGACGTTCCGCAGCGTCAGGCCCTTGACGTGCCGGCAGTAGAACCCATACGCCGGCAACACCTCGAACATCGTCGACTCCGGATACTTCTGCGGAAGCTCCTCGATCGTCCGATCGGCGTCCTTGGCCGTCCCTCCGCCCACGAATCTGATCTTGATGTCGCTCAGCGTCACGTTCTCGATCGGATGCCCCGGCAGTCCCGCAATCGCGCACCCGTACCCGCCCGCCTCCGTGGCCACCACGTTACTGACGATTACGTTCCTGAACGTGCCCACCCCCGGCTTGGGCGCGTCCGGCTTGAAGAGTCTGGCCCGATTGCCGAGTCGCATGAAGATCGGCGCCGTTCGCCCGACCATCACGATGTTCGAGATCGTCACCCGGTCCAGCGTCCCCCCGTCCACGATCTCCAGCGCGATCCCCGCCAGCCCGTCCTTCCGCCCGTACACCTTCCCCGTCGACCGCGACGGGCGGATCGCGCAGTTGCTGATCGTGATGTTCTTGAATCCCCCGTTCGACTCCGTCCCGCACTTGATCGCGTTGCAGTGCGAGCTGAGCAGGCAGTTCGTAACCGTCACGTTCTCCGTCGGACGGTCGGCCGTGCTCTTGAGCGTCAAGGCGTCGTCGTCCGTGTCCGCGAAGCAGTCCGCCACGATCACGTCCCGGCAGCAGTCGATGTCGATCATGTCGTTGTTGCCGTTGCAGTGGTTGAAAACGCTGATCCCGCGAACCGTCACGAAGTCGCAGTCCAGATAGTGCTGCATCCACATCGGCGAGTTGAGCAGCGTCACGTCCCGGATCAGGACGTTTCGGCACGAGACCAGCCGGATCACGTAAGGCCGCTCGAGCCACGGCTTGCCTTTGTACGCCCCGCCTTGTCCGTCGATTACACCGCGCCCCGTGATCGCCACGTCATGCAGCCCCTCGCCCCAGATCAGCGCCTGCCGAACGTACTTGTCCGTGTAGCTCCGGAATGCGCACCGGTTCGCGGGATAGTCCGCCAGTTCCGTGCTCCCCAGCAGCGTCGCCGCGAACGCCACGTGCAGCGTCACGCGATCCTTCAGGTACACCGTTCCCGACAGATACTTTCCCGGCGGCAGATACACCGTCCCTCCGCCGGCCTTGCTCGCCGCGTCGATCGTCCGCTGGATCACCGCCGTGTCCTTCGTCTTCCCATCGCCGACCGCGCCGAAGTCCTTGACGGACAGCCAGCCCTTCCCCGGCGGCGTCTCGCCCCGCAGACCCGAGCGACCAAGCCAAAGCGTCGCCACCGCCGCAACCAGGACGACATGACTGACTCTCATACCGGTCTCCTCTCCGTTATGTGTCGCGCCTCTCCGGTTCCTGCGCCCGATTGGGCCGATTGAGCTGCTCGCCTGAACGTCTTCGGTTCACAGAAGACTGCGCCAAAGTCCTCAGTCCCCGAGAGACCGTGCCAAGGGTTTCCGTTCCCGAGAAGCTATGCCAGAGTCTTCAGTCCAAGAGGAACTGGGCCAACGTCTTCGGTCCCGTAGGGACCGTGTGAGAATAGCCCCGGACTTCAGTCCGGGGAACCCGGTCGCCCCTAGTCTCCCCAGTCGCGTAGCGACGGCTGAGGCTTGAGGAATCGTTCGAAGGAGCTCCGGCGGACTTCAGTCCTAGCCAGAACCACCGGCTCCAAGCGGCGGCAGTTCGCTCTCAAAACAGCGTCAACAGCCCCCGCAAATCCGGGAATGTGTGGTTGGGCTCCGCGTTCCCCACGTCACTGACCCGACCGGCGCGGTCGATCAGCACGCTCGTGATGCCCAGGCGATTGGCTCCGTCGACGTCACTGTGACGCGAATCGCCCGCATGAATGACCTGTTCGCGCGACCAGCCGGTGCGATCCAGCGCGAGCTCGAAGATTCCCGCCTCCGGCTTGTAGCACCGCGCCTCCTCGCTCGTCACGATCTCGTCGAAGTCCAGACCGTAGTGACGCGTCGCCGTCATCACATCGTCCCGATCGGCGTTGGTCACCAGGCAGATCGGAACGTCGAGCTGCTCCAGGACCTCGAAGACGTCCTCGTGGATCGGAGGGTGGCTCAGGTAGTCGAGGAGCGGTCGGATGTAGCCGTCCGCCGCCCGGATCGGATTGCCGTCGAGCCGGTGTCCCATCGCATCCATCAACTCGATGAACGAGTCCCGCTCGCACTCGTACAGCGTCCGAAACCGGTCATGGTTGGACCGCTCGATCAGTCGGAAGAAGCGACGTCCCCACTCGACGGCCAGTTCCCCCGCTTCGCCGTCGATCCCGACGTCTCGCATGACCCGTTCGCACACCTCCTCGATCGTCTCACGCGCAAGGTTCGTGATGGTCCCGTAGAAATCCAGGAACAGCGCCGTCGGGCCGCCCGGGGCACGCCCGGTATCGTGGTCCATGTCAACCGCATTCATGACGTTAGGGTCTCTTGTCGGATCGCGTACTTCTCGACCTTCTCGGGGCTGGGACGGTAGCCGAATCCCGGCCCGTCGGGCAAGTGCAGGTAGCCCCCCGCGTCCACGACGATCGGCGGTTCCAGCAGGTCATCCTTGAACCACCGGTTTGCCGAGCAGACGTCGATCGGGTGGACGAACGCGTCCAAGGTTGCCAGGTGCAGCGCGCCCGCCGCCGCGATACCGAGGTCCGGCGTGGAGCTGAGTGAACAAGTCAGCCCCGCCTTGCGGGCAAGCTCGTGGACCCTCAGGGCCGGCGTTAGCCCCCCGATTCGCTGAACGCTGATTCTCAGGATCCGCGCGGCCTTGCGCCGCCCGATCTCCTCGATCCGCGAGTCTGCCAGACCGCATGCATCAATGCAGATCGGAGCGGCCAGTACGGCCTGAAGCTGGGCCAGGTCTTCCACGGCATCCGACCTGAGCGGTTGCTCGATCGCCGCCAACCGATACTTGTCCAGATTTCGAAGCGTCTGCAGGTCGTCCAGGCCGTAGCTTCCCCCGGCGTCGACAACGATCGGCACATCAGGCCACCTCTGGCGAACGCTGGCGATGGGCTCCAGGTCCCACTCCGGGCGAATACGGATCTTGACCCGACGGTAGCCGCCGGCGAGATGCCGCTCGATTCGTTCCAGCAGTTCCTCGACCGATGCACAAGGCCCCGAGCACAGCCCCGAGGCGATCGGTTGCGCCACCCCGCCCAAGAGTGAATGAAGCGGAATGTCCCGGGCCATCGCGGCCGCGTGCCAGATCGCCATCTCCACTCCCGCCGCCGCACAGGGATGTGTCGTCTCCTCGGCGAGCTTGTCGCTCACCGCCTCGACGTCGACGTCTCCCCAACTCAGCACGGCCGGACCGAGTCGCTCCAGAATCTCCGACCAACACGCCTCCGACGACGGTCCCTGATCGTCGGGATCGAGCGAGATCGATGCCTCGCCCCATCCGGTCGCTCGCGATGTCTGAAGTCGAACGATGACCGCATCCTTGACCTGGATCACTGCCGATCCGATCTGGATCGGTTCACGAAACGGCACCTGAATGTGGTAAAGATCGATGGAGTCGAGTCGAAGACGCATACGCCTCCCTTCCGCCCGATCGGAACCCACGATTATAGACGCCCCATGGATCAAGTACAGGTTCTTTTGGCAGGGGGCGATTCGTGGGGTAAAATAGCAGGTGGAGCGGCCTCGTGGATCGAGGGGGTTGCCAGCTCGCACGAGTCTACCGTCGTCCCGGCAAAGGCTGACTTCTGATGTGCCTCTGATGATGCGCCGAATGTCGTGCTCCGGGTCGTGAGGGCTCGAGACGAACGAATGGCCTCTGGGCCCGCCAGGCCCAATCGACGTGGCGACGTGGCCAAGCGATGCCCGAGAACCAGGCCGAGCTTCGCCTGCTCGTGCACGAGCTGAACGGCGAGATTCGAAAACTGAATCGCATGGGGACCAATGTGATCCCTACCACGCTATCGGTCTTTGACGAGGCGGACGTGCTGACGCGATGGCGCCGCCGTCGCCAGGACGCGTCCGGGGAGGGTGTCAGCCATGCCGATGACAATGCGACGGATCCTGTGTGAGGTCTGCGGCCTGAGCTATCCTCGGGAAATGTGGTGGAACAACATGGGCTACTGCCCCAACTGCGATCAGCCGTACGGGCCAAACGCGCGCCGGCTCCTCGATCTGCCGAGAATGGACCAGGAAGATCTCGATGAGGACGCCGACCAGGGCCCTGGAGCCCCCGGGGCTGAGGATCGCTACGCCTAGTCGCCCCGTCGACCGTGATGGGCGGACCCGCTACGGCCAAGGCCTGCGACGCGGGTCGCACGATGAACCTGCGGCCCTCTCTTTCGTTCTCTGGAGACTTCTGGCCTTAAACACTTGGGGCCTAGTGGATAAGAGCTCAAGTGACTGGCGGCTCGGGATTGCTTGGTCTCGCCTCCATTCCGGGAGTATACTTCAGTGGGTGACCTCGTTGCCCTCACACCGCTGGGCCTAAGGAATGCCGCCGGCCGTTGCGGGAACCGGGCATGACGTGGTCGCCGCGTCACATCGACCGAGAAAGCACTTTCTGCACGCGCGCCGTACGACGTTGCCTCATCGCACCACGCACCCTCGAAGCCGTCGAACGGAGCCTGCAGGAGGTGTGTCGTTTGAGTTCCAGAGGCATTGGCCGAGCCAATCGAAGGAGACGCGACCCATGCCCACGACCGTCCATCGAATCGTGTGTGAGGTGTGTAGTCTGGAGTCCCCCGTCACCGCTTGGCGGGAGAACAAGGGCTACTGCCCGAACTGCCAGCAGCCCGGAGGCGTCGACGTCATGCGGGCCCTGCACCTGTCGCCAAGCGACTTGGAGCCGGACGAGGACGTACCGCAGGAGTATCGCGGCTTCTCGGATCTCGACGAGCGCTACATGTGGTAACGCCGCCTTCGCCGCCGACGTTCGAGATCCTTCCGTCCGGGCTTCGCAAGACGGAACGGCGCCCGGTCACGCAGTCGCGAGCCGCGTCTCGGCGAGCCGCGCGGCCCGTGCATCTTCGAATACGCCAACGCGCCGCCATCGATGCGAGTGACCCGCTTCGCGAGCTTCCCTCCACGCGTCGTCGGGTGCCCTACGCCAGGGCCTCACACACCAGATCACCCACCTTGGTCGTGCCGTAGCCCATCTTGCCAGCGCTCATCGACTTCAGCTTGGGCGTCGTGGCCATGACGGCCCTCTCGATCCGTTGGGCCCCCCGCGTGTAGGCCGCTTCGCCCTTCTGTGCCCCGGCGTTGTCGAGCAGCATGCCCAGCGCACAGATCGCCGCCAGCGGGTTGATCACGTTCTTGCCCGTGTACTTCGGCGCCGATCCCCCGATCGGCTCGAACATGCTCGTGCCTTCCGGGTTGATGTTCCCCCCGGCCGCGATGCCCATCCCCCCCTGAATCATCGCGCCAAGGTCGGTGATGATGTCGCCGAACATGTTCGGCGTCACGATCGTGTCGTAGAACTCCGGGTTCTTCACGAACCACATGCAGCACGCGTCGACGTGGTTGTAGTCGCGCTTGATGTCCGGGTACTCCGCCTCGCCGATCTCGTTGAAGGCCCGCCACCAAAGATCGTGCGCGAACGTCAGGACATTCGTCTTGGCCACAAGCGTCAGCATCTTCTGGTCGTTGCGACGTCTCGCCAACTCGAACGCGTACCGTAAACATCGCTCGACCCCGAACCGAGTGGCGATCATCTCCTGCGTGGCGACTTCGTGCGGCGTGTTCTTCCGGAGAAAGCCCCCGCCGCCGAAGTAGAGATCCTCCGTGTTCTCGCGAACCACGTCGAAGCTGATGTCCTCCGGACCCTTGTCCTTTAGCGGCGTATCCACGCCCGGGTACAGCTTGACCGGGCGGAGGTTGATGTACTGGTCCAACTCGAACCGGAGCCGCAGCAGCAGCCCCTTCTCGATGATGCCCGGAGCCACGTCCGGATGGCCAACCGCGCCGAGGTAGATCGCGTCGTAACCGCGAAACTCCGTCACCGCCGAATCGGGCAAGACCTCGCCCGTCTTCAGATAGCGGTCGCCGCCGAAATCGTAGTCGTTCGTTTCGTAGGTGAACCCCTCGGACGACGCGATCGCGCTGAGCACCTTGAGCCCCTCGCGAACCACCTCCGGCCCAGTCCCGTCTCCGCCAAGCACCGCTATCTTCAACATGATGTTTCCTCGTTGATGCAGGGCCCGATACGCGGACCCATGGACGCTTCCTCTCGACGCGCCTCCTCTCCTCGCCGGCCCCCTCTAAGGACGCCTGGCGCGGCGCAAGATCCCCAAGTATCCTAGAGTGAGCCCCCCCGGTCAAATCCCACTTTCTGCCGACGCATCCCAGCCGGAATCCATTGTCCCCCGCTTAAAGCGGAAGTATAATACCCGTCGATAGATGCAGAAGGCCTCCGCCCGGGCCATGCCACCCCGGCGACCAAGAGGCCGCCGTGGAGAGGTGTCCGAGTGGCCGAAGGAGCGCCCTTGGAAAGGGCGTGTGCCCCAAAAGGGTACCGGGGGTTCGAATCCCCCCCTCTCCGTTCCAGGGGTCAGACACCTTTTTCGGTGCCGGCGCAGCCAAGCGAAGCCGGCACGAAAGAAGGTGTCTGACCCCCTCCCGCGCTCCCCAAGCTACCGGCCTACCTGCCTAGCCCCCAGATCCCATCCGGTCCCTGAATCAAGCCAAGCGAAGCCGGCACGAAAGAAGGTGTCTGACCCTCCCGCGCTCCACGCTTACCCCTGCCTGACCACAACAGAAATCTAACACAAGATTACCCTTGACGTCCTGAATTAGACCATTAGGATCAAGCTGTCGGCCCATCGATGGAAAGGAGGTGATTCGGGCAGTAGGGGCCATAACGCGCGGGACACTAAGTGTCTCGTCGTGAACAGGGGGAAGGATTAGCAGCTTCCCGGCCGCGCTGCGGCCAGGCTGCAGGGAGAGGAGGTAGCGAAATGCGTATTGTCATACGAGCCGCCGTCGTCCTGCTGATTGCTGGTGCGCCGGCGGCGGCACAAGCCTCTTGGGATTTCTTTGAGAGTTTCGACAACACCAATTTCTTCAAGCCGGACGGCGGGCCGATGACCACGCCCAGCAATGGCTGGAACGGGTCATGGACGGAGTATCCCGGCTCGCTCTCACCCGCCATCGACTGGACGGGCGGATACGGCGGCTCCGTCGGCATGACCACGGACGCCAACGCCCCCAGCGGTTCCTACGGCGCCTGGATCAACGAGCATCCCGATCGCACTCCTTACGGCCCGGAGCTCTGGTCGCCGGACGTTGGCACCGACGGCGATCATTCCCAGATCTCGGTCCACGGGAACATCTACGTGGACACGACGGGCTCCGAGTACCGACAGGCCTATCTTGAGTGGAGAACGGAGCCGGGCGTCGCTGAAGAACGCTACGTCCGCGTCGGCTATGTCGCCAACGATCCGGCCGAGGGTGGCGCCGACTACTACTTCTGGGCATGGAAGGACGATGACGATCAGGGAATCTGGCGAACCCTGCCAGGAGAGATTCCTGGCGTCCCCGTCATTGAGGATCTAAGCGACGTCCAGTCGTGGTACAACTTCGGGTTCCACTACCGCTCGTTCCAGGCCAGTGACCAAGTGGCCATCATGGTCTTCGAGGGAACGAGCAATGACGTTCAGGATCCGGCCAACTGGCGCTTCACCATGGGATGGCCGACGGGCGTGGATCTGGCCAGCCCTGCCGAGTTGGATACCTACGCCTTTTACGCGACGGGCTCGGGAATCGCCTTTGACAACTTCGGCGTCAACGTGGGCGTTCCCGAACCAACCGCGCTCGGGTTGCTGTTACTGGGAGGTCTTGCACTGTTCCGGCGCCGTTCATAGCGAGGTCACCCCAACCCTGAAGATCCGACCAAAGGCCCCGTCGGGACGTGGCGCGTCTCGACGGGGTCCTATCGGGTACCGTAGCCCTGTGGGATCATGTGACGCGGCGAACTCTGGCCGCGCCTTTCGACGATTGACGCCTGGCCGGCGGTTGTGACGCTCCCCCGGCACCCAGCCCAGGAGCCCCGAGTGGTCTCCCCCAGGTGTGATTGGGGAAATCCCCACCACGCATTTGCGATGTTGCTGCTTCACAAGCCCAGGATTCCGTGGTAGACTCTGTCTGTTGGCTGTCTTTGGGATGGAGGGTACGCATTGTCCGCAACAGGTCGGCACCCCTGAAGACCGGAGGCGAGCCGCACGTCCACCTTGTTCTCTGCGGCGCTCCCAGAAAGCAGGTTCTGTGCCACCCGAGTTGTGTGCGGGAAGGGCCGTAGACAGATCCCCAACGCTCCGGCTTACCCTCGATTCCTTTGAGTCAACACGTCAGGCACCCGGGTTGGAGGGAAGAAATGCACCACGCCAACCGGCTGCCCGGTCGGGACGGACTTCATGACCGACATTAGATGGATCCCTGGGGGGCAAGAGGGCGGACAATGCGTCTGCGACGTCTCATCGTAACGGCGGCCCTGCTCGTTGAATGGAATCTGGTCTTCCTCGCCCCCGCGCGGGCAGCGGACTGGGAACCCGTGGACAGCGGGACCTCAAAAGACTTGAACGGAGTCTGGGGCAGTGGGCCGGCGGACATCTTTGTGGTGGGCGATAGCGCTCTGATCCTGCACGGGGACGGGGTGACGTGGACACCCATGGACGTGCCAGGCATCTACTATCCCGACCTCTTGGACATCCACGGTAACGCTGCTAACGACGTATACGTGGCCGGGGATAAGCTGATATACAACTACAGGGTGGGCCAGATTCTGAGGTATGACGGCTCTACGTGGTCGACCCGCCATTCATCGTCTTCCCAGGGGTACTCCGAGGTCTGGGCGACCGGGCCCGACGACATCTTCGCCGTCTGGTGGGCTTATTCGGGGACTCCTCCGTACGGGACCTCCACCTCCGGCCTCATCTACTGGGATGACGGCGGCGGGGGAGGTTACTGGACCAGGCCCGAGCCGATCAATGGGCTCTGGGGCACCGCCTCAGACAACGTCTTCGCCGTCGGCTATTATGGCGTCATCCTTCGCTACGACGGATCCACGTGGTCGACGATGACGAGCGGCACGACGATATCACTCCGCGACGTCTGGGGAACGGGTCCAAACGACGTCTTCGCCGTGGGGTATGGCGGCACCATCCTTCGCTATAACGGGGCAACCTGGTCGCCCATGACTAGTGGAACGACAAGGGGCCTCTACGCCGTATGGGGCAGTGCGGCGAACGATGTCTTCGCCGCAGGCGAGTCGGGTACGGTCCTTCACTACGACGGCACGGCTTGGTCCTCCATGGAGTCCGGAACGAGTGTCCAACTGAACGGCGTCTGGGGCAGCGGCCCGAGCGATGTCTATGCCGTGGGCGAAGACGGGACGATCCTGCACTACGGGGGCGAGCCTCCCATCCCGGGGCAACTCATGAACCCGGGCTTTGAGACGCCCGCCTCAACCACCGGCGGATGGCCCACGGCCTGCGGCTACTGGCAGGGCGACTACTCCGAGATCGTGACGGCAGAGAACGGCATCGCCCCGACCGAGGGGGATCGCATGCTCAAGTTCATCGCCACGAGCGGACCAAACGCTCCGACCACCGCTAGCGCGTCGCAGGTCGTTCAACTCGTGGACCTGCGGGGGCTGACCTCCCAAATCGCCGAAGGATACACGCACGCCAGGGTCCGCGCCCGGTTCAATCGCGTCACGGGCGATGCGCAGACGGATACCCGCTTCACCGCCGATATCTACGCCTACGCCGGTGAGCCGAACACCTTCTCCGAGCAGTGGGATCAGTCCTCCTACCTGGGTAAGGGGAATACCGCCATCTACACCGACGGTGACCCCAACACCTGGGAATGGGCGACCGCCGAACTGATCCTGCCGGTCGACACCGATTTCATCGCCGTCCATATCTCCGCCACGGAGAACGTCTACAACGACACGACTGAACCCGAGTTCGACGGGCACTACGGCGACGCGGTCACCCTGGAGCTCTTTCGTCCGAACCACGTCCTGACGGTGAACCTGGTGAACGGTCCCTGGGGCACGGTGGAGGTGGATCCGAATCTCTCGACCTACCCGGCCGGAACGCCCGTGACGCTGACGGCCGAGCCGATCGAAGGCAAGTCCTTCAGGCACTGGGAACTGTATGACCCCTGCTATCCGAACGATGCGAACTACGCCACATATGATGCTAACGGGGTCGTCACGATCGTCATGAACGCCGACCGTCAGGCGACGGCCGTCTTCAAATGCGGCAGCGGCGTCGATCAGACGCTGCCGCTGCTGGGTGTGGGAGTGTGTGTCTTGGGATTCGCCGCTCGGCGATGCCGACGGCCACGGTAGGAACCTGACCGTGGTCGGCTCGAGCGTATCGAGTGTCTTTCGCAGCCGAAGACGACGATCTATGTGAGAGTTGGATAAGCGCACACGCGCATGCGAGGCGGTTAGGACGGCGCCAGGACCACCTGGTCGTCCCTGTTCTCTGCATAGAAATCCTTCGCAGGATACAATGGCGGCGCCGCACGTTCCTGCGCGCGAGGGCAGACTAACAGAGAACATTACACCGAGACATCCTCGTAGGAGGGCGAGCCATGCGAAACCGATGTGCGTGCGCCGCGGTCTCTGTGTCGCTAAGGGCCGCCTGTCCGCCCCGCGCATCGCGCGAGCTGTGAACCGGGACTGGGTAAGCCCCTTGCTGCGGGGCAATCCGATGGTGCTCACAAGGCAGGCGCGGCGGCAGGAAGGTGGAAACGCGCCATGTCCTTGGACCATCCGACCGGCCTGCGTTTCCGGGTAGGCATTCCTTGGGAGACCGGGGGGGATGCGAGACAGGGCGATGCGCACAAGATTGACTTCCCTGATGGCCATGCTTGTAGGGTACAGCGGATCCGTCGCGCCGGCTGGCGCGGAGGATGCCGCTTGGCGTTGGCAGAATCCCTTGCCTTGTGGTGAGAGCATTGAGGACGTCTGGTTCAACGGACCCAACGATGCCTTCCTCGTGGGGGACACGGGTACGATCCTCCACTATGACGGTTCCGAATTCGTCACCATGCACAGCGGCGTCCGAACGGACCTCGAGGGCATTTGGGCCAGCGGGCCGAGCGATGCCTTCGCCGTCGGCAAGGCAGGCGCCATCCTGCACTACGACGGCTCAGCGTGGGTCAGCGTGAACGGTGGGACGACGGAGAATCTCTGGGCAGTTTCCGGTTCCGGTCCCAATGACGTCTGGGCCGCCGGTGAGAACCGCACCATCCTTCACTACGATGGCGAGAGCTGGAGCGTGATAACGACCGGCACGTCGGCTCATACGCTTTACGGTGCCTACGCGGGCGGCCCGAACGATGTGACCTTCGTCGACGCCGCAGGAACCATCGTGCACTTCAACGGGACCGATTGGTCCTACGGCAGTCTGCCCTCACCGTATGACCTGCGCATGCGGGATCTCTGGGGGAATAGCCCGAGCGACATCTATGCGTGTGGCTATCGCATCGTCAGCATGGGTTCTATGACTTGGTTCTACGCGGTTATCTTCCACTACGACGGAGCCTCCTGGACCCAACTCCCCCAATTCGAAGCCGGGTGGACATACGTCGCCGTGTGGGCAAGCGGCCCCAGCAACGTCTACGTGGCCGAGGGGGCCACGGTCCGCCGCTATGACGGCTCGAGCTGGTCAACCGTGACCACAGGAGGTATGAACCTCGCCATCGGAGGATCAGGCCCTGCCGACATCCTCGTCGGCGGCATGCAGGGGCAGATCCGGCACTTCGACGGTTCCACATGGTCCGAAGTATCGGCGGATGTCGCAGGCGCGGGGGCAGTCTACGGCGTTTCCGGCTCGGCCCGCGACAACGTGTTTGCCGCCGTGGGAGTCTACTCTCCGCGCACCGGTAAGGTTCTGCGTTATGATGGCTCGGCCTGGTCGACCTGCCTGAACGTAGTCGGGTACCGGCTCTATGACGTATGGGTTGCCGGTTCAAACGCAGCCTTCGTCGTGGGCGAATCCGGCAACGCCCTGAGATACGACGGATCGACCTGGACGACGACGCCCGCGGGCACGACCGAGCACCTGTGCGGTCTTTCGGGCACCGGCGCAGCGGACGTCTTCGCCGTGGGGGGCGGTGGCACCGTCCTTCACCACGACGGCACCGCCTGGTCCGCGATGAGTAGCCCCACGGGAGCGGACCTCCGCGACGTCTGGGCCGCCTCTCCAAACGAGGTCTTCGCGGTAGGGCGGTCCGGAACGATCATCCATTATGACGGGTCGAGTTGGGCGACGATGGCTGGCGGGACATCGGCCGACCTGGAGGGCGTGTGGGGCAGCGGACCCGCGGATGTCTACGCAGTGGGTTCGTCCGGGGCGGCCTTGCACTACGACGGCTCGACGTGGTCGTCCATGATCAGCGGAACCACCAAACGTCTCAGCGACATCTGGGGTGCCGCATCCGACGATGTCTTCGCTGTGGGCGACAACGGGACGATTTGCCATTACGACGGCTTGACCTGGTACCCGATGGTCAGCCCGACCGGCAGCGCGCTGCTGGCAGTCTTCGGTACTGGGCCGGGCAGCGTTCACGCAGTCGGCTCCTCCGGAGCGATCCTGCACTACGGCGCGTGCCTCCTGGACGTCGGCGTCGTCAACGCGTCGTTTGGCCAGGTCTCCTGGGCGCCCGCGCCCACCCTGACCAATCCTCTGCGATACGCCCTCGGAACCCAGGTCCATCTCACCGCCACGCCCAACGAAGGGCGGTCCTTCGTCCACTGGCAGATCTTCGATCCGAACTACCCCGGCGACGCGAACTACGCGACGATCGAAACGAGCAATCCCACCGTCATCACGATGGATACCGATCAGGAAGTCACCGCCGTCTTCAAGTGCGGCGCCGGAATCGAACCGTTCTTCCCCATCGTGGCGGTTATGACGGTGCTGTCTTCCCTTGCCGTCAAACGGACGCGATCCCGGGTTTCGTCTACTCCTTCAAAACGTCACCCGGATGCTTCGGAAAGCCCGTGACCCCGCGCGATCGCGCGAACTGATAGATCCGCATCGGCGGCCTCGCCTTGAACGGAAACGCGCGCAGCGTGCCCCCGTCCAGCGCTCGCTCGGCACTGCGCCGGTGAAGCGCCGCGATGGCTGCCTTGCGCAGTCTGCCCGCTACCTCCGGCGCATCCTCGATCCGCTGACGCAGCTCGTTCGCGTCCTCTCTCAGGTTGAAGAGCTGCTCACGCCCCCCGTTTGCCATGAAGATGTGCTTCCACGTCCCGTCCCGCGCCATCACCTTGAATCTCTCCGTACCCGGCGTGCCGTAGTAGCCGAACAGATACTCCCTCGGCTTGGCCTTTCCGGCCAGCATTCCCAGCACGTCGATGCCCTCCCGAATCTCAGGTCGTCCCGCCGCCGTCGTCGCGATGCCGAACAGGTCCGTCAGGCACACTAACTCCTCTCGCCGCTGACCGGCCGGCAATCGTCCGGGCCAGCTCACCAGGAACGGCACCCGGCATGCCGGCTCGAAGAAGCTCTCCTTCTGCCACGCGTGGTGGTCGCCCAGATGATCGCCGTGGTCGGCGAAGAAGCAGATGACCGTGTTGTCCGCGTCCGTCCGCGCCTCGACGGCGTCCAGGATCCGGCCCAGACATTGATCGATGTAAGAGATCTCCCCGTAGTAGCGAGCCCTCAGCACCCGCGCGTGCGGGTCGTTGATATCCTCCGCCCAGATCGCGTGATTCATCCACGGAATCTGCTCGTCCATATGGTCCACCGCAAGATCGCCCCGGATCGGATTCGGCATCCGGTCAGGATCGTACATCCGATTGAACGGAATCGGCGGCGCCAGCGGCGGATGCGGCCCGATGAACGACACGAAGCCGAAGTACGGACGCCCGTCGTCCTTTCGGATCAACTCCACCGCGCGATCGCTCGCCCACGACTCGACCGTGATCTCCGCTGGCATCGGGCTCATCTGCGGCATGTAGTACATCTCCGTCCGCTCGCCGTGAAGGCCCTCGAGCCAGTCGTACTCCGGATGTTCCTTGGCGATGAATGCCGCGTAGTGGTCCTGCGCGCGCCGTTCAGCGGACCCGTACAGCTCCTCGCTGTAGAGCTGTGTCTCGTAGCCCACGTCCTCGTTCCACGGAACCGTGTGAAACTTCCCGATCCCGAAGGTTCGATAGCCCAGCTCGCGCATCGTGCGGGCGAGATACTTGCCGCAGCGATCTTCCATCCGCTTCGCCTGGTCGGCCGTCGGCTGTGGCGGGCCGTTCTGATAGACGCCCGTCGTCGGCGGTTCGCACCCCGTGCGGATCGTGTACCGTGCCGGCACGCAGACCGGACACGTCGAATACGCGTTCGCCAGCGCCGCGCCTCGACGAGCCAGCCGGTCGAGGTTCGGCGTATACGCGTGCGCGTTGCCCAGCGCCGCGATCGCGTCGGCCCGAAGCTGGTCGCACATCACGAACAGCACATTCGGGCGATTCGCTTTGCCGCCCTCCGCCGATGCCCCCTCCACACCCAGCGACATACCCCCGGCCGCGACCAGCGACGACTGCATGAAGCCGCGTCGGGTCACCGCTTCGCTGCCATGCCCATCGCCAGTACTGTGATCATCCATCAAGAAGCCACTCCACTACCCCCTCCAGGCCTGCCGAGACAACCCTTCCCTGCCTGACGGATAGTCTGAGGGCAAGGCTTCCCCGGGGCAAGGGGGTGGGAAAGCGTTATCGGTCCCGCCAGGGTCCCCGTCCGCCGCCGTGCCGCGGCGATGCCGATTCCCGCACGCGATTCCGGACTGTGCCCAGCCCGCTGGCACGGCATCAGAGGTCTTGGTCTTCTTCGATCCGGACAGGTACATGCGCCCGGCCACATCGACAATCCACTGACGTTCAACCTGATGCGCCGTTGACCGGACGGCATCCTCAAAGGCAGGCACCCGAGCGGTCCCGTCTGGGTCCTAGACCGTCGCAACCGCATAGCTGGGTTCGCCTCCTTGCGGACCCGATATAAGGATGTAGGCAAGGTATATCTCTGGTTTGGCGTCCGGGCGTGTACGCCCTCGGTCTCTACGACGCCGTCCCCCAATGACTTGGGGTCCGCCCGTCAAAAGAAGCAGGGAAGAACACATGCGTATCCGCCAGGCACACCTCCGTGGCTCTTCCGAGACGCTCGTACCGAATGAGCTCGCTTCCGAAGGCGAGAACCTCCTCGTCCTCGTCTTCGGATCCGTGGAACACTTCGACAGTCCAGGATTCGGGCCGAACCTCCGAAGCGCATTCCCTCACGCCTCGATCGTCGGTTGTACGACCGCCGGAGAGATCACGCGCGACGGCGCTTTCGATGACTCGCTGACCGTTACGTCCGTGGAGCTGGAATCGACGAAGATCAGGACCTGCCTGGAGCAGGTGCCAACCATGTCGGATTCCGAGGCGGTCGGCCTTCGTCTCGCCTCCTCGCTGGCCAGCCCGGATCTCAAGCACGTTCTCGTCTTGAGCGATGGCGTATCCGTCAACGGCTCGGCCCTCGTCAGGGGGTTGATCGCCGGACTCGGAAACGACGTGCCCATCTCCGGCGGGCTCGCCGGAGACGGCGGACGATTCGAACGGACGCTGCTGCTGCACGGCGATGAGGTCCGGTCCCACGTCGTCGTGGCCGTCGGCATCTACGGTGATGCCATCCGCGCTAGCTATGGGTGCGTCGGCGGATGGGCCGTCTTTGGACCAAGACGGACGGTCACCAAGGCAGACGAGAACGTCGTCTACGAGCTCGACGGAAAGCCGATCCTAGAGATGTACGAGCGATACCTGGGCGACGAAGCCAAGGACTTGCCCGGCTCCGGACTGCTCTACCCGCTCGCCATGCTCTCTGAGGGACGCCAGGAGACCGGCATCATCAGAACGCTGTTGGGAATCAACCGGCAGGACGGCTCGATCACCTTCGCTGGCAACATCGAGCAGGGCAGCAAGGTCCAGCTCATGTACGCTCAGGACCAACAGCTCATCGATGGCGCGGCGGCCGCGGCCAGGCAATGCCTCGACGACGCTCGCCCGTCCGGCGAGGCACTGGCCCTCATGGTGAGCTGCGTGGGCCGGAAGCTCTTGCTTCGCGGCAAGGCCGGTGATGAGGTCCGCGCATGCGTCGACGCGATGGGACAACGCTTCACCTATACCGGGTTCTACTCGAACGGCGAGATCGCCCCGTTTAGACCTACCGGACGGTGCGAGCTGCACAACGAGACCATGACGATCACCGCCCTCCACGAGGAAGGGGTATGATGGCCGAGGAGCCGCTCCGGCAAATCGTCGAGCGATGGTTCCAGCCAGGTGACGATACCGACGATCGCCGCCTCCTGGACCTCATCCGACGCGCCTCGGACCAGCGCATTCTCGATCTCCTCAGCGAAATCCGGACGAGGCACGCCGAACAGGCTGTCTCGATCAGCCGGGTTAGCCGCGCACTACAGATCAGCACGGCGGAAGCCAACGTTGCCAACGAAGAGCTCGAGCAGGAGATCGCCGAACGCAGACGGGCCGAGCGAACGGCCCGCGAGCACGCCACGCTCCTCGAGTCAAACAACATGGAGTTGGAGGCCCAGCGCGAGCAGCTTCGAGCTCAGCAGATGGAGCTCGTCCAGACCAACCGCGAGCTGGCCGATGCGAACCTCGCCGCCGAAGCCGCCAATAGGTCCAAGAGCGAATTCCTGGCCAACATGAGCCATGAGATCCGAACGCCCATGACCGCCATCCTCGGCTTCGCCGAGCTTATGCTCGATACCGACCAATCCCCCGACGAGCAGCTCCAGTGCATTCAGATCATTAACCGCAACGGCGAGCACCTCCTGAGGATCATCAACGACATCCTCGACCTGTCCAAGATCGAGGCCGGCAAGATGACCGTCGAACGTGTCGAGTGCCCGCCACGACAGATCGTCAATGACGTGGCGTCCCTCATGCGCGAACGTGCCGCCGAAAAGGACCTGTTCTTCGATGTTGAGTTCGTCGGACGGATTCCCAGGACCATCCGGAGCGACCCGACTCGTCTGCGCCAGATCCTGATTAACATCGTCGGTAACTCGATCAAGTTCACGGCAGAGGGGGGCGTCCGCGTGATCGTCAAGATGGGCGACAACGTCGATGCCGCGCGTCCGCGTCTTCGCTTCGAGATCATCGACACCGGCATCGGCATGGGCAAGGAGACCCTCGATCGGCTGTTCAACCCCTTCGAGCAGGCCGACAGCTCCACCACGCGGCGATTCGGAGGAACGGGTCTGGGACTGACGATCTCAAAGCGCCTGGCCGAGATGCTCGGCGGCGACATCACCGTCGACAGTGAGCCCGGCGGGGGAAGCGCCTTCTACTTCACGATCGAGACCGGGCCCCTGATGGGAATCGAGCTGATCGATTCGACGCCGACTCCCGTGTCGCCTCCCCCGACCGCCGACGCCTTCTCCGCGCCATGTGCCGCGCCGGCGAGCAGCAGGGCCCTGCTTGCCGAGGACGGCCCCGACAACCAGCGCCTCATTGCGTTCCTACTCAAGAGAGCCGGCGTGGACGTCGTCGTCGTCGAGAACGGACGCCTCGCCGTTGAGCAAGCCCTGGCCGCCGCGGACGAAGGCAACCCCTTCGATCTGATCCTTATGGACATGCAAATGCCTATCATGGACGGCTACCGGGCTACGGCCGAACTCCGCGGCAAAGGCTATACCGGCCCGATCATCGCCCTGACGGCCCATGTGATGGAAAGAGATCGACGGAGATGCCTCGAAGTCGGCTGTGACGATCACGTCCCAAAGCCCGTTGAGCGAGACAGGCTCCTCGACGCGATCGCCAAACACCTCAATCGTCAGCGACCCACATTGCCGGATGCGGCTGAGCCGCCCAATCCCCCCGTCGTTGACTCCGTCCGCGATACGGACGCCATCGAGATGATGCAGCGGAATCTAGCCGAGCTGTCCGACCGCCTCACCGCCATGCAGGACGCCCTCGCCGAGCACGACCTTCACACCCTTCAGATGCTCATACGCCAGTTTGCGGATCGCCCCACCGACGCCGAACTCTCCGACACGACCGGCGTCGCCGACGCCATGGCCTCGACGGCCGACCTCCGCGATAGACTCGATGAGCTACAGAACCACCTCGCCCAACTCCTCCCCCTGTGCCGACACGCGCCCGATCAACCTGATCCCCGGTTCGACCGTCAGAGAGCATCGGATCCTACTCATCCAGGCAACTTCCACGGCGCCCGATAAGGCCTGCTCATCCACTTGGCCGCCTCCTCGTCGCCGATGACGCGCTCATGCTCCGCGTCCCATCGGATCGACCGTCCGCTCCGAAGCGCCACGTTCCCCAGGTGCGCGATCGTGCTCACCCGATGCCCGATCTCCACGTCCTCGACCGGACGCTTCCGAGACCGTATGCAATCGAGAAAGTCCCGAACGTGCGCCGGACGCGAGTTGTCACGCGCCGTGTGCTTTTCGGCCGGAAGCTTCTTCACGTCGAGCGGAATGACCTCCCACCCGTGCCGGTCCAAGACCAGCTTCGCCTCCGTCCCCCAGAACGCCACCCCGTGCTCCCGACCCTCCGGACCGAAGCCGCCTCGCGTGTGATGTTCCCAGATCAGCATGAAGTCCGGGAAGTCATACGTCGCGCATTGAGTGTCCGGCGTCTCCGACAGATCGTCGACCAGCTTGTACTTGCCCCCGGCGCAGTTGACCCGCGTCGGACCCTTCGCCTGCATCCCCCACATCGCCAGGTTGATCAGGTGCACCCCCCAGTCGGTCATCAGCCCACCCGCGTAGTCCCAGAACCATCGCCACTTGAAGTGGAACCGCGCCGGGTTGAACGGCCGCTTCGGCGCCGGACCCAGCCACAGGTCATAGTCGACGCCCTTGGGTGCCGCGCAGTCCTGCGTCTTGCCCGCGTCCCCCGCCCACGTCAAATACGCCCAGCAGCGTACCTGGCGGATCTTCCCGAGCTTGCCCGAATGAACGTATTCGACCGCCTGCCCGAAGTGCTCCCCGCTCCGCCATTGCGTGCCCATCTGCACGACCCGCTCGTGCTTCCGCGCCGCCGCCACCATCGCCAACTCCTCGGCCACGCTCGTCGCCAGCGGCTTCTCCACGTAAACGTCCTTTCCCGCCTGGCATGCATGGATCGTCGGCAGCGCGTGCCAGTGGTCGGGCGTACCCACGAGTACCGCATCCACGTCCTTCCGGTCCATGACGCGTCGGAAGTCCTTGACCGCCTCCGGGCGTTTGCTCCGCTTCTTCTCGATCGCCTCGATGCCCTTGGCGATCATCGCTTCGTCCACGTCGCACACCACCGGACAGTCCACGTCGTCGAATTGCAGGAACGTCGCCATGTCCCCGCGACCCATCCCGCCCGACCCCACCAGCGCTACGCGGATCTTCTCATTGGCCCCGAGGACCCCCGTGGCAAGGCCGCCAAGCGTGCTGGATCTCGCGCCCGCCCGAGCAACCGACGCCGTCGAGCCAACCGATGCAAGAGACTGCCCAAGAAAACGACGTCGGGTCATACGCGTCATGTCGAAACCTCCGTGTGATATGAGCTGGCGACAGCATACACCCCCCCAAGGTCCAAAGTCGATGCCGAACCCGGCAATCGCCGATTCCTGAATCACGCCCGATCTATAATGGCCAGTTTGGCGTTCTCGGGATAGACTTCCTCCAGTGCGATACGACACCCACGTGCGACAACATGGAACCAAGGACCTTCCGGAGGACGCGACATGACATCGAGCGGTTTGCCAAGCACAACGCCCCCGTCAGCCAGACCCCCGGGAACGCCGCCGATGCGCCCGGCCGTCGCTGCCGTGCCTCAAAGCCAAGAATCCTGGCCTTCCGTCATCGGCATCATCGCCATCATCTTCGGCGTCGGAGGCATCCTCAGCTCGGTCATGGGCCTCGCCTCCACCTTCACGACCGATTGGATGCTCACCTCATTCGGCGCTACGATGCCGGCGGAGGCCCGCGCCCAAATGCAGGTGGCCAAGGACTCGGCGGTCTACATCGCGGTCGGCTTGGCCGTTGCACTGGCAATCGCGCCTGTCTTGCTGGCGGGCGGAATCGGGCTGCTCAAGCAGCGCCGGTGGAGCCCGAAGGTCCTCGTCTCATGGGCTGGCGCTCGTATGCTCTTGGTGCTCGTCAATACCATCTTTGCCTACACGATGGTGGAGTCACAACTCCAGCAGACCATGCAGCAGGACCCCAACCTGCCTCAGATGCCGGCGGCGTTCGTACAGGGGATAGGCACCTTCTCTGTATGCGGCGGCCTGGTCTGGGGTTGGGCCCTGCCCGTCTTCATGTTGATCTGGTTCTCCCGCGGCAAGATCCGGGCCCAGACCGCCCAGTGGGTGTGATGCGCTGCAAGAACTGCGATTACCGTCTCTGGAACCTCACCTCGCGGCAGTGCCCCGAGTGCGGCACGCCGTTTCGACCGAGCGACTACGAGTTCATCCCCAGCAGCGTCCAATTCTGCTGCCCTCACTGCAAGACGCCATACTACGGCACCGACGAGAAAGGCCACCTCGTCCCCCCAGAGTTCGACTGTGTCGGCTGTGGCCGACACCTCCACATGGATGACATGGTCCTGCTACCGACCGAGGGCATCGACGAGGAGCAGACCAAGATCCCCGATATGCCCTGGCTCGAGCGCGCCAAACGCGGACGCGTCCGGGCCTGGTTCGCCACGGTCAAGGGCGCCCTGTTCCGCCCGGGGCTGCTCATGCGCCAGACGCCCGTCGCCAGCTCCGTCGGTCAGGCATGGTGGTTCGCCGCCGTGACGTTGCTCGTGATGACCTTGGGCTTCGTCCCGATCCTCACGCTGCCCTTCGTCGCGCTGATGGGGATCGGCGGCGGCCCGCTGGGTGTGCCAAACGTCTTCTTCGCCATGGGTGTCGCGCTAGGCGTCTTCTCCTTGGGTGCTGGAGTGGCTACCCTCGTCGGCATCGCCCTCTGGGGCGTAGCGACCCACGGCATGCTCCTTCTCACCGGCCGAACGCAGGCCGGCATCGGACGAACCTATCACGCCATCTGCTACAGTTCCGGCGCCAACATCGTCACGGCCGTGCCACTCCTCGGACCCTATTTCGGATGGATATGGTGGGTCATCAGCGCCGTCCTGTCCGTCAAGGAGGCCCAGCAGGTACACGGCGGACGGGCAGTCTTCGCCGTCCTGTCCCTACCGGTGCTGATCGCCGTTGCCGTCGTCGCTCTATACGTGGCTGCCTACCTTCCATGGGTCATGTCGATGGCATCCACGACGACACAGCCCGCCTGGACGATCACGCTCCAGACCGCCTCCCAGAGAGCGGGAGCCCTCGCGTCGAGGATCAAGACCTACGCCGAGCTCCACGAAGGTAGGGGGCCGAGCCACGCCCTCGACCTCGTCGTGGACGACGGCGACCCTAACCTTTTCCTCTCGCCGGACACCGGAACCATCGCCGAGAGCGTCTACGTCGGTGGGATTGAGCTGGCCAAGTTCGGAGATCTGTCAAGAGACGCACGGGCCGACGTCGCAAGGAAGGCTGCCGAGACACTGCCGAAAGACGTCGTCGCGCACCGCGTCGGAGACGTCGTCTTCACCTATCACGGCATCAACTTCAGGTCGATGCCGTCGCTGTTCTGGGTCTTCGTGATCTCGCCGGACCCCGACACTCACCAGATCGAGCCCCCGACTGAAGTCTGCGTCGCAATCGCCTCCGGCATCTGCATCGAGTTCCCCAGGAGCGAGTTCGCCGAGCGGCTGGCCAAGCAGAACGCCTTCCGACGATTCCAGAATCTCCCCCCAATCCCCGACCCCAACACCGTCACCAATGCCAAACCCGCCGTCGCGCCGCCACCGGGTGGCAGCCTGCCATGACGGGCGCTAGTTCACCGCCACCCCCCGCCCCTGCAGGTACTCCTTCAGCTCGGGAATCCCGATCATACTGAAGTGAAATACCGACGCCGCCAGCAGAACCGTCGCCCCCGCCTCTACCGCCTCGTAAAAGTGCTCCAGCTTCCCCGCCCCGCCCGACGCCACCACTTTCGCCGACGTCGCCTCCTTGATCGCTCGAATCACCGGCAGATCGTAACCCGTCTTGGCCCCGTCGCCGGCCTTGCTCGTCGGAAGGATCACCGGAACGCCGTACCCGTCGACCTTCTTCGCCCACTCGACCGCGTCCCCACCCGTCGCCGTTCGGCCGCCGTCGATATACACCTCATAGCCCGACGGCATCTTCGGGTTCTGATCCACGTCGATGGCCACCGTGACCTTCTCCGGCCCGAACTCCTTGATCATCTCCGCGATCACCTCCGGCTTGCGGTACGCCGCGCTGCTCGTCGAGATCGTATCCGCCCCCGCCTCCAGAACCGCCCCAGCCGATTTCACGTCAGAGATGCCCCCGCCGACCGTGAACGGAACCGTCGCCGCCTCCGCCACGCGCCGCACCACGTCGAGCATCGTCGCGCGACCCTCGACCGTCGCCGTAATATCCAACAGCGCCAACTCGTCCGCGCCCGCCGCGCAGTAGGCCAGCGCGCACTCCACCGGATCCCCCGCGTCGCGGATGTCCACGAAATGGACCCCCTTGACCACCCGGCCGTTCTGCATGTCCAAACACGGCATGATGCTCACCGATTCGCTCATCGTCGTTCTCCCAATGCCAATGCGGAGTCCCGGAATCGCACGAACCGGCCTTGTATGCCGATCGGTAGGGGGGTGTCAATTGGGGTTTCTGCTGATACGCCTTGTCCCATCCACATCGCCCCCCCAGATTCTGCTGATCCGAATCGCCTCCTGACGCAACCGACCCAACACCTCCGCCTGCCGCCGTTCGCTCAACCGCGCCATCGGCATCGCCGTCCCCAGCGCCGCCGAGATGCCGCCGTCCGCGTCCTCAACCGGCACCGCAAATGCCGCGATCCCCAATGCGACCTCCTCGATCGATTCCGCGAATCCCTGCTCTCGGACTCTCTCCAGCTCGCGCCGCAGCGCCTCCGGCAAGACGATCGTCTTGTCCGTCAATCGCTCAAACGCCAGCCGGCCGAACAGATCGTCCAAGTCCTCTTGCCCAAGATGCGCCAGCAGCACCTTCCCCGTCGCCAGCGCATGAACATAGGAGCTGAACTGGTCCTCCGATCGAACCGACAGCGGCCGATCGGCCCGCACCTCGACCAGACGATAAAGATGACTGCCGCGAAGCTCGGCCAGCACTACGTTCTCACCTAACTCCCCCGACAGCTTCGTAACGATCTCCCGCGCCAGTTCACCTCGATCCTGCATGCCCGACCACGTCCGTGCCAGCCTCGGCAAGTACGGGCCCAAATGATAGGGCCTCCGCCGCCCCGCCTGGCTCACGATCTCCAGCGCCTGAAGCGTCCGGAGGATGCTTTGCACCGTCTGCGGCGCCAGCGACATCGCCTCGCTGAGATCCCACAGTGACAGCCCCCGTGGGGCCTTGGCCAGCAGATCCACGATCTGCATCGCACGCTCCACCGACTGCACCCGCTTGACCACCCGCGGCTTCCGCGCCTTCGTCACCTTGCCCGACACGACCCACTCCTCAATTACGCCCCAGCCCCCAAGCCGGGATCGTCCCGTCCCATCTGTTCCTGCACCATCCGGTCTACGACGAGTTGCCGGAACTCCGGCGACAGCGCCGCGAAATACGCGCTGAACCCCGTCACCCGCACCACCAGGTCCGGATACTTACTCGGGTCCGCGTGCGCCTCCAGGATCTTCCTGGCGTCCACGAGATTGATGTTGAACAACGTCCCGCCGAGATCGAAATGCCCCCTGATGAGCGCACAAACATTGTCGACCGCATGCGCCGACCTCGCCAGCCCCGGGTCCAGCTCGAGCTGAATCGGCGCCGTGTTCCCGTAGCCCGGCTGAATCGCCGCGATCGCACGCGCCATCGCCGTTGCCGCGCCGTCCCGGCAGAAGCCCGGGTTCGGGTTCGCTCCGTGCGATATCGGCGCTCCCGCTCGCCGCCCGTCAGGCGTCGCCCCGACCGCCTTGCCCAGCCTCAGCGTGTCCGCCCACGAAAACCAGCCCGGGATCATCCGCCGCCCCCCCGGCGTCGGACCTTCGGTCACGAGCTCCGTGAATCGTCGCGATATCCGCCGCGCCCACTCGTCGCCTAGCGAGTTGCCCTGCCCGTAGCGCGGCGACGTCCTCATCATCAGCCGGACCCGCTCGCCCTCGGCCCCCTCGTAGTTGTCTCGCAGGTGCTCAGCGATCTCGGACCACGTCAGCACGCCTTCCCGCTCGATCCGCTGCTGCAGTGCCGAAAACGAATCCGCCACCGTCGCCAGACCCGTCCCGTCCACGCACATGTTGTAGTACTCCACCCCGCCGTGGCTGGCGTCCATGCCTCGCTCGATCGGACCGTGCGACAAGAGATTCAGGATCAGCTCCGGCTCGTTCAGGTACTGATGATCCAGGTGCCAGTCGATCCCCTCCGCCGTGCAACGGATCGCCCGACGCAGGTGCCCCTCGAATCGTTCCCACAGGTCCGTGACGCCCGGCCGCGCACCCGACTCCGTCATCTCGCCGAACGCCACCTCGAACACCTTGGCCACGCTGATCTTCACCGTGTCGTTCATCGTGTATTCGTAGCCGGGCAGAGACATCCAGTGGCAGCCGACCGCGATCCGCTGCCGCGCAAGCTCAACCGAATACCCGTTCCGCATGAACCCCTCGACCAGAGCCTTGTCGCCGCTGAACCGCGGCCACCCGAGCTGATCCTCGAGCAAATGCCGAACACCTTTCCGGAACAGCGCCGCGTCAAGCCCGTCGTGGACGCGAATCGTCAGGTTGCACGTCGACCGGAGACGGTGCGCCGCCTCCAGGATGAGAAACGAGACCCGACTGGTCTGGTCCCGACCATCCTTGTCGGGCCCCGCGACCTGATAGTAGTGCGGGTCGTTCAACAGCAAACACGCGATGGTGAAGATAGCCGCCTCGTCGTCGATCCGGCCCGCCGCCAGGTCCGCCTCATAGTACCCCCGCAGAAGCTCGTCGAGCTGTCCACCCGCCCCGTCCCGGTTGTACGTCCGAGACGCCATGTTGAACCACGCGATCCACTGACACGCCTCCCGAAACGTCCGAGGCGCATACGCGACCAGCCACGCATTGACGTCCGCCATCTCCTCGAGATTCGAGCGAAGCTCTCGCCGATCCTCCCGTGTGATCATTTCTCGGATCGCGTCGACCGTCCTGCGAATCCACAGTTGAATCGCGACGATGACGTCTTCCTCGGCCTGATAGAACTCAGCCCTCTCCGCTCCGTGCTGACCTCGATACCGCCGCACCTTGTCGAGAAGACCGCCCCATCCCAGCTCCAGCCCGATCCGGTAGTCCATCCCGAAGTGGGCGTCCGCCCCGATCCCCGGAATGATGTCGTATAGCGCTTGCCGCTCCCGAAGGTGCGGGTAGTCGAACTCCGTCGGCCACCGCTCGGGACGCATGCGGTTCAGCATGAACATCCACCGACCCGCCAGCGAATCCATCGGATCGACGTAGATCGGATGGCACGCCATCAACGAGCAGAAGTTGTCCGCCCACGCCCGAAGTCCGTGGAAGGACCCGTTGGCGGCAGACGGCTTCGGTCGCCAGTCGAACCCCTCCGGCGGAGGAACCGACCCGTAGTCGTCCTCGTCCATGTGCCCGTTGACAGCGAGCTTCGCCTCGGTCTGCGATTGCTTCACCCGCCGCAGGTGCTCGAGCCGTTCCTCATGCGTCAGTAGCCGTCGATTGTCTCGGATCATCGCACCGCACTCGGCGAGTAGGGCCGCAAGGCCGAGAAGTCAAAACGTCAGGATACCCGCATCCACCGCTGCTTGCTCAATACGACAATATCATATACTATGAATAGATAGCCATCAACCCCGAAGGAGACCTCATCCATGAACATGCGCCCCAGTCGCGTCCTCGCCAAGTTCCGCGCCGGACGGATCGCCACCTGTATGAAGCTCAACTTCTCCGACGCCCGCGTCGCCGAGATGGCCGCCGGCTACGGATTCGACTGCCTCTGGCAGTGCATGGAGCACATCGCCAACACCTGGGAGCAGATCGAGAATCAGGTCCGCGCGGCCAAGATCTACGACGTCGATTCACTCGTACGAGTCGCGCGCGGTAGCTATAGCAACATGATCCGCGCCCTCGAAATGGACGCGGCCGGAATCATCATCCCCCACGTCCTCAGTGCCGAGGAGGCCGAGGAGATCGCGCGACTGACACGATTCCACCCCGTCGGACGGCGCCCCATCGACGGAGGCAACGCCGACGCCGTCTACTGCCGTGTCTCGATCCAGGATTACGTGCGACAGGCCAACGAACAGCGGATCATCTGCGTGCAGATCGAAGACCCCGAGGCCCTCGACGACATCGAGCGAATCGCCAAGGTCGACGGCATCACGATGTTCTACTTCGGCCCGCAGGACTTCAGCCACGCCATCGGCCTGCCCGGTCAGAAGGACCACCCTGATGTCCAAGAGGCCCGACGACGCGTTGCCCAAGTCGCCAAACGGCACGGCAAGTTCGTCGGAACGTCCCGCGCCGGCCTGCCCATCAAGGACCTCGCCGAAATGGGCTACCAGCTCATCACCGTCGGCTCCGACGTCCTCGGCCTCATGAACTACTGGAACGCCCTGGCGGAAGAAGTGAACGCCAACCCCCTGTTGAATCCCCCCAACTCAGGCTAAGCTGCTTGAGGACTGCGCCGACGTAGATATGGAGTGCGGGGACTCGACTATGGAGTGCGGCGGCTTGACCCCGCTTTCGATGGCCTGCGGAGCGGCCCCGACCAGGTCAAAACCGCTGAACACGGATACACCTTCAGGAAACCGGCAGTGACCACCTTCCACAAATCCTACGATGTCCTCGTCGCTGGCGGCGAGGTCGTCGGCGTCGCCGCCGCAATGGCCGTCCGGTCCAGCATCGCCCCCGATCGGCTCGACGCGAACCACGTCAGGGGCCGCCTCCAAACACTCGGATTCGTCCTCCACCGAGACTGACCCTCGCCGCGTAGCACGGGCGTCTCGCCCGTGACGTTTCCAAGGCAAGATGCCGACGTCGCCTGCCCGCCCCCTGATCTGGCCCCGTCATGGCTTCGATTCCCCCGAACTCGCGGTACAATACCTCACGATCCATCGGGGGCAGCGGCTGGAGAAGCAGTCATGAACGCTCATGTCACGGCGGCACTGACGACGTGCATAGGACTCATTCTGATGAACGCGAATGCTTCCCGAGCCGACTCGGGCCTGATCGGACACTGGCCCCTCGCCGGCGACTGCCGCGATCACTCCGGAAACGACAATCACGGCACCAACCACGGCGCGGACCTCACCGCCAAGGGACCGGACGGCAAGCCCGGCGGAGCGGCCAGCTTTGACGGCCGCGCCAACTGGATCGAGATCAAACCGACCCCCTCGCTCTCGCTCGGCACGAAGGACTTCACCATCGCCGCCCGAGTCCACACCGAGGCAAGCCTCGACGACGTCCTCGGCGACGTCCTCAGCAAGTACGACCCCGCCAAGCGCAGGGGCCTCAACCTCAACATCAAGATCCTCCAGGGCGTCACCTCCACCCAGGCCAACTACCGCAACGTCGAGTTCGGCATCGACAACGCCAAGCTGGAACCCTCCTGGACCGACTGCGGCCGGCCGGGCGACAACATCTTCGTCTGCGCCCTCGCCGTCCACGACGGCAACCTCTACGCCGGAACCTTCGAGAGCGGTGCCGACAAGACCGGACACGTCTATCGCTATGCCGGCGCCGACAAATGGATCGACTGCGGCAGCCCCGACAAAGCAAACTCCGTCTTCTGTCTCGCCCAGTACAACGGCAAGCTCTACTGCGGAACCGCCGCCTACCGCGCCCGAGGCTCGGCCCTGCCAGACTCCCCCAACATGACGCCCGGCGGGCACGTGTTCCGATACGAAGGCGGCAAGAAGTGGGTCGATTGCGGCCGGCTCGGCGACGCCAACGAGGTCTACGCCCTCACCGTGTACAAGGCAAAGCTCTACGCCATCCCCATGTACTCCCCCGGCGTCTTCGAGTTCGACGGTAGAGACAAATGGACTTACATCGGCACGCCCGGAGATCAGCGCTCCATGGCCCTCGCCGTCTGGAACGGGCATCTCTGGAACACCGGCAACGGAGGCGCCGGCATGTGGCGCTGGGAGGGCGGCACGGCCTGGAAAGACTGCGGACGACAGGACGCCGAGCATCAAACGTATTCCATCCTCACTTGCGCAGGAAACATGTACACGGGTACCTGGCCGCACGGCAGCGTCTTCCGATACGACGGCGGTACGAAATGGACCAGCATCGGCCGGCTCGGCGAAGAGCTCGAAGTCATGGCCATGGCCGTCTACAACGGCAAGCTCTACGCCGGCACCCTCCCCCTGGCCAACGTCTACCGCTACGACGGCCAAACCAACTGGACCGACACCGGACGAGTCGACCTCACCCCCGACGTCAAGTACCGCCGCGCATGGTCGATGGCCGTCTACAAAGGCAGACTCTTCTGCGGCACGCTCCCCTCCGGCCATGTTTGGTCGATCGAGGCCGGCAAGTGCGCCACGCACGACCATGAGCTCCAGCCCGGCTGGCGCCATCTCGCCGCCGCCCGAGCCGGCGATAGACTGAAGCTCTACGTCGACGCCAAGTGCGTCGCGACCTCGTCGACCTTCAAACCCGCCGACTTCGACCTCGCGAACGACCAACCCCTGATGATCGGCTTCGGCCAACACGACTACTTCAACGGCGGTATCAGCGATGTTCGAATCTACGACCGGGCGCTGCCGGATGCAGAGGTCGCCAAGATTGCCCGGCCGATCCTACCGAATCCTACGCAAACACATTGACCCCCAACCCGGATACGGGTAATCGTTGGGAAGCCGCCGCCGCGGCCGGTCATCCAAAAACTGTGGTTCAGTCCGCCTTCAACTCGATAGGGAGACGACACCGATGACCAACATCGCTGACAACATCACCCAACTCGTAGGCAGGACGCCCCTCGTCCGCCTGGGCAAGATGGGCTCCGGCCTCCCCGGTAAGGTCGTCGTCAAGCTCGAATCCTTCAACCCCTGCTCGAGCGTCAAGGACCGGATCGGCCTCAGCATGATCGACGCCGCGGAACGTGACGGCAAGATCAAGGACGATACCATCCTCGTCGAGCCGACCAGCGGCAATACCGGCATCGGCCTCGCCTTCGTCTGTGCCGCCAGGGGCTACAAGCTCGTCCTGACCATGCCCGAGACCATGAGCCTCGAACGACGCAAGCTCCTCGCCGCGCTTGGCGCCGAGCTCATCCTTACCCCAGGGAACGAGGGCATGCCCGGCGCCATCAACAAGGCCAAGGAGCTCGCGGCCTCCGACCCCCGCTACGTGATCCCACAACAGTTCGCCAATCCCGCTAATCCCGAGATCCATCGCAAGACGACCGCCGAGGAGATCTGGGCCGATACCGACGGAAAAGTCGACGTCTTCGTCGCCGGCGTCGGCACCGGAGGCACCCTCACCGGCGTCTCAGAGGCCATCAAGGAACGAAAGCCCTCCCTCAAGGCCATAGCCGTCGAACCCGTCGACTCCCCCGTGCTCTCAGGCGGCGCGCCCGGCCCGCATAAGATCCAGGGCATCGGCGCGGGCTTCGTCCCCGATGTCCTTAACACAGATGTGATCGACGAGATCATCCAGGTCGGCCATGAAGACGCGGGCCGGACCGCACGCCGCCTGGCCCGTGAAGAGGGCATCCTCGCCGGCATCTCCGCCGGCGCGAACGTCTGGGCCGCCCTCGAAATCGCCAAACGCCCCGACAGCCAGGGCAAGATGATCGTCACTGTGATCTGTGATTCGGGCGAACGGTACCTCAGCACCTGGCTCTTCGACGAGGGAAACGGAGAATAGAGTGGCAGCCGACAATCACATCGCTGAGATCAAGGCGCGATTTGACGACACGCGCGAAATGGCCCTCGTCCCGGTGGTCGAGGCCCTGTGTGAGGTCACCGAGGGCCTCTCCCACGCCAAACAGCGCGGCCACTGCCGCAGAGCCCTCCCCGCCCGCGGCGAACTGGTCGAAATCGTCGAGGCCCTCCGGGAAGTCCTCTTCCCCGGCTACTACGGCCAATCCGATCTCAGCCAGGAGAGCATGCGCTTCTACGTCGGCGCAACGCTCGACAAGGTCTTCGGACGCCTCCAAGAGCAGGTCAAGCGGGGTCTCTGCTTCGCCTGCGGCGACGACCCGCATCGCTGCCCCGATACCGAGCGCCGTGCCCTGGCGATCACGAAGGACTTCATCAGTCGCCTGCCCGCCGTCAGGCACATGCTCGCCACGGACGTCCAAGCCGCCTACGAGGGCGACCCCGCCGCCACCAGCCCGGACGAGGCCATCTTCTGTTATCCTGGCATCGTCGCCATCACGAACTACCGCCTCGCCCACGAGCTCTACCATCTCGGCGTGCCCGTCATCCCACGCATCATCACCGAACACGCCCACAGCGCCACCGGGATCGACATCCACCCAGGGGCAGAGATCGGCGAGCAGTTCTTCATCGACCACGGAACCGGCGTCGTCATCGGCGAAACGTGCGTCATCGGAAACCGGGTCCGCATCTACCAGGGCGTGACCCTCGGTGCAAAGAGCTTCCCCCTGGATGAGAACGGCAACCCGATCAAGGGAATAGCCCGCCACCCGATCGTCGAAGACGACGTCATCATCTACTCCGGAGCGACCATCCTCGGTCGCGTCACGATCGGACGAGAATCGACCATCGGAGGAAACGTCTGGCTCACCCACGGCGTGCCCCCGGGCAGCCAGGTGACACAGGCAAAGGCCAAAGAGACCGGCTTCGAAGCCGGCGCCGGAATCTAACCATTGCCCGTGCTCGTTGGCTACGGGTGGCCCACCTCTTCAGAGGTGGGGAACTCGAATTCATAAGGGAGAAAAGCAATCGGTCCAGAATGCCGCCGTCCAAGCTGAAGTGTCCAGAAAGGACCCGCCATGACCAAAGACACGCTAACGTACGGACTCGGCACCCTCGCCCTCCACGCCGGGCAGGAACCCGATCCCACCACGACCGCTCGAGCCGTGCCCATCTACGCCACGACGAGCTACGTCTTCCGAGATACCGACCACGCCGCCGACCTCTTCGCCCTCAAGGAATTCGGCAATATCTACTCGCGCCTGATGAACCCCACCAACGATGTGTTGGAGAAACGCATGGCCGCGCTGGAGGGCGGCGTCGCCGCACTCACCTTCGCCTCCGGCATGGCCGCGATCTGCGCCGCCGTCCAGACCCTTACGCACGCGGGCCAGAACTTCATCTCCGCTACCAGCCTCTACGGCGGAACCTGGACGCTCTTCACACAGACCCTCAGGAAGTTCGGCGTCGAGGTCCGATTCTTCGATCCGAGCCGACCCGAGCAGATCGACGACTTGGTCGACGAAAACACCCGTTGCGTCTATCTCGAGAGCATCGGCAATCCCAAGAACGACGTGCCCGATTTCCAGATAGTCGCCGACGCCGCCCACAAGCACGGGCTTCCACTGATCTGCGACAACACGGTCCTCACGCCCGTCGCGTTCAGACCGCTCGATCACGGTGTCGATATCGTCGTCTACTCCACGACCAAGTTCATCGGCGGGCACGGCGTCCACATCGGCGGCGCCATCGTCGACGGCGGCCGGTTCGACTGGGAGGCCAATCCCGAGAAGTGGCCCGACTTCTGCGCCCCCGACCCGTCCTACCACGGCCTCGTCTTCGCCGAGGCGCTCAAGCCGCTGGGCAATATCACCTTCGCCGTCCATGTCCGAACCCACTGGCTCCGGGACACCGGAGCGGCGATGAGCCCCTTTGCGGCCTGGCTCTTCCTGCTCGGGCTCGAGACCCTGCACCTCAGGATGCCCCGACACTGCGAAAACGCCCAGGAAATCGCCGAATGGCTCAGCATTCACCCCGCCGTCGCCTGGGTCAACTATCCCGGTCTGCCTGACCATCCGTCCCACGCCAACGCGCGGAAGTATCTCTCCAAGGGCGCCGGCGCTATCATCGGCTTCGGGCTCCGCGGCGGAAAAGAGGCCTGCATCGAATTCATCAACACCGTCAAGCTCGCCAGCCACCTCGCCAACATCGGCGACGCCAAGACCCTGGTCATCCATCCGGCCTCGACGACCCACCAGCAGCTCACCGAAGCCGAGCAGACCGCCGCCGGCGTGAGCCCCGAGTACATCCGCCTCAGCGTTGGCATCGAGGATCTGGTGGACATCAAACGCGACCTGGACCAGGCACTCATGGCCGCCCAGTCGTGCTAGACTATCTGAGGAAGAGAATGATCTGCACAGTCATTGGGAGCAGCCAGTGGGTGGCCCATCGCTTCAGCGGTGGGGAACTCGAATTCGCGTCGTGTACCATTAGAAGGGCCGGCCATCTTGTCGGCCATGTCTGGTCAGACCCTCCAGAACCATCCCAGGAACCAGCGGATGACCGATGACTTCTTCACAAGCAGCGACACCGTTCGTCAGGCCGCGCCCCTTAAGCACGTCCAGACCGTGTCACTCGACGGATCTGTCGAGTTGGAGTTGGGAGACACGCTCCCTAGCGTCACGGTCGCCTACGAAACCTACGGCCGTCTCAACGCCGACAGAAGCAACGGCATCCTCATCTGCCACGCAATCAGCGGCGATTCGCACGTCGCCCGACACGACGAAGAAGACGACCCCGGCTGGTGGGACGTCGCCGTCGGGCCCGGCAAGCCCATCGACACCGACCGCTTCTTCGTCATCTGTCCGAACGTCCTCGGCGGGTGTCGCGGCACCACCGGACCCAACTGCCTCAACCCGGCGACGGGACGTCCGTATGGCCCCGACTTCCCCCGAATCGCCGTCGGCGACATGGTCCGAGTGCAAAGACGTCTCCTGGATCATCTCGGAATCGAAACGCTAATCGCCGCCGTGGGAGGCTCCATGGGCGGGCACCAGGTCCTCGCATGGGCCAGGTACTATCCCGAGTGTCTCTGGGGTGCCGTCCTCATCGCTACCTCGGCACGGCTCACCGCCCAGGCGCTCGCCTTCGACGTCGTCGGGCGGAACGCCATCATCCGCGACCCGAACTTCCGGGACGGACGTTACTACGAGACCGGCGCATCTCCCGAGGTCGGCTTGGCCATCGCCAGAATGATCGGACACATCACGTATGTCTCCCGCCAGGCCATGGACCGAAAGTTCGACCCCGACCGCCTGAGCCCCCGCGACGTCCAAACCGGCTTCGAGAACCTCTTCTCCGTGGGTTCGTACCTGGGTCACCAGGGCGCCAAATTCGTCGAACGCTTCGACGCCAACAGCTACATCACCCTCTCCACGGCGATGGATCTGTTCGACCTCGGCGACACGCGCGACAAGCTCGCCCGCGCCCTCGATCGGACCCCGTGCCGATGGCTCGTGCTTAGCTTCTCCAGTGATTGGCTCTTTACGCCGGCCCAGTCGCGGGAGCTGGTCGACGCGCTCATCGCCACCGACAAGCCCGTGAGCTACTGCAATGTCGAGAGCGACTGTGGCCATGACGCCTTCCTGCTGCCCGACCAGGTGGATAGCTATGGCGCGCTGATGCGGGCCTTCCTGGAGGATCTGAGTCGTGAGGGCGACGCCGAGCCGATCGCCGATGAGGCCCCGTATGGCCACGCCCCCACGAGCATCTTCCGATCCCACCGTCTCGACTACGATCGGATCGTAGAGCTCATCCCCGCCGGCGCTGGCGTCCTGGACTTGGGCTGCGGCAAGGGCTCGCTCCTGGCCCGGCTCAAACGCCGAGGTCACTATCCGCTCCTCGGCGTGGAGCTCGACGAAAAGGCCATCATCGCCTGCGTCGGGCGTGGGCTCAGCGTGATCCAGACCGACTTGAACGAAGGCTTGGCGTGCTTCGCCGACAAGCAGTTTGACTGCGTCGTCCTGTCGCAGGCCCTCCAGGCCGTCCGCGACGTCGAGGCCATCATCGACGATATGCTCCGGGTGGGGCGGCAATGCATCGTGAGTTTTCCCAACTTCGCCTACACGCGCTATCGGCGGAGGCTGGCGGACGAGGGCAGGGCGCCGAAGCCCGGGGGGCCCGGAACCTGTGAGTGGTACGACACCCCGGACATCCGATTCCTCTCGATCGCCGACTTCGAGGACTTCTGCCTCGCCAGGCGGATCGAAGTCCACCGTCGCATCGCCCTGGATACGGAAAACACGCGCCAAATCGACGACGACCCCAATCTGAACGCCGACCTGGCCATCTTCGTCCTCAGCCGATGACCGATCCAGGGCCGCTTCACTTCCTGCGGAATCCCTTTTGTGAGCTTTTTTGAGGAATGTCGGACTTCTCCGCGCCCAACGCCTTGTACCGACCTCGACGAAAGGCGCATACTACGGGTTTTGTGCTCGCGCCCTCCGACATCCGCGGAGCCCGACCGTGGCGATCCAACATCCAGTGGACACCGAAGGCCGCCCCATCGGCCCGCTCCGTCTCCGCCGCGGAATGATCACCAACGTCGTCAGCGGGGCACTGATCTGCATGACAATGGCCGTCATGAGCCCCGGGTCCATGATCGGCACCGTCTTCATCCGCGAGCAATTGGGCGCCTCCCGAGCCATCGTCGGGTTGAACGTCGCCCTCTGGACCGCCGCCATCGTCATGGGCCTCCCCGGCGCCTATGTCTTCAATCGCCTCCTCCGCCGCAGGCCCACCTGGGTCGGCGTCATGATGCTCGGTAGATCCTTCCTCTTCATCGTTGCCGTCGCCGCCCTCATGAGCGGCCACGGCGAGCTCAAAGCCAGGCTCGTCTACGTCGTCCTAACGGCCAACGTCCTCTGCGTCAGCCTGACCTCATTCACCCACTCCGCATGGTGGTCATGGATGGCCGACCTCATCCCCGAATCCGTTCGCGGAAGGTTCTTCAGCCGCCGGCATCAGATCAACCTGATCTCCACCGCCTTCGCCTCCGTCGTTGCCAGCCTCGTCCTTGAGCGGATGACCGCCGGCTCAAACGTGCTCTATTTCGGCATCTTCCTCGTCGGTGCCGCCCTCAGCGTGGTCGATCCCCTGTTGTTCTGGTGGGTTCCCGAACCGGAGCGCCCCCCCAGGCCCGAACGAACCTTCCGCCAGACGCTCGCGCTCTTCCTCCGCCCCCTGAAGGAGAAACGCTTCGCCTGGCTCGCCTGGACCCAGGGCTTCAATACCTTCCTCGTCTCAATGCCCATGCCCTTCTTCGTGCTCTACCAGCGAGGCGAGGTGATCAACGGGCAGTACATCGGATGCGGCATCTCGTTGCAGTTCCTCGCCGTGATGAACGTCTTGACCATGGTGACCACCGCCGTCGTCGCCACCCAATGGGGTCGCCTCGCCGACCGAATCGGGCACCGAACCGTCTACATCCTCGGCCGGCTCTGGGTCTTCACCTTCGTTGCCTACTTCTTCATGGGCCCGGAAAACTATCGCTGGCTCCTTCCCCTGCAACTCGTCGTCCAGAGCTTCATCTCCGCCGGCGTCTTCGTGGCCATGCAGAATCTGATGATCGGCATTGCCCCGGAGGCAGAGCGAGAGTACTACGTCTCCACGTTCTGGGCCGTCATCGCCGTCGCCGGCGCCGTCGGGCCATGGGTCGGCGGGATCCTGGCGGATGCCGTGCCCGTATTCCCCATCACCTTGCCGCACGGGCAGCCCGTGTGCTACCTCCACATGATGCTCGTCGTCTCCTTCGCCGGAACGCTCCTGAACCTCCCACTCATGACCCAAATCCCCGACGTTCGCGGCGAACCCCTCCTCCCCTGGTTCGCTCGCATGCTAAGCGGCGGGCTCTTCAGAACGGCCTGGAATATCGGGGCCATCGCCGAGTCCGCCAGCCCGTCCCGTCGGTCGCGCGCCCTGCGATCGGTCAGACACGGAGACGGCAACGTCGTGCTCACCGACGTCGCCGAGGCCCTCGAGGACCCCGACCCCGGAGTCCGCCGAGAAGCCCTGCTCGCCCTCGGGCGCATCGGAACCCCCGAGGCCATCGAGCTCCTCATCTGGTACCTACACGAGCCCGACCGTCAAACGAGAAGTGCCTCCGCCGAGGCCCTCGGAGCTTCTGGGAGTACCGACGGCACGATACCCCTCGTCACGGCCCTCCAGGACGACGACGGAGAGGTCCGTCGTGCCGCCGCCAACGCACTCGGAAACCTGGCCGATCATCGCGCGACCGACACACTCCTGCGTGTCCTGGATCGCGAGGAAGACGGCGAGGTCCTCATCGGGGCCGCATCGGCCCTGTCCCGGATCGGCGAGTTCCGCGCCATTCGTCAGATGCTCGAGATGGCCCTGCACAACTCCAATCGTATGGTCAGATCGCACATCATCATGGCCATGGGCGACCTCCTGGGGCCCCCCGGGCGGTTCTACCGGCAGTGGCGAAAGGAGCTGAAACTGCCCGGCCTGGCCTCCGCCGGCCTCGCCAGACGCCTGCGTCGCCAGGCCAAGGCCCTGCGGCGGTTCCGACGCCACCCCCTCCCCGTCCAAAGGCGGCGGGAGCTGACGCGCGCCATCGAGACCGACCTCAACTGCTTCGTGGAGGGATGCCAGTCTCAGGAGTACGCCGAAGCCCTTGCCGGGTTGCGCTCCGCCGCCATCCGATTCCTGGAACTCCGGTACGAATACCGTGGCGACCCCGACCACGCCCTGGAGTTCATCGCCGCCCTGGACCCGATCCTCGGGCACCGATATTGGCTGCTCGACTATCTCGAAAAAGCCAGCCGCTCCGATGTCGCCCCGGAGGCCGCCTGGGACGGGCTCTGCCTCCTGGCCGCTTGGGCCCTCCTGCACGGACAGCCTCCCGCCTGATCGAACCCCTGGCGATCGAGCCCTCCCGCCGCCGGCTGCGCGCCGTCGCTGATTTGGCGGTTCGGGTCTCTGCGACTATGCTGTCGTTCCGCCTCGGGCTGTCTGCCCGGATTATTGAAGACTGTGGCCGGCGGCGGTCTTCCTCCCCAAGTGAGAACCGCTGCCGCGACCTCGCGCTGCGTCGCATATGACTTAGGGACCGCTTGCAGTGGCCGTGCAACATCCTGTCGATACCGATGGCCGACCGATCGGGCCGCTCAGGCTCCGGCAGGGCATGATCACCAACATGATCGGCGGCACTCTCATCTGCATGACCCTGGCGGTCATGAGTCCATACTCCATGATCTGCACCGTCTTCATGCGAGAGCAACTGGGCGCCACACGCGCCCAGGTCGGCCTGAACCTCGCCCTCTGGGTGGGTGCCATCGTCACGGCCCTGCCCGGCGCATACGTCTTCAATCGCTTGCGGGCACGCCGTCCCACCTGGGTCCTGCTGATGATCATCGGCCGGCTCTTCTTCTTCGTTGTCGCCGGCGCGGCCCTGCTCTCCTCCGACGCCGTTCTAAAACCGACACTCGTCGTCCTCGTCATCGCCGCCAACGTCGCTTGTGTCGGGCTCACCTCCTTCACGTCCTCGGCTTGGTGGGCTTGGATGGCCGACCTGATCCCAGAGTCTGTGCGGGGCCGATTCTTCGGCCGGCGATATCAGATCATCCTCATCGCGACCGCCGTGACCGCCATCGCTGCGAGCTTCCTGCTCGAGAGGGTCTCCGCCGCCGGCGACCTCCTCTACTTCATCATCTTCCTCGTGGCCGCCACGCTCGGCATGATCGACCCCATCCTCTTCTGGTGGGTGCCGGAACCGGCCAGGCCCCCGCGCCCCAAGAACACCCTTGCCCAGACGTTGGCCCGATACCTCCGTCCCCTCAAAGACCGGAACTTCGCCTGGCTGGTCTGGACCCAAGCACTCAACACCCTCCTGGTCACCATGCCCGTACCGTTCTTCGTGCTCTACCAACGAGGGGAATATGTCAAAGAGGGCGTCTACATCGGATGCGGCATCTCACTGGAGTTCCTTGCCGTAATGAACGTGATCGCCCTGGCCACGACCGCCCTTGTGGCCACACAATGGGGGCGCCTGGCCGACCGTATCGGCAACAGAACCGTCACCATCCTCGGCAGACTCTACTTCTTCACGACCGCCGTCTACTTCTTCATGGGGTCGGAGAACTACTACTGGCTCCTGCCGATGCAACTCCTCGTCCAGAGCCTCATCGCTGCCGGAGAGCCCGTGGCCGTCCAGAACCTCATGATCGCCATCGCCCCCCAGGCCGAGCGAGAGTACTACGTCTCCATCTTCTGGTCGGCCGTCGCCGCCGCCGGAGCCGTCGGGCCCTGGCTCGGCGGGGTCCTCGCCGATGCCGTCCCTGTCATCAACCTCCAACTCCCCAACGGTCAGCCGGCGTGCTACCTGCACATCATGCTGGCCTTCTGCTACGTGGGTTGCCTCGTCAATCTGCCGCTCATGCTGCGAATCCCCGATGTCCGCGCCGAGCCGATCCTGCCCTGGTTCGCTCGCCTAATCAGCGGCGGCCTGTTCCGAACCGCCTGGAACATCGGAGCCATCGCCGAGTCCTCCAGCCCCTCTCGAAGGGCCCGAGCCCTCCGCTCCGTCCGCCACAACGACGGCAATGTGGTCCTTAACGACGTGGGCGAGGCCCTGGAGGACCCCGATCCCGGAGTCCGCAGAGAGGCCCTCCTCGCCCTCGGCCGGATCGGAACGCCTGAGGCCGTCGAGCTCCTCATCTGGTATCTGCACGAACCTGATCGCACAACCCGAACCGCCTCCGCGGAGGCCTTGGGCGTGGCGCGAAGTGCCGAAGGCACCATGCCCCTGGTCGCCGCCCTCGACGACGCCGACGGGCACGTCCGACGGGCCGCCGCCGACGCCCTCGGCAACCTGCCCGATCAGCGCGCGACCGAGACCCTCCTGGGCCTGCTCGACCGCGAGCAGGACAGCGAAGTCTTGATCGGCGCCGCAACCGCCCTCTCTCGAATCGGCGAGTTCAGGGCCATTCGTCAGATGCTCGTCATGGCACTGCAGAACCCCAATCGGATGGTCCGTCGCCACATCACCATCGCCATGGGAGATCTTCTCGGGCCCAGCGGCCGCTTCTACGAAGTATGGCGCCGCGAGATCAGAACGCCCGGAATGGGTTCGGTCAGACTGGCCCGTCGCCTTCGTCGGCAGGCCAAGGCGCTGCGATGGTTTCGCGGACACCCGCTACCTCGACCGAGACGCCGTGACCTGATCACCGGCGTTGAGGAGTCGCTCAATCGCTTCGTTGAGGGGTGTCAGGCCCAGGACTACGCTCAGGCCTTGGCGGGACTGCGGCAGGTCTCCCTCCACCTACTTGAGCTTCGCTACGACTATCGCGGAGACCCCGACCACGCGCTCGAGTTCATCGCCGCTCTAGACCCCGTCTTAGGCCATCGGCACTGGCTGCTGGGCTACCTCGAACAGGCCTGCAACGCCGAGACCGCCCCGGAGGCCGACTGGGACGGCCTGACCCTCCTGGCAGCATGGGCCATCTTCCACGGCCAGCCGGCCACCTAGCAGATTGCCACATGGACGCGTTGCCACTTCGCCGATCGCGGACCCGTTACCGGACGTTGATGATAAATGAGGTTATGTATTCAAGGCATTTCTTGGAAATGGGTTACGACCTAGTCTCCAAGACACCGATCTGAACTCATATCTCAGTTGTAAAGCGACGCTTGATAAAGTCGGCTATCTCAGCCTGCCAAATGCGAAATCTTGAGAAAATCCCTATTGCATGTTCGTGCGAGCTGCGTATACTAGTTAGTGTGCACTAGCGGTAACCTGCTGGGCACCCAAACCGAGATCAAGCTCAGCCGAATCGAGCCCGATCTCGCCAAGACGGACAACCTGATCCACCGTGCGGGCCCGCTCCTTCCAACCGCTGTGTAATCCCCTAGGGCCCGCCTTTTTTTGCGCGCCGAAAGGCCCCCCTCCCAGTCGTCACTCCGAAAGACTCCGCTCATCCCTGCCGAAGACGAGCGCCGCGATGTCCGCAAGTGCTTGCCCCGCATGTAACCCTCCAGGGCAGACCACATAGACGGGTTGCCAAACAGGATCAAACCTCTCCTTGTATCGCCGAACGTCCTCGGGAGAATCGAAGTGCTCGCCCAACTCAGCGATCGATGCGTCTTGCCACAGACCATCCAGCGACCGGTCCTGACCGTCCGGTAGGGGGGTCAAGCCAAGGTCGAGCCACCGATATCCCTCCTGCCGACCCCACAACAGCAACGCCGCGAGCAGATAATCCATCACTCCATCCGGCGCCGTCGGCACGTAACGGACCAAATCGATCGACAGATCCTGTCCCTCGGCCACCGGCCAGAAGCCCGCAAACGCCACGATCTGGCCCTGCTGTCGAACGATCGAGACCGACCCGTTCCTCAGGTATTCCTCGTCGAATCGACCGATCGAGAACGCCTTCTCCCGCGCCTGCTTCGCATCCAGCCACGCGTCAGAGACTGCCCGAAGCTGAGGCAGCAATGGCGCAACCTGCCAGGTCGGGACAACCTCCATCTTGCACCCCGCTTCGACCGCTTGATCCCGGCCTCGGCACACCGCGCCGTCCAGCTTCCCCTCCAGCGAGGCCTCGCCAAGCGGAACCCGCGCCGCTTCCCCGATCTCGAGCGACACCAAGCCGATGTCAAGGTAGAGGTCGAGGTGAGCGCCCCCGACCTGGTAGAACACGCACCGACCGCCATGCCGATCGCACAGGTCATGGTATCGCCAGATCAGCTCCGACCACTCCCGCTCCTCGCCGACGGGGTCGCCCAGGGCGATCCAGCTTCGCCCCTGGACCCCGTACATGATGAAGGCCCTGCCTCCATCGCCAAAGAGCACCGACTTGTCGCCCAGGAAGACCAGGTGTCCCATCCTGCTTCCGGAAACCGAGCGTATTCCGCGTATCCTTGCCAACTCCGCCGAGCTCGCAAGAGTCGGCGCGACCGGTCTCCCACCGAGCAGCCTGGCCGCCAAGAATACGCAGAGAAGTGCCAGCATGGGCACCGCCGCCCGGAGAAACCGGGACGTCTCCCCCGCGTACGTGAACTGCCACCAAAGCCCGTCCGAGTACGCAACGTGCTTGTGGGAGAAGGCGCCCAGCCACAGGGACGTCAGAACGACCACCACGATCGCCACCACCCATCCCGGCCCGTACGGCTGAGATAGGATCGACGCTTTCCGACGGAAGTAGCGGCGGCAGGGCAGTAGGGCGGCTAGCACCACCGCAAGGACCACCGCCTCCTCATAGTCCCACCCCTTCAGCAACGACAACGCCACGCCCGCCCCCAGCAGCGCCGCCGAGAGCGTGTAAGCCCCGCTGATCCTTCGCTGCAGACCCCGCGCCACCAGGACCAGCGAGATGCCGGCCAAGCTCGCTAGGAAGTGCGATGCCTCCACGACGGCTAGGGGCAGGAACCCTTCCAGCCACGCCAGCCGCGCCTTCACGGCGGGCGTCGCGCCTGAAAAGAGCAGCACCGCCCCCCCGAGCAGCACCCCAAACGACAGGACGGACGGCACCATGTCCGCGGGCCGATCCCCAAGCCGCCCGCCAAGACCTGCCAGACTCGCCCCGCGCCGAACGACCTCGTGCCCGCACAGCAGCAGCAGGGCGATCGCAAACGGAATCAGGTAGTAGATCACCCGATACGCTAGCAACGCCCCGAGCACGGCCGGCGTCGATGCCCCCGATGGCAGCAGCAGCAGGACCACCGTCTCCAGAACCCCCAACGCTCCCGGAACGTGACTGACGAGCCCCGCCCCTTGCGCCAGCAGAAACGTCGCCAGGAACGTCGAGAACGACAACGAGTCCATCGCCGGCAGCACCGCGTAGAGGACCCCCGCCGCCAGGCCCCAATCCAACGACGACACCACGATCTGCAGCACACAGACCCCCGGCGATGGCGGCGCGAACTCAAACTGCCGGATCCGAATGGGCTTGTCTCTCGCTGCGGCCCAAATGAGATATCCCGCCACCAGCACGAGGAAGATCACGCCCAGCGGACGCGCCGAACCCAACGGAAGCTTCAGCTCCACGGGAATCGCTACCGGATGAACCAGGAACAGAACGCCCCCGACCGACAGAAACCCGATCCACAGCGTCATCCCGCAGAACAGAACGACCTTCGACGTCTCGATCGCCGATATCCCCCACGCCGAGTAGATCCGGTACCGCGCCGCCGTCCCGCCCAGCACCGTGGCGTTATGACTGAAGACGTACCCGATGAACGACCCCAGCGCGATCCTGTGAAACGCCAGCGGATGGCGGATGTACCGGAGAGCCAGCGTGTCATACGCCGTCAACAGCAGGTAGCTCGCCACCATCAGCCCGACCCCGGCCAGCAACCGATGCGGCGGGATCGCGCGAAACTGACTGATCACCTCGTGATAGTGATACGCCTTCAGCTCGTGATGAAGCACCCACAGAGCCAGACCAAAGAGCCCGACACTGATAAGGGCTCCGACGTTGTGTTGAAGCCTCCGCATCATGCCTTGCACCGTTGCCGCGGCGATGACGCCACCCCCTTGCCGATCACGGCTGAACCCTCGCGTAAAAGACCCTCTTGGCGATCTCAGCGGTAAGGATGTAGAGCCCGACGATCACCGCCAGCGCGGCCAGAATCCCTCTCGGTAGGGGCCTAAAGCCCAGCGCCTCCGCCCCCGGCGCCAGCGGCGCCGCCACCGCCGCCGCGACGATGACCAATGTGGCGATCATCAGGTGCCTCCCCGGCCTGCTCATGAAGAACGGCCTGCGGCTCCGAATCACCAGCACCACTAGCGCCGCCGAGACCACTGATTCCACGAACCACGCGCTCCGGAACAGTTCCGCGTCCGCCCGAAGGATCAGCAACAGCACCCCGAACGTCAAATAGTCGAACACCGAGCTCAACACCCCGAACGTCACCATGAACTTCTTGATGAAGCTCATGTTCCAGCGCCGAGGGGCCTCGATCATCTCCTCGTCCACGCTGTCCGTGGCGATCGTCATCTCCGGAAAATCCGTCATCAGGTTGGCCAGAAGAATCTGCTTGGGCAGTAGGGGGAGGAAGGGCAGGAACAGCGACGCACCCGCCATGCTGAACATGTTCCCGAAATTCGCGCTCGTCGCCATGAAGACGTATTTCAGCGTGTTCGCGAATGTCGCCCGACCCTCGCGAACGCCGTGGATCAGAACGTTCAGGTCCCTCTCGAGCAGCACGATGTCCGCCGCCTCCTTCGCCACGTCCACCGCATCGTCCACCGAGATGCCTACGTCTGCCGCGTGCAGCGCCGACGCGTCATTGATCCCGTCCCCCATGTAACCGACCACGTTCCCCGCCTTCTTGAGCGCCAGGATGATCCGCTCCTTCTGATTCGGCTCGACCTCCGCGAAGACCTCCACTGTGTTGATACGGCTCGCCAGCGCCTCGTCGCTGATCCGGCGGATCTCAGGCCCCGTCAGGATCTCCGGCTCGACCAGCCCGATCTGTCGGGCCACGTTTGTTGCCACCAGCTCATTGTCCCCCGTGATCATCTTCATCGAGACGCCAAGCCCCCTCAGCCGCCCCAGAGTCTCGGTGATGCCCGGCTTCGGCGGGTCGAGAAACGCCACGTACCCCAGGAACGTCATATCCCGCTCGGACTCCCTCGTGATACGTGTCTCCCCCCCCACGCTGCGACACGCCACGCCCAGCACACGGTGCCCCTGGCCGCTGAACTCGCGGAACCGTTCCTCGATCCCTCGACGCACCCCGGGCAGATCCACCACCTGTCCGCCGGACAGTTCGGCCCGGTTGCAGACCTCCAGCACGTTCCGCAGCGATCCCTTGGTGATGACCAGGTGATCGTCCCCCGCCTCGACCAGGACGCTCAGCCGCTTGCGGAGGAAATCGTACGGCACCTCGTCGACCCGCCGATAGCCCGAGACGTCGAACTCGCGATACGTCCGCACTGCCTGATCGATCGGGTTGACGAACCCCGACTGGAGCGACGCGTTCAGGTAAGCGCAAAGTAGAACCCGCTCGCTCTCCTTCCCTTCCGCGTCCAGGGCCGCATGGACACGCACGACCCCCTCCGTCAACGTGCCCGTCTTGTCCGAGCACAGAACGTTCATGCTGCCGAAGTTCTCGATCGAGGCAAGCCGCTTCACGATCACCTTCGCCTCGGCCATCCGCTTGGCCCCGTGCGACAGGTTCACGCTGATGATGGCCGGCAGAAGCTGCGGCGTCAGCCCGACCGCCAGCGCCATCGCGAACATGAACGACTCCAGCACCGGCCGATGAAAGTGAACGTTCACCGCGAAGATGCCCAGCACGAGCAGCAGCGCCACCTCCATGAGCAAGTAGCCGAACCGCCTGACCCCTCGCTCGAACTCCGTCTCGGGAGGACGGAGCCGAAGCCGCTCGGAGACCTTCCCGAACTCCGTCTGCCTCCCCGTGTGGACCACCAGCACCGTTGCCGTCCCGCTGACCACGTGCGTCCCGAGGAAGAGCGAATTGATCCGCTTCCCGAGAGGCGTTTCGACCGGCAGTGCGCCCTCCGTCTTCTCGACCGGAAACGTCTCCCCGGTCAGAGTGGCCTCGTCCACGTAAAGGTCCTTCGATGCGAGGATCAGGCAATCTCCCGGAAGGCTCGAACCCGCCGACAGGTTCAGCACGTCGCCCGGCACCACCTCCTCGATCGGCACCTCGGTCGACCTCCCGTCACGAAGCACCGCCACCGTCGTCCTGACGATGCTAAGCAACTCCTCCACCGCGTGCGCGGCCCCACGCTCCTGCCAGAAGCCGAGAAACCCGCTGACGAGGATGATCCCGAGAATGATGAGCGCGTCAGGTTGATCGTGAAGGAAAAAGGACAGGCCTGCCGCCAAAAGGAGAATCAAAACGATCGGGCTCTTGAACTGACCCAACAGCAGCCCAACCCAGTCCGATCGCTTCTTGGGTCTCAGCAGGTCCGCGCCGTAGAGGGAGCAACGTCGCAGCGCCTCCTCGCTCGTCAGGCCCCGCTCCGTCGTGCCCAATCGTCGAACGAGTTCCGCGCTGGGCAGGCTCCAGAACGAGGAGAGATCATCGGGGTTCATCGTGCCTTCTCCCGGATGCCGGTCTGTCCCCTCAATCCCTGCGATAGAACCGCCGCGCCCATAGCTCCAGCATCAGCAGCGCCCAGAGCTGGCTCTCCAGCCACCGCCCCCCCGCAAGGTGACGCCGCCAGAGTCCCCGAACCTGATCCGCGTCCAGCCAGTCGCGCACGCACGCCGAGCCTGACAGCACCGTGTCCTCGAACATCTCCCGCAAAGGCCCACGGAACCACTCCGACAGCGGCATCGAGAAGCCCATCTTTGGCCGATCGACGATGTCCTGCCCGATCCGAGAACGAACCACCTGCTTGAAAAGGTACTTGCCTTCCCCCCCGCGAAGCTTCCACTGCGGCGGGATCCCCGCCATGAACTCCATGAAGACGTGATCCAGAATCGGCACCCGAACCTCGAGGCTCACCGCCATGCTCGCCCGGTCGACCTTGCACAGGATGTCGTCGGCCAGGTACGTCTTGATGTCCACGTACAGGCTCCGCGACAGCGGATCCCGCGCCGTCGTCCGCTCGTAGTGATACCGAAAAACCTCCTGCGAATCGTAGCCTCTCAGCGCCTCCCGCACGTCCGCCGACAACAACCGCCGCCCCCCGTCCCCCTGCTCGAACGCCATGCTGCGATAGTGCGCCTCCTCGTCCGTCGCGATGCCCAACAGCCCCAGCTTCGACCGAAACCGCAAAAACCACGGCAGCCAGTCCGGGTTGGGGTATAGCCTCGCCAGCGGAGCGAAGAGCCCTTGCCGCACCGACCCGGGAATGACCGACCGCAGCCGACGCTCTTTCTCCAGGTCGCGATACCGGCGATACCCCGCCATGTTCTCGTCCCCGCCGTCGCCCGACAGCGCCACCGTCACGTTCTGCCTCGCCATCTTGCTGACGTAATACGTCGGAACCGCGCTATGATCCGCGAACGGCTCGTCGTAGTGCCACGCCAGCCGCTCCACCGCCTCCACCGCGTCCGGCCTGACCACGTAACGATGATGCTCCGTCCCGAATCGATCGGCAACGCGGTCCGCGTGCGGCAGCTCGTTGAACCGCTCCTCCTCGAACCCGATGCTGTTCGTCACGACCGGCCGGTCCGACTGCTCCGCCATCGCCGCCACGACCGAGCTGCTGTCAACGCCGCCGCTCAAAAACGCCCCCAGCGGAACGTCCGAGATCAGCCGCATCCGAACCGCATCCGACAAATGCCGCCAGAACTCCTCGCCGAGCTCAGCCTCCGACCAACTGCTCGGCTCGTCGAACCTCAGGTCCCAGTACTCCCGCGTCGTCACCCGCCCGTCCTCGAACACCAAAACGTGACCCGCCGGCAGCTTGTCGATCTGCCGAAGCATGCTCTTCGGCGCTGGCACGTAGAAGAGCGTCAGATAGTCCAGCAGCGCCTCCGGCCTCAGCTCACGCGGCATGTTCGGCGCGGCCAGGATCGCCTTGATCTCCGAGCCGAAGACCAGCCGATGCCCGTCGAAGTGATAATAGAGCGGCTTGATCCCCACGCGGTCTCGAGCCAGAAGAAGCCGGCCGCGCGCCTCGTCCCAGACCGCGAAAGCGAACATGCCTCGCAGCCGATCGACGCAGCTCGGCCCCATCTCCTCGTATAGATGGACGATGACCTCGGTGTCCGTGTGTGTCCTGAACTGATGCCCCTTGGATTCCAGCTCCACCCGCAGCTCGGGGAAGTTGTACACCTCGCCGTTGTACGTGATCCAGATGCTGCCGTCCTCGTTGCTCAGCGGCTGGTGTCCCCCCGCCAAATCGATGATGCTCAGCCGTGTCTGCCCCAGCACGCAACGCCCGAACGCCTTCGACCCCCGGTCGTCCGGACCGCGATGCCGTAGCGTCTCGATCATCGCCTCGATGCCCGCGCGGTCTGCCTCCGCGAGTCCACGCGCATCCACAACACCCGCAATCCCGCACATGCCGTACTCCCGACGCATCAACCTATGGCGTTTCCTCTTCGACTGCAACCGGTGCCACGGACCACTGGCACGCCGCCACCTGTCGAGATACGATGTCCTCTCCGGCTCAAGCAACCGCCTTGCCCAGCTTCCCGAACGGAGGTCAATCATGGATCAGACGGAGATGGACCAGGCCGCGATGTCCACGGTCCTCCTCGTGCACCACGCGACGCTCTCGGCCCTGGGTAAGGAACCGAGCCTGGGCCTCCTCGTCGACACCATGCAGGTCATCCGAGATGTCGCCGCGCGCAAGCGGACCCTCACCGAAGGCCAGGGCGAGCTGGCCGTCTCGGGCATCCGCGACGAATACGAGAAAGAGTTCGGCCCAGGATTCGAGCAATGGGTCGCCGAGCAGCGCAAGCGAGAGCAGGACGCCGCCGACCTCATCGCCGGCTCCTACGCCCGACTGCTCCTGGGAGAGTCATGACCCTCCGCGACCCCAACGCCGAGCTTGGACAGGCCCCGCGGCATCCGCTACGCTTTCGCTGAGTCGTCCGAACTCACACTGGATCCAGCTTGAAAGGTGCCAAGACCATGCTTACCTCGAGCCGAGTATCCCGGAATCCCATGTGGACCCTCGCCCTCGTGGCGATTCTGTGCCTGGCCGCTGTCGCACCCGCTCGCGCCGCCGATCCGATCGACGTCGGCTCGCGACTGGAGCCCTTCGTTGACGACTTCCTCATCGGCCAGATGCAAAACGTCGAGCTGATGCTCCATCACCCGACGTTCAAGAACGCCGCCATCGCATTCGACAAGCCCTGGGAAGGAAACGTTTGCTGCTACGTCACCGTCTTCAAGGACGGCGACAAGTTCCGCGCCTACTACCGCGGAATGAACTACGACCCAAAAGCCAAGAAGAGCGGTGACCAGAAGGTCTGCTACGCCGAGAGCGCCGACGGAAAGACCTGGACCAAGCCCGACCTTGGCCTATTCGAGTACGAGGGCTCCAAGGCAAACAACATCGTCTGGAAGAACGGCGGCTGCCACAACTTCGCCCCCTTCAAGGACCCGAATCCCGACTGCAAGCCGGACGAGCGCTACAAGGCGCTCGGCTCGGTTCCCTACAAGGCGCTCGACAAGACCAGGACTGGCCTGGCCGCCTTCAAGTCCCCCGACGGCATCCATTGGTCCTACCTGAGCGAGAAGCCCGTCATCACCAAAGGCGCCTTCGACTCGCAGAACCTGGCCTTCTACGACACGCTTCGAGGCGAATATCGCGACTACCATCGAGGCTTCGCCGAAGGCGTCCGCGCCATCATGACCTGCACCTCCAAGGACTTCCTCAAGTGGACCGACCCACAATGGCTCCAGTACGGCGGCATCACGGCGGAACACCTCTACACCAACGCGATCACCCCGTACCCCCGCGCGCCGCACGTCTTCATGGGCTTCCCCAAACGCTTCATGCCGACCCGGCGCAAAAGCGATCACTTCCACCCCGGCGTCTCGGACGCCGTCTTCATGACCAGCCGCGACGGACTCCACTTCAAACGCTGGCAGGAAGCCCTCATCCGCCCCGGCCTGCAGCACTCCCGCTGGGAGAACCGAAACAACATGACCGCCTGGGGAATCCTCGAGACCGCCTCCGACGTCCCCGGCACGCCGAACGAGCTGTCCATCTACACGACCGAAGGCTACTACGTCGGGCCCGAGTTCCTACGCCGCCACACCATCCGCCTCGACGGCTTCGTCTCCGTCCACGCCGACTACAAGGGCGGCGAGATGATCACCAAGCCCCTCGTCTTCAAGGGCAAGCACCTGATCATGAACTACTCGACCTCCGCCGCCGGCAGCGTTCGTGTGGAGATCCAGAACCCCGCCGGCAAGCCCGTCGAAGGCTTCGCCCTGGCCGACTGCCCCGAAATCTACGGTGACTCCGTCGCCGAGCCGGCGCGTTGGAAGGGCGGCAACGACGTCGGCAAGCTCGCCGGCAAGCCCGTCCGCCTCCGTTTCGTCATGAAAGACGCGGATCTCTATTCGATCCGCTTCGCCGATGACTAGGCTGACTGGAGGAATGCTTGAACAGAGCGCCAAGAATGGGTGCCCCATCGCTTCAGCGGTGGGGAACTCGAATTCGGCTCAGACATCGCGCCCCATGGACACCGTCGTGCAATCACCCGTTTGACCCGCGCAAGCACGACGCCGGTCGGAGACAGAGACATGCAAAGTGAAAGTCGAGGATCTCTCATTACCCTCGCCTCGGGGGTATGTCTTGCGGCGGTTCTTCTACTCGCCAGCCACGCCTTGCCAGCGGCCGAGGCCGACACCCAGCCCGTCAACATCGGCTCACGCCTCGAACCCCTGATCGACGACTTCCTCATCGACAAGCTCGACGGCGCCAAGCTCCGACTCAACCACCCCACCCCGCGCGAGATCGCCATCACCTTCGACGCCCCCTGGGAGGGCAACTGCAGCGCCTGCTCCACCGTCTTCCGCGACGGCGACAAGTACCGAATGTACTACCGCTGCCTCGACTTCGACCCGAAGACCAAGAAGTACACCAAGGACGCGACCGCCTACGCCGAGAGCACCGACGGCAAGGTCTGGACCAAGCCCAAGCTCGGCCTCTGCGACTTCAAGGGCGCCAAGGCCAACAACCTCATCTGGCAGGACGTCGAGAGCCACAACTTCACCCCCTTCATCGACCAGAACCCGAACGGCGCTCCCGACGCCAGGTACAAGGCAGTCGGAGGAGGCAGCCGCAAGACCGGCATGCGCATCCTGAAGTCCTCCGACGGAATCCACTGGCAGCGCATCCAACCCAATCCCGCCATCACGGACGGCGCCTTCGACTCGCAGAACCTCGCCTTCTGGTGGCCGAACACCCAGTCCTACGTCGCCTTCTTCCGAACCTTCAGCCAGGGCGACTACAAGGGAATCCGCGACATCAGCACCGCCACGTCCAAGGACTTCATCCATTGGGGCAAGACCGAGGGCCTCACCTACGGCGACGCGCCCCACGAGCACCTCTACACGAACGGAATCGCCCCGTACGACCGCGCCCCCCACGTCCTCATGGGCTTCCCCAAACGCTTCTGGCCCGACCGAAAACGCGCCGACCACCCCTTCGGCGGCGTCTCCGAGGTCGTCTTCATGACCAGTCGCGACGGCCAGAGCTTCCGCCGCTGGCAGGAGGCCTGGATCCGCCCCGGGCTGATGAAGGAGCGCTGGGTCAACCGGAACAACATCACCGCCTACGGAATGCTCGTCACGAAGTCCGACGTCGTCGGCATGCCCGACGAGCTGTCGTTCTACTCTCTCGAAGGCTACTACGTCGGTCCGTGCCGCCTCCGCCGATACACCTTGCGGATCGACGGGTTCGTCTCGCTCAATGCCCCGTTTGCCGGCGGCGAGATGATCACCAAGCCGGTCGTCTTCCAAGGCGCCAAGCTCATCATGAACTACTCGACCTCCGCCGCCGGCAGCGTTCGTGTGGAGATCCAGGACCCCTCCGGCAAACCGATCGAGGGCTTCGCCCTGGCAGACTGTCCCGAGATTTACGGCGATTCCCTCGCCGAGACCGTGCGGTGGAAGGGCGGCGATGACGTCGTCAAACTGGCCGGCAAGCCCGTCCGTCTCCGCTTCGTGCTTAAGGACGCCGACCTGTACTCGATCCGTTTCCAGCAGTGACGGGCGGTCTTCTCTCGGAGCCTCACCCATGCAGCGATCGATCAACGCCTGGTTCTTCGACCCCCAGCCCTCCCCCGCCGAAATGGCCAGGCAGTGCGCCCAGGCCGGCTTCGAGGCCATCGAGCTGACCCTCGCCGAGGAAGGCGCGATCACGCCCAACACCGACGAGGCCACCTGTCGTGAGATCGCCCGCCAGGTTCGCGATGCGGGACTCGAGATCGCCTCCCTCGCCACCATCATGTTCTGGTATCACGCCTACGGGTCGGACGATCCCGGTCTCCGACGTAAGGCTTATGACCTCACGCTATCGATGCTCGACCGAGCCGCCTGGTTGAACGCCGGCGCCATCCTCGTGATCCCCGCCGTCGTGGGGGCCTGGGACAGCCCCGTCCCCCAGACCGCCTACGCCGACGCCCTCTGCAGAAGCCACGACGCCCTCCACAGGCTCGCCCCCGAGGCCGAGCAGCGAAGCGTCGTCATCGCCATCGAGAACGTCGACCTCTTTAGCCGATTCCTCCTCTCCCCCGTCGAGATGGCCGACCTCATCGACCGCGTCAACAGCCCATGGATCGGCGTCTACTTCGACACGGCCAACGTCATGCGAACCGGCTACCCCCAAGACTGGATCCGAGCCCTCGGCTACCGCATCCGGCGCCTCCACATCAAGGACTACGACCTCACTAAGCACGGCATGGAAGGCTTCTGCGCCCCCTTCGACGGCAACGTCGACTGGCAGGCCGTCATGAAAGCCCTCGCAGAGACCGGCTACGACGGACCACTAACGTACGAAGGCAAGGGTGACCTCGCCGACATCAAAGGCCGGCTTGATAGGATCATCGCCATGCAGGACTCCTGATCCTGCGTTTGGCTCCTAAGCAAGAGAACATGACAACTCGATACAAAGACGACGCGACGCACGACGCTCTCACGCGTCGGAGCTTCCTCGGCACGTTGGCCACCGGCGCGGCCTCCCTGGCGATTGCCGACGATCGCCTCGCCGACCAGGCCGCCGCCAGGCCCAATGTCATCCTCTGCATGGCCGACGACCAGGGCTGGGGCGACACCGGCTACAACGGACATCCGATCCTCGAGACGCCCAACCTCGACGCCATGAGTCGCCAGGGCATCCGATTCAACCGGTTCTACTCCGGTGCCCCCGTCTGCTCGCCGACCCGCGGAAGCTGTCTCACCGGACGACACCCATACCGCTATGGCATCTTCAACGCCAACGTCGGCCACATGCCCAAGCAGGAAATCACCCTCGCCGAGGCGCTCCGGACGCAGGGCTACGCGACCGGTCACTTCGGCAAGTGGCATCTGGGCACCCTCTCCAAGACCGTCAAGGATTCCAATCGAGGCGGCCCCCGAGGCGTCGAGCACTACGCGCCCCCCTGGGAAAACGGCTTCGACGTCTGCTTCTCCACCGAGGCCAAGGTCCCCACCTACAATCCGATGATCACCCCCGACCGTTGGTCCAAGGGAAAGGCTGGAAGGCCGTTCGGCACCTACTACTGGTCTGGACCGGACCGACGCGTAACCGAGAACCTCGACGGCGACGACTCGCGCATCATCATGGACCGCGCCATCCCCTTCATCGAGCAAGCCGCCACACGGCGCAAGCCCTTTCTCGCCGTCATCTGGTTCCACGCGCCACACCTCCCCGTCGTGGCCGGACCGAAGCATCGTGCCCTCTACAAGGACCAGCCCGTTGGTGCCCAGCACTACTTCGGGTGTATCACCGCGATGGACGAGCAGATCGGACGCCTTCGCGCCAAGCTCGCCGACCTCGGCATCGACAAGAACAGCATGCTCTGGTTCTGCAGTGACAACGGCCCGGAGGGCCCAAGGCACACCGATACGAACGGATCGGCCGGCCCCCTCCGCGGACGCAAACGCAGCCTCTTCGAGGGCGGCGTTCGTGTTCCCGGGTTGCTCATCTGGCCCGAGAAGGTCCGAACCCCTCGCGTCGTCGACATGCCCTGCGGCACCAGTGACTACTTCCCGACCGTAATGGACGCCCTCGGCTTTCGACTGAAGGGCCGACCCGAACCGGTCGACGGCGTCAGTCTGATGCCGGTGATCGAGGGCAAGATGACCTCTCGCCCGACCCCCATCGGCTTCGAATCCGGCAAACAGGTATCCCTGACCGACAACCGATTCAAGCTGATCTCACAGGACGCCGGAAAGACGTTCATGCTCTTCGATCTGCTGAAGGACGAGGGCGAGAAGCAAGACCTCGCCGCGTCCAACCCAGAGATCGTTCGGAAGATGAGACAGACGTTGGATGAATGGCGCGCGTCGTGCAAACGCAGCCGCTCCGGCGCGGACTACCGATAGCCTGATCTGCGTACCGGCGCGAGACCGGGTGGCCCGCCTCTTCAGAGGTGGGGGACTCGAATTCATCGGAGACCACATGATTCCAACCCAGATACCATCAACGATCGTGCATCCGTCCAGGCGCAGCCGTCTGCTCCTCGCCCTCATCCTCCCCGTGATCGCGACAACCGCTCTCGCCGAGCAGAAAAACCCCCGCCCATGCGATGTCGCCAAACCCCGCGTCTTGCCCCCAGGGGCCCCGAAACCCAGCGACGTCATCATGCGGAGTCTCCGCCTGCACCCCGCCGGAAAGAACGACCCCCACGACACCATGAAGGCCCTCCACGACTTCCATGTGACGCGCCTGGAGTGGGCCTACATCACCGACAAGCCCTTCATCGCCAAGGTCAAGGCCTCCGGCCGCCTCTTCGGCGGCGCGGCCGCCGCCCCGTCCTACGTCAAACCGAAAGACGATCCGAACTGGCTCGGGAACGTCGTCGTCAAGAACCTCGACGGCAAGCCCATCATCGCCCCCTGGAAACGAACCTGGAAGCCGACCCTCTGGGGCTGCGTCAACAACCCCGAACTGGAGCGGGGCTACATGCAATACCTCAAAGCCTACGTCGACGCCGGCGCCGAGGTGATGCAGCGCGACGAGCCCGGGGGAAACCACACTGCTACCCGATGGGGCGGGTGCTTCTGCCCATACTGCATGGCCGCCTTCCGGACGTACCTCGCCAAGGAGACCTCGCCCGATGACCGCCGCCGCCTCAACATCGAGAATCTTGAGACGTTCGACTACCGCGAGCGGCTAAGGAAGCAGGGGGCCCCCGTCGGCGACGCCTTCGCGAAATGGAAAGGCGGCGAGCTGAAGCGGTTATTCGAGGACTTCCAGATGGCCGCCACCTTGGCCTTCCACGATCGCACGCGCGGATCCCTGGACGCCCACGCCGGGCGGCGCGTGCCCTTTTCCTGCAACAACAGTGTTCGAAGTTGGACGCCCCTGCAATTGGCCTACGACTGGGCCTTTGGCGAGCTCTCCTACGGGCATGCCCGCCCCGAGTTCCTCCTTCAGGCCATGCGGACCGCCGCCGAGCACGGCCGCATCCAAGTCGTCACGATGCCCAAGAAGGGCGATCAAAACGACATGCCCGCCTGGCACCGGCGGACGCGCCAGACCATCGCCACCGCCTACGCCTGCGGTGGCCTGTGCATGGTCCCCTGGGACGTCTTCATGCCCAAGGACGCACCAAGATACTTCGGCACGCCACAACAGTACGCCGACCTCTTCGGCTTCATCCGCGCCGTCGCCCGCTATCTGGACGAGTACGAAGACGCCGCTGTCGCCGGCGCGGGCCTCCAGGAGACCCGATACGGATCGAAATCGCCCGTCAGGCTCGTCGGCGGAACGGGCCAAGTTCGCGCCTTCGTCCGCGCCATACCCGCCCGACCTGACGCCCCCATCGTCATTCACCTCGTCGAATGGGCCAACGAATCCAAGCCCTTCACGCTCGAGCTGCGATCCGCCACGTTCTCTGCGGGAAAGCTGCCGGAAATGACGCTGCACGTCCCCTCGCCGTACGACAAGGAAGTTCACGCGACCGCCGATCGAACGAACGACTACTCGCCCCTGTCCAAGGCGACCCGCCTGACGCCTACCGTTCAGGCCGACTACACCGTCGTCTCGATCCCGGCGCTGAACCCGTGGGGCATCGTCGTCGTCGACTCCGGCAAGTGACCCGATCAACCCGCCGTGCCGGCCCCCGGGCCGACCAGCAAGATCGCGCTGTGCGCCGGCAGTGAAATGCGGACCGTCCCTCCGCCCACGTCCCGCCGCTCGATTCGCCCCGTCCCCGGATCGGCCTGCCACCACGGCTTCCCGCCAACGACCACCCCGCCCTCATACGCCTTGCCGCCCACATTGACGACCAACAGGATGTCCCGCTCCTCACGCACGAACCGTCCGACGACCACGTGATCGCAGCTCGGCTCGATCCCCCCCAGCGGCCGAAGCTGCCGCATTCGCTTCACGTCGACCGCCCCGCCCCGCATCACGCAGCCCCCGCTCGCGACGAAGCCGGAAACCAACTTCGCCGCCCCCTCAGGCAGTTCCACCCCGTCAGGCAGCACGACGGCATCGAATCGATTCGACCCGATGCCGATCCCACCGTCCTTCAGCTCAGCGGCCCCCAACAGCTCGTGATCCACCACCGCCAGCGAGACCTGCGCCCTGACGAGGCGCCGCCCCAGATCCAGAAATGAACGAACGATCTGCTGCGCCCGCTTCGATTGCGATTCGAGCGTAAGACGCTCCGCGACCGGCAGGTACTCCGCCCACAGGTCGTAGATCGGGTAGTACAGCAGCACGTTCGGGCAGGGACGGGCCGCGCGCAGCAGGGCGTTCAGCCGACCGACGTAATTGCAGTAGGCCCGCGCCTCGTCCTCCGCCTTGCCCTTGTCGGTCTTCACGCTCCGGACGATCCGCCCCAGCGTCCCGTAATAGCTCGTGAACTCCGTCACCCCGAACGCCGCCTGCCATGCCGCCGTGGCCTGCATCTGGGCGAGCGTAACGTCCTGCTTGGCCATCCGCTGAGAGAAGTCGCTGACCTCGGTCATCACCCGACGACCGCCGTTGAACAGCCCCGCCGACATCGGCAGCGACGCCGTCAGCCACCCGCCGTGCAGCACCGTCCCCGGATCCGAAGAGAGCATGTCCATCCCCGGGATGTCCATCCGACAAAGTGCCTTCAGCGCGTTGCCCTCCAGCGGAACATGGTGCACGATCTGCTCCTCCCAGAGCGTGTGCCCCGACGAGGCGACGTGGTGCTTCCGGCACCAATCCTGGATCCGACCGAAGTAGCGATCAGCGATCATCTCCGCCACGAGCGACCAGAACTGACGTCGCACCCGCCGGTCCGCCTCCGTGTCGCCCGCAAAGAGGCTCCGACGCGCCGCCACGATGTCCTCGTTGTACCGCTGCCGATAGCGATCGGGCAGGTCGCCGCACCAGGGCACGCTCGGCAACGGCTTGACGGATTCGTCCAGCGGATCGACCACGCGCACTCGCTTGCGGACGTCCTCCCCAAGCTGCCCCAGATTCACGGGCATGAGCGAGGGCTCGTCCGTGAAGAACGCCACGATCGTCTTGCCGAAATACGACCGAAGTCGCTGCCAGTACGCCTCGTGCGTCTTCTCGACGAAACACCGCATCGCCTCGTCGTCGATGAGATTCGCGTACCGCCGCGCCGCGTAGAAGTTGTTGCTCGCGTGCGTGTGCTCATAAGCCGGTCGCACCACGAACGGGTCCTTCTGCGAAGCGTCGTATGCCAGCGCCAACGCCTCGAACTTCGGGTCCGCCTTCAGCACCAGTCCACCCGCGGCCCCGCTCGGATATCCGTCTTCGTCATAGATCCAGACGACAAGACCCGCCTTTCGGCACGCCTCGACCGCCCGGATCAGCGTCTCCCAGTGCGCCTCCGACGTCATGTACTCGTTGAAGTTCACGTTGCACACGATCCCCCCCAGACCGGCCGCCTTCAGCGCCTCGATCCCCGCCTCCGTCCGATCCCCGCCCGGAGGGCCGTGGACAATCTGCAGCGGACGTAGCTCGGCCGAAGGCGCTCCCCACGCCGTCCGCCAGCCCTCGGGCCAATCAGGGGGTGTCGTCGCATCGCTCATGGCAACGGAGTTTCCTACGGCCGCCAGCAAGACGCCCACCGCCAACATGTCGCGCATCAGCTTCCCATCCAAGAATACCTACGCCTCGCGAATCCAAACCAGCATCTCCCCCTCCGCTCGATTGGCCCACACGCAGTACGGGATCGCCTTGATCCCCACCCGCCGTGGCTTCGATCGTACGGCCCGATACAGTTCGCCCCCCCAGACACTCCCATCCCGCCGCAACGCCTCGCCGGTGATGACAACCACCCCGCCCAAAAGCCCCCGATCCATCCGAGCCCGGAGCCTGGCCTTCGCGGGCAGCGCAATGTCCCCCAAGTCCCGACCGTTGTCGACCTCCTCTAGACAATACACGATCGGGCCTCTCTGAAGCGCGACGCACCCGCAGTCCTGTCGAACCCGCGGATGGGCCTCGACCCGCTCCACAGGCATCGGCAGGTTCAGCGCCACCGTATCGCCTCGGGTCCACCGCCGCTCGATCTTCGCGTAGCCCCCCGTCGTGATTGCATCCACCCGAACGCCTCGAGCGTTGACCTTCAACGTCGCCCCGCGCGACCAGCCCGGGATGCGAAGCGCCAACGTGAATCTGCTCGGCGCCTCCGGGTGAACCGAGATCCTGACCCGCCCGTCCCACGGATACCGAGTCCTCTGCCTCAACGTCACCTCGTGGTCGCCGACCCGAACACAAGCTTCACCCGCCGCGTACAGATGTATCCACGCCGCGTCCTTGCTCTGCGAATACGCGTACCCCGGCAGCGACGCGATCAGCCTGGCGATGTTCGGCGGGCAGCATGCGCACCCGAACCACGCTTGCCGCTTGGTCGTTACGTGTGGCGGCGTGAATGCCGCCATGCCCGGATACGCCGTCAGCGGATTCGCGTAGAAGAACCGCTGCCCGTCCAGCGATACCCCGCTCAGAACCCCGTTGTAAAGCGCTCGCTCCATCACGTCGGCGTACCGCGCGTCCGCCTCCAGATGCAGCATCCGATGCGCCCAGAACACCAGCGCGATCGCCGCGCACGTCTCGGCATACCCCGACTCGTTCGGAAGATCGTAGTCGACCGTGAACCCCTCGTTCGCCGCCGTCGGCCCGATCCCGCCCGTAATGTACATCCGCCTCTCGGTCAGGTTCCTCCAGAGCCGTCGACACGCCCGAAGCAGCGTCTTGTCCCCCGTCTCGGCCGCTACGTCCGCCATGCCCGCGTAGAGATAGCACGCCCTCACCGCGTGACCCACCACCTCCGCCTGCTCGCGAACCGGCACGTGCGACTGGTTGTACGCATAGCTCCTCGCCCAGAACGATTCGGGCCCTTCACCGCGCCGCCTCGCCTCGATGTCGAAGTAGTGGGGGCGTTTGCCCCGCTCGTCGATGAAGAACTTCGATAGCCGCAGGTAGCCCTCCCGGCCCGTGGCGCGATACAGCTTCACCAAGGCAAGCTCGATCTCCTCGTGCCCCGGATACCCGCGAAGCTGGCCAGGCCCCCGCCCGAAAACCTTGCCGATGTAATCGGCGTACCGGCACATGACGTCCACGAGCTTCCGCTTGCCGGTCGCCTGCTCGTACGCCACCCCCGCCTCCATCAAGTGACCGGCGCAGTACAGCTCATGCCAGTCTCGCAGGTTGCTCCACCGCTTCTCCGGCTCCACCAACTGAAAGTGCGAATTGAGATACCCGTCCGCCCCCTGGGCCTCCGCCATCATCTCGACCACGGCGTCGATCCGCCGCTCCAACCCTCTGTCGCGCCGAGTCGCAAGGCTATACGCGGCCGCCTCGATCCACTTGGCCACGTCCGAATCCCAGAAGATGTGCGGCTTATGCCTCCGCCCCGCCCGCCACCTCCAGGCGTCGATCCGCCCGGTCTTCTTGCACTGCTCGTATTCGATGTTCAGCGTCGTCGACCGATTCGTCTCGATCCGCGGCGCCCAAAAGACGTCGCGGAACTCCACGTCCGTAAGCGGAACCGACGTTAGCCTGTGCGGATGTCTCTCCACATTCATGCTCCCACAATCCCGGCTTGCCGCCGAGCAGAGAAGTCTAGAAGGACGTCCCGGTATTGTCCACGCACGCCGCCCCCACCCCCCAGAGTTGGCATCCCTTCCCCACGACCGTACGATAGTCGGTGCTCGTAGGAGAGTTGCCGTTTGACCAAGACGCCGAGGTATCTCTACGTCCTCGCCTTCCTCGCTACCGGTGCCGGACTCGCCGCGCTGCTCTGGTGCGCTGCCTGGCTGATCCGACCCGACCTGTCCGGTCGCGGGCAGGCATACTCCGAGCAACAGATCCGCGATGCCGTGCGCGCCCGCGACGTCCGCTTCGACCCCGACAAGCCCCTCGTGCTCCACCGTGACGTCGACTACGCCGAAGGCCCCTCCGCCAAGTGGTATCCCAAGGGCGAGTCCCCGATCCTCGCCGACCTCGTCAAGGAGGGCAAGCTCCCACCCGTCGACCAGCGCGTCGGCCCAGAGCCCTGCGTCATGCGCTGTGTCGACCGGATCGGAACCTACGGCGGAACCTGGCTCCGCGTGGCCACCACCCCCAGCGACGTCAACATCATCACATGGCGAATGTCCTACTCAGGTCTCGTCCGGTGGTCGCCATTCGCCTATCCCATCAAACCCCACGTCGCCAAGGCCGTCGAGTCCTCACCCGATAAGCGAGAATGGACCGTCACCCTCCGACGCGGCATCCGCTGGTCCGACGGCGAGCCCTTCACTACCGACGACGTCATGTACTGGTGGAATCATGAGATCCTCGACGACGCCGTCACCGGCGTCGTGCCCGACTGGATGCTCGCCGCCGGACAGCCGGCCTCCGTCGAGAAGATCGACGACTACCGATTCAAGATCGTCTTCCCCGTCCCGCACGGAATGTTCCTCGAAATCCTCGCCCAGTACAGCTACTGGTTCACCGACACCCCCGAGCACTACCTCCGACCCTACCATCCCACCCTCGGCGACGACGCCCTGATCGAGCAAACCCTCGACGCCTACAAGCTCCCCAGCCGCCGCGCGCTTTATACCTACATGAAGGACTGGCAGAACCCCGAGCACCCCCGCCTCTGGCCGTGGCTATACCGAACCTACAAGGCCAACCCGCCTCAAGTCTTCGTCCGAAACCCCTACTACTACGTCGTCGACGAGGAGGGAAACCAGCTCCCGTACGTCGACCGCGTCCAGTTCGACGTTCAGGCCGGTCAGATGCTCGGCCTCAGCGCCGCCAACGGCCTGATCACCATGCAGACACGCCACATCCGCTACGCCGAATACACCGAGCTCATGAGCCGCCGAGAGCAGAGCGGCACCCGGATCCTCCACTGGTATCCCGCGACCCGCTCGATCTTCGCCATTAACCCGAACCTCAACCGCCACGTCGATCCCGCCCGACCCGAGACCAAGTTCAAGGCCGACCTGCTTGCCGACAAACGCTTCCGACAGGCCCTCTCCCTCGCCATCGACCGGAAGATGATCATCAAGGCCGAGTACAACAACCAGGTCGAGCCCGCCCAGGTCTCCCCGGGGCCCGAGTCGCCGTTCCACCACGAGGCCCTACGCAAGGCCTTCACCGAATACGACCCCGCCCGCGCCAACCGGCTCCTCGACGAGCTCGGCCTGACCAAACGCGACTATGAGGGATACCGCGCCTTCCCCGACGGATCCCGCATGACCTTCTACCTCGACTACTGCGCCTACACCGGCTTCGGACCCACCCAGTTCATCGTCGACGACTGGGCAAAGGTCGGCGTCCGCCTCATCCCCCGCGAACGGTCGCGCCAGCTCTTCTACGCCGAAAAGGAGTCCATGGACTTCGACTTCAACGTCTGGAGCGCCGCCAGCGATTACCTGCCCCTCTGCTGCCCCCGATACTTCGTCGCCCACCACATCGAGTCCTTCTACGCCTACGAGTGGGGTCGATGGTTCATGCTCGGCGGGTTCTACGACAGCCCGACCGCTCGAAAGAGCGGCCTCCACGGCCCGCCCAAGGACCACCCCATGCACCGGGCGATGGCCGTCTACGAAAACGCGATGCGGGCGACCACGCTCCAAGAGCAAGTCCGAATCTTCCGCGAAGCCCTCGACATCGCCGCCGAGAACCTCTGGACCATCAACATCTCCAGCCCGCCCCCGCAGCTCGTCGTCGTCAAGAAGGGTTTCAAGAACGTTCCCGACAACGCCCTCTACGGGCACATCCTCTCCACCCCCGGAAACGCCGGGATCGAGACCTACTTCTTCGAGAATCCCGGCGACTCCCCCGGCGCCATCGCCGAGACCAAACGTTCCATCCTCGAGGCCACCCCCAGACCGGGAGCCGTCGTGGCCGCCAAGCCAAGTCGAACCGCCGGACAGGTCCTCGGCGCGGTCGTCCAGTATCTCTTGATCGCCATCGGCGTCCTCGGGCTAGTCCTCGTGGCGGTCCGGCATCCCTACATCGCCAGACGCCTCGCCATCATGGTCCCCACACTGATGATCATCTCGGTCATCGTCTTCGTCATCATCCAGGCCCCGCCCGGAGACTACCTCTCCACCCGAATCATGCAGCTTCAAGAGTCCGGCGACGAGGCCAACCTCCTCCTCATCGAGGATCTCAAGATCCTCTTCCGCTACGAGGACCCCGCCTGGAAACAATATCTCCGCTGGATGGGCTTCTCCTGGTTCCGAACCTTCGACCCCAAGGACGCCGGCCTCCTCCAGGGCAGCATGGGACGATCCATGGAGTCCACCCGTCCCGTCAACGAGATCGTCGGGGATCGCATCCTCCTGACCGTCATGATCTCCCTGGGCACGATCCTCTTCACCTGGGCCACCGCCATCCCCATCGGAATCTACTCCGCCGTCAGGCAATACTCGATCAGCGACTACGTCCTGACCTTCATCGGCTTCATCGGAATGTGCGTCCCCGGGTTCCTCCTCGCGCTCGTGCTCATGGCGATCTCAGGCGTCTCCGGGCTGTTCTCCGCCGACTACGCCGCCCAGCCCGAGTGGACCTGGGGCAAGTTCGTCGACCTGCTCGAGCACATCTGGATCCCCATCGTCGTCCTCGGCGTCGGCGGTACCGCCGGCATGATCCGCGTGATGCGCGCCAACCTCCTCGACGAGCTAAAAAAGCCCTACGTCATCACCGCCATGGCTAAGGGCGTCCGTCCGGTCAAGCTCCTCTTCAAGTATCCCGTTCGCATCGCCCTGAACCCCTTCGTCAGCGGCATCGGAGGGCTCTTCCCGCAACTGGTCTCGGGCGGAGCCATCGTCGCCATGGTCCTGGCCCTGCCCACCGTCGGGCCGCTCCTCCTCTCGGCCCTCTTCAGCGAGGACATGTACCTCGCTGGCTCGATGCTCATGGTCCTGAGCCTGCTCGGCGTCTTCGGCACGCTCGTCAGCGACCTGCTCCTGCTCTGGCTCGACCCGCGCATTCGCTTCAAAGGGGGGACCCGATGAGCGAGCCGGTCGTTACGATCCCCGTGATCGAAGCCAAGACCAAGCTGGCCGCCCTCTCCCAATGGCAGTTGATCCGCCTCGGCTTCGCCAGGCACAAGCTGGCCGTCGTCGGGCTGTTCGTCCTCGCCGTCCTCTACACGCTCGCCGTCTTCGCCGAGTTCTTCGCCCCCTACACGGCAACGTGGCGAGACCTCGACCACTCCTACTGCCCGCCCCAACTCGTGAGATGCAACCTGTCCGAAGGCCTCTACGTCAACGCTCACAAGATGCAGGTCGACCCCATCACCTTCCGAAAGACCTACATCGAGGACGCCGGCGAGCCGCTGCCCCTCTCGTTCCTAGTCGTCGGCGAGCCCTACAGGCTCTGGGGCCTGATCCCAATGACCAGACACTTCTTCGGCCTCGACCTCAATGAAGCACAGAACCGGACGCACCCCACATCGCAAGGCCTGACCGCCTCCCCCGCCGTCCCGACCTTCTACCTGCTCGGCGCCGACAAGTACGGGCAGGACATCTTCACCCGCATGATCTACGGCTCCCGAATCTCCCTCTCCGTCGGCCTGATCGGAATCACCTTCATCTTCATCCTCGGCATGACCGTCGGAGGAATCTCCGGATACGTCGGCGGCGCCACCGACACCGTCATCCAGCGCGCCATCGAGATCATCAACTCCCTCCCGCAACTCCCCATGTGGCTCGCCCTGGCCGCCATCATGCCCACCGACTGGTCCCCACTCCGCGTCTACTTCGCCATCACGATCGTCCTGAGCATGCTGGGCTGGACCCGACTGGCCCGCGTCGTCCGTGGGAAGATCCTCTCCCTCCGCGAGGAGGACTATGCCATGGCCGCCCGCCTCATCGGCGCAGGCCACGCAAGAATCCTCTTTCGCCACCTCCTGCCGGGCTTCACCAGCCACATCATCGTCGCCCTGACCCTGAGCATCCCCGGCATGATCCTCGGCGAGACCTCCCTCAGCTTCCTGGGACTAGGCCTCCGTCCCCCCGTCGTCAGTTGGGGCGTCATGCTACAGGACTGCATGGACATGCAGGCCGTTCGATACTACCCCTGGCTCCTCCTGCCCGTCGTGTTCATCGTTACCACCGTCCTATGCTTCAACTTCGTCGGAGACGGACTCCGCGACGCCGCCGATCCCTACTCATCCCGCTAAACGCCGTCGGGAGGGCGAGCCTCCTGGCGAGCCGAACCCAGACGTAGCACGGGCGTCTCGCCCGTGACCCTTCCCGTAACGCAGGCATCCTTGCCTGCCTCCCCGGGTTCCCCATCGCTGAAGGGGCCGTCGATCCAATCAGAAATCGGTGCCGCTCGCAGCGCGGGGTGCCCCATCGCTTCAGTGGTGGCCGGCGCGAATTCAGACGCCAAACTCCCCCCGCACGCCTTGACGCGGAGATCCCCGTCCACGAGAGTGAAGTAAACGCCCCGCATCCGGCACCACAAGAGTGGAGCAACCCGCGCGCCGGCGGGGCAGAGAGGCAGCCTTGAGCGAGTCCTGGGACACCATCAAACGCGTCAGGCCCGCCATGGCGGACGATCTTGAGCGCCTCGTCCGCAAGGAAACCGGCGCCGTGCTCGACAAGCTCGACCCCGGCGCCGGCGTCCCCGAGCCCGACGAGCTGAACGCCGCCGCCGGCCATTCCCGCGCGAGCTGCCTCGATGCCCTCCTCGACGGAGCCTTCGCCGACCGCGCGTCCCAAGCCGCCGGCATCGGGCGCCCCGATCTCAGCGTCCTCGCCTTCGACCTCCGGCAGTCCGCCGCGCCCCTCCGCATCGATCCCCCCGAGCCCTGGCTCCAGGCCCGACTCGGCGTCTTGATGGCCGCCGCCGCCCTCGGCGCGCTGGGAGGAATGGTCGCCGCCGCGAGAATCTGCGTTCTGCTCGAAATCCCCCCCGACGGCATCCAGACTGGACGCGCCGTCGGCGCCCTCGTCGGACCCGCCGTAGGCGTCGCCCTCATGCACGCACTGACCATGCACGACCGCCTCCGACGCGCCGTCCAGTGGTTCCTCGGGCTCCTGGCCGTCGGCATCGGCGCGAGCGAGGTCCTCGGTTGGATCAACCCCGCCGGTCGACTCTGGGGACTCGCCACGGGTCGGATGCGGTCCGGCAGCGGTTGGATGAAGCTCAAGCTCTTTCTCCTCGCCATCCTGATGATCCTGCTCCTCCAACTGGCCAAGCCGACCAAACGCGCCACCCGCTCGCAACTGCGAGCCTGCATCGAATCGGCCATCCGAGCCTGGCTGGCCGCCCAGCTCGATCTGATGACGCTGCTGCTCGTCCTGCAGACGGCCAGATCGGCCCAAACCCCTCCGCCGCCGACCCCGCCGATCTCATCCGGACCCATCCTCGAGTCCCTCCGAAAGCTCTCCGCATCGACCACCGTCGAGGAGCGATCCGACATCGCCCAAGAGGTCCTCCAGGAGTGCGGGAACGCCGGCTTGGTCTTCGCACAAGCGCACACCGAGGGCCTCTTCGAGGAAGCCCTCCGAGACGCATACGACGTCGTCGGCCTCATCGAGCCCGGCGACCCCTATCGAGAGCTGGAGCCGCCCGTCCTGGTCCACCGGCGCGTCCTCGTTAGGGGCAGAATCACGCGAAAGAGGGACGGTTGATGCCCGATCCCAGTCGACATCACCTGGGCGTGGACTTCGGCACCTCGAACTCGTTCCTCGCCGTCGCCTCCGACGGTACGCTAAGCGCCACCCCCATCGACTTTGGCGGCGACGGCCTGCGATCCATCGTCCTCTACCGAACCGACGACGCCGGAATCGAGAATGTCATCGCCTTCGGCGAGCACGCCGAGCACGAGTGGGGAATGGCCACCCCCCACGAGAAGAAGTCCCTCCGACTCGCCTCCCACTTTAAGCCCGACATCTCCCCGACGAACGAAACCCCCCGCAAGGACGCTGCGGCCTTCCTGAAATGCCTCGCCGACGACCTCGTCCAAAGAGGCGCCCTGCCCGCGGGCAAACGCCCCGCCGACTTCGACGTCCTGATCGGCGTCCCCGCCAACGCCCTCCCCGGATACGAGGAAACCCTCGCTCAGGTGGCTCGTGAATCCGGCTTCGGCGACCCCCAGCTCGTCCCCGAACCGATCGGCGCGCTCGTCGGACACCTGTCGCGGCACGAGTTCTCCGTCAGGGACGCACGCGCCGGCCTGCTCGTCATCGACTTCGGCGGCGGCACGTGTGACGTGGCCTACGTCCTCCGACTCGAGGTCCGTCAAGCCTGGGGAGATCCCATCCTCGGCGGACGCCTCTTCGACGACCTCTTCTATCAGTGGTTCTGCCAGGCGAACCCCGGCGCGACCGAGGCCATGGCCGGCGAGGGAGACGACTACTACGTCCACTGGATCAAATGCCGCGAGATGAAAGAGCGATTCAGCGAGACCCTCGCGCGAGACCGAAACGCCCGGTTCAGGTACGCCATACGACCCTACGGCCGTCTCGTCGACGCCACGTGGGACGAGTTCACCGCCCGCGCCGGCGCCTATGTGCCCAGCGATGCGTTTCGCGATGAGCTGGCGCGACTCGGCGAGGCCTACACGTCCCTCGCCTCCGGCCAGCCCCTGGACCTCCTGGCCTGGGTCCGAGACGTCATCGTCCGCGGCATCCGACAGGACAAGATCCGCATCGCCGACGTCTCCTACGTCATCCTCACCGGCGGCAGCAGCGCCTGGCCCTTCGTGCGAGACATCGTGGCCCAAGACCTACGCATCGCCCCCGAGAGAATCCTCTCCTCGCCCAACCCTCGCCGAGCCATCGGCGAGGGCATCGCCCTCTTGCCCGTCCTCAAGAAGCTCCACGAGAAGGCCATCACCGAGATCCGTGCCGAACAGCCCACCAAGGCCTACGAGATCCTCAACGAGGTCAGACGAGTCGTCGACGCCTTCCTCGACGCCCTGGCCGCCGACCTCGCAGGAGAGTTCGTCGCGACCATCGAGCCCCTCCTCGCCGAATTCCGTCGATGCGGCGGACGCCTGAAGGACCTCGAGCGCAAGATCGCCGACCAGGCCCCCGCCCTCGAAACAAAGGCCGCCGAGCTCGTCCAGTCCCGCTCCTCCGAACTCACCGCCAAGGTCAACCAGTGCATCGCCGACGTCCTCGGCCCCTGGTTCCGATCCAAGCATATCCAGTGGACCCCAGAGCGAATCGAGCTGTCGCAAGCCGATCCGGTCTCCGTCACCGGGCCCCGTGTGCCCGTCAAGGACGTCTTCATGACCGGGCTCACCGCCATCACCTCCACCGTGATGGCCGTCGTCCTAGGCAGCCTCTGCGGCGGCGCGGGAACCGCATGGGTCCTGTCCGGCCCGCCTGGCTGGATCCTCGGAGCCGCCGCCGGAGTCATCGTCACCATCGGCGCGGCCTGGGGCGGCGCTGGCTACGTGCGAAAGCTCACGGGTGCCATCCCCATCCCCTCCAAGCTCGCCTGGCTCGCCCTCCGCAAGGTCGACTACGACCGCATCAAGCGCGATACCCACGCGAGCCTCATTCAGGCCTTCCGCCCCCGCCTTGAGAGCCAGCGAACCGAACTGCGCAGACACGTCGAGCACGTCACCCAAGCCCAAATCGACGACATCGGAGCCCTCGACCACCTCTAGGCATATCTCTTCACCGTCACCCGATGGAAGGCGTGAAGCCCTCGCCTCCGGGCGATACCTCACGGCACATCATCCTCGAATCAGGAATAGCAGATCAGGCGGTCGGGGCCGCTCGGCTGAACGTTACTGGTCTCGTAGCCAGATCAGGTGGTTTGGCCTGCTCGGCTGAACGTTACTGGTCTCGTAGCCAGATCAGG
>JAFGLZ010000052.1 GCA_016927755.1 Phycisphaerae bacterium
CGAAGCCGGTCACACCCGCCGGGCACAGGCCGTCACATGGAAGGCCTGGGAAGACGTCGGAATCCACGACCCCGCCTGCCTGCAGCGACTGTGGTTCCGCGTCGAGGCGGGCCGACTCAACATGGTCGCCCACATGCGGAGCAACGACGCATTCAAGGCCGCCTTCATGAACATGTACGCCTTCACCGAGCTTCAGCGGATGGTGGCGGACCAAATCGGTGTGGCTTGCGGCGAATACATTCACGTCGCCGACTCGTTCCACATCTACGGCTCATACTTTGACGAATTCGAGGGCTTCCTACAGATCGTCAACCAGCGGAGCAAGGACGAACTCTGCTACGAGACGAGCTTCGCCGCCGAGTTCTTCGTCGACGGCGTCCAAGAGCTGCTCGACGAGAAGGACATGCCCGAGGCCAAGAAGGACATCATGCGAAGACGGCTGGCAGAGCTGCCGGGTCGTTGACCGCACGCACTCCCAATCCAGTGAATGGCATCGCCAGGAGGCAGCATCACGGGTTAGGAGGGCAGGACCTCCTCCATCGACACCGTGATGCCGCGCTGGGCGAAGAGGTGATCCGCGATGAAGTCGAACACCTTCCGGAGAGATCGGAGGTGCTCGATCGTGACGTTTCCAGTTCGACCGGGAAGAACGTCCCTGCAAAGCTCGACGTGTCCGTCGTAGTGGCTGACGTGTCCCATCGCCACGGCCTGCGAAGAACCGTCGGCCATGGGGCCCATGACTTGTCTGCCGTGGTATCGCCCCAGTTCGTCACCGAGGTAGAAGTTCATGCAGTCGTTGGCCATCCACCCGCCATTGATGATTCCGGTGCCCTCGGCCATGAACTCGTTGTCTGGCGAAGCGCAGTGCTTGAGATACCACTCGTCCAGGATCATCCACATCTTCGCCGGAGAATGGATCTCGTTGATCCGTAGGATAGACCCGGGGGCTCCGAAGCCACTGTCGAACTCGTCCGCTTCCGGGTCTCGCATCGGTACGTACCACTTGCGGCCCAGGACCGTTCGAGTGTAGTTGAACACGCTCTGGATCTTCTGTTTGCTGGCGACTCGCTGGAACTCGGGACAGAGGTATAGGTCCTTGAACCGCGTATACCGGTAAAGGCTGCCGAACTCGACCCCGACGTCGATCGGCCAGGCCTCTTCGGCCGTGAACCAGGTCTCCTCCGGGCGATTGACGCACCAGTCCTCCCACCGCTTGAGCTGTCCCACCGTGATCCCGCTACCCTTGGGCCACTCCTCGCTGTCGCTCCCGTCGAGATCCTCCCAGCCCCGACCGATGAACGGGGGCACGCCGTATTCCTCCGCATAGGTGATCATCGCGCGGGTCAGGCTCATCAGACGCGCCGCGCATAGCGTCGTCCGGGCTTGTCTGCGGGCGCTGTTCAGCGACGGGATCAGGATGGCGGTCAGAAGCGCTATGACGGCTACCACGACGAGCAACTCGAGCAGAGTGAACCCACGCTCCCCGTCATGGCGCTGTACGCCGAGCGCCGAATTGAAACGATCTAGTCGATGGCTGAGGGAGGCCTTCACGCCGATAATATCCCCGCCTCCGCCATGAAACGCCGCCAGCCCCGACGACTTCCCCTTCGCACGTCGCCCCCCCCCGGCACCAGCGGTGCTCCGGAATACCTTCATGTTACCACCGTCACCGCGCTTCAACAACACACGATTCTCTGTTAACGCCCGCTAACTTATAGACTTGGGTGCTATCCCAATTGGGTTCTCTGGTCTGGAATTCGAGCAGAGAGAGGGGCACTCCGGTGGCCGTCTTCCGGAATGTTTCCGCGCCGTTCGCGACTACTCCCGAGACCGGTCAAGTTGGGCGGCATGGCGGCGGCAGATCCGCCCGAGCGAGGATCGATCCTCGACTCAGCTTCACGTGGTGTGTCGCGACGTCCCCGTAATGGACGTTCGGGTTGGTCAGCGAGGTCATCCCTCGGGGATCCGCCATTCCTGTCGAGACCAGAACCGAGACCTCGATCAGGCCGAAGACTGCCAGTCGATCCGCTCGGTAATTCATTGCGACCATGCTCCTCCTGGATGTCCGGCATCTCACTTCTTCGAGCCTGCCAGGCATGTTGCCGCGAACCCGGTCCAATGGCAAACATCTCCCTTGGCCAAGAACTCCGGATGTCGAGTTCCTGCGGTACTCCCGCCCGAGAATAGCGGACCCCGGCTCGTACCCCGTATTTTCGCCCGATTGAGGCTTGATCCCAAGAGGACTCACCGCATAAACTCATGTCATAGGCTACGTTGGGCGTCAGGAACCGGTCGATGCCACGAATAGCCGCCTGCCTGGGGGAAGATGTCAAGGTCCTGACGTCAGGAAGTCTCTCGTCGGGCCCGACATCAGAGGGGTTAGTGGGCGTTCACCCTACTAGTAGTCATTTGTGGCGCAGCCCGCGAGCCCTTTCATCGGAGGGGAGTCGGAGGAGCATGAAGATGAAAGCCTTCTCGAGCTCTTCCATAGCGCTGGTCGTTGTTGGAATCGTCGCGGGATGCCACTCCGCCTGGGCTCAGACTGCGGATTGCCCGAGCGATATCATCTCCTATTGGAAACTTGACGAGGCCGCCGGCACGACGTTCGCCGATTCGGCCGGAGCCAACGACGCGAACTGCGCCGAGGCCTGTTCGACTCCCGTCCCGATCGGCAAGGTCGGCGGAGCACAATCCTTCGACAGCATCGGTCTGACCGCGGTGGATGCCCCGGGCGCTGACTTCAACTGGGCCTCCGACGCAAGCTTCTCAATCGAGTTCTGGATGCGGAAGAACTCCGGCTGTTCGGGCGACGGCCCGGAATACAACGAGGTCATCCTCGGCCGACTCGGCGGCACCGTCCAATGGTCGGCCGCCGTCGTCTGCGATTCCGCCGTCGGGCAGGGCAGACTCTCCTTCAGTCTGAAGGCGGCTGACGGCGACGAGGCAACGGTCACGACGGGACTCGAGCACGACCCGGACGTCACCGACGGCCAGTGGTATCACGTGACGATCGTACGAGACGGCAGCGCCGGAACTCATACGATCTACGTCAACGGCTCTGAGGAAGGCTCCGTCGCCCATGCCTACACGACCCCGACTGGGTTCGACGCCGGAACCGCCCCGGTGAACATCGGCTGGCTCAACGCCGCCACGGGATATCACTACACGGGTGATCTGGATGAGGTCGCCATCTACAACCGCGCCTTGACCCCGACCGAGATCAAGAGCCACTACTACCTCTCAAGAGGCTACTGCGATCCGTGTGCCTCCGTCAGGATTATGCCGGTCGGCGATTCGATCACGCTTGGTCGCCCCTCGGGGGTCGAACCCAACGAGCCGAACTACTGGATCTCCTACCGCGAAAGGCTGTGGGACAACCTGATCGCCGGCGGCTACAGCGTCGATTTCGTTGGCAGCCAGATGGCCGGCATGGCCTACGCTGGCGAGGGGTTTGACCCCGACCATGAGGGCCACGGCGGATGGAAGGACGAGGAGGTCGCCGCCGAGATCTACAACTGGCTTGTGGCCAATCCCGCCGATGTCGTCCTGCTGCACATTGGCACGAACGGGCTCGACCGCGACCCCAACGACGTCAAGGACATCTTGGACCAGATCGACCGCTACGAGATCGACTACCAGACCGATGTGACCGTGGTCCTGGCTCGTATCATCAACCAGAGAGGCTTCGTGTGTCCCGGCACCTCCAAGACCACCGACTTCAATGACAATGTCGAGGCCATGGCCGCCCTTCGGATCGCGGCCGGCGACAAGATCATCCCCGTCAACCTCGAGTGTGGCGCGGGACTCGACTACAGGACCCAGCCGGCGGGAGACATGTGGGACCTCCTCCATCCCTACAGAACCGGTTACGAGAAGATGGCCGACAAGTGGTTCGAGGCCCTCCAGACCTTCCTGTCGACCTGTTCTGAGGTGGTCATCGATCCCCCGTCCATCACGGCCCAGCCGCTTGACCAATCGGTCGTTGCAGGCGAGGACGCAACCTTCTCAGTATCAGCCACCGGGACGGGGCCCCTCTCTTACCAGTGGCAGTCCTACAACGGCGCCTCCTGGGAAGACATCCCCGACGCCAACGCCGCCGACCACACGATCTCGCCGACCTCAGCGTCCGACGACGGCACGATGGTCCACTGCGTCGTCTCCAACGCGGCAGGCAGCGAGACAAGCCAGTCCGCCACGCTCACCGTGACCGTCATCGACCCCCCGACGATTGTGACGCATCCCAGTGATCAGACGGTCCTGGCCGGCGACGACGCAACGTTCTCCGTGACCGCCACCGGCACGGCACCCCTGTCGTATCAGTGGCAGTCCTACAACGGCGTCGCCTGGGAAGACATCGTTGACGCCAACGCTGCCGACTACACGATCTCACCGACCTCAGCGTCCGACGACGGCACCATGCTCCACTGCGTCGTCTCCAACGCCGCCGGCAGCGAGACAAGCCAGTCCGCTACGCTGACCGTCACCGTGATCGACCCCCCGACGATCATAACTGAGCCCAACGACCAGACGGTCCTGGCCGGCGACGACGCGTCGTTCTCCGTGACCGCCACTGGAACCGCCCCTCTCGCATATCAGTGGCAGTTCCTCAACGTCGGCGTGTGGGAGGATCTCCCTGAGGAGAATGCCCCGAGCCTTACGATCCCACAGACGGATCTGTCCGACGACGAGACCGAGTTTCGCTGTGTCGTGTCCAACACCGCGGGAAGTGTCACGAGCCAATCAGCAACGCTGACCGTCGTCGAGGGCTTCTCACTGACCGTGACCTACTACGTCCCCGATCGAGGCACCGTCGACGTGGATCCCAATCAGCCGACCTATTACCCCGGCGCCGTTGTCTCACTCACACCGCAGCCCGAGCCCGGCTACATCTTCGCCTACTGGGACGGAATCGACGTGCCCGAGGCCAACGCGACCGATTGGCCCCTCCTGCTGACGATGGACGCGCCGAAGACCGTCGTCGCCGTCTTCATTCCTGAAGGAGGAATCCAACTCTGCGGGGCGCAGGTGGCTCCTGCCATGTTGTCCTGCCTCCTCGTACTCAGCATCGCAAGCCTCAGGTTCTCACTACGCAGGCGACTGTAAGTCGTTCGGGCCGCCCGCAGCTTCCCAAGTCGGCATGCCAACAACGCGCAGACACCTGCCCAGGGCTCAGTCGTTCCCGACCCGAACGATCGTGTCTCCCGTTTGAAGGTTGACGACCCGCGACGAGCCGTCCTCGAGTACGATCTTGATCTCGCGAGGCATTCCGGCCTGGTCCGTCAACCGGTATCCTCCCGAGGTCCGTTCCACCCCGATGCTATCGATCCCGAAGGCCTGCTGCCTCGGACGATCGATGTATACGTCGCCGTAGTGGTCGTGGATCCGATTCCGAGCCTCGCTCGCCGCGCCGTTGCCCCAATCATGAGATGGTGAAGACTCACCGATGTCCCCGCCGATCGTGAGCACGCCGAAGCGCGTCAGAGCCTCTTCTCCGAGCCGCAGGACGTACCCGTCCTCCTCTTTCACGACGCCAACGCCGTCGGCGCCATCACGACCGAGAGCTACATCGACGCCACGGTCTTCGTCACAGGACTCCTGACCACCGACTTCCACACCGCCCTCTGGTCCGATCCGTTGACGTGGACGCTGACCTTTCCCGCTCAGCCCCTGTACCTGTTGACGGCAACTCCCAACGATGCCGCGTCGGGCACCGTGATCTCTCAGGTCATCGGGACACCCCCCGTCTCCGCGAGGCTCGCAGGATCGCATCACGTGGAATTCGACATCCCCGACATCTACGCCACCTGCAAGGTCGACGTGATCGTCGACGTCGAGGGCACGCCCACCGACGGGCCTAACGGCTCCTACCATCCCGCCGGTTCACAGATCAGGCTGACTGCCACGCCCAAGCCCGGACGAGTCTTCCTTCAGTGGCAGGGCCATGTCCCCGGCGATCAGACCACCGAGAATCCGCTGACCCTCGTCATGGATAACGATAGGACAGTCACCGCCGTCTTCGCCACACCGCTTGCGGTGGCCGCCATGGCAGAGCCCGATCTCGTTCCCGCCGGCGCCCCCTGTCGCTTGACGGCAAACCCAACGGGCGGGGCGGCCCCCTATGTTTGCCGGTGGTGCACCGGGCAGATCGGGGCATCGGTCACGGTCATGCCCGACGATACCACCGTCTACAGCGTCACTGCCGAAGACGCACTGGGCCAGACCGCTCAGGCCAACGTCGAGGTCCGCGTGGCTTCCGGTCTGGTCGTCTCGGCCGAAGCCCGGCCCGAAGTCGTCGCTCCAGGGACCACGGTCACGTTGACAGCCACCGCGTCAGGCGGATCAACCCCATATGTATATCGCTGGAGCGACGGGCAGGCCATGCAGACCATCACGGTCACCCCCGTTCGCACGAGTACCTATGCCGTCACGGCCACCGATGCCCTGGGCCAGTCGGCGCAAGACACCGTCCAGGTCGTCGTGAGTCCGGCCCTGGGTGTTGTGCTGCGGGCCGAGCCTGGATCGATCAGCTACGGCCAGACCTCGCGACTCGCCGCGGAGTCCACCGGCGGTCTCCCGCCCTATGCGTATCAATGGAGCACGGGCCAGACCGCCGAGACGATCTCCGCCGCGCCGCTGGCCGCGACGACATACAGCGTCGCGGCGATCGACTCGCTCGGTCAGGTCGCCACCTCCGAGATCACCGTCACCGTGACCTGCGACCTGACGCTGACCACAGTTGGCCCGGGCTTCGTCCGCCAGGATCCATCGGGGCTCACGACCTTCGAGGCGGGCCGGACCGTCACCTTGACCGCGATCCCTGACCAGCCCGGTGACCGGTTTCTCGGATGGCAGGGCGACGCGGCGTCCGGAGACGCCGAGATCCGCGTGGTCATGGACCGGCACAAGCGAATCTCGGCCGTCTTCGAGGAAACCCAGGCTGTGTCCGGCGAGAATCCGGTCGGATCGGGTTCGTGTGCCGCGCCAGGCATCGCCCAAATCGCGCTGATGACCGTGACGTTCCTCTGGTTCGTCCGTCCTTCAGAACGCCCGAAGCCGCGCTGAGACGAAGAGCCAATGCGCCGCAAGTCCGGAGAATCCGGGCTTCCTCGCGGCGGCTCTCCCAGACGTATCGTCCGGTAATCGCGAGCTGCCAGTATTCCGACGGGAACTTGCCGATCGGCTTCTCATGTCGTCCTATCGGCAAGTCGATACCCCATACAGCCTCTCGGGCGCCGCGCCGCCCGGGGGAGCGTACGTTCGTGTAGCGTCCCGCGGGACCAGTGGGATCCTCTATCGTGTCGCAGTTTCCGAAAGCTTACAGGATGGTCCGGTCCGGTCAGGTGAAAGAGGTCACCGTGACCGACCTCGACGAGCTCATACGCCTGCGAACGGAGTTGGCCATCATCCGGCGATTCGGACGGGGTGCCGATGACCGTGTGGTCGCCGTGATCGAGCAGCAGTCGGCATCGGACGAGTCATCTGATGAGCCGACCCCGATGGACGGCGCCGACTTCCAGGAGATGCTTCAGATCCTCCGCGACGCCGCCAACCCGATCGTCGCGGAGACCGCCGGCCAAATCGACGCTGAGTATCCTCAGGCCGCCGCGGCCGTCCAGCTTCATACGATCCACCAGGAGGCAGAGGCCTTTCATCTGAGCGTGGCCGAGCAGATTCGAGCGTCCGGCGTCGACGATGCCGAGTCATTGGCCGAGTCGTATCTGGCTGCCGCCGTGATAGCGGCGGATCAAGCCAACGCCGCCTCAGCGGCCCATGAGGGAGACGATACCGTGAGTGAGTCCAACAGCCTACCCGCCGATGCCCAGGATGCCTCCTCTGCTATTGATGAAGCCGAGGCCGTCTTGAACGACGCCAAGGCGGCGGCGGTTCCAGCCGATACGCCCTTGCCGGAAGGCGCCGAGGATGCACCCGAGGAGGGCGCGGTCGCTGGTGATCGAGACGCCGACGATATGGACGCCTTGCTTGGGTCCCTCTCTGATGAGGTGGAGCAGATCGTCAGTGGCGATCCGCAAGCCGACGAGGCGCTCTTGCCCGACGAGGCCGCCCTCATCGGGGACGACACCTCACAGATCGATGACGCTCCGCCGATCCTCAGCATGGACGACGAGATCACCGACGAGGCGCCCGCCGTGGACGCCGACGCCGAGGACGAGCCCTCCACGGTCGACGACCCGGCGATACCCGAGTCCGAGGACGTCGACGCGATGCTGGACTCTCTCTCCTCCGAGTTGGACAGCGCCGTCGCCGCCGACGATCAAGAGGCTGAAAACTTGCAGAGCGAGCCGGAATCCATCGCCGCCGAAGCCCCCGCCGGGTCGGTTGCCGAGGATCCCGACCTTGCCGACGCGCTCAACGAGGCCGCCCAGACTGTCGACCCCGTCGAGTTGTCCCAAGCCGCGGATGAGGCGGATCAGCTATCGGACGCGACCGACCCCGTCGACGGCGACGTGGACGACCTGCTCGACGCGCTGGAGGCCGAGGCCGGCGCCGATCCGGAGACGACCGACGAGCCCCTGGAAGCGACCGAGCTTGGTGTAGAGGACATGCTGGATGCGGCCGATGCCGCCGTCAGCGCGATCGCGGCCGACCTGGGCAGCGAGCCCGAACAGTTCGACGACCCGTCGCCCACCGAGGCTACCGTCGAGGACATCATGGCCGACCTCGACATCGTCGAGGACGAACTCCTTGAGGATCAGCTTCCCTCCGCGGCCGAGCAGGTGGCTGAGCTGACCGTCGGCGCCGACGCCGATGCGATCGATGATGTCCAGTCACGGAACGTCGGCGGTCCGCCCGAGCAGATCCCCGAGGAGATAGCCCACGACGAGATAGTGTCCCAGGCCCAAGCGGACCTTCCCGAACAGGACGCCTCGACGCCCGTTGCCGACGCCGAACTCGAGCACGATCCGCCGACGGCCGAGCTCAGAGCCGAGCTGCAGGATGTCCGCGATCTGCTGTCCGACGGGTTGGACCGACTCGCCCGAGTCCTCGATAGGATCGACACCGCCGCCCAGCAGGCCGAGACGTCCCTCGTCCAAGCCAACGAGATGCGACAGGCCGCCGAGCGGGCCCGCGCCGAGGCGGTCTCAGCGGTCCAGGCACGGAAAGCGTACGTTGAAGCTCAGCGCCAGGCGGATGAGGCGCGGGACGCCGCAAGGAACGCCGACGCGCGAGCCGAAGCCGCCAGACAGGCCCTCGAGAACGCCCTGGCCGGTCAGACGACCTCGACGCGCTAGTGCCGTTTTCGGCTAGACAGTCTCGTCGCGGGTGGCACGGGTCCGCACAGGGACACCATTCCGACCGAACAAGCGACGGATCAGCGAGATGCGCCGTTCTCAATCAGCGTGGCGTTCTGCGGCCCCGTGTTTCGTTCCATGTCAGAAGGCCCATCTGACGCTGGGCCATGCCTCCTCGAATGCGACGCGAAACTCGCTTACCGAAACGCTTCCAGTCGACCACCCTCACGCCTCGTAACGCAACCTTCCAGCCTGCCCCAGACCCACGTGGTCCACGCGAGAACGTCCAATCCGAAACGGCCCCGGTACCGAATCCCACCGCGAGCATTGATTCCCCCTACTCGGTCATCCAATATGGAGACGGTCAAAGAGCGCACGCGCCAGTCGCGCTTCAGAAGAGCCTATCCGCTCACCGGAGACCCGCCATGGATCTGACCGAAAAGAAATGTGTGCCCTGCGAGGGGGGCGTCGCCGCCATGGCCCAGGGCCAAGCCTGTTCCATGCTCCCGCAGGTCCCCGGATGGGAGCTCGCCGGCAACGTCCTGACGCGAACCTTCAAGTTCAAGAACTTCCTCGGCTCGATGGCCTTCGTCAACCGCGTGGCCGAGCTCGCCGAGGCAGAGGCCCATCACCCCGACATCCACGTCTCATGGAACAAGGTCACGCTTTCACTCACCACGCATGCGATCGGTGGCCTGTCCGAAAACGACTTCATCCTCGCCGCCAAGATCAACGATCTTCTCTGATCCTTCGTCCGAGGTCCCCGATGCGATGACCCAATAAGCAAACGCGGCGTCCGGTTCCAGACCGGACGCCGCGTTCTTACAGTTAACGATTTGCTCGTGTCCGACCTAAGACAGCCGCCGAATCACGACACCCAAACCAAGCGCCAACAGCGCCACGGCGATGAACGGCGGCATGCCGCTGCCGCACTTGAACGCCGCCTCGACGATCATGTCCTCGTCCATCGTCAGATAGAGCGTGCTGTTCGAATCGACCGCCAGCGCGAAGTTCGCGTCCATCGGGTGGTTCGGATCGTGGATCGTCCACTGCTTGAACGACTTGCCCTCGATCGCCTCGGCCACCAACACCACCTCCGTCCCCTCCGTGTACCGCAGCAGCCGGTTCGAAGTCGTGTTCGGGTCGTTCGGGTCCGTCAGCTTCGGGTCGATCAGCACCTGACCGTAGTTGGCGTTCGTGATCCGCAGGTCGAGCAGCTTGGGCGCGTTGCTGAACACACCCGTCCGGCACTCGACGTTGTCGATCGCCGCATCCGCCGGATACCCGTTCAGCCACTCGACGTCCGACTGCACGCAAACCGCCATTACGCCTTCCGGCCAGTACCAGGCCAGCCCCGGATCCTGGCTCATCCTCCCGCTCGACCACTCGCTCGGCAACTCGCCTTCCAGCAGCCACTCGCCGTCCCAGTCGTACTTGTCGCCGTTCCACACCGCGCCCATGACGAACTTGCCGTTCGGGTCGCCGGAATCGTAGTTCGGGTCCTGCTTGAACTGGAACAGAAGCCAGAAGCCGTTCCGCTCATACCCATCCAGATCGATGCCCAGCCACTTCGGGTCGTCCAGATTCGGGTCCCTCGCGCCGTCCTCGCCCGGATCGAACCAGGTCGTGTCGTTCGGATCCGCCGTGTTCGGATCGAGCGACTGCCAATCGCGGCACCCGTTCGGATCAAGCCAGATCCGCTTGAAGTTCCAAACCGGATTGTAGCCCCAGTCCGGGTCGCTTACCCGAGTGAACGCCATCGACTGCAGATTCAGGTGATGCGTGTGGTACTCGTGGAGCCGCCACCCCGTGTACGCCTTGTTGTCGAAGTCCTTCTCGAACACAAAGCAGGTCCAATCGATCGGGTCCGCGTGCATCAGAAGGCCGATCCGCCCACGATCGCTGTTGGGGTTCGCCGGGTAGTTCGTGTAGTAGCACCACGAAAGGAAGTAGTGATCCGTCGTATCGTCCCACCACGTCGGGCTGACGTTCGGATCCTCGCCGATCGACGTGTTGGCGTACTGCACCCCCGCCGCGATCACGCCGAACGGCGCTGGGCCAATCGTGTAGCCCGTGACCGCCAACCGCAGGGCCTTGTCCGCGACGGCGTCGCTCCCGATCCCGTACGAGAAGCTGACCCCGACCAACTGGTTAACGAACCAATCCGGGTTGTCCAGGTCCCACAGGTTCGGATCGCGCATGTAATTCGGGTCGCTGTAGTACGGATCGTTCGCGTCATACTGCGGGTTGTTCGGGTCGTTCCGCTTGAAAACCCCGTCACTGAAATCATCAAAGTAGTCCGCTTGCACCGAGACCGGCGCGACCAAGCAGACAGCCGCCACAAGACATGCACCAAGGACCAGCGATTTGCCAAACATTCGATTCCTCCATTTTGGGAAGTCGGGCAACGTTGCCCCCCGAAATACCGGACTACCGAAATGCGGTTTGAAGAAAGGTGCCCCTAGATCGTTGGCGGGTCCCTCTCTCCTCTCCATTCTCCTTCCCCCAAGGGCGCCGTAAAGGCGATTACGCTCAACAGATTGTATTCAGCTAGCACGATTGCTGCAATTCCGAATATTCCTGGCCAACTCCGGGTTTTCTCCGATGTTTGTCGTTTCTCGGACCTTGTCGGCTCTTGATCTCCCGGAATGGAGAGCACGGCCTCCTTTGGTTGTCGTTCTCACACGCCCGGGCCAACGACGACAGACCGAGGCCACCTCCCCCCACCTCCCCCC
>JAFGLZ010000053.1 GCA_016927755.1 Phycisphaerae bacterium
TCCCAGAGGGCGAACTTGCGCCAGTGCAGCTTCTCGCCGAGGTGCCAGCCGTGGTCGCTCCAGAGCACGATCACTGTGTTGTCCTTGATCGGGCTCTTCTCGAGCGCGTCGATGACGCGACCGACACAGGTGTCGACGAAGCTGATACTGGCCAGGTAGCCCTGGACGGCCTTTCGCCACTGCTTGTGCTCGATGACCTTCTTGTGGTCGCCCTCGGGCTTGGCCATGGCGCGACCCATCGGCGGGACGTCGTCGAGGTCGTCGTCCTTGACGTTCGGCAGCGTGATCTTTTCGGGGGGGTACATGTCGAAGTACTTCTTCGGCACGTACCAGGGCAGGTGCGGACGGAAGAAGCCGCAGGCGAGGAATAACGGCTTGTCCTGGGGCTTGTTCATCTGGCCGATGACCCAATCGGCGACCTGCGAATCGCCCATTTTCTCGTCGCGGACGTCGACGGGCCCCCAGTCGAAGTGGGCCGTCCGGGGGATGCCGTTCAGCGGGCGATTATCCGGCACGGGGTCGGCGGGCTTGTTCTGCGTTTGGGAGGGCCAGTATTCCTGCCAGGAAGGCGGATCGGGAAACCCGCCGTGATAGATCTTGCCGCTGCCGATCGCGCGGTAGCCGCCGGCCATGAAGTGCTGGGGGATGGTCACGGCGTTCTGGAGCACGGGGCTCTGTCGCCACGGGTTGGGGTTGTGATACACGCCGGAAGTCGAGGGGCGGATGCCGGTCATCAGGGCGGCCCGAGAGGGGTTGCAGGCGGGCGCGGCGCAGTGGGCGCTGGTGAACAGGACGCCACGGGCGGCGAGCCGGTCCATGTTGGGTGTCTTGACGTCCGGGTGTCCGCCTAGGGCGCCGGTCCAGTCGTTGAGGTCGTCGATGGCGATGAACAGGACGTTGAGGCGGCGCCGGTTGCCGGGCTCGGCGGCGTGAGCGCAGGGCGCGCTGAGGAAGGCGAACAAGCCCATGATGACGGACAGCGACTGAAGGAATGCCCGATTTCGCGGATGGAGTGGATTCATGTCGCGCTCCGTTTGGCTCTGAGAGGATTGCCCGACGGGAATGATACCACTCGTCGCTACGCCGTAGTAGCGGGATCTTGGGCGTGATTTCGCCGGCGCGGCGTCGGCGGTATACTGCGCGCGGTTGCTGGGGTCGGGGTTGACTCACCGAATCGAATTCAGGGGTATCTGCTCATGAGTAGGCAAGCCTTGTCGATTGTCTTGTGCGCGCTGATCTCGGCGCAGGCGGCGATTGCGGCGGACGGCTTCGTCGGCGTCAAGGAGGGGCGTTTCGTCGACGGTGCGGGCCGACACGTCATCCTCAACGGCATCAACGTCGGCGCGAAGCACAAGTCCACGAAGTACATGAGTTGGCACGGGCCGGAGGACTACGCCCGAATGCGGCAGTGGGGTTTCAACTGCGTGCGATTACTGATCATCTGGGCGGCGATCGAGCCGGAGTGCGGCAAGTACGACGAGGACTACCTTCGCCGGATGGACGAGCGGGTCGCGTGGGCCAAGGCCATTGGGCTCTACGTCCTGGTCGACATGCACCAGGACCTGTGGGGCGAGAAGGTGCCCGGCGGGGACGGCGCTCCGGGTTGGGCGACGCTCGACGGCGGTCGGCCTCACGTGCACACGAGCGATCACTGGGGCGACGCTTACCTGACCAGCCCGATGATTCAGACGGCGTTCGACAGCTTCTGGTCGAACAAGCCCGGGCCTGACGGCGTCGGCATCCAGGACCGTTTCGCCCTGGCCTGGCAGCACGTGGCCAAGCGCTACGCCGAGGAGCCGGCCGTCATCGGGTACGACCTGCTGAACGAGCCGTTTCCGGGAACGCCGATCCTGTTGGCCTCGGCGCACCTGGCCCGGAAGCTCGGCGAGATCCTCGGGCCGGACGATGCCCCGAGCGGCGTGCTGGGGCTGACGCGCTTGCTGGCCGACCGAGACGGGCGGCGCAAGGCGTACGACGCCCTCCGCGACGTGAAGAAGTTCCGCGCGTTGGTCGACGCGGCCGGTCCGACGATCACGGCCTTCGAGCGGACGAAGCTCAACTCGATGTATGCCCGCGTCGGACGGGCGATTCGCGAGGTCGACCGGCACCACATCCTGTTTCTCGAGCCGAGCCCGTCGGCCAATGTCGGCGTCCCGTGCGACATCGTGCCCGTTCCCGGTTCGGACGGCAAGCCCGATCCGCTGCAGGCCTTCGCCCCGCACGCGTACGATCTCGTGACGGAGACGCCGGGGGCGGGCGATCCGAGCACGGAGCGGATGGCGTTCATCCTGGGCCGGCTCGCTGAGACGGCGCGACGGTTGAAGATGCCTTGGGTGCTGGGCGAGTGGGGGGCGTTTCAGAACCGCGGCGCGATCCCCGTAACGCAACTGACGATCCGGATGCTGGAAGAGGACCTGGCGGGCAGCACGTTCTGGTACTTCGACAAGGGACTCGACAAGAGGGACTTCTTCAAGATGATCCGCCGTCCGTACCCGCAGGCGATCGCAGGCACGATCGAACGATATCGATTCGATCCGTCGACCAGGGCGCTCGAGTGCCGATGGCGCGAGGATCCAACCATCACGGAGCCGACGCGCGTCTACGTGTCGGAGGAGTGGTATCCCGGCGGCGTCGAGGTCGTTCTCGAGCCGAAGGGCAAGGGGCATGCGCTCGAGCCGATGGGGGCGGGATCTGGAAACGGCATCCTGCTCATCGCGCCGACGGGACAGGTCTGCGAACGGCACGTGACGGTTCGGCCGAAGACGTAGTGACGATTTCGGTCGGCGAGTTTGGTGCTGTCGTATCGCGGGCCTTTGACCTGCACGGGATGCAGGCAGGGATGCCCGCGGTACACGAAGGACTCCACCCCTACTGCAGCCGCAACGATCGGTTTCTGGCTTCATCGAGGAAGGTCTTGCTCCGCGTCTCGCCGACGGCCATGACGTACACAGCCCGTTTGTTCCCCGCGACGACGCACTTCTGCTCGCAGATGCCGCAGCCGATACAGCGGTCCAGGTCGACCTTGGGCAGGCCCAGCTCGGTCATCAGGACGGCCATCGCGCCCGCCGCGGGGGCGGCGGCGAACTTGCCGTCGATCGTGACGGCATCGGCGGTGTTGGATCGGATCAGGTGCGTCTCATCCGTCCCGTCCGGGCGGCGGACGCGGATGTGCCAGCTCTGGTCGGTCTTCGGCACAAGGGCGTCGGGCTCGAGTTGACACGGATGCGTCTTGTCGGACGCCCGCTCCGGCCATTCGCTGAGCGTCACGGTGTTCTCCGTGGCGGAGACTACCTGTTTCTTCGCGTCACGCAGAACCTGCAGCCGTTTCTCCGTGTAGATCGCCTTCGGGCTGACGGGGCAGTTCTCCTCGCAGACGAGGCAGGGCATGTTCTTGGCCCAGGGCAGGCACCTGCCCACGTCGAAGTGGGCCGAGCCGAGGCGCACGGGCCCGTCCTCGGCGTATTTGCCCATGCCGCGCTTCTGCTCGATCGTCATCCGCTGGATCGCGCCGGTCGGGCAGACCTGTCCGCAGGCGGTGCAGTTCGGCTCGCAGTACCCGATGCGGTAGTTGAGCACGGGGGTCCAGAGCCCTTCGACGCCGGATTCGGTCCAATCCGGCTGGAGGACGTTGGTGGGGCAGACGCGTATGCACTGGCCGCACTTGAGGCAGCGTTTGAGGAACTCCTGCTCCTCGACCGCGCCTGGCGGGCGGATGACGGTGGCGTGGAAGTCCTTCGTGCTCCGCCCGCCCAATCGCATCCAGGCGAACGCGCCCGCCCCGGCGACCGCGCCAACGAGCGCGCCGCGCCGCGTCATATCCGGGCTGACCACGTGATGCTCGCGGGCCGGCATGAATCGGAAGCTGATCGCCTGGTGTGGACAGTCGTCGAGGCAGTTGAAGCAGACCATGCACTCGGCCACGCGGAGCTCGCCGTCGGGATCGCAGGCGCCCTCGCAGTGCGCCCGGCAGAGTCCGCAATCAGTGCAGGCCTGACGGTCCCGCTCGATCCGCCAGAGCCCGAATCGGCTCAGCACGCCCAATAGCGCGCCGAGCGGGCACAGCGTCCGACAGAAGAAGCGAAAGATCACTGGGGCCATGACGAGCAGGCCCAGGAAGATCATCCCGATGACCCAGCCGATTTGATGGAGTCGCGCGTCGCCGAACCACGCCACGCCGATGGGCGTGTTGTTCAGGGCCGGCAGGACCGCGACGGTCATGGAGCGGTGGACGAGGCAGATCGGGTCGAGCAGGCCGATCTGGAGCGAGCCGGCCTCGGGATAGCCCCATCTCGCGATTCCGGCGACGAGGGCGATCGCGATGAAGATCGTGCTCAGGGCGACGGCGATCCGGTCCCGCCGCTCGGCGTTTTTCGGCGCGGTCAGGCCGGCGATGCGGATCGCGACCACGATCAGAACGCCCCCGACGACGAGGATCAGCATCGACAGCGGGCCGAGCAGGGCGACCACGAAGGCGACGAGGATGTAGTACTTTAGGCGGTATAGGGGCCGATACCGGTTGGCCTCCATTCGCGCCTTGGCTTTGCGATGATCGAACAGCCAGCCGGTGAAGTGGTTCAGCGCCCCGAACGGGCAGACCCACCCACAGAAGACGCGGCCCAGCAACAGCGTGGGGATCAGTACGACGAGGGACCACATCAGCCCGCGGTAGACGGTTCGCGTGGTCACGGCGGTCGTGAGCGCCACCAGCGGATCGACCTCCAGGAACTTGCTCAGGTGGTCGTGGAGCAGGGGCAGTCGATCGATCGTCTCGAGCGTGCAATAGGCCAGCAGCACGACGAACAGCACGAAGAAGAACGTTTGACTAATGATTCGGATCGTGGTGATGCGCATGTCGGGTCACTCGAAGCCGTTGTGGTTAATGAAGCTCCTTCATCAGCGGGCGGTCGAACTCGATGCCGGCCGAGAGGATTCTCACACGGATGCTCAGGTCGATTGCCTCCGTCAGCCTCGGGCAGTCGGCCCCCGGCACGGAGGCGGTCAGTCGGACCAGGTGGGACGGGCCCTGCTGCCATCGTTGCATGCCCACGAGGAGCTTCTGGCCGACGCGAAACTGAAAGCTGGCCGGCTGACTGTCGAGGTGGGCGCTGTCGTCTGCTCGAGCGAGCTCCTTGATCTTGTCGTGGAGGATGTCCGACAGATCGTTGTCCATCGGGCGATCGGAGTCGGTCCAGGACAGCTCGTAGTGCAGTTCGATCTGCGAGGGGCCGGGCTGGCGCCACAGCATGAGCTCGCGCGAGATGCACTGCTCCTTCTGATCGAATCGGAAGACGAGCATTCGCTTCGGCCTGGCGGGATCGAGCGGCCCCCGCGGCGGCGTGAAGTACAGCCACGCCGTGTGGTCCTTCGTCTCGGCGTAGGGCAGGCCCAGGATGAAGGCCACCATGCCGCGGTCGATCTTGGGGCCGAGCTGCTCGAACTGCTGGCGGATCTGATTCATCTCGGCGGCGGGGTCGCTGCAGCCGACCAAGGCCGACAATGTGCAGGCAGCGCACACCCCGGCAATGGCGAAGGGCAGCGAAGCGTTCGGACTGTGCAGCGTCTCAGCGGTGCGTTTCGTCATCGTCATCGGAAGCGTCTTCCTCGGAAGTTGTTGGTTCTGCGTCGGGCGACGCTGGCGGCCATGGCTCCAACGGGATCGTCTCGTCCTCGACGACGGGGGTCTCGGTCGACGTGTCGTCCACTCCGGGCGGCGTCGGCGGCAGTAGCGTATGGCCCGAGGACGTCGATACGACCGAGGGTCCGATCGGACTGACCTCCGGCCCGTGCACGACGGTTCGGGTCTTCGTCAGGTCGACGAAGTCGCCCTGACGCCGCAGGAACTCCAGATCGACGAACCGCCCGCGCTGCCGCAGCAGGTGGATCACGTAGAACATGACGGCCGTGACGCCGTACCCGATCGCGATGCCCCAGGCGCGATACAGGAACGTCCCCTCCGGCCAACCCCCTCGCTGCCAGACCAGCAGTTCGCGCGGCGTCAGCTCGAACGGTCCGGGCTGGATGCGAAACGCGTGCTGCAGCCCCATGACGGTTAGGACGCACGCGATCGCGGTCCAGATCGCGGCGGCCTTGAAGTCGCGATCGATGAGTTTGGCCGAGATCGCTGAGATGATCACGCACGTAATCACGAAGCTGCTGTTCGCCCCGGCGAGGGCGTAGATGCCGACGGGCCACCAGGCGTCTCGATGATCGGCTGCTTTCTCGATAAGGTCCAAGTGTCCGCTAATGATGGGCTGAATGCCCGCCTTTGCCCCCACGCTCATGAGCACATTCGGCAGGAACAGGACCGCCAACGCGGCGACCGCGGGGAAGAAGCCCATGGCCACCGCCGCGTAGTGCTCCTTGGGCGTGGCCTCGTAGGACTGGGCGGTGATGATGACGCCGATCCACAGGACGATGGCGATGCCCGCCTCCATCGGTACGGCTGAGGTGATCACGCTGCCTAGCCCGAGGAAGAAGACCACGGTGAAGAACACCGCGTTGAGGATGGAGTAGCCGGTTCTCGCTCCGAGGGCCTTCCATCCGGGATGCCCGATGTAGATGGTCGTCGGGAAGCAGCTCCCGCAGAAGCCGGCGGCGATACTGCCGATGCCGTTGACGGCCATGCAGGGGCCCGTGCGGAAGCGATCGCCGGCGGCCTCGGCCGACTCGATGTTCTGCAGCGAACCGAGCGCGTTGATCAGTCCCATCGGCACGATCACGCCGAGGAAGCCGATCAGCAGATCGCGATGCTCGGCATGCCGGACCAGCTCGAGCAGGTCGCGCCAGTAGACGTGCGGCGTGTGGACGCCGATCCAGGCCTTGGCCTCGGCCACGGCGGCGGGGCTCATCATCTCGGGCTTGGCCCAAAGCCCGGTGGCCCACGCCAGACCCGTGCCCACCATCAGCGCCACCAGCCCACCGGGCAGGCCCAAAGGGAAGCGGACCTGCGCGAAGTAGACCACTAGGATGATCATCATGGGCAACATCGCGACGATGGGACGCTCATAGATCTGGAAGGCGAACGGGCCGGCGATGAAGATCACGCCGATGGCGGCCAGAGCGCTCAGCAGGGCGGCCCTCGGCGTGACGCGGCGGATCCATCCGCCGACGAAGGAGCCGAGCAGTTCGATCACCCCGCTGCCGATACAGGCCAGGAGGCCCATCTTCCAGGCGAGATCCGCCGCGCCGGCGTCCCCCAGCGACGCTTTGAACTGGAAGTACACTGGCCGCATGACGAAGAAGATGAACGCGAACATGCTGACCGTGTTGATGCCGTACGGCAGAGCGGTGCAGGTGGGGTTGTGATCGCGTCGGGCGACCCACCACGCGTGGAGGCTGTAGAACAGGTTCCCGATCAGTAGGCTCACGGCGATGCCCGGCAGGACGCGCTGGACGAGCATCGCCTCGGAGAAGCCGCAGACCTGCTTGCAGAGCGCGGCCAGGACGAGCACCTGAACCAGGTTGTCGACGGCCAGGCCGAAGAAGCCGTCGATGTCACCCTTACAGAGGAGCGGGTATGTTTCTCGCGAAGTATTGGTCACGGTGATCCTTCCAAGTCCGACACAGCGCGGAGGTTCAGGTGCTCCTCGAAGACCCTGAAGTCCCGGTCGCAGTGCAGCAGAGGAATACCATGTTCGATCGCATAGGTTGCTATGAAGCAGTCAATAGTGCCTCGCACGGTGAAGCCGCGCCGACGGAGCTTCCTGTAGTTGGCCGCGGCGAGTTTGGCGATCGTGCCGCCGCCCACGTCGACCACGCGAATCGCCTCAAGCTCGGCCTCAAGCCGAAGCGCTTCCGGCTCGGAGACACCTTGGAGAAGCTCGGCGAGCGCCATGTCTGGAATCGAGACCCGTACTCTCGCGAAGGCCTGATCGAGCCATTCGGTGTGCGGCGTTCGCCGACCCCTGAAGTAGTCGATCCAGACCGACGTATCGACGAGCACATGGTTCAACCTCACTTGGCTCTCCGCATTGCTCTATGGTCGTAATCGGGTTTGAAGCGGACCCTGCCGCGGAGCTTGCGCAAACGGGTCTGCCGGTGTATCTCAACGATCCGGAGGAGTGCCTCCTCCACCACCGCCCTCTTGGTCGTCAAGCCCGTGGCCTTCATGGCCTCGGCCATCAGGTTGTCATCGATGACGATATTGGTTCGCATACACCACCTCACATACACACAGAGTAGGCGATCTATGTGTATTGTCAAGTGGCCGCTTCCGAATCGGCCTCCCGCACGCGATCCTCACACCGCGGTTCCGGGCATCCATTTTAGTGCGTACATCACGACGAACAACGCCGCGAAGACGTAGACGAAGGGGTGGGCATCCTTTGCCCGCCCCGTTACGAGCTTGAGCAGGGCATAGGCGATGAAGCCCCAGGCGATGCCGGCGGCGATGCTGAAGGCGAATTGCATCACGACCATGCACAGGAAGGCCGGGATGGCCTCGGTCAGGTCGTCCCAATCGACCTTGCGGACGGCCGGCATCATCATACAGCCGATCAGAATCAGCGTTGGGGCGATGATGGGGTACTTGAAGACGGGCGGCCCGGTCGCCGCGACGTTCACGCCGCTGCCGATGGCGTGGACGAGCGGGTATGCGGGCAGTGCCAGCAAGAGCAGCGCGCCGGTCACGATCGACGCCAGCCCGGTTCTCGCCCCGGCGCTGATGCCGCTGGTCGATTCGATGTAGGCCGTGACGGTACTCGTACCGAGGCAGGTGCCCACGACAGTGCCCGCGGCGTCACTGAAGAGCGCCCGACCGACTCGGGGGATTTTCCCGTCGACAAGCAATCCCCCGCGCTCCGTCACGCCGATCAGCGTGCCGATGGTGTCGAACAGGTCGAGCATGAAGAAGATGACGATGACGGCCAGGCAGGTGAGCGCCGGGTGCCCGAACAGCCCGCCGAAATCGAGCTTGAGGAATGTGTGGCCCGGGTTGAGCGGCGGCGCGTGCCCCAGCGGCGCGATCAGGCGATACGGCATCTCCCCGATGATGCCCCGAACGGATAGCTCGGTAGCGACCCAGGCCGCGACGGCCGTAGCGACGATGCCGATCAGGATCGCCCCGTGGACCCGCCGCGCCATTAGCGTTGCCGTGACGATGAGTCCGAACAGCGTTAACTGCGCCACCGGCGTCCGGAGCGTCGAGAGATCAACGAGCGTGGCGGGGTTACCCACCACGATCTGCCCGTATTGAAGGCCGACCATCGCGATGAGCAACCCGATGCCGACGGCGATGGCGTACTTGAGCGACTCGGGCAGGGCTGCAATGATTGCTTGTCGAAATCCGACCAGGCTCATCACGAGGAAGAGCGCGCCGGCGATGAAGTTGGCCGCGAGCGCTTGTTGCCACGTCAGCCCGAAGCCGCCCATGGTCGCGGCCCCGCAGATCGTGAAGGCGAACAGGACATTGTGCCCCATCGCGGGGGCCAGCGCGACCGGCAGATTCGCCAGCAGCCCCATGAGCATGCACGCGAAGGCCGAGGCCACACACGTGGCGAACATGATCGCGCCGAAATCGAGCGGATTGTCTTTCGTACCGGCCATCGACATGATCGCCGGCTGGACGAAGATGATGTAGGACAGGGCCATGAATGTGACGGCCCCGCCCAGGACTTCTCTCCCGACGGTGGTCCCGCGCTCATGGAGCTGAAAGAGGCGCTCGAGCATGACGTTCGGCTCCTTCCGACGTTCTGCGCGATATTCGTGTGCGGCCATGTTCGTTCGTGTCTACGATCCGCTCGCCCCGGGGGCGGTCGCCTGAGGATCGGAGTTGGTGACCCGGTCGATGTAGGCTGCCCCGACCGAATCGCCCCACACGTTGATGGCCGTTCGGAACCGGTCGAGGAACCAGTCGACAGCCAGCAGCAGCCCGACGCCTTCCAGGGGCAGCTTCACCGCCGTCAGGACGATCACCATCGTGAAGAGCCCCGCCTGTGGTATACCCGCCGCGCCGATCGACGCGAGCGTGGCGGTGACGAATATCAGCACGACCTGGCCGAAAGGCAATTCGATCCCGTAGGCCTGCGCGATGAAGATGGCCGCGACCGATTCGTACAGCGCGGTGCCATCCATGTTGACCGTGGCCCCCAGGGGGAGCACGAAGCCCGCCGCGCGATTCCCGATTCCCGCGCGATCCTCCGCGCAGTCGATCGTGAGAGGCAGCGTCGCGGAGGAGGAGGCCGTCGACCATGCGGTGAGGATGGCGGGCGTCATCGCCGCGAAATGGCTGACGGGGTTCCGTCGCCCCAAGACGAGGCACAGGATCGGCAGGACGACGAGGCCGTGGATCGCCAGACCCACCAGGACCGTGGTCATGTACCAGCCGAGGCTGGCGATCATCGTGCCCCAGTGCTGCGTGGCGAACTTCGAGGCGACCAGGCCGAACACGCCGATCGGGGCGATCCACATGATGAGGTGGACCATCTTCATGATGGCCTCGTTGACCCCCTCGAAGAAGGCGATGACCGGCTTGCCCTTTTCGCCGAGGGTCGTGAGCACGCCGCCGAAGATCAAGGCGAAGACGATAATGGGCAGGATGTCCATCTCGGCCGTGGACGCGAAGATGTTGTTGCTGACGAACGACAGTACGATCTCTCGCCACCCGAGTTGGGCCTTCTCCTGGATCCCCTCGGGCGTCTGGATCCCTTCGGTGGCGACGCCGACCCCGGGCTCGAAGATGCTGACGACCACGATGCCGATTCCCACGGCGATGCAGGTGGTGATGGTGTAGTACAGGAGGGTGCGGAGACCGACGCTCCCCAGGCGGCGGACGTCGCCCAAACCGGTGATCCCGACGATGATGGAGGCCAGGACCAGCGGCACGACGATCATCCGCAAGGACTTGAGGAAGAACTCCCCTAGGAAGGCCACACTGCGCATCCGCTCGCCGAAGATCAGCAGCGAGACGCCCGCGCAGATAATGCCCGCGACGATGCCGATCAGGATCAGATTGCTCGCCCGGTGCGTCATCGGGCTGGACTCCCCTCTTGCCTCGGGCCGAACGACCGCTGGGTACGGGGGCCTATCGTATCTGCCGTCGCAGGCATCAACAAGCATCGACGCCCGGAGGCAACCATTTGCGACCCGCCATGGCGTCTTTGGTGCGGGTACCCAGGAAAAGGCTCGGCCGAGCTCTTGCATTGCGACGGATCGCCCGATACTCAGTATAATTCCCGGGTGGAGGTCTGACCCTGAGCCCGGCGGGCCCGCTGAGTGGGTTTCCTACGTGCGGCTCGGATGTAGACCAGGAGTATCGATCATGCGCACAAGCGGGATCATCATCTCGACACTGCTGATACTGGGCCTAACCTGGACGACTGCTCTGGCCCAGACGACCACGGACCCCAACAGCACGGGAGGCACCGGAAACATCCCGGAACTGGGGGACTTCCAGAAGTGGCCGCAGGCCATGGTCAAGGCAGCGGCGCAGCAGGTGCGAGCGCCGGGCAACTGGGTTCTGCAGTCTCAGCAGACTCCTCCCCGGGAGATCACCCAGCCCGATCCCCACGGTGAGGACTTCCTGCCCCAGCTCTATGCGGCGATGCTCGAGGCCTTCTTCGCCGAAATCAACAGTTTCATCAGCTCGATCGGCAGCCTGCTGAACCTGAACAACCTGTTGGGCGATCTCAGCTCTCTCGGCGGGCTGGTAGAGGCCACCGAGGGATCCAAGGCCTTGCCGGCCGCGATTGTCGACATCTCGAGGTTCGCCTCCTCCATTCGGGGTCCGCAGATCTGATTTGATTCAGACGCATAAGCGCTCCAACCTGATTGTGCCGCTTCTGTGCGCGGCGCTGGTCATGCCCCTTCCTGGCCATAGTCTCTCCACCCGACGGCGGTGTCCTTTCTTCGTGGTCCGGATATAATCACACGGTGTTTGACACGCAGGAGGACACGACATGGGAACGCTCAGAGATCTCGCTCCGGTCGTTGGGCTGTCCGCGATTCTCTGCGGTGGCCCGAGGATGCTGGCGGCCGCACCGGCTGAGACTCAGGGCCTCAAGGCACCGCCCCCTGAGCTCCGCCGACAGGTCCAGGCCTCGATCGACCGGGGTCTGAAGTACCTGGCCTCGGCCCAGGATGCCGAGGGCGGCTGGGCCCGTCAGGCCGGTCCGGCCATCACCGCAATGGCGGCCAAGTGCTTCGTCCAAGATCCTGCGTATGGACCCAACCACCCAGTGGTTCAACGGGCCCTGGCGTGCGTGTTGAGCTACCGTCAGCCCGACGGGGGGATCTACGATCCCGGCGTGGGACTGCGGAACTACAACACGAGCATCTGTCTCATGCTGCTCTCGGCGCTTCCCGAGACGCTGCCCGAGGTAAAGCAGGCCCGTGCGCAGGCCGTCGAGTACCTCAAGAAGTCGCAGTGGGCCGAACATCGAAAGGACAACGACGGTAAGACGATCACCCCCGAGCATTCATGGTACGGCGGGTCGGGCTACGGACAGCACAAGCGACCCGACCTGTCGAATACCCAGATGATGCTGGAGGCGTTGCACCAGTCGGGCCTGCCGCCGACCGACCCCACGTTCCAGAAGGCGCTCCGCTTCATCGAGCGATGCCAGATGCTCAGCGAGACGAACGACCAGCCGTTCGCCCGCACGGCCAACGACGGTGGCTTCATCTACACCGCCGCCAACGGGGGCGAGAGCAAGGCCGGCACCGTCATCGTCGACGGCAAGCCGATGCTCCGCAGCTACGGGGCGATGACCTACGCCGGCTTCAAGAGCATGCTGTACGCCAACGTCTCGCGGGACGACACCCGCGTCCGGCACGCCCTCGAGTGGATCGGCCGGCACTACACGCTGGAGGAGAACCCGAACCTGCCCGGCAAGCAGTCCAGGCAGGGGCTCTTCTACTACTACCACGTTTTCGCCCGCGCCCTGCTTGCCTGGGGCGAGCCGACGATTAAGGACGCCAAGGGTTCCAAGCACAACTGGCGAGAGGACCTCTGCCGAAAGCTCGTCAGCCTGCAGAACAAGGACGGCTACTGGGTCAACGACGCCGACCGATACATGGAAGGCCTGCCGGCCCTGGTGACGTCGTACTCGGTCTTGGCGATGCAGGCGGCGGCGATGAAGTAGACAGCACACGCCCGTCCAAGGAGGCTTGGTCCTCATTGTGCTGTTGACGCGAGATATCCGTCGTTCTGATTAGGGGGCCCCGCGTCCCAAAACGAAGTCCAGGATCGCGAAGCCGTTGGCGCCGGGCTTGGCGGTGATTGACAGGACTTGTTCCTTCTCCCATCGGACTCGGTCGTGTTTGGACGCATCGGTGGCCGTCAGCTCCGGCCCCGTCAGCGGGTAGCTGATCCAACGCCGCCACCGATCGACCGCCTTGGCCTCGTAACAGTGAAAGCCTTTCGGCGTCGTGTGGAAGAAGTAGAGGGTGTCGCGCGCGTCGAAGACGGCGTCGACGCGGCGGGTCAATGTACCTTTCGGGTCGATGGGCTCGCCCCCCTGCCATGTCCCGTCGTCGTCGCGCCAGTAGTGGAAGAAGCACTGCCCGGCACGGATCTCCTTCGGCGGACTGTGCTCGAGCTTCTGGGGTCGACTGGTCGTGAGGGACTTGAACAGGACGACGTGCGGGCGGTTCTTGGAGTCGAGCGCCATGCAGTTCGCGTTCATCATCCATGAGTAGACGGGGACCTCTCGCACGACGATGCCGGCGTCGCCCAGCTCGATCGGGTCACCGGCCGGCAGGTCCGCGATCTTTTCGCCGGCGTTGTTGAGCCAGGTCCGGCCCATGTCATCGCTGTAGGCATAGTGCAGGTCGTGATTGCTCGCCCACGAGGCGGCGATCTCACGGTAGACCCACGTGGCGTGCAGGCGATTCTTCTCGTCGAAGATTAGGTCGTTCAAGTAGGCGCACCGAGACTTGCTGTCGTTCCAGGGCTTGTAGGTCCCCCGCCGGCTAAAGAGCATGCCGATGCGCGTCCACGCGCCCTTCTCGGGATCGTACTGGTGCAGGTAGTTGTCCCCGTTGCCACTGCCCCCGATGCGATAGAAGAAGAAGAGCCGATCATGTCGATCTGTCAGGAACCGCGGATAGGTGACCCCCCTCTCCAGCTTCGGATCGGCGAGCATGTGCTGGGGCGGTTCGATATCGTCTGCCGTCATCCGCTTCGGGGGGGACGTGAGGAATCCCGAGCGGCTCTTGGTGTAGTGAAGCTGATCGCCGTGGTGGTCCCATGAGAGGTGGAGCCGCCCGTCGGCCGCGCTGAGGCCGAGGCACGTGTTGCGGTGCGCGTCGTTGTTCTTCAGCGTACA
>JAFGLZ010000054.1 GCA_016927755.1 Phycisphaerae bacterium
ACGAACAACGGGGCGCCCCTCTCGGGAATGGGACCCGGCTTCGACTATACGCCCAATACCTACTCCTGGTACACCGGTGAGCATGACGGCTGGTTCTACGTCGGTACCTACGACTTTGCCGGCATGCTCATGGACATCTTGGACGACTACTTCGGCGGCACCGTGCCGCCGGAATACGAACCGGTCCTCGAGATCCTCTGGGGCACCGACGAGCTCCGTCGCGGAGGCTTTGACCTCTGGCGGACCAAGGACGGCATCAACTGGGTCCCCGTCATCCTCGACGGCTTCGGGGACCACGACAACTACGGCATCCGAAACATGGAGTCGACGCCGTGGGGCTTCGTCATCGGCGTCGCCAATGCCGTGGATGGATGCGAGATTTGGATCGGCAAGAAGTAACTTCGCGCCGGTATGACAATGAGTTGCGGGCTCATCCGTCAAGCGATGCGGTCCCGCGCAAGCACACTGGCGGGGCAAGCGGGTGGTCGGGGCTCGCTTGCCCTGCTCATTTGCCGAAAAAGGTGTCAGGAACCTTTTTCGCGGCGGACCGACAGAGAGGCAGCGGAAGAAGGTTCCTGACATCTTCTTCTCCGCGGCGATCATGACACAACCAGAGGGAGGAGGCTTGTAGCGATGCGTAGAATCTACCGTGTTTTCGGAACGTTGGTGCTCTTTGTCCCGCTCATGCTCGGCGTCACGCAGATCGGCAACTGCGGACTCACCCAGGACGACTTCACGCTGATCGCAAGCGGCGGCATCGACACTCGGCTCAACGGCTATCCCTGGGCCATGGAACAGTTCGACGGCGACGGAGACGGAACCCCCGAAGTCTACGTCGGAACCGTCCAGAACCCCCTCTGCCTCCAGGTCTGGATCGGGGCAGACGCCAACAGCTCCCCGCCCCCGGTCCGCTGGCAGTGCCGAAACGACCTCTGGACGCCCCCCAACATGAACGCCTACCTGATGGCCTCTGTCTCACCCGGCCACGTCTATCGTGGAACCTACGATGAGCCCAACGACGCCTGGTCGTGGCAGCGCGTCTTCTCTCCCAGCATCCTGCAGAACGTCGGCTTTCGAGGGGCCCGTGTCTTCAACGGCGCCCTGTACATGCTCGGCATGACCATTACGGACGGCGTCGTCTGGAAGACGACCGACGGCGACAACTTCGCCCTCGCCTCGCCCATGGGCATGGCCACCGGCGGCTTCGGCGTGGCCGGTGGGCTCCGGGGCGCTCAAGTCTTCGACGGCAGGCTCTACGTGGCCAACAACGGCATCTGCGAGGTCTACGCCTCGGCCGATCCCTCCACCGATCCCAATAGTTGGGAGCAGGTCTGCAGCAAGGGCTTCGTCGCCTCCGGAGGCGGAACGCACTCCGCAAGCTACGCCTCGGGCACCGTCGAGAGCGCCGCGGCGGAGGGAATCACCGATTCCTCCCTGTCGCTCGATGTAGGGGCCCTCGTCGGCTATGGAGTGGTCGTGACCTCCGCCGCCGATCCGAACATCGTCCAAACGCGAACCGTCGTCTACAACACCGCCGACACCATCGTCGTGTCCTACGCCGGCTCCGGCCTGCCGTTCGATCCCATCCCGCAACCCGGCGACGCCTATGAGGTCTCCTCGACGGACGAACCCGACAACACCGGCATCTGGCAGATCGCCGTCTTCGACGGGCACCTCTACGCCGCCTGTGGAAACCCCACCGGCCCGCAGCTCTGGAAATCGGACGATCCCAGACCCGGCAATTGGACCCGCGTGATGGCCGACGGATACGGAAACCCCAACGCACAAGGCATCATGTCGCTCAGGCCCTTTGGCAACCATCTGTACCTGGGCACCTTGACCTATCCGCCCGCCGCCTCCATGGGCATGGCCTTGGAGGGCTGCGAGATCCTTCGCGTCGACGGCGACGACAACATCGAGCTCCTCGTCGGCGGCACGCGAGCCGCCGGCGTCGTCGGCCCGAACGAGGTCGCTCCGCTCTCCGGCATGGACAAGGGCTTCGACTATCCCGCCAACGCATACTCGTGGTACATGTGCGAGTATGACGGGTGGTTCTACGTCGGTACCTACGACTACGCCGGGCAGGTACTCGACTACCTCGAGGAGTATGCCGGATACCCGATCGAGTACTGGCCGGAGCAGTATCTCGCCGGCCTCGACGAATGGCTCGGCGCCGATCGCCTCCGCTGGGGTGGGTCCGACCTCTGGCGCACCCGAGACGGCGTCAACTGGGTCCCCGTCAACCTCGACGGCTTCGGCGACTGGGACAACTACGGCATCCGAAACATGATGGCCACCCAGTGGGGTCTCATCGTCGGCACCGGCAACGCCATCGACGGCTTCGAGCTCCGCCTCGGACGAAGTCAATAGCCCAACGCAAAAGGGCGCGTCCCGACGCGCCCTACCGCCTTGAGCAGTCACAAACGCAAGCGGGCCGCTGCCAGCGGCCCGCTTGCTTCTTGTTGAAGCTCATTGAAGCTTGCGCTCAAACGCCGAACCGCAAACCTCTCACCTGAAAGTGCGCCAGGCGCGGACCCACCGAGCGCGGCACGCGCATCTTGCCCGTGACTTGCGGCAGCGCGACACTGCCGCAACCGCTCTCGCAACGACTGACAAGCAATCGCGCCCTCATTCGGAGAAGCCACCCCACCTGCGTGCCCCGTCGCTTCAGCGGTGGGCAGCTCGAATTCGATGAGCGATTCGAAGCCCCGCGGGGTCGGTCGTCTCGACCCGCCTTCTCCCTCACGGCCCCGCCGGCCCCGGCCCCGCCGGCCCCGGCCCCGCCGGCCCCGGCCCCGCCGGCCCCGTCGCCGCCGGACCCGTCGTCACCGGACCCTGACCGTAGATCTGAACCTTCAGCTCCGGCATCTCCTTGTCGTCCGTCCGAATGATCAGCTCGCCCCCACCGGCCGGGATCTTCAGACCGTTGGGCAGCCGTATGTCGATGTTGTGGATCTTGCCCTCGCGCAGAGACCTGATCTCCGTCGTCACGCCCTCCAGCCCCGTCGTCACCCCGGTCACCTTCACGTCCGTATCGCCGTTGTTCCGCACCGAAACCACCTCCCTGGCCCCCACCGGAAGAGGCTGGGCGACCGTCAAACGCGACGGCACGACCATCAGCCGCGGCGGAACGTAGACCTGCGGCCGAATCTCCAGCGTGGGCTCCCGCGTCAGACCCGTCGACAGTTCGATCTTCCCCACCGTCACCCCCGACTTGTACGGCGGACGCGCCGTCATGATCAGCTTGTATTCCTTGCCCGGCGTGACGGCCTCGATCTTCGCCGTGAACGTCTCGCCGTCGCTCCGCGCCACCTTCAGGTCCATCGCCTCGTCGGTCTGGTTCTTGATGACAGCCTCGTGCGTCCGCGTGGCGTCCTTGTCGATCTGCCCGAAGAAGTGCGCGTTGCGCGGCGAAATCACGACCGGAGCGCGGATGAAGCCGCGGATCTTCAGTTCCAGCTTCCCCTGTTGCGGATCATTGCTGTACACGGTGATCCTGTGGGCGACCAGGGGCTTCTGCGTCTTCAGGTCCAACTCCACGGGCAGCTTCCATGTTTCGCCCGGCTCCAGCTTCACCTGCTTGGCCCCGACCGTCGTGCAGCCGCACGAGGACACCACTCCCTTGATCTCCAGCGTCGCCTCGCCGCTGTTCTTAAGCACGAAATCGTGCCGAATCGGCGGCTCCGTGCTCCACCGCCGCCCGATGTCGAAGATGGGGTCTTCCGCCTCGATCCGTGGCCGCGGCCCCGTCGCCGCCGGTTGACTTGCGGGCGATGGGGTCGCCGGCGGTTTGGGTGATCGCGAGTCGCAGCCCGCCGCCAGCACGACGAGCAACCCGTGGGAAATCAGTAATCGCGTTGGGGTCCGATTGCCGCTCATGATTGGTTGCCGCCTGTTTGCCTAAGGTTTCTTCTTGGTTGTCTTCTTCTTGACCGCTTTCTTCCTGATCGCCGCCCCTCCGTCCCGAATCGGCCACGGCTCCGATTCCGTCCGAGCGCCCTTGAGGATGCCCTCTATCTTGGCCACCACGTCCGGATGCTCGCGCGCGACGTCGTGCTCCTCGCCGATATCGGTCTTCAGATCGTACAACTCCAGCGGTTTGCCCGGCCCCAGCCGGACCGCCTTCCAGTCGCCCATCCGCACCGCCTGCTTCGACGCGCCCTCGTGGAACTCCCAGTACAGGTACTCATGCTGCCTCTGGCCCGGCGTCCCAACCAGCGTCGGCACGATCGAGAGCCCCTCGATCCCCGCCGGCGGCTTGACCCCCGCCAGCTCCGCCGCCGTCGGCAGGAAGTCCCAGAACGCCCACGCCTGATCGCTCACCGTGCCCGCCTTGATCTTGCCCGGCCAACGGGCCATCGTCGGCACGCGAATCCCGCCCTCGTACAGGTCCCGCTTGATCCCCTTGACCGCGCCGTTGCTGTCGAAGAAGTCCGGCAGCGCCCCGCCCTCCCGATGCGGCCCGTTGTCGCTGCTGAAGAACACGATCGTGTCCTTGTCGATCCCCAGCTCCCTCAGCTTCGCCATGAGCCGGCCGATGTCCCGGTCCATCCGCGTGATCATCGCGGCGTGCCCCTTCTGCGGGTCGCGCCAGGGCTTGTCCGCGTAAGGCCCGTAGTCCGGCACCTCCATCCCGTTACCCGTCGCTCGCCCCCCCTCGTTGTTCGCGTGGGGAATCGTATACGCCAGATAGAGGAAGAAAGGCCCGCGATGATGTCGCGCGACGAAGTCGAGCGCCTCGGCCGTAAACAGGTCCTGGCTGTATTCCCTCCGCTTGCCGTCGGGGCCCGTCTGAAGCTTGGCCGCCTCGAGGCCGTATTCGTCGTAAGGCTTGCCCGCCTCCCCGCTGCCTAGATTGCCCTTGAGCAAAACCTTCTTCTCGTTACGCCAGAGAAAGTGCGGGTAGTGGTTGTGGGCGTTCCGCTGGTTCAGATAGCCGAACCATTCGTCGAAGCCCTGCCGCGTCGGGATCCCCGTCGTCTCCGCCTCGCCCAGCCCCCACTTGCCGACGATCCCCGTGGCGTAGCCGGCCTGCTTGAGCACCTCGGCGACCGTTACGTCCTTCGGCAAGAGCGGCACGCGCGCGTTGCCGCGAATTCGCGCGTGACCCGTGTCCCGGCCCGTCATCAGGCAGCAGCGCGAAGGCGCGCAGACCGTGCTGCCCGCGTAAGCCTGCGTGAACCGAACGCCCTCGGCGGCGAACCGATCGAGGTTCGGCGTCTGGATCTGCTTCTGCCCGTAGCACCCCAGGTCCCCGTACCCCAGGTCGTCGGCCAGGATGAAGATGATGTTCGGCGGCCTGCCCGCGCCCTTGCCCTCGGCGCCCGACGTACGCCGAGACGTCGACAGCACCGCCGCCGGGGCCATCGCCGCGCCGATCGCCGTCTTGATCGCCCCTCGCCGAGTCATCCCGTTGCTCATGCCATGACCTCCCGCGTGCCACCACTATACTCGGGCTAACGGCAGGGTTCGAGCCCCGACCCGACCGCCCCGCAGCGCGTTAAGCTACCTGAGAGAATGTTTGAACAGTTAGCAAAGCTTGGGTGGCCCACCTCTTCAGAGGTGGGGGACGCGAATTCGACCGCAGATTTGCGTCCCCCACTAAGGCCATGGGCCCCCCGGATGGAGGTGCTTTCTGGCGAACGGGTCAATCTCTCATGAAGGCAGCCCCAATGCTGGATCCCCCAAAGAAAACGCCGCCCCGAAGGGCGGCGTTGCGTGATCTCTCTCAGGCTTCGGCAAGCCTCGTCACTGGACCCGGCGGACGTTCGTCGCCTTAGGCCCTTTGTCTCCCTTGCCCAACTCGAACTGCACCGCATCCCCTTCGGCCAGCGACTTGTACCCGTCTCCCTCGATGTCGCTGTAATGGACGAACGCGTCCGTCCCGTCGTCCACCTGGATAAACCCGAAGCCCTTACTGTCGTTGAACCACTTCACCTTACCGGTCGCCATCGAACGGCTCCCTTCTTCTCTCAACTGGCACAGCGGAATTGCCGTAGACATGCAGGCGCGCGCACCTTTGCCTGGAGGACATGGGGGCCAGAAAGCCCGATGAGTTTCGCAAAGAAGTGCCACCGCCCGATGTGTCCTGCAAACACGCCCGGCCGCCACCCGGGCCTGTCCGGCGGCTTGAGAACCCTCTCCTCACAGTCACCGCCGGTCCTTCAACCAAACCTATTGTTTCGCGCGCCGACCGACGTGTCAACAGGCCCGAGCCGTTTGCCACCGATTACCATCCGTCCGCCCAGACCCGCGAGACGCCCTCACGACGCCGCCACCTTCACCACGATCTTGTGAAGCTCCCCGACCCCTACCAGCGGAGCGTGCGCGTCCTCGGGGAAGAAGATCGCGAATGACCCCGGCCCGACCGCCGTCCACGCCTCCGGCGCGTCCAGGAAGAACCCCACGTCCTTCTCCGCCGAGTACTCCCCCTCCGGACGCGTGCACGCGCCCAGGCTCCTCCACCCGATCTCGTCCGTGCCCGAAAGGACGACCTGGATGTCGATGTACTTCCGGTGCGCCTCCAGCTTCGCCTGATCCCGCGACCGCGCCGGATCCTTGCACGCCAGCGCATACACCCGGTCCCCGTCAACCTCGTGCCGTCCTAGCGGCAAACCCGCCAGGTCCGACTGCCTCAAAAACGCCACCGCCTTGACGAAGCCGGGGCAGAGCGACGTGTAGCGCTCGATCAGCTCGAGTCGGTCCAAGATCATTGATGCTCTCCTTCAGGGCGTTACGTCCATCGGCGTCAGATGGCAATCCAACCGGAAAACGCTTCCGAGAGCAAGTCGCTTGCTTCCGCGAAGCGCTGCGCTCGTTGACCAGCCGAATCATCGATCATCGCTGTTGCCTCTCGGCGGTTGGCCCCACATGAATCGTGCATGACTCTCCGGTTCCCCAGCGACCGCCGACAACCCCCCGGTCCCATGGACTGCGGCCGTCCCATACACTGCCGACAACCCCCTGGCCCCATGGACTGCGGCCGTCCCATACACTGCCGACAACCCCCT
>JAFGLZ010000055.1 GCA_016927755.1 Phycisphaerae bacterium
GGCGAGGTCCACATCGTCGTCGGAGAGAACGGCGCCGGAAAGAGCAAGTTCGTCGGCTTCGACGCATCGCCCGACCTGATCGCCGACATGAAGGAGGGGTCATCAACGGACTGGCCGTGCCGGACCCCTCGGAGATGGACTGCCAGGGCATCAAGAGCATGGTCGACTTCAAGGCGGGGAAACAAGTGCCCCAACGAATCGGCACCGGAGTGGTTGTCGTGACCCCGAAGAACGCGACACAGCCCGAGACGGCCAAGCTGCTGAACCCCCGAAGGTCAGCCCCCGGCGACCCATGGTCAGATGCACCGGCGCCAGGCTGAGGTTATCCGGGGAATCCTGGTTTGGGGGATCGCTGGTATCAGCATATCATCCATGGCGGCGAAAGGAGACCTGAGATGGATCGCCTCACCAAGCGGTCCTATTGGACAAGTGTTCACCAACACACACTGCTCCGTGGTTTGAGGCCGGCGCGATCGGTGTGGAATCCCGTGCGCAGATTGCTGGGAGACCGTCTCGTTGACTGGATTCAGTACAATAGGCATGTGTACTTGCGGTTCCTGTCCGAGTATCTGGCCGACATGGCGGGCAAGAGCATTCTGGAGGTCGGTTGCGCCCCCGGTGTGACCCTTGTCACTCTGGCGTCGGAGCTGGGACTTGTACCATATGGCATCGACTATTCCGAAGCGGGAGCCGCCAGGACCCGAGAGGTCTTCGAGACAGTGGGATTCGATCCTGCCAATGTGATCCAGGGCGATTTCTTCTGTGACACCCTTCTGACAGAGCACAAGGAACGCTACGACGTGGTGTACTCCCAAGGTTTCATCGAGCATTTCGACAAGCCCGCGGACGTCGTCGCGCGTCACCTCGTGCTGCTGAAACCCGGTGGGCTGCTTGTGGTCGTGATACCGAACTTGCTTGGGGCCAATCTGGTGATGAGGCGGCTGTTCACGCCGCAGGACTTGCCGCTTCACAACCTGGAATTGATGCGGCTCCCAGCCTTCCAGGCATGCTTTCGTGCCTGCGATGTGTGTGAGCTATACTGTGGCTATTTGTGCCGCTTCGCGATGAGCCTAAGCGGGGGAATGACTCGCACGAGGAAAGCCTTGTTCGCGCCGTTCAAGATCGCTCAGATCCCATTGAATGTTCTCTGCCACCTGTTCTTCGGAGTGAGGCCGCCGAAGCGAAGCACTTTCGCCAACAATCTGGCCTATGTCGGCAGGAAGCCGGCCGCAACGACTGGATGATACGTTCGCTCGAACGGTCCAGCAGCTCCGTGGGATAAGTTGGCTGGCTCGGCTCACTTGATTTCTTGATTGGGCCAGCGGAAACCTCACGCGGAGAGCCCTTCGCCCGCATCATCGTCAACCCGCGCCGCACCATCGGCGACAACTGCAACCTCACCTCAGGCGTGACCCTGGGGGGCGCGCGACGCGGCGAGAACAGAGGCACGCCCACCGTCGGCGACGGCGTCTTCTTCGGGCAAGGCGCCAAGGTCATCGGCTCCGTGAAGATCGGCAGCAACGTCGCCGTCGGAACGAACTGCGTCGTGACCCACGACGTCCCCGACAACGCCGTCGGCGGCGGCGTCCCGGCCCGGATCATCTCCTACGAGGGAGCCCAAGGCTACGTCATCAACACCGACTACGAGCCCGCCGCCCAGCCCCAACCCCAGCCCCACCTGGCCCCCTGACTGCCGCCACCGACCTGTCCTTTTCGATGTCCTGCTGATAGACTGTCCGCACTCATGACAGGCAGCGAACCGGCACAAGACGTCTTGCTCCACATGCGGGGCATCAGCAAGCGCTTCGGCGGCGTGCAGGCCCTCGACGGCGTCGATTTCGATCTCCGCGCTGGCGAGGTCCACATCGTCGTCGGAGAGAACGGCGCCGGAAAGAGCACCCTCATGAAGATCCTCTCCGGCGTCCACCAGGCCGACGCCGGACAGATCGTCCTAGGCGGCGCGCAGGCCCAGATCCACTCACCGATCGACGCCCTCCGCCTCGGCGTCGCCATCGTCTATCAAGAATTCGCCCTGGCCCCCGCGCTCACGGTGGCCGAGAACATCTTCCTGGGCAGCGAGCCGCTCAGGTTCCGTCCGGGCATCATCGACTACCGCACGATGAACGCCGAAGCCGCCAAGCTCCTCGATCGATTGAACTGCGCCGTGGCCCCGACGGACATCGTCGAGTCGCTCGGGACGGCCCAGATGCAACTGGTCGAGATCGCCAAGGCCCTGGCCTTCAAGAGCCGCATCCTCATCCTCGATGAGCCCACCGCGGCGCTGTCCGAGGGCGAGATCGGACACCTCTTCGAGGTCATCCAGCAGCTCAAGGGCCAGGGCGTGTCGATCGTCTACATCAGCCATAGGCTCGAGGAGTTCGAACACATTGGCGATCGCATCACGGTCCTCCGCAACGGCCAGAAGATCGAGACCCTCACCATGGCCGAGGCCGGCATCGATCGCCTCGTCCGATCCATGGCGGGAAGGGACGTCAAGGAACTCTTCCCCAAGCAACCCGCCGACATCGGCGAGCCGATCCTCCGCGTTGCGGGCCTGACGGTCGGCAGCCGACTCGTCGATGCGTCCTTCGAGCTCAGGGCCGGCGAGATCCTTGGCATCGCGGGACTTGTCGGAGCGGGTCGCACCACGCTGTGCCGGGCCCTCTTCGGCCTCGAGAAGCTTGATCGCGGGCGCGTTTACCTGCGCGGCAAGGACGTCACCGGACACGCCCCGAGGGAGTGCATCGAGTCGGGATTCGGATTCGTTCCCGAAGACCGAAAAGGACAGGGCCTGGCCTTGAACCTGACGCTGAGACACAACGTTGCCCTGCCGTCGCTGCCGCGAATCAGCTCCCCGTTCGGCGTGAACACCGCCGCCGAGCGAGCCCTGGCCCAAGAGCAGGTCAAGCGGATGTCGATCATGGCCTCCTCCATCGAACAGGCCGCCGGAGAGTTGAGCGGCGGAAACCAGCAGAAGGTCGTCCTGGCGAAATGGTTCGCCGCCAACAGTCACGTGATGATCCTCGACGAGCCGGCCAGGGGCGTCGACGTGGGCGCCAAGGCCGAGATCTTCCGCATCATCAGCGAGTCGGCCCGCGAGGGTCGGGGCGTGCTGATGGTCTCGAGCTATCTGCCGGAGATCCTCGGCATGGCCGACCGCGTGCTCGTGCTCTTCCGCGGGCGCATCGCCGCCGACCTGGCCATCGAGGGCCTGACCCAGGAACGCATCATCCATGTCGCCTCAGTAGGCAGTGAACGGGAGGAGTCCGCGGCATGACACAGTCGTTGCCCTATGCGACAACACAAACCGGGTTCGCCGAACAGCGGCTGTGGCGCCTCGCCAAGGCCGCCTTGCCCTACGCAGGGCTCTTCATGCTGATCACCGCCCTGTCCATTCTCCGCTCCGAGACGTTCCTCAGCGTCGACAACTTCACGATCGTGATCAAGCGTAGCAGCTTCGTGATCATCTCGGCCGTCGGCATGACCATGGTCATCGTCAGCGGCGGAATCGACCTGTCCGTGGGCAGCATCTTCGCCTTCAGCGGCGTGATCGGCGCGCTAGCGGTGCTGGCGGGCGTGCCCGTTCCGCTCGGGATCTCCCTCGGAATTCTCGCCGGCGCGGCGTGCGGACTGCTCAGCGGCGTGATGATCACGCTCTTGCGAATCCCGCCCTTCATCGCCACGCTGGGGATGCTCTGGGCGGTCCGCGGATTCGCCGAGGCCGTCACCCACGGAGGGCAGGCCCAATACGTCCCCAACGAAGGGTGGAAGTGGCTCTATTCCGACCTGGGCACGCTGCACCTGCCCGTCATCGAACTCGATCTGCCGCTGCTGCCCGTGATCAGGATGGGGCCGACCGACTTGCCCATACCGGTTCCCGTCGTCCTGATGGTGGTCATCGTCCTGATATTCTCATACATCATGAGGCGTACCCGACTGGGTAGATACACCTATGCCATCGGCTCCAACGCCGAGGCCGCCCGGCTGTCCGGCGTTCGAACACCCCGCGTCCTCATCATCCTGTACACGATCTGCGGCGCCCTGGCCGGTCTGAGCGGCATGATCCTCGCCGCCAAGCTGAGCTCCGGCGTGGCCACTGAAGGCATCGGCGAAGAGTTGACCGTCATCGCCGCCGTCGTCATCGGCGGCGGTTCGCTCAGCGGCGGCATGGGCACCGTCGGCGGATGCGTCATCGGGGCCCTGCTCATGAGCTTCCTGGCCAACGGCTGCAACCTGCTCGGAATCGAGCAACACTGGCAGAAAGTCATCGCCGGCATGATCGTCGTGGCCGCCGTCGCCCTGGACCAGTGGCGGCACCGTCGTGGAACATGAGAACGCGATACCGTCATCGCCACGGCTCAAGACGGCCACGAATATTAAAGAATCAATAATTAAATCAGGATCGCCTATTGCGATTAGACATCCGGATCCGTACAATACGCTACGGTCGAGCGCCGGGCATGGATCTAATGACCCCCGACCGGCCGTGCCTGCACGCTCGGCCTTTTTGATGCGCCTCGGGAATGCTCAATCTCACCAAGACAAATGAAGGTATCCTGATCGAGCTCAAAGTCGTCCCCGGCGCAAGCCGAGACCGGATCGTCGGCGATCATGGCGGCGCCCTCAAGGTCACCGTCGCCGCCCCGCCGGAGAAGGGCAAGGCCAACAAGGCGATAGTCCGGCTCCTGGCCAAGGCCCTCGCCCTCCGATCCAACCAGGTCGAGGTCATCCGCGGAACAACTTCGGCCAACAAGGCCATCCTCATCAAGGGTTCGACTGAACAGGCAATCCATAGACTCGCCTGAGCAGCGCCAAGCCCCCAGCTCCAGGCTGCGGAATACCCCACGAACTCAAAGCCCCCAGCCCCCAATAGAAGCAGACAATCGCCCCTGCCCAGTTTATCGGACATATACCAATTGGGGCCCTTGACGATAGTTCGACAATCGCCATGATAGGGGACGGCAGCCGCCGTGTGTGGGGAGATTCGATGGCCAAGCCAAACTCGTTCCGCTATGTCCTCCGCTATAAGATTGATCCCGCCTTCCATGCTGACGAGCGAATTGATGAACTCGTTTGCTATTGCAGGCAGAGCCGAACCGAAGAGGTCATGCTCTTCCTGACGGCCGAGGAACTCTCCACCGGTCACCCGACCGCGGAAGAGCTTGAACCTTATATTTTGATGGCCAAACGATTGAAGCATCGCCTTGCGGACAGCGGCGTGGCGTTGAGCCTCAATCCATGGACGACAACCTATCACGTCAGCAGGGGGCGGCGACTCAAGCCCGGACAGGACTTCACCCTCATGGTTGGAGAAACCGGCCAGGTGAGCCCCATCACGGCATGTCCTTTGTGCCAGTTGTGGTTGAGTTACATCTGTGACTCATTCGCGCGCCTCGTCCGCGAGCTCGAGCCGGTCGCCGTCTGGATCGAGGATGATTGGCGCTTGCACAACCATGACGCCGCAATGGGTTGGGGCGGATGCTTCTGTCCGCTACACCTCGCGCGCTTTGCCGATCTCGTCGGGCGCCCGGTCATGAGAGAGGCCGTGCTCCAGGCAATCCTCGCACCGGGAGACCCCCATCCATGGCGCCGTGCCTGGCTGAACCTCTGGCGAGATTCCCTCCTGGCCCCGGCCGTCGCGCTGCGAAAGGCCATCGCCGACGCCTGTCCCACCACGCGCATCGGACTGATGAGTTCCGATCCCGACGTCCACAGCATCGAGGGACGCGACTGGCACGCGCTGCAGGAAGCCCTTGGCGGTCAACCGGCGTTTCTGATCCGACCCCATCTGCCCCCCTACACCGAGACCCCCGCGATCAGCACGCCCCCCACGGTGACTCGGCACACGCTGGCCAATCTCTCCGGCCCCGTCGAGGTCTATCCCGAGCTGGAGAACTCGCCCCGCTCCGGGCCCTATTCCAAGAGCGCCGCCTACAGTCTGTTCGAGTGCTTCCAGTCCGCCGCGTTCGGCAGCTCGGGCATCACGATCAATCACTTCGACATGATGGGCAACGGGACCGCGCTGGACCCCCGATTCGGTCCCGCGATGGGCGCCGCCAAGGACAAGCTGAACGCCCTGGCCGCCCTCGGCATCGAGGATCGTCGCGCCGAAGGCGTCGTCGTGCTGTTTCGCCCGGACGTCGCCACCTACCGCCACAGCACGGATCCCACGTCAATGCAAGGTCTGCATGAGTGCTCCACCCTCTGGGGACGTGCCTTCCACACGCTCGGCGTCGCCCACGCCTTCTCCCACGAGATCCGCGATCACGCCAGGCCGAGGGCCGTCGGCGGACAGACGCTTCGCGCATTGTCCGACGAACAGGTCACGAGGCTGCTTTCCGGGCCCGTCCTGCTCGATGCCGTGTCAGTGGACGTGCTCGTGAGTCGGGGATTCGGCGGGCAGATCGGCGTGGACCGGGCGAGCTGGAGATCCCTGCGAGAGGTGGGGTATGCCTACGAGTCCATCTGCCAGGAGGACCCCGACGTCTACGGACTGGCGAACCCGCGCATGACGGCGCAGCGGTGTTCCGAGACGCTCCTGGCGATGAAGCCCGCGCCCGACGCCGAAGTCCGTTCCTGGATCCATCGATACGACCACTCTCCCCTCTTCCCCGGCGTCGTGGTCGTCCGAAATACATGGGGCGGTCGCGTTGCCTCGATGGCGTACCGCTTCGACGGCGAGAGCACGCTCTTCATGGCGTTCTTCAACGCGTTTCGCCGCCGCATGATCCACGATCTCCTCTTCGAGTTAGCCCCGAGCACGCACCTGGCCGTCGCCGACGAGCATCCGATGGCGGTCTACCGAAGCCGCACCGAGAAGGGCCTCCTGCTGGCCGCCTTCAACCTGATTCAGGACACCGCCCCGCGACTCGTGCTGCGGCTTCCGCGAGGGCAGATCCGTCCTCGGTCGCTGACCTTGCTGACCGACCAGGGCCAATGGCAAAGCGTGGAGGTAACCGTCGAGGCTCGAGGCACGTCGGAACGGATCATCCTCGACAGACCGATCGCGCCGCTGGAAGGCGTCTTTCTGCTTCAAGGCGACTGAACACCGAAGGGTTGAAGGAGCTGGAACCTCTCGCCCTACTCGATCGGTCGCTGAGCCCGCCGGCTCCGCAGGAGCAAGCCGAGGAAGAACGGCCCGCCCAGCAGCGCCGTAATCACGCCGATCGGAAGCTGAACCCCCGCCAGATCGAGATCGCGAAGCTTCCCGTAGTATGGCAGCACGAGTCGACTGCCCCAATCGCACACGACAAGAAATGCACCGCCGATGAGACCCGCGCACGGCAGAAGAACGCGATGATCGGGCCCCACCACCATTCGCACCGCGTGCGGAACGATCAGACCCACAAACCCGATCGGCCCGCAAACCGCCACCACAGCGCCCGTCGCCAGTGACGCCGCCAGGAAGCCCACCGTCTGGACCAAGCCCACTCGAACGCCACGCGCCCCGGCCACCTCCTCCCCCAGCGACAACTGATTCAGCGCGCCCACCAGAACGAGCAGGACGATCCACGCCGGAACGACCAGGCTCAGCGTGCTCACCACGTCGCGATACGCCACCGTCTCCAACGACCCCATCATCCAGCGGATCATGCCGAACAGCTCGCGATAGTCCGCGAAGTACTGCACCGCCAGCATCGCCGCCCCGCAGAACAGCGCCATCGTCACCCCGGCCAGCAACAGGTCGTACGTATTCAACATCCCCATCGCACGTCCGAGCCGATACACCACCGCGATCACGACAAGGGACCCGACGAAGGCCGCTATCTGCACCGGGGACGGTCCCATCCACGTCCAGCTCAGACCCAAGCCCGGCGCCACCTTTAGCGCCACAAGCGCCCCCAGGGCCCCGCCGCTGGCCACGCCGAGCGTGTACGGTTCGGCCAGGGGGTTCCGCAACAACGCCTGAAACGTCGTCCCCGACATGCTCAGCGTGATCCCCGCGATCAAGGCCAGCAACGCTCGCGGTAGGCGAAGCCCGAAGATGAGCTGATATGCGATCTGATGCTCCGGCGCATCGGACCATCCAAAGAGAAACGCGATCGCCCCGCCCAGCTCTCCCCGCTGCGTCCCGATCCACAGCGACGCGATCAGAACGAGCGCCACGGCGGCCAACGACACGCAGACCGACAACCACCATCGCGCTGCAGTGAGCTCACGGACCCTCGTCATGGCGACCCGCCCTCTCCTCGCTGGCCAGATCGATCGGAACGAGCACCGGCGCGCCCGTCGTGGGGTGCGTCAACCCGTGCATCGCGATGCCGTAAACCCTCGCGACCTTCTCCGTCGTCAGCACCTCCTCGGGGGTCCCCTCGGCCGCGACCCTGCCCCTCTGAAGCATGAGGACGTGTCGGCTGAAATACGCCGCCAGGTTCAGGTCGTGCGTCACCGTCACCACCGTCCACCCGCGATCCGCGCTCAGGCGGGCAAGCAACCGGTGGATGCCGATCTGATGATTGACGTCCAGCGCCGTCGTCGGCTCGTCGAGCAACAGAAGATCGCTGGCCTGCACCAGCGCCGCCGCGATGAGAACGCGCTGCCGTTCCCCGCCGGAGAGCGCCGACAGCTCGCGATAGGCCAACTCCGACGTCTCCGTCCACGCCATCGCCTCATCCACGAGCTGCCAGTCGTGCCGCGATTCCAGGCCGATCCCGCTCAGATGCGGATACCGCCCCATCGCAACCACCTGCCGCGCCACGTACCCGAACACCGGCGCGACGCTCTGCGGAAGGAACGCGATGCGTCGAGCCCGCTGCCGCGATCGAAGCAACGAGAGCGGCTGCCCGTCGAGCAAGACCTGCCCACGCGAAGGACGCAACAGGCCTGCCATCACCCGCAGGAGCGTGCTCTTGCCCGACCCGTTGGGGCCGACAATCGACCACGACGCCCCGCGGGGCACCGTCGCGCTGACCCCGTCGAGAATCGGCCTGCCGTCGGGATACGCAAAGCAGACGTCGCGAAGCTCCAGATGTGGTCGCTCGCCCGTTGACAAGGCTCATGTCCCCAAGATCGTCCCGCGCAACGCCGCCGGCGCCCGCCGTGCCGCTGTAGTGTATGCGTCGGCCAAGCCGTTGTCATCAAGCCCCCATCAGGTCGCCAACGGCATCCCCGGCGCGCTCGACCGTGACGCCGTCAAACGTTCCCGGCGGATCGCCGACCAGCACGCGAACCACATCTCCCAACGGCCGCCAAACGACCGGATCGGTCGCTCCGAAGATCGCCACCGTCGGCGTGCCGCAGGCCGCCGCGACGTGCGTCATGCCGGCGTCGTTGCCCACGAAGACCTTCCCGGCCGCGACCACCTTCGCCGCTTCCACCAAGTCCGCCTCCACCAAGACGGGACAGACCGCTTCGAGCCGATCCCGCAATGCCGCCCCGTGCTGCTCCAACTCAACCGGACCGAGCATGAAGACGGGCGCAAGCCCCCTGTCCCCGAGACCCTCGGCCAGGCGAATGAAGCACTCGGCGGGCCAGCACTTGCGCCTGCCGCCGCTGCCGGGATGGATCACCACGAATGCCGATGTGCCTCGCCCGGTGGCACGCACCAGACGCGCCAGCCCCTCCCCGCGCTCCTCCGGCGAGAATGTCAGACGGGGCGGCGCCGACGACGTGGGGATGCCCGCCGCCCGAAGATCATCGAGCCACGCCTCGGTCACGTGCCGCGCGGAATCCCTCGCCGCCGGGTCGATCGTGACGATCAGCGCCCGGCTCACCTCGCCCAGCCGGCGAGTGAAGACGTCGTCCGCGTCCGACACCATGTTGACGATGACCTGGAATGTCCCTAGAAGCTCCGCGCACGCCGGGCCCGGCGGCGAGGCGTCCGCGTACAGCGTGTGAAGTCGGAGCCGCTCCTGAGAGACCGCCAGGTCGACGCCCCCTCGACCCACCGCCAGCCGGGCGGTCGACTCGTGGCCGACGACGCAGATCTCCGCCTGCGGCCACCGCTCGCGCAGCGAAGCCACGATCCGAAGGGACAAGACGAAGTCGCCGATCGCCCCCGCGTGCAGGAGACAGGCCCGGCGGACTGCCGCCTCATCGCACGTCGTCATGGCTCGCTCTCGGGGCAGGTTTGGCAAAGGGCCCCCGCCGCATGACCCCGGACGCGCTCCTGGGCCCACAGGGCGAGCCCCGCCCCGATGACCAGCATGACGCCGCTGGCCAACTGACCGGGCGCGAACCGCTCCCCGAAGATCGCGTGGGACAGACCCAGCACCGCGAACGGTGTGATCTGAAGCACCGCCGATGGAACCGCCACGCCGATCCGCTGGATGGCCGTGTAGTAGCACACGTGCGCCAGCGCGATGCAGATCCACCCGGATAGTGCCACGAGAACGATCACTCGGAACGGCACGTTCACCACGTCGCCCGGCCTGCCGAAAAGGACCGCGATCACCGCCAGGCCCAGCGTCGTCTCCAGCGAGATCGCGGCGAACGCCGTTCGCGAGTCCACGTCGCGCATGGTCAGCCGCACCGCCACCGCATACAGGCTCCACAGCCCCGTCGCCGTCATGACCATCACCGCCCCGACGATCGTCGTTCGGACACTGAGGTCCGCCGCCACGACCCCCGCGACGAAACCAGGCTTGAAGATCAGCACGCCCACCGCGCCCAGAAGACCGGCCAGGAGCCCGCACCAGAATCGAACGCTCCGGACCAACCTCCGCTCGTCAACGAAGACGAGCATGGACAGCACCGTCGACCAGATCACCGTCGTCCGAGCCAGCAGCGCCATGACCCCCGCGTCCAGGTAATACAACGACCAGGCCCAGAACGTCTGCATGACGACGTTCGGAATCGCCGGCGCCAGCGCGCGCTTCCAGATCGTTCCGGGAACCCGCCCCGCCATCTGCCGCGCGACCAGCAGCGGAAGCCAGAGCAACATGGCGAACAAGTATCGGTAGACGTTCTGGCTGAAGGGGTCGAAGTATCCGGTGAAGTACTTGATCCAGATCGGCGTGCTCGACCAACACAGCAGCGTGCCGAGGATGGCCGTCGTGGCGACGGGGTCGATCCCTCCGGTTCGCCCGGGCTGCGTGGACAACGCAAGGCTCCCTTATCGCGCCTGTGAGCCGCGAGCGGAGGGGTCGATCTCCCCGGGCAGGTAGACCGTCAGGACCTTGCCCACCCGCCGGACGACGTGGCAGGGAACGCGACGGGCCAGCTCGCGCCCGACCTCGTCCACCTCGACGCCCTTGTCCGCCTGAACCCTGATCTTGATCAACTCATGCTTGCTCAGGGCCTGCCGGATCTGGGCCACGGTGCCGTCCGTCAGACCGCGCGCGCCGATCTGCACCCCCGCGTGGAGCCGCTGGGCCCGAGCCGCAAGCGCTCGTCGCTCGCTGCCGCTCAACTCGGGCAGACCGTTCTTGCCGGAAGGGACGTCGGATTCAGTCGTCATGAGCACATCATATCCGCAGCGGGTCTCGCGCACACGCCGGAACTCCGCCTCTAGATGCAGCACCGCCCGCATCCGTCGGATGCGGGCGGTGATCGAGTCCCGCTCGACGCATTAGCCCGGACGCGTCGCGCCGCCGCGACGCGGATCCCGCGCGCCCTATCCGTTCCTACCCGTTGCGCGGACGCAGCACCTGTCCGCTGATGGTCTTGACCTCCCACTTCAAGCTGGGCGGCGCCGCCGTTCCGGCCGAGGCCTGATCGCCGGCGGTCGTGAAGATGTACGTGATCACCCCGCCCAAGTAGTACTCGTAGCACCGCAGGTTCGTGTCGCCCGCCGGATTGGGCCCGACCGCCGAACCGACGGCCGTGTTGTGCAGCCAATGCGCGGCCGACGTGTCCGGTGACACGATCGGCAGCGTCCCGAGGTCCGCCACGCAGTCCCAGCAAACCGTGTCCTGCGTCTCGGCCGGCACCCGATAGTATCGGCCGAGCCGTGACAGGTCCGTCGCCGCGCGCCCCGGAGAGCAGCTCAACGCGAAGCCGATCGGCGCGTCGTTCTCGTTCACGTAGTACCAGCTCGCCTGACTGCACCGACCGCACGCCAGGCACCCCGTCACGTCGTCCAACGTCGGGTTGATCGTGATCGCGCTGCGATCCTGATTGAACGGGAAGGGCACGTTGCTCTGCGGATCGTGGAACAAGATCAGCGAAGGCGCCGGAACGTTCGTGTTCCTGAACGTCGGGTCGAGCGTCGGCGAGGACGACGAACCCGGCGCGATCCCGGACAGCAGCCCCGTGCTGCTGTCGCTGATGTTCGTCCGGAACCGCCCGTTCTGGTGATAGTAGTAAAACAGGTCTTGCGTGAAGGAATAGCAGCCGAAGCTCACGCCGGTCGGATAGTGCACGTAGCCCGCGCTCTCATACCGAGAGTCGTCGCACGCCGCCACGTCCTCGCGAAACGCGATCAGATGCATGTGGTAGTGAATGTACCGATCCGTCTCGTTCTGGAGCGTCATGCGGATGTTGCGGTTCGTCGGGCACGTAATCGCCACGGTGAGCGTCGCGGTCGCCGTGTTGCTCGACGTGGCCAGACCGTCCGACACCTGATACGTGAACGTGTCCTGCCCCACGAAGTTCCCGTTCGGCGTGTACTGCACCGTCATCCCGCTGATGCTGTTGATCACTCCGTTGCTCGGGTTGGTCACGTTGACCGCCCGAAGCCCGTTCGGCGGACAGTTGTCCGGATCGGTGCCCTGGAGCGTCACCGTCGTCGTTTGGTTCGCCCCCACGTCGGCGGCAACGTCCGTCGCCGTCGGAGCCTGGTTGTCGACGGCGAAC
>JAFGLZ010000056.1 GCA_016927755.1 Phycisphaerae bacterium
CGCTGACCACCTCCGCCGTGATCCGCTCCTCGTGATACCGCGCCACCTTCCGGCGGACGATGTGCCCGTTGATCCAGAGCCGTGCGTTGCTGTCCGCCGCGAACCGTAGCGTGCCGTCTTCCGGAAGCTCCTTCAGATCGAACGCCTTCCGGAAGTACGTGAACCGGTTCTTCGGCGCCGGATCGTTCCCGTCCGACCAGATCCATCGTGCCGATACCGCCTGGCCCGCCGCGGGTCGAGACGCACTGCAAACGCAAACGAGAAACAGACAGGCCATCAACCGACGCGTTGTGCTAGAATCTACCAAGATTCGGACCTCCATGGACGCCGGCCCCAGCGTGTCGCCTCACGTCTATCCACCCAGGCCGGCTCGACCGTGACGAAAGCGCCATGGTATCCGTCGACCGGCGCTTCGTACAGACAGGGGGGCGGTGGGAGACCCTCAGATGCCCATGACCTCGCGCGAGCGAGTCCTCGCGGCCTTCGACCACGCCGAACCCGACCGCGTGCCCGCCTGGTGCGGATCCTCGCCCGAGTTCTGGGAGAAGGCCAAACGCGAGCTCAAGCTCGACGACGATGACCTCCGCATCCAGTTCGGCGACGACTTCCGCCGCGTCTGGGCCACGTACGCCGGACCGGAGGTCCCGCTCTCGGAGGGCGCCACCTACCGAACCGTCTTCGGTATCGAACGCCACGGCCTCGGCTACGGCCAACCCCTCGCCCATCCCCTCGCCGACGCTACGATCGAGCAGGTCCACGACTACGCCTGGCCAGATCCCGCCTGGATGGACGTCTCGAAAATCAAGGCCGACGCACAGCAGTACGAAGGCCAATACGCCGTCCTCGGAGGAGACTGGTCCCCCTTCTGGCACGACGCCATCGACCTGCTCGGAATGGAGAACCTCTACGTCAAGATGTACACCGACCCGGACATCGTCGACGCCGTCATCCAACACCTCGTCGACTACTACGCGGAAGTCAGCCAACGAATCTTCGACGCGGCCGGCGACGTCATCGACGTCTTCTTCATCGGCAACGACTTCGGCGGCCAGACCGGACCCCTCCTGGGGCCCGACCTCTTCAAGCGGTTCATGCTGCCGCACGTGGCGCGTCTCATCGACCTGGGCCACGCCTATGGGCTCAAGGTCCAACTCCACTGCTGCGGCGGCTTCGCCCCCCTCATCCCCATGATGATCGACGCGGGCCTCGACGGGCTGCACGCCCTCCAGCCCGACTGCGCCGGCATGGACCCTCACACCCTCAAGGCCGAATTCGGCGACAAGATCCTCCTCAACGGCGCAATCGATTCCCACCACGTCCTCATCGACGGCTCCCCCGAGAGCGTTACCACCGGCACGCGGAAGGTCCTCGAGATCATGATGCCCGGCGGCGGTTACGTCGCCGGCGCCAGCCACGACTACATCCTCGAGGAAACCCCCGTCGAGAACGTCCTGGCCATGTTCGACACGATCCGGGAGTTCGGGCTCTATCACGCCTGACCGGCGCCCCGACACGCTCCCGCGCCGTATTGCCGCCGACTGACTTGTGATCGCCGAGCGCCGGTACGCGAGTCCTGCGCGACTTTATCGCCTTCCTAACGTGTTTGTGATCCGGACAGAATCCAATAGACTGATGTCGATGGAGGGTCCGACGCGATCACCGGGGCTGGACGCCGAACCGGCGACCCGCACGCCACCCGCTTGCATGAGGTCTCGTCCTGATGGAACCTTCCGAACTGAACTGCCGGCAAAGATGCGCGAACTGACCGCTAGCAAGGGGTGCCCCATCGCTTCAGCGGTGGGGACACGAATTCGGGCCGGAGGTCGCACCCCAATGCGTGAGAACATGAGCTATCCATCGAACGCTCTCGGGAGCACGCCGTTCGTTCATTGCTGCGGGCCGTCTAGCTGGGGGCTGCTACGTTCATGAGATTGACCTCGCTTGTCCGAGCGACCTTCTGCGTCGCCCTGGTGTTCTCGGTTCAACGTTCCCTGGCCGCCGACTGGCCCCAATGGCGCTATGACGCCAACCGCAGCGCCGCCTCTCCGGCGAACCTGCCGCCGGAGCTCCATCTCCACTGGGTCCGCCAGTACCCCGCCCTCGAGCCCGCCTGGGAAGACCCCATCAACCAGGATCGAATGCCCTTCGACCGAGCCTACGAACCGATCGTCATCGGCCAGACGCTCGTCGTCGGCTCGAACCGAAACGACCGCGTCACCGCACTCGACACGCGAACCGGCGCCGAAAAGTGGCGGTTCTACGCCGACGGGCCCGTCCGCTTCCCCCCCGCCGCCTGGAAGGACAACCTCTACTTCGTCAGCGACGACGGCTGCCTCTACTGCCTCGACGTCCAGCGCGGCTCGCTGCGATGGAAGATCCACGGCGGCGCTGGCGCGAGAAAGATCCTCGGCAACAGCCGGCTCATCTCCGCCTGGCCCGCCCGCGGCGGACCCGTCGTCGCCGACGGCGTGGTCTACTTCGGCGCCAGCATCTGGCCCTTCATGGGCGCCTTCGTCCACGCCCTCGACGCCCAGACCGGCAAGACCGTCTGGACCAACGACGGCTCCGGCCCCGAGTACACCGACCAACCCCACGGCGGTGCCATCGGCTTCGGTAACATCGCCCCGCAGGGCGCCATCGCCGCCGTCGGCGACCGCCTCATCGTGCCCTGCGGACGATCCGTCCCCGCCTGCCTCGACCGTCGCACCGGCGAGATCCTCTACTACCACCTCAGCGGAAGCAAAGGGCATCAAGGCGCCGACAGCCCGAGCCGGAAGCTCGAGGGCGGCTCCCACGTCTCTGCCGTCGGCAACGTCTACTTCAACCATCGCGGCCTCAACACCGCCATGTACGACCTCGCCACCGGCAAGATGTACACCATGTGGACGCGAAAGAGCTCATACCCCGCCATGACCAACGACGCGTTCCCCGTCCTGGCCCCCGACGTCTGCTACTTCGCCGGAAACGCCGTCGTCGCCCGCGGCATGAAGGACCTCAAGCGCGCCGACTACAAGGTCAAGGAGAAGAGCAAGATCACCGGACGCCAATACGAGAGGACGAAGTACCGCTGGGACTTCCCCACCCTCTGGGAGTGCAACGTCGACGCGACCGGTGCCCTCATCAAGTCGGGCGACCGCCTCTACGCCGGCGGAAAGGACGTCGTCTCGGCCGTCGACGTATCGAAACCGGGAAAGCCAAACGCCGTCTGGTCCGCCAAGATCCAAGGAATGGTCGCCCGAATCGTCGCCGCCGACGACCGCCTCTTCGTCGTCACCCTCGAGGGCCGGCTCTACGCCTTCGGACCCGACAAGACCGAGCCCAAGATGCTCGCCCTCCAGGCCACCACGACGCCCACCGCCGTCCCGGAATCCAAGCTCGCCGCGGACATTCTCAAACACGCCCCCGTCGACAAGGGCGTCTGCCTCGTCTTCGGCCTCAAGACCGGCCGGCTCGCCGAGGCCCTTGCCGCCCAATCCGACTTCACCGTCGTCGCCGTCGATCCCGACCCGACCAAGGTCGCCGACCTCCGCAAAAGGCTCGACGACGCCGGAACCTATGGCAAGCGGATCGCCGCCCAAGTCGGAGACCCCACCACATTCCAGGCCCCGCCCTACATCGCCGCCGTGACCCTCGTCGAAGACCTCCCGTCCGCCGGCTTCGACCGACCCGAGACCGCCCTCAAGGCCATCTACGCCTCGATGCGACCCTACGGCGGCCTCGCATACCTGCCCATCGCCGACAAGAAAGACCAAGACGCCTTCGCCTCGCTCGCCAGGACACTCGCGCTGCCCGGCGCCAAGGTCACACTCCGCGACGGCCACGTCCTGCTGACCCGAGAGGGCCCGCTCCCCGGCGCCGACGACTGGACCCACCAATACGGCGACTCCGCCAACACCGTCAAATCCGACGACGCCGTCGTCCGCGCCCCTCTCGGCCTGCTATGGTTCGGCGGCAATACGCACCACGACGTCCTGCCCCGCCACGGCCACGGCCCGCCCGAGCAGATCCTCGGCGGACGACTCTTCATCGAAGGCAACGACGTCTTCAGCGCAAGAGACGTCTACACCGGCCAGGTCCTCTGGCGACGATCCGCCCTCGATCTCGGAACCTTCGGCGTCTACTACGACAGCACCTACAAAGACAACCCCTTCGACACCACCTATAACCAGGTCCACATCCCCGGCGCGAACGCCCGAGGCAGCAACTTCGTCGTCACCGCCGATCGCGTCTACTTGCTCGCGCAGGAGAAGTGCCTGGTCCTCGACGCCACCAACGGCAAGACGCTCGCGACCTTCTCACTCCCCGCCAAACCCGGCGCCAAGGACAAGCCCAAGTGGGGCTACATCGGCGCGTACAAGGACTGGCTCATCGCC
>JAFGLZ010000057.1 GCA_016927755.1 Phycisphaerae bacterium
GACGATGTAGCCCACGCTCAGCAGCGCCGGGCTCAAGTTCGAGCCGAAGTAGAACACGGACCCCCCGACGCCCCGACCGACCTCCAAGACCCCCGTCCACAGCCGCAGCCCCGCCTCGCCGAACTTGAACAACCCCCCCGCCAGCGCCGCCTGCGCGATCAGCCGAACACCGGCCCCGCCCTCCTGCCCCGATCTCAGAACCTCCGCCGTCGCCACCCCCTCCGGAAACGCCAGCTTCCCCTCGACGATCAACGACCGCCGCAGCGGAATCGTGAACAAGACCCCGAGGATCCCCCCGAGCCCCGCGATCAACGTGACCCACGTGAAGCTGAAGTCCGTCCAGAAGTCGAGAATGACCAGCGCCGGAAGCGTGAAGATCACCCCCGCCGCCAGCGATTCGCCCGCCGACGCCGCCGTCTGCACGATGTTGTTCTCGAGAATCCCCCCGCGACGCAGGATCCGGAAGACCCCCATCGAGACCACCGCCGCCGGAATCGACGCCGAGACCGTCATCCCAGCGAACAGCCCCAGGTACGCGTTCGCCCCGGCCAGGACGACCGAAAGCACCACCCCGAGCACCACCGCCCGAACCGTGATCTCCGCCGGCGACCCGCTGGTCGAGACCATCGCGCCGTCCCTTCCCGCGACTACTCGCGCCGATGCACAGGGCGGCTCCGACACAGTGGGTGGCCCATCGCTTCAGCGGTGGGGAACACGAATCCGGTCGGCAGTTCGAGCTCCCCATCCCTCAGGAAAACGCCACCCGACGAACTCTGGAGCGCACACACTCGAATACCCGTCACTTCCCGCCCAGCATCCCCATGCTCCGCATCCAATCCGCGCACCGAACCGTCCACGTCTCTGAGTCCAGCCCCGTCTTCCGCATGCCGAATCCGTGGTCGCCCTTCAGATAGATATGCATCTCGGCCGGGACTTTCGCCTTCTTCAGCGCCAAGTAAAACACCACCGAGTTCTCCGGCGGGACCCCCTTGTCGTCATCGGCGTGCACGAGAAACGTCGGCGGCGTCTCAGGCGTCACCTGCAGCTCGTTCGAGAACAGCTCGACGAGCTCCTTGCTCGGATCCTTACCCAATAGGTTGTTCTTCGAGCCGACGTGCGTGAACTCGCGCGTGAACGAAATCACCGGATACCCCAGAACCATGAAGTCAGGCCGGCAACTCACGCGGTCGATGGGGTCCGCGGCGCCCTTGTCGCCCTTGTCGAAGTGCGTACCCGCGCTCGACGCCAGATGCCCGCCGGCGCTGAACCCCATGATCCCGATCCGATTGGGATCCACCCCCCACTCCTTCGCCCGAAACCGAACCGTTCGAATCGCCCGCTGCGCGTCCTGAAGCGGCGCGGGATGCCGGTAGCCCGTCCCACTGTGACGGTACGTCAAGATGAACCCCGCCACGCCGATCGAGTCGAGCCACTCGGCCACCTTGTACCCCTCGTGATCCATCGCCAGGTTCCCGTAACCCCCGCCAGGACAGATCACGATCCCGCAGCCGGTCGCCTTGGCCTTGTCCGGCAGGTAGACCCTCAAAGAGGGCTTGTCGCCGGCCTTGTCGCCCTTGGCCCCCGGCGCCCCCTTCGGCCAGAGAAGCTCGACCGTCGGTTGGGCCGCGCTCGCCATGCAGCATGCCGCCAGAAGCACGACCGTCACCGCCGAAAGAACCGTCATCCTGTCGCCACCCATCATGCCGTTCGCCCTTTCCAAGTGAGCCTCAATACCGCCGCCATACGACGTGCCCGCGACGATACCACCGAAGCCCCAAGCGATCAAACGAACGAATTGAGGCCGCGACCCGAACCGGATACACTATCGCCCTGCCCGCCTCGGTTGCGCGGCGAACAGACCCCAAACGGGAGATGTCCCCCGTCGCAAACGGGCTCCGTCGCGGATGGGCCCCGTCGCGGATGGGCCTCGTCAGAGACAGACCTCGTCGGAGACAGCCATGGAATTGAACCTTCTGGACATAAGCATCTTCGTCGCCTTCTTTGTCGTCGTCGTCGGCGTCAGCATGTACAAGAGCCGCAAGGAGGAAACAGGCGAGGACTACTTCCTGGCCGGCCGGGGACTGACTTGGCCCCTCATCGGTTTCTCGCTCATCGCCGCGAACATCTCGACCGAGCACTTCGTCGGCATGTCCGGGCAAGGCGCGGGAATGGGGCTCGCCGTGGCCAGCTACGAGTGGGTCGCCGCCATCACCCTCGTCTTCGTCTCGCTCTTGTTCCTGCCGAAGTTCCTCCAGAGCGGCATCTATACCATCCCCGAGTTCCTCGAATACCGCTACAACGCCGCCGCCCGCGCGATCATGGCCGTCTTCGTCATGATCATGTACGTCATCGTGGCCATCTCCGCGGTGGTCTACTCGGGCGGGCTAACCCTGCACGTTATCTTCGACATGAATCTCACGACCGGCATCTGGCTCATCGGCTGTATCGCCGCCCTCTACACCATCTGGGGCGGACTCAAGGCCGTCGCCTGGGCCGACCTGTTCCAAGGCTCGGCCCTCCTCATCGGCGGAGCGATCACCATGGTCTTGGGGTTCGTCGCTGTCGGGAAGCTGAGCCCAGCCAGCAGCGCCGCCTCCGGCGGATACACGCTCCTCATGAACGGCATCCGTTACTTCAACCAGACCAACGCCGACAAGCTCCACATGTTCCTCCCCGCCGACCACCCTATCATCCCCTGGACGGCCCTCGTCGTGGGCATCTGGATCCCCAACTTCTACTACTGGGGGCTCAACCAATTCATCACGCAGCGAACGCTCGCCGCCAAGACCCTCAGACAAGGCCAGCTCGGCATCATCTTCGCCGCCAGCCTCAAGCTGATCATCCCGTTCCTCATGGTCTTCCCGGGCATCATGGCGCTGCAGCTCTACCACGAAGAAGTGGCCGCCAAGAACGACGCGGCCTATCCCGTGCTCATCAAGAACCTGATAACCCCCGGCCTGAGGGGCTTCATCTTCGCCGCTATCGCCGGCGCGGTCATCAGCTCGCTCGCATCCATGCTGAACTCCGCCTCCACCATCTTCACCATGGACCTCTACAAGCGACACGTCAAACCGAACGCATCCGAGAAATCCCTCGTCTGGATCGGACGAGTCACCACCCTGCTCTTCATGCTCCTGGCTTGCACGCTCATCGCCCCGAGCCTCGACAATCCGAGGTTCCAGGGCATCTTCAACTACATCCAGTCCGTCCAGGGCTACATCACCCCCGGCATCCTCTGCGCGTTCGTCTTCGGCCTGATCGTCAAACGCGCCCCCTCCGCCGCCGCCATCACGGCCATGGCCCTCAATGTGCCAATCTACGGATTCTGCCACATTCCCAAGCTAGTCATTGATTGGTGCTATCACAGAAACCACCCCGGCGCCACCGAGGTCGTCCCTCCCGGGGGCTTCTGGGGACATGTATACGAACTCAGCTCGATGGCCTACCTCAACCACATGGCCATCACGTTCGGCATCCTCATCCTTGCCATGCTCGTCGTGACCCTCATCTGGCCCTTGAGGCAGCCAAAGACCATGCCCGTGAGGGCCGAGTTCGATATGCGGCCCACCCCGGCGGTACTCTGGCTCGGGGCGGCCGTGATCGCCGTGACCATCTGCCTGTACATCAAGTTCCGGTAGCCAACGGAGTCGCACCGGTGGAAGGCAGGAACGACAGCGACATCCTTCGACGAACGACCGACAGGTGACGAGTGACAACCGAATCGACGAACCCGGACGCCGCGGCACGTGAGACCCTGCGGAGACTGGCGACCGACACCGGAATCGACATCCAGGGCGCCAAGGTCAGACGGACCTCCTCCCGCTTCTGCCTCGGCGTGGAACACGGCGACTACAACGGCACCGAGCTCTTCGGCGTCGGCACCGACCGGTTCATCTGGCTGGCGTACAAGCCCAACGACTCCGGACGTATCAGGCTCTATAGCGGCAACTTCCCTGACGACGGCGTCGTCGATTTCCCGGTCGGCCAAGTACCCGCCCCCCGATCACCTGAGATCGCCGACACCTGGGCGCGCTTCCCCTACGGCGTCGACCACGTCCTCCGAAAGGCCGGCCTCGACCTGAAAACCGGTATCGACGGCGTCCTCTACGGGAACATCCCCGGCGGAGGCATGTCCAGAAGCGCCTCGCTCACGCTGAACCTGATCCTCTCCATCCTCGACGCCAACCGCATCGAGATCGAAGACCGATTCCGAATCGTTGACATGGCACAGGCCGTCGAGAACGAGTACATCGGTTCCCCCTGCGGCCAGCTCGACCAGATCATGATCCTCTTCGCCAAGGCCGGCATGGGTACGCACTACAATCCGAAGAGCAAGACCATCGACTACGTCCCTCTCGGCCGCGGAGGCGAGGACCTCCGCATCGTCGTCATGGACACCGGTACCGTCCGCCCCGGCCTCGAAAAATCGACCTACAAGGCCCGCAGAACAGAATGCGAGCGGCTGGTGGAGCTAGCCCGGGGCAAGGGCTTCGACATCACTTCCCTGGCCGACGTCAAGGACCAGGCCCTGTACGACCGGATAGCCTCCACGTTCAAGGCCGATCACGCCGATCTCTGCGACCGAATGAAGTACATCTTCGGCGCACAACAACGGTTCTACCGAATGATGGACGCATGGAAGGCCGGCGACATCGACGCCGTCGGCGACATCTTCCGGACCGACGGCATCGGCCTGCGAGACCAGTACAGAATCTCCGGACCCGAGCTGGAGACCATGTGCGACGTCGCCCGAACCGTCGATGGCGTCCTGGGCGAGCGGATGCTCGGCGGAGGCGACAAGGGCGCCGCCGGCGCGCTGGTCCGAGCCGAGGCCGTGGATTCGCTGAAGACGGCAGTGGACGCCGCCTATCCGCGCAGCCATCCGGACTATGCCGACAAGTACGCCGTTCACGTGTGTCGCGTCGTCGACGGCGTCAAAGTGCTCGACGAGACGTGACGCGACGACCCCTGTTCTTCGTATGATCGAAGCAACCAGAAACACAACAATACGCAAAGGTGCAAACGTGATGAGTTCCCTGATTTGGATGACGTTCGGAGCCCTCTGTGTCGTCAGCGTGCTCGCCGCAGCGCCCGACAAGCCCGCCCCGGTTAATGACTGGGAGAACCCCGACATGATCGGGCAGAACAAGGAGCCCGCCCACTGCACCCTCATGCCCTACGCCGACGACACCCAGGCCGCGCAAGCGACGCGAGATGCCTCGCCGTTCCACAAGTCGCTCAACGGCAAGTGGAAATTCAACTGGGTCGTCAAGCCCGCCGACCGACCCCAGACCTTCTACAAGCCCGACTTCGACGACAGCGCCTGGAAGATGATCCCCGTTCCCAGCAACTGGCAGCTCCAGGGCTACGGCCGGCCGATCTACCTCAACGTCCGCTACTGCTTCCCCCCGAACCCGCCCCACATCCCCCACGACGACAACCCCGTCGGTTCGTACCGAACCGAGTTCACCGTCCCCGCGGCATGGAAGGATCGCCAGACCTTCCTCCACTTCGACGGCGTCCAGAGCGCCTGCTACCTTTGGATCAACGGCAAGAAGGTCGGCTACAGCCAGGGCGGCATGACCCCGGCCGAGTTCAACATCACCCCATACCTCCAACCCGGTAAGAACCTCCTGGCCGCCGAGGTCTACCGGTGGTCCGACGGCAGTTACCTCGAGTGCCAGGACATGTGGCGGCTCAGCGGCATCTACCGCGACGTCTACCTCTTCTCGACACCGAACGTCCACGTCCGCGACTTCTGGGCACGGTGCGATCTGGATAACGACTACAAGGACGCCGTCCTGACCGTCACCGCCTCGATTCGAAACTTCGGCAAGACCCCCGCCGGCGCCCACACCGTCGAGGTCACGCTCCTAAACGACAAAGGAAAGCCCGTCGGCAAGAGCCCCCTCATGTCGGAGGCCATCAGCCAGATCGGCGAAAACGCCGAGGCAACGGTCGAGATGTCCGCCGACGTGCCCAACCCCGCCAAGTGGTCGGCCGAGGCGCCCAACCTCTACACCGTCCGAGTCACCCTAAAGGACGCCGCCGGGAAGATCCTCGAGGTCCAGCGGACGAACTTCGGCTTCCGCAAGGTCGAGCTCAAGGGCGGCCAACTCCTCGTAAGCGGCGTGCCCATCTACGTCAAGGGCGTCGACCGCCACGAGCACGACCCCGACCACGGCCGCGCCATCCCCCTCAGCCGGATGATCCAGGACATCCAGATCCTCAAGCAGAACAACATCAACACCGTCCGAACCTCCCACTACCCCGACGATCCCAAGTGGTACGAGCTCTGCGACAGATACGGCATCTACCTCATCGACGAAGCCAACATCGAATCGCACGGCATGGGCTACCACCGCGACCGAACGCTCGGAAACCGCCCCGAATGGAAGAAGGCCCACATGGACCGGACGATCCGAATGGTCGAGCGCGACAAGAACCACCCGTCGGTCATCATCTGGTCGCTCGGCAACGAGGCCGGCGACGGATGCAACTTCGAGGCGACCAGCGCCTGGATCAAACAGCGCGACCCCACCCGCCTTGTCCACTACGAACGGGCGGGCAGGAAGCCCCACACCGACATCGTCTGCCCGATGTACTCACCCATCAAGCACATCGTGGCCTACGCCAAGACCGACCCCAACCGCCCCCTCATCCTCTGCGAGTACGCCCACGCCATGGGCAATAGTGTGGGCAACTTCCAGGACTACTGGGACGCCATCGAGAAGTACAAGCCCCTGCAGGGCGGATGCATCTGGGACTACGCCGACCAAGGCCTCCGCAAGAAGTCCGAGCCCAGAACCATGGTCCGCGACCGGAGCCAGCAGGCCAACGACGGCGCGGTCTACGGCAAGCTCGTCGACGGCCCTGCCGGCGGCAAGGCCGTCGCCGACGGCTGCGTCGTCCTCCCCTTCGACAAGAGCCTCGACGTCACCGGCAAGCAGCTCACGCTCGAGGCATGGGTCAAGCCCGAACCGACAACGACACATGGCCCCATCGTCGGCAAGGGCGACACGCAATACGCCCTCAAGGTCGCCGACGGCGGCAAGGAGCTCGAGTTCTTCATCTACGATCAGAAGTGGATCGTCGCCAAGGCCCCACTGCCAAAGGACTGGATCGGCAAGTGGCACCAGATCGCCGGCACCTATGAGGGCAAGGAAATGAAGCTCTACATCGACGGCAAGCTCGTGGCCTCAAAGCCCTGCGCCGCTGAGATCCGACACTGCGAGTGGCCCGTCAACGTCGGGCGGAACTCCGAGGCCAACGACCGTCGCTTCCGCGGCGCGATCGGTCCCGTCCGCATCTGCAACCGCGCCCTCTCGGCCGGCAGCCTCAACAAGCTCGACGCTGCGCCCCCCGCGTCCGCCGTGCTCTGGCTCACATTCAACCCCGACGACCTCAAGAAAGACCCCGGCGGAACCGAATTCTGGGCCTACGGCGGCGACTACGGCGACATCCCCAACGACGGAAACTTCTGCTGCAACGGAATCGTCCAGCCCGACCGAAAGCTCAACCCCTCGATCCACGAGGTCAAGAAGGTCTACCAGTACATCAAGGTCCACCCCGTCGACCTGGCAAAGGGCAAGGTCCGCATCCAGAACAAGTACGACTTCATCCCCCTGGACTTCGTCGAGGCGACCTGGCAGGTCAAGGCCGACGGCAAGGTCCTCCAGAAGGGCAAGCTCCCCAAGCTGTCCATCCCAGCGCGAAGCTCCCAGGAGATCACGATCCCCTACCAGAAACCCGACCTGAAGCCCGGCACCGAATGCTGGCTCACCGTCACCTTCGCCCTGGCCAAGGACGCCTCCTGGGCCAAGCGAGGCCACGTCGTCGCCTGGGATCAGTTCGAGCTGCCGTTCAAGGCACCGACCGCCAAGAAGCTCGACGTGGCCAAGATGCCGCCGCTCGAGCTCGTCCAGTCCGACCAGGCTGTCACCGTCAGCGGGAAGAGCTTCGTCCTGAAGATCGGCAAGAAGACCGGCGCCATCGAGTCGTTCAGGGTCGGCGGCAAGGAGCTGCTCGCCTCGCCGCTCGAGCCGAACTTCTGGCGGGCGCCCATCGACAACGACCGCGGCAACCATATGCCCCGGCGTCAGGGCATCTGGCGCCTCGCCGGTCCGGACCGCAAGGTCAACTCCGTGACCGCCGAGCAGATCAAGCCGCAAGTCGTTCGCGTCACCGTCGACTGCACGCTGCCCGCGGCCAAGTCGTCCTACAAGAACACCTACACCATCCACGGCAGCGGCGACGTCGTCGTCGAGGCCGGCTTCACCCCCGGCGGCAAGCTGCCCGACCTGCCCCGCTTCGGCATGCAGATGGCCATGCCCGGTGAGTTCGACACCATGACCTGGTACGGCCGGGGCCCGCACGAGAGCTACTGGGACCGCAAGACCGGCGCCGCTGTCGACGTCTACTCAGGCCCCGTCGCCGAGCAGTACCACCTGTACGTCTACCCCCAGGAGACCGGCAACAAGACGGATACCCGATGGGTCGCCATCACCGACAAGAACGGCCTCGGCCTGCTGGCCACCGGACTGCCGCTGATCGAGGCCAGCGCCTGGCCGTTCAGCATGCGCGACCTAGAGGCCGCCACGCACACGAACGAGCTGCACCATCGAAACACCGTCACCGTCAACCTCGACTACAAGCAGATGGGCGTCGGAGGCGACAACAGTTGGGGCGCGCTCACGCACCCCGAGTACTGCCTCCCGGCAAAACCCTACAGCTACCGCTTCCGCCTAACGCCCCTGACCGGCAAGACCGCCTCCCCGGTCGAGCTGAGCAAACGCGAGCTGTAGCGACAGAATCCCCCCGGGAGGGCGAGGCTCCCGCCGAGCCGAACAGCGGGGTAGCCGAACCGGCGCCTTCCTAGATCTTGATTGACGGTCGAGTCGGGTGGCATGGGTCCGCACAGAAGGATCATCCCGACGGTACAGGCGTCGGGCAGCAAGACACACCATCCTGAATCAGCACGGCGTTCCGCGGCCCCGTGCTTCGTGTCATGTCAGAAGCCCCGTCCGCTACGCCGCCAAACGCGCCCCTACCACTCCCCCCCCTCGCCGAACTTCTCCCGCACCGCCTTGCGAAACCGCCCCTGCGCGTCGTCCAGACGTTCCAGGACGTCCTCGGTCGACGCCCCCGCCGCCTCGCGAGCCGCCGAGATGATCGTGTTGCACTCGTTGGCGTCCATGAACCGCACCGCCTCGAGCAGCCGAGGCTGGTCCTCCGGCGGAATCACGAGAAAGCCATGCTTGTCCGCATGGATCAGATCCCCCGGACGAACCGGCGTCCCGAAAACCTCGACCTCGCATGCCCACCGCACCGGCCAGGCATGCGCATGCCCCACGCACAACCGCCGCGCGATCGCCTTGAAACCCGCGTTCGTGATCTCGTCGACGTCGCGGATCGCCCCGTCCGTGATCGTCCCCACACACCCCAACGCCCGATGCACGTTGGCGTTGACCTCCCCCCAAAACGACCCGATCACCGCCGGCCTGTCGATGTCCTGGATGACTACGATCTTCGGCGCCCCCACCGACGCGACGTACCGCCGATACGCCCCCCACGCATCCGGCAGCGCCTGCCGATGCTCGATCTTGCTCGGCTCGATCACCACCGTCACCGCATAGCCCACCATCGGCCCCATCCGCGGCATGAAGTCGCGAACCTCCTCCCGATTGAAGCAGTCCGCCGCCGCATCGTGCCGAGTCACCTGCTCCCAACCGTTGTAGATCGTCGGCGTGTTCAGCCGCTTGAGCTGAAGCAAGTCCGCATGCGTCAGTGCCCGTTCCGGTAATGAGTCGTTCATTCAGCCTTCTCCGACATGTCCTACCTGACCGCGCGCCGCCCCTGCCTACCCATTCCCTTGCCTGTCCGACCACCACTTCGCCTCTCGCCCGGCCCCGACCGCCCATACCCCTTCGCGTAATCGTGCCGGCAGATCTGCTCGCTCTCGTCCGGCTCGCGACCCAGCTCTCTTACCAGCGCCTTGTGCATCTGCTCGATCCGCGAGGCCTGACCCGCCTCGCCGGACATGTTCTTGAACTCCCCCGGATCCTTGCTCAGATCGTAAAGCTCCCGTTGTGGGCCGTGATCCGCGTCCATGCGGGTGTGGTAGACGTACTTGTAAGGCCCCGTCCGCAGCATCGCGAAGCCCGAGGCGATGTTGTGCCCGTAGTACTCGCTGGCCGCAACGTCGCGCCACTTGGCCTTCGGATCGTCCAGCCAACCGCACAACGACGCGCCGTTCCAGTCGTCCGGCACGTCCGCCCCACCGATTTCGGCGATCGTCCGAACCACGTCGACCATCGAACACGCCCCCGAGCGACGCTGACCGCCCGTCCACCGCTCGGGCCAACTCACGATCAGCGGCACCCGCGCCGCCTGCTCGTACATGCAGTTCTTCCACCACAGATGGTGCTCGCCCATGTTCTCGCCGTGGTCGGTCGTGTAGATCACCACCGTGTCCTCGGCCAGGCCGCTCTTGGCCAGCGCATCGAGCACCTTGCCGACCTGCTCGTCGAACCACTGCGTCAGGCCGTAGTAGAGCTCGCGCCCCAGCTTGACGAGTCTCGGGTCGGTCTCGACCACGCCGAAGCCCCTACGCAGATGCTGGTAGTTCAGCGGCTGAGACTCTGCGTGCCCCGCCGGCAACTCCGGCATCGCCACCTTGTCCTGGTAGCCCCGCCAAAACGACTCCGGAACGATCAATGGAAAGTGCGGCGCAAGATAGCCGGCAAACAGGAAGAACGGCTTGTCCGACCGCTTCCGCTTGCCCAGGAAGTCCGTCACCCCCGCCGTCACCCGCCGGTCATGACTGAGAATGCTCGAATCGTCCCCCACGTGGAAGTCCTTGAACCGACCGTCGCGCGCCTTGGTATTGACGCTTGTATCCTCCGCGCGTCGACGACGCCCCGTTCCCGTCTTGAACGAGGCGTTCATGTTGCCGCCGATCTCGGTAAAGCCGTAGCGCCGGGTGCGATCGTAGTGCTGCTTGCCGCACAGCAGAGACTCGTATCCCGCGGCGTTCATCACGCGAGCGATCGAGGGCACGTCGTCGCTGGGCAACCAACAGTTGTTGCTCCACGCCCCGACGCGGCTGATGTACTTGCAGGCCGTAAACGCCGACCGCGACGGAACGCACAGCGGCGAGTTCGTGTACGCCCCGTCGAACGTCACGCCCCGCTCGGCCAGCCGATCGAGGTTCGGCGTCCGCGCAAGCCGGTTTCGGTAACACCCGGTCACGGACGCGTTGTGCTCGTCGGACATGATCACGAGGACGTTCGGCCGGCGTTTGAGGGCCTTGCCCGACGGCGCCGCCGCCAGGGACACTCCCGAGCCCGCCCCGGACGCCACCGCCGTCGCCGCCAGCGTCCTCAGAAACTCTCGCCGAGCCATGTCCTTGCAGGCCATTTGAAAACACCTCCCAATCAAGGTCGCTCGCCATCAAACGACACGCGAACCCGTATTTCAAGCCCAATCTTCGGCTGGCTCAATGTGGAAACAGGCAAGGAGCCCCGGAGCGGGTTCCCTACCGGCATAAACGATGGTAGGTGGTGGATGTTGCGAACGGATGATTACTTACCGGGGACGCTGGGTTGGTTCTTCCTAGCAGCCTCCGGCTTGGCAGGCGTCTCCCGTTTCGGGGTCTCGGGATTACCCGGGCGCTTGTCCCGCTTGCCCCCGCGCTTCTCGGCGTTCTCAGTGACGATCTGCTGAAGGGCCTTGGTCGCCTCGGCTGACGCCACGTCGGTGGGCAGCGTCCGCTTCATCTCGTCGGTCACGGCAAGGCACACCTTGTCGCCCTCTTGAAGGCCGTCGATGACCTCGACGTACTCCGTACTGGCCAGGCCGAGCTTGACCTCCTTGTACCCGCCGTCACCGTTGGCCAAGAAGACGTAGGAGTGTCCGCCCTTCGTGAACACGCACTGGACCGGTGCGGCCAGGACGTTCTCGAGCTGCGTGACGAGGATCTCCGCCGTCGCGGACATGCCCGGCTTCAGATCCGCGTGCGTCTGATCGAGCGTGACCTCGTTGGTGTACTCCTTCAGGTTCGGATTCAACCATCGGTTCTGCGAATCGGCCAGTACGCCAAGCTTGGTCACCTGACCCGTGAACCGCACGCCGGAGATGCCCTCCACCTCCACCGTCACCGGCAGGTCGGAATCCAGCTTATCCATCTGCGACTCGTTGATCTTGACCTCGACCTGCATCACCGAGGGGTCGGGCAGATCGATCATCGCCTGCCTCTCGTGGACGCTGGCCCCCACCTCGATCCGCTGAGTATCCCAGTACCGGTTGCTCCGATGGTAGACCACCATCCCCGGGCCCGGTGCGTGGATCTTGAGGTTCTCTCGTTGCTGCTTCAGCTTGTTCAGCTTGTCTTCCTGAATGCCGTAGAGCGCCTCCTTGGCCTCCAGATTTGCTTTGCTCTGAGCGGCCTCGGCCTCGGCCCGCTTGATCGTCCGCTCCAGGTCCTTCTTGGCCTCCTCCATCGCCGACTGCATCTGCCTCAGTGCAAGCTGGTGGGAGTACGTCGTGACGATCTCCTCGCTGAGCTTGGCCTTCTGGAGCTCGAGCCGGGCCTTGTACTCCAGGAACTTGTCGTTCTCGTGCTCCGTCTTGGTGATGTAGCCCCGTTCGAAGAGCTGCTTGCTGGTCGTGTAATCATCCTCCCGGCGATCAAGAACGGCCTTGGCCTCCTCGCGCGCCAGCTTCGCGGCCTCTTCCGCCTGAACGGCGTCGCCCTCGACGTACTTCTTGAGTTGCAGCTCGGCCAGCTCCAGCGTCAACCTGGCCTTGCGAATGTTGCTCTCGTTCAGGTCGAGCTGGATCTCGTGGTTCTTCTGCGCGTTCTCGAGCGCCGCCTTGGCCGTGGCCGTGTCGATCTCCTCCTTCTTGATGCGGTCGTCGATGCTCGAACCCGTCCCGCCGCCGTCGTTGGCCAGTTCCACGAGCAAGTCGCCTTCCTTGACCTGCTTGCCTTCCTCGATCAGCCACACGATCGTGCTGCGCCCCTCCACCTCACACCGAATCTCCGTGTTCTTCTTGGCCTTAATCTCCCCCTTGGCCGTCAAAATGACCGGAAAGCTCATCCGGTCGATTTCAAAGTAAGTAACGTCCGGCTCGATGCGAGAGGCGCGGTAGCGATGAACCAAGTACCACGTACACGCCGACGCCGCCACGAGCAGCAGGGGCAGCATGAGCCAGAGCTTGCTCAGACGCTTGGCCGCAGGCGCGGGCTTCGGACGCTCCGGGATCTCCCGCCGCGGTCCGACCGACTGCAAACCGGGAATGGATGAACGCTGGGCACGCGTCGCCAGGATTTCAGGCTCTGTCAATCGAGTCACGTTGTCACGCTCTGGAAGGTCGCTTCGGTCAGCGGATTCCCCTTAACATTTGCCATTCTACCGATTAGGGCCCTCGAAATCGAGCAGTTTCCCGTCGTCGCTCACACGGATCATCCCCGCATCAAGGTAAAACTGAAGAATTCCCTGTCGCAGACCCCGTTCCGCCTGGGCCAGGGCATTTCGGGCCTGCAATAGGTTATCCTCCGCCTCCACCACGTCGCGGTTGCTAATCACCCCTCGATTGAACCGAAAATCCGCCGCTTCACGCTGTCGTAGCGCCAGCTCCATGCTCTGACGCTGAATCGACAGGGTCGTCAGGGCCAACTCGATCTGACGTCGGGCCTGACGGACCTCCGCCCGGACCTCATCCGCGGCCAGATCGTACCGCCGCTGGCTCCTCCGAAGATCGATCAGGCTCGCCCGATACCGATTCCGCTCCGCCATGCGGTCGAGCGGCAGCTCGAGATCCATGAAGGCCCGCCACGTCGTCCGCTCGTACTCGTAGTGATACTGGTTGAACTCGTTCGGATTCGTGTCCCACGTCACGTTGCCGCGAAGGTTCAGGTCCGGCAACAAACCATTCTGGGCCACCTTCACACCGCGGCGGGCGTCGTCGATCGCGTCCCGCTCGTTGATCAGGTCCAACCGGTTCGCAACGGCGATTTCGACCAGCGTCTCCTCTCCCACTACCGGAACCTTCAGATCGAACTCGCTGTCAGCGACGTCCAACGGCTCGATCGCCGGCATGCCGATCAGAATCTTGAACTGATCCAACCCGCGCTGGTACGACTCCTCCGCAACCACCACCTGGTTCCAGGACGACAGCAATCGCTGCTCGGCGCGTTGCGCGTCCAGGTTCATGATCCGACCGGCCTCGAAGAGCGCCTTCGATCGTTCCGTGTCCCCCAAGAAGCTCCGATAGCTCTGCTTGGCGTTCGCGATCTGCTGCTTGGTCAACAACAGGCTGAAGTACGTGTTGGCCACGTCGACCACGAACGTCCGACGAAATCGTTCGAACGTCCGGGCCGCATAGATCAGGTTGCGCTCGGCCTGATAGCGGCTCTCGCGCGCCACCCGACCCGCCCCCCGCAATAGCGGAACGTTCGCCTCGATGATCGCCTGGCCGCTCTCGTTGGTCGTGATCCGCCGGCCGAGGTCGCGCATCAGCGTGTTGATGACCTTGGCGGTCACCTCGCCGCCGTACGGCAGCCGTTGTTCCACCGCGACCTGGGCCACCGCCGCCATCGCATGGTCGAAATCCCGGATCTGCCCGTAGTTGGCGTACTGGAGTTGGATGTCCCCCATGAATCGGGGGCCCCACATGTGCCGCTCCAACGTCAGCGCCAGCGCCGCCAGATAAAGGTCTTCCTTGGCCGTCTGAAATCGCCGCGCGTGATGAAAGGCGTAAGACAGCCCCTCCTCCAGGGTCATCCGCGTCACACCCGCGGGAGCCGTGCTCGGACCCGGGACAGCCCCGCCGCTGGGGGGCGTCATCGGCTGCGTGCTCGGACGCGACGTCGAACGCATCGCCTCCGGCACCTCCGAGTCCACCGGGCTCGGAACATAGTCATACGCCGAGCCCGGCACCTTCTTGGGAACCCGCTCCTTGTCGATCGTCGCGTCGGATTCGAGCGCCAAGGCCTCCCGTTGACGCTCCTCGATCAGCTTGTAGACCTGCTGATCCGCATTGTCCACGAAGGCCTGACACCCCGTCAGTGCCACCGAGGCACATACGCTCAACAGCATCCCGAAACGGCCGATCATCTGGACTTGCCTCAAGTCCTGACACACCTGAGTGATAGGATCCAGGGCCTACGAACTCGCGCACGCCCCGCGCCAATTGGTCATTATACCCATGACCCGCGCTCACGTTTCACACCGAACAAATTCTTACAACATGCCCGCCATGCCGACGCCGCTCCGCCAACGTACAAACACCTATCTAGGCCTCCACAATCCTTATTGGCGGACAGACAACGACGGCGGATCAAGCCGGCTCGCGAAACAACTGGCGGAAAATCAGATGCGGCTACTCCGGACGTTCGTCCACGCGCTCGTGACGCCGGACGATTCCCGGAAGCGAAAGGAACAGACGCTCCTCGGCGGGCGTCATGTCCACCTTTCGGCGGGCCATGACCTTCTTGGCGACTTCGATGCCGCGCTGGGCGTCGTACGAATCTCGTCCCTCATCCGTGTACCAACTGAAGGATGGAACGAATTTCGGCGGATAGTGGCTCACGAATACGTTCGAGCCGAAACCCACCACCGACCCGGTCGCGAAACTCAAGTTGATGCCGGCCTTGCTGTGATCGCCCATCGTCAGCCCCACGAACATCTCCCCCGTCGGCGTCTCGATGCCGTTGACAGGGACGGAAACCTCCCCGTACGTGTTCTTCAGGTCGCTGTTGATGCAGTCCGCGGCGATGTTGATCCACTCGGCCAAATACGCATGCCCGAGGAAGCCGTCGTGCTGCTTGTTGCTGTGCCCGTGGATGATCGAGTTGTCGATCTCCCCGCCCACCTTGCACACCGGACCGATGGTCGTCCCGTCCCGCACCGTCGCCCCGGGCTGAACCAGCGTCCCGTCCCCGATGAAGCACGGGCCCTCGATCGTGCACTGCGGGCTGATCGTCACGTCCCGCCCGATCACGATCGGCCCCGCCTCGGCGTCTAGAACCGAGCACGGCTTGATCCGGCTCCCCGCCCCGATCCGAATGCCGGATTCGTTCAGCAGGTAAGCGCCCTGACAGACCTCGCCCTCGATGCCGGAATCCGGCCTCTCGGTCCACTGTCGCACCAACTCGGGACCGTTGGCCCGAACCAGTTGCCATGGATACTCGATCATCCCGTATCGCGGCAGGCGAACGTCGAGACGAGGATGGCGCGCTCGGTGAGGCTCCAGCGCCGACAGCAAACGACCGTAGTCCAGAAAGACGTCCGCCGTCAACGACGCCGCAAGCTCGCCGTCAGCCAGGATGAAGCACATCCCGGGCTCGTGCATGCCGATCGACGGGGAATCCGGCCAGGCAACAGACGCCGCCGCGAGAAGCCTGCCGTTCACGAAGAGAGCGGGCCCCGCCGCGGGCTGGTTGACCGGCAGGCCCCACCGCTCGGAAACGACGTCCACGAGCTCCGGCCGAACCATCAACGAAACCTCCGCCGGTCCGATCGCGGCACGAATCTTGTCGATCAACAGATCGCGCCCGCATCGCAGTTCGAACGCCGCCCGCCAGTACGTCAGCGGCAGGAGATTCGCGTAGCCGTAGTCCTCGAAGATGACCACCGTGAGCATGATGACCTCCCTGTGGGTCAGAGGCGAAAGGCGCCCTCGACAAAAAAAGGGGTCCGTCGAACGGACCCCTGAATCTTCAACGCAGAGGGCATCCACCGCAATGCCGTTGAGGGGAAATTTGACTGAACCCTACGTACAAGTGGGTTGCTAAAGACCGGCCCAAGCCGCCCAGCTTACCCGAAGGCGCCAGGTACGCCTGCTGACCGGCAGACAAGCATCCCTAAGGGTTCGCATATCGGTTCTGTCAAATATAGCCCTCTGTCGAACATGGCAGACAACCCTTCTGCGTATACTTCTATACCACACAACTCGCGTCGTTTCCAACGCCGTCCATCACTTTGTCGAACCTTCCGGCGTGGACAGCGACGGGCGATTCGATTCTCATGATCTTACCGGACGCCTCGCGCCCGAGAGAACGTGACCCCGCACAACGATTTGGAGTACGATGCATGTGCCGTGCCACTTCCGTCGTCGTCCTCGCTACTGGAATCTGCACCTATCTGACGATTCAAGCCGTCGCCGTCGAGATCTGCCCGATCCTAATCGACGGGCGCCTCGACGATACCGGGTGGAAACAGGCCTTGGTCTGGACGACCGGAGACCGACGGATCACCGAAGACCGATTCACCTGTCGCGTAGCCTATGACGAAACATTCGTGTACCTCGCTGCCGACGTCGCCGACCACGACGTCCGTGGCACGCACGCGTCCCCCGCCGGCGAAGTGTTCAAGGACGACGCCATCGAGTTCTTCTTCGAGGTCGATCGCGCGCGAGCCAAGGACAGAACGCCACGCACTTTCGAGTACGGTTTCAGCCCCGCTGGTGGATACAGCAATGTCACGGGCAAAGGAACCGGTGACGGCTCGCACTACCCCGGATACGTCTGGCCGCCGAGCTTCAAGTCCAAAATCGACCTCAAGATCGTCCTCAAACCCGACACCACGCTCAATGACGCCGGTGATCGGGACCAGGGCTTCATCGTCGAGGCCCGGATCCCCTGGAGCGAATGGGGCGTCAAAGGCGCCGACATGATCGGCCGAAGCATGGGCTTCAACGTGATCAAGATATGCCGCCCCGAGCAACAACCGCCGACCGAGGTACCGCTCAGCCTCGCCCCCGGCCTGACCTTCGCGGACAACCACAATCCCAGCCTCTGGCGAAATCTAACCCTCTTCCACCATAGCCGCTTAAAGCCGCCAAACCGCGAGCATATCCAGCGAGCAATCTCCGCCGCATTCAAACCCGACCAGAGAATCGTCGGCACGCACTACTTCTACTGGTACCGCTGGCCCGACCAGCACTTCTGGGACGACCCCGACTGGACCGACGACGCCCTCCAGGATCACGTCGCCAAGCCCGAAACCGTCTCCTTCGATTCACCCGCCTGGCATGAAAGACAGCTCCGCGACGTCATGTCCGCGGGAATCGACTTCATTCTGCCCGTCTACTGGGGTGCGCCGGACAACTACCTCAAAGAAGGCATCGCCTTCAGCGTCCTCGGCCTCCCGCCGATGATCGAAGCCCTCGACAAGATCGCCAAGGAAGGCAAGACCCCGCCGAAGGTCGGGCTCTTCTATGACTCCTCCACGCTCCTCACCGGCGTCCGCGGACTCGGCGAGCCGGGAAACGTGCTGGACCTGACCACCGATCACGGCAAGGACGTCTTCTGCCGCACGATTCGGGACTTCTTCTGTATGATCCCCCCGCGCTACTGGGCCATGCTCGAAGGCAAGCCCATCGTCGTGCTCTACGGAACCTTCGGCGCCAAGCACGACCAGTCCACGATCGATTCCACGACCCGGCGCTTTGAGCAGGAGTCCGGCTGCCGCCCGTACATCATTCGAAACGCCGACTGGAAATGCCGAACGGACGCCGTGACCTCCTGGGGCGCCGCGCTGAGCGGACCCCAGATCATCGGACCCTCGCGGCCCGGAGCCATCGTCCAGATCGGACCCGGCTACAACGATCGCGCCGTGCCCGGTAGAACCACCCCCGTCCGGCAGCGCGACGACGGCGGCTTCTACCAGGCAAGTTGGCATCAGGCCGTCAAGAGCGCCCGCAACATCGTGATCGTCGAGACCTGGAACGAACTGCACGAGGGAACCGACGTCTGCGAGTCGCGAGAATACGGCCGCAAATACATCGACCTGACCGCGCGGTACGCTCGCGCCTTCAAGCAAGCACTGCCCCTGCCGCCCTTCGACTATGAACCCTCCGACCTCTCCAAGACGGATCGAGGACGCCAGTACACGAACGCAAAGGAGGTCTCGTACGAACCGGCGCAGGAAAGAGGAATCTACCATCTCCCCGCCCTGGAGGACGGCCGCGGCAAGATCGTCGACGTCGCCGGACGAAAGGCCCTCCAGTCGATGCCCAACAACGCCTCGTCCGGAAGATACCTGTACTTCGCCGTCGCCGACCCGTACGTTTTCAACACGAAGGGCGCGGTCGAGTTCGCGATCGAATACCTCGACGCCGGCCGGGGGCAGTTCCAGGTGCAGTACGACTCGCGCGACATCGACGCCACGCTGCTCGGCGCCTACAAGGACGCCGCGCCCGTGGCGCTAACAGACACGGGCGCCTGGAAGACCGCGACGATCCGCCCGGTTCACCCCCGCTTGGCTAATCGTCAGAACGATGGAGCCGACTTCCGCCTCGCCGTCCTCGCAGCGGATTTGACGATCAGAAGAATCGTTCTTCGAAAGCTCGATTAGAGGCGAGATCCTTCCGGGCGGGCCGTCCTTCTCCGCGCACCGAAGCGACGGTGAGACCCCGCCATTGCATCGCACCCGCAGGCAGCCTAAACTCACCGCCTTTCGTGCGAAACACGAAACATCATGAGGGGTGACGTATGAGCAACGTATCGGATCCCACACGCAGGGACGTCTTGGGTCGCGCAGCGCTCGGAGCCATCGCCGGCGGCCTCGTCGCGTCGAACCGGACCTCCGCACAGACCTCCAAACGCGTCGACGAGAACAGCAAGCTCGTCGTCGGCCTGGCCGGATGCGGCGGAATGGGTCGCTACAACATGAAGGACTTCATGCGGTCGCCCGAAGTCCGCATCGCCGCCGTCTGCGACGTCGACGCCAACCGGATGGCCGAGGCGGCCAAGGAGGCCGGCGGCGAAGGAGTCGAGCAGATCAAGGACTATCGCGCCCTACTCGACCGCAAGGACATCGACGTCGTCATCTGCGCCCCCCCCGACCATTGGCACGGCCTGATCACCGTGCGAGCCTGTCAGGCGGGCAAGGACGTCTACGTCGAGAAGCCCCTCAGCCACAACATCAAGGAAGGTCGCGCGATGGTCGACGCCGCCCGCCGCTACGGACGCGTCGTCCAGGTCGGCACCCAGCAGCGCAGCGGCTCGCACTTCCAGGAGGCCGCTGAGATCGTCCGAAGCGGAAAGCTCGGAAAGATCACCTCCTGCCGAACCTGGAACTACGGAAACGACTACCCCAACGGGTTCGGCTTCAGACGCGATTGCGCCCCGCCCGCCTACGTCGACTACGACATGTGGCTCGGACCGGCGCCGAAACGCCGTTTCAACCCCAACCGATTCCACTATCAGTTCCGGTACTTCTACGACTACGCCGGCGGCATGCTCACCGACTGGGGCGTCCACCTGATGGACATCGTCCTCTGGGCCATGCAGGTCCGGCACCCTCGCTCCGTCGTCGCGATGGGCGGCAAGTTCGGCCTCAAGGACAACCGCGACACCCCCGACACGATCGACGTCGTCTACGACTTCGTCGACTTCACGCTGACCTACTCCTATCGCCACTGCAACGGCCGATACGTCAACAAACGAACCTACGGAATCACCTTCCACGGAACCCAAGGAACCCTGGCGGTCGACCGACGGGGCTACGAGCTCTATCCCGAAACAAAACGAGAGGGCGACAAGGACGTCCCGCTCACCGAGCACGTCATGAAAGGCGGCAGCGATCAGCACTGGCCGCACGTGCAGAACTTCATCGAATGCGTCAAGACGAGAGAAAAGCCCATCGCCGACATCGAGGAGATCCACTACTCGACGACCGTGCCCAACCTCGGGAACATCGCTTATCGCGTCGGCCGGCAGATCTACTGGGATGGAATCAAGGAGCAGATCATCGGCGATGAAGAGGCCAACCGCCTCACGGGCCGAGTCATGAGAAAGCCGTACACGCTGTAGCGCCGTCTGCGGTCGGGAACCTTCGTGTAACGTAGGCATCCTTGCCTGCTTCCAGCGCACGCGGGCGGCCCACCGTCTCGTGGGTGGCCACCTTCTCAGAGGTGGGGAACAGGAACTCCAACGGGAGCATCGATCATGAAATCCAAACCCTGCAACCTTCAGCTTGATCTCGTCGTGCTGACTGTTCTATGCACGGGAATCCGCCTCGCGCCGATCGCACAAGCCGCCGCCCCGGACGTCCCCAAGCTGATCGAGCAGCTCCGCGACCCGGCGACGCAGACGCAGGCCTCGCTCGCCCTGGTCGACGTCGGCATGCCCGCCGTCAAACCCCTCATCGACGCCGCCTGCACCAAAGGGCTCGATATGTGGGCGCGCGACACGCTCCTCCGCGTCGTCATGCGCGCCCGCGACGAAGGCGGACCCAAGCTCGACCGCGCCAAGATCGAGGCCCTCCTGATCGAGACCGTCAAGAATGACCAACGCGCCGAAGCACGCGCCCTGGCCGTGCGAATGCTCGGCCTCATCGGCCGCGACCCCGCCGTCCCCGCCGTCGCCGCGCTGTTGAAAGACAACGACTGCCGCCAGGACGCCATCGCCACGCTGCAACAGATCCCCGGCAAGCCCGCCGCCGACGCCCTCGTCGCCTTCGCCAAGACCGCCGCCCCGCCAGACCGATGCAGCGCGATCCAGTCGCTCGGCCTCCGCGGATGCAAGGTCTCGGTGAACTACCTCATGCAGGCCGCCAGGGACAGCGACGTCGCCGTGCAGGTTGAAGCGGTCAAGGCCCTCGGCCAGACCGGCGACTTGTCGGCCCTCCCGCTTGTCCAGGAGATCGCCGAGCAGGGCGCCGCCCAAGTCAAACCCGCCGCGATGGAAGCGTCCCTCCGTCTTGCCGAGGCCGCCGTCCGCGCCGGCAAGAAGGACCAGGCCATGGCCGTCTACGACCGTGCGATGACCATGATCAAGGATCGCCTCGGCCTCTTCGCCGCCATCGCCGGATACGCCCGAGTCGCCGGCAACGCCGGAACGTCGAGACTCATCGAGGAGTTGGGTCGGCTCGGTAGCGACGCCGACCGGCAGATCATGGGCGAGCTGACCCGAATGCCCGGACGAGACGTCACCGACGCAATCGTCCGAGCCTGCAAGAAGGTCCCCGCCAAGACCAAGGCCATGCTGATCACCGTCCTCGGACGGCGGCGCGATCCCGCCGGCTACGCCGCGCTCATCGCCGCGGCCAAGGACGACGATGAGAGCATCCGCGCCCAAGCCGTCTGCGCGATCGCCGATACGCGCGAGCCGAGCATGGACGGCGTCATCCGTGACGCGATCTACAAGGGCACCCCCAAGGTAAAGGCCGCCGCGGCCGACGCCTATGTCGTCGTCGCCGAACGCCTGCTCAGACAGGACAAGGTCAAGAACGAGGCAAACATCCTGAAAACCTTCAACGACGTCCTCGGCATGAAAGTCAATGACGCCACGAAGGTCGCCGCGCTCGAAGGTCTGGCCCTCCTGGCCAACCCGACCTCGGCCGGCGCCGTCGAGAAGCTGCTCGCCGACCCGAACCCCCAAGTCCGCGGAGCCGCCGCCAGGGCCTACCTGGCCATCGCCCCGAAGATGAATCTGAAGAAGGACGCAAAGCAGACCGCCGCGATCCTCAAGAAGCTCATTGACGCCGGCATCGTGCCGCCAGGCCAAATGCAGAACGTCCTCCAGCACCTTCGCGCCACCGGCGACAAGTCCAACGTCGCCGAGAAACTCGGCATGATCACCCATTGGTGGGTCATCGGACCCTGGCCCAGCCCCGAATGGTCCGCCTTCGACAAGACGTTCTTCCCGGAGAAGGAAATCGACTTGGCCAAGACATACAAGGACGGTGACCGCGAACTCAAATGGAAGCCCGTCGTCACCGCCAGCCCCGAGGGCCGGGTAGACCTCAGGGCCTCCATTCAACCCGACCAGAGCGTCGCCGCATACGGGTACGCCGAGGTCACCAGCGATCAAGACCAGGACGTCCTCTTTTGCACAGGCAGCGACGACGGCATGAAGCTCTGGGTCAACGGCAAGGTCGTCTTCGCCAAGAACGAACCTCGCGGCCTCGCGGTCGACATGGACACGATTCCAGCGCGGCTCCAGAAGGGCGTCAACAAGATCCTCATCAAGGTGCTCAACGGCGGTGGCGGATGGGAGTTTTGCGCCCGCGTAACCACCAAGGACGGCAAGCCGGTCAAGCTCAGAGTGCGCCCGGCGAAGTGACTCTACCGTCTTCGCCCCCCGCGCTTCGTACTTCTCTGCTCGCCGACCCCGGTTTGCTCTTGAATCGTGCCGGGTCGTGCCGAAAATGAGGGTATGGCCCATCTGCTGACGAACCGCCGAGTCGCCCTCTCCCACCATTGGCTCAAGAGCATGCGCGGCGGCGAGAAGACCCTCCTCCACATCGCCGAGATCGTCGGCGACGCGCCCATCTTCACCCTGCTGGCCAACCTCGACCAGCTCGACGAACGCCTCCTCCGGCACCCAATCCACACCTCCCTACTCCAGAAGCTCCCCGGCATCCGGCGCTGGTCGCGTATGGCCCTGCCCCTCATGCCCCTGGCCGTCCGCCGGATGAAGCTCACCGACTTCGACGTGGTCATCTGCTCGGACGCCGCCGTCGCAAAAGGCATGCGCTTCGCCCCCGAGGCCCTCAAGCTCTGCTACTGCCACACCCCCATGAGGTACGTCTGGGACCTCTATGTCCAGTACCGTCGCGAGGCCGGCCTCATCGGCGGAATGGTCCTGGCCGCCTCCGCCGGATGGCTCCGACGGTGGGACAGAACCGCCGCCGAACGCATCTCCGCCTTCGTCGCCAATTCCTATAACGTCCGCAATCGAATCCGCCGAAACTACGGCCGCGGCTCGGTCGTCATCTATCCCCCCGTCGACCTCGCCGGAACCCCCGCCGGATCGCACGAGGACCCCGAGAACGCGGAATGCGCGGTGCCCGATCCCGACGACTCGTATCTCGTCGTCTCCGAGCTGGTCGGCTACAAACGCGTCGACCTGGCCGTTCGCGCCTGCACGCGACTCGGCCGGCAACTCGTCGTCATCGGCGAGGGCCCCATGATGCCAAAGCTCCAAGCCCTCGCCGGTCCCTCGGTCAGCCTCCTCGGCTATCAGGACGATGCCACCGTCCGCGACCACATGCGACGATGCAAGGCCCTGCTCTTCTGCGGAGAAGAGGACTTCGGCATGACGCCCGTCGAGGCCCAATCCTTCGGCCGACCCGTCATCGCCTATGGGCGCGGCGGTGCCTGCGAGACCGTCCTCGATGGCCGCACCGGCTTGTGGTTCCGCCGACCCTCTACCGATGACGTCACCGACGCCCTCGAGCGATTCGAGAGCGGAGACGTCAAGCTCTGGCCCCCCGAGCAGATCATCGCCCACGCCCGAAACTTCAACGCCGCCCACTTCCGCGCTCGCTTCAGCAGTTTCATCGAGTGGGCCCTGGCCGAATACGACAAGGGCGGCCACGACCGCGTCGCCAAACAGATCGAGTCCCTGCCCGCCGACCACTTCCTGACCAGCCACCAGTAGCCGCCCCAAAACGCCAACAACACCCCCGCCACCGACCCCGCTGCGATAGTCCCTTCTCACACTTCGCATCCGCCTGCTCGGAGGACCCCACCGATAGGGGTAGGAAGGACCGGTTGAGTTCCCGGTCCCTCCCCCCTCCGAACCGTACGTGCGGTTTTCCCGCATACGGCTCTC
>JAFGLZ010000058.1 GCA_016927755.1 Phycisphaerae bacterium
AACCCCCCCCCCCTCCCCCCCCCCCCCCCAACCAACCCATTTCGCGCTTGTCGCCCTTCCGCCCGCTGCCATACATTGTTCGCCGTCATGACGCGAAAGACTCTCCGGAGCTCCGTCGGTGACAGCGTCGACCGCACAAACGGGCTCGCGGCCGGCGGAGCCTCCGGATCTTCCCCACCAGGAGACAGTCGCCATGCCTGACCAGCAGGGATATCGACTTCCCACTTGGGCCCCTCGCGTAAGCAAGGCCAAGCTCGAGCGCCTGTATCGTGGCTCCGCGCGAGGGCCGTTGGACGAAGAGCTGATCGACGACGTCGGCTACGCCCTGTACGCCCGCTGCCAGAGCATGCTGGAAGTCACCGAAATCCTCAGGACCGGCCGACCCAAATGTCCGGAATGTCAGACGATTCTCCCCAAGCGAAACTGGCAACCCGACGAGGAGCTGAAGTGCCCCGCATGCCACTGGCGCTGTCCGGCCAAGGCGTACAACAAGACCTACGCCCGAAAGAACCTCGGCACCGGCGGGCTCGACGAAGAGATCCGCCGGTTCATGCGCGACTTCGAGTCGGCACGCTCTCCCGGCGACAAACTGGTCCTGATCGACACCCTCATCCACCGCTTCCACTGGGCCAGCACACAGGGCCGGCCCCTGGCAACCGCCCTCATCGAGGGCAAGATGAAAGACATCATGCCCTTCCTCGACCGCCTCAACTACGGCAACAGCGTCCCCCCCGAGGTCACACAAACACGCCAGGAATGGCGAGGCAAGTGGGCCGGCAACCCTTGGTCCACAACTAGAGGCCAACAGCCAAACAGAACGGCCGGAGGCGACGCCTGACACCGCGCCCCAGCCGCAACGTTCGGCGAAAGTATCGAGGTGAGCATCATGAAACGCCACACCACAGTAGCCCTAGTCGCGACCGCCCTCGCCGTTGCCGCGGTGATCCCCGCCGACGAGAAGTCGCAAGACCATCGTCCAAGAATCGACCGCACACAGAGCGACGGCGGCGTGTTCTATGCGCCGGTGACGCTCAGAAACGCCGTGTTCCGATTCTTCGAGCGCCGCAACAGCCTGCACTGCTGGAGTGGTCTGATGGACTACGAGTTTGACGTGAAGCCCGACGGCCACCTCTCTCAGTTTCGGTTGATACTGCGCGATCGCCCGGAGCAGCTTCTCGTCGGCGAGCCAGGTGAGCAAGGGTTTCGCCCCTTGTTCAAGCAGAGCGTCTACTGGGACCTCGACGGCGACACCGTCCTCGATGCCATGTCCAAGAACGGCGAGGGCTACATCCTGCTGGGCAACTCCTGGGTGCGAGCAGGAGGCTCGAAGATCGGCTATAAACCGGGCCGCCCAGTCTACTCTCGCGACACCAAAACGAAATACGTCTTCTCCGAAGGAGCATGGAAGCCCACGCCCCAATAAAGCGCCGAGCCAATCGCCCCGCCCATCCCCCGCCCCAACGAACCCCGCCCAGAACATCCCCCGTCCCGCGGGCACCGCCCGCCCCCGAACGTCCTTGGTCCGGTAGGGACCGTGTGAAAATAGCCCAGGATCTTCAGTCCTGGGTACCCCGCCCCCCACAGACGAACCAGTCCCGTAGGGACGGCTGAATCTCGGCGATCGAGCGGGGCCGCGGCGGCGGATTTCGTTCTTGCCAACACGCCTCGTCCCCAATGGCAAGAGGTCCGCATCCTGCTCCTCACCCATCCGGCTCGCGATTTCGCGCTTGTGGGGCCTCCGGCTGCCGTTATAGATTGGGCGAGAAGGACAGCGCAATGACCCAACGACGAACCGAGATCGCCCCCTGCGGCAACCACTGCGCCGCCTGCCAAGACTTCCGCGTCTTGGTGACCAACGATGACACCCTGCGCAAACAGGTCGCCGCCAACCTCACACAAGAGACCGGCCGCACAATCCAACCCCAAGACGTCGGATGTGAAGGATGCTGGGGTGGTATTCACAATCCCTTATGCGCATCCCTGGAGTGCAAGATTCGCCAATGTGCCGACGCAAAAGGCCTCGCCACCTGCGCAGACTGCACCGACTTCCCTTGCCCCACGTATCTGGTACAGTTCCCCGAAGGCAGCCATTGCCCAACCAACATCAGAGCCATCAAGAATACCGGCCTGGACACATGGCTCGCCCAACAAGAAACCAAACGCAACGGCCACTAGCAGCCCAACGCGCACCTCTTGCCAACGGGCTGCCTCCAACACGGAACAACGGACCGAAAACATGCCGCCCAAGAAGAAGACCCAACCCCGCCCCCCACAGACGAACCAGTCCCGTAGGGACGGCTGAAGCCTCGCCAATCGTTCTAAGGAACCGTGGCGGACCTCAGCCCTACCCGAGGCCCAAGCGCCCTGCCCGCCGCGCCGCCCATTTCGCGCTTGTACACCCTCCGCCCCCTCCTATAGATTGGGCCAGAATGGGAAGCAACTCACCGCTCAAGGCCGTTGTCAAGAAACCACATAACCACTGTTGCCCTCCCAACCGTAGCGACTATGCTCATACCAGGATCAACAAACTGAGGACGGGGTGTGGCAGACCACTTCACATATGACGTATTCCTGAGCCACAACGCCAAGGACAAGCCCCGCGTCCGCCGCTTGGCGGAGCGCCTGAAGCAGGCGGGCCTGCGCGTGTGGTTCGATGAATGGAACGTCGGGCCGGGGGACATCATCGCGCTGAAGGTGGATGAGGGCCTGGATCAGTCGCGCGTGCTGCTGCTGTGCGTCTCCCCCAATGCGCTCGCCTCGGGCTGGGTGGCCCTGGAGCGGAGCACCGCCATCCATCGCGACCCCGCCAACGAAGGCCGCCGCTTCATTCCGCTGCTGCTGGCCGACTGCGAACTGCCGGACACGCTCCGCCGCTACAAGTACGTGGACCTCCGCGAGGAAGCCGACTCGGCGTTCGCGGAGCTGCTGACCGCCTGCCGCCCCGACGCGCCGGAACCGCCGCCCACAGCCAAGCCCGCGCCGAAGAAGCGGCCGTCGAAGAAGAAGCCGCGTCCAAAGAAGCCGCCCGAACCGACCGAGCCGCTGGCCGTGCTGGAACGCACGCTCACGGGGCACGAGCACTGGGTCACGAGCGTGGCCGTCAGCCCGGATGGGACATGGGCAGCGTCCGGCTCGCACGACAAGACGGTCAAGATCTGGGATCTGGAGGCCGGTGAATGTCGGGCGACGCTGGAGGGGCATGCGTACAGAGTACAGGCTGTAGCGATCACGCCGGATGGGAAGCGGATTCTGTCGGGGTCAGTTGACAGGTCCGTTCGCGTTTGGGATGCAGACTCGGGCCAGAAATTGGCAAAGCTTGATGGTCATGCGGACAAAGTCTGGTCAGTGGTTGCCTTGCACGACAACGCTCGTGCACTTTCAGCAGGATTCGACAACACGCTCAGGTTGTGGGATCTCGCTCTCAAAGAGTCCCTGAAGACGGTCCGAGTGGGTGAGGAATCCACGTCAAACATCCCTGACGACGTATTCAGCAGCGCCGTCAATCAGGCGGGGACACATGCGCTGTCGGGGCACAGGGACGGACGAGTTCGGCTCTGGAACCTTGAAACAGGCGAATGCCCCGCGACCTTGAAGGGCCACTCGGAGTCAGTGAGGTCCGTCCAGATCACGCCCGATGGACGGTTTGCCGTTTCGGGTTCGGATGACAAGACCGTCAAGGTCTGGGACTTAGAGGTGGGGACCTGCGTCGGGACCTTGGAGGGCCATCAAGAATCCGTGCTTTCGGTCGCCATCTTCCCCGACGGCGCCTTGATCGCCTCCACGGGGTTCACGGACGGAACCGTCCGGCTCTGGGATTGGAAATCGGGGGCGTGCTTGCAGGTAATCGAGCGTGAAAGACTCACATCCCCCACGTCCGTCGCCTTCAGTCCCGATGGTTCGCGCCTCGTGGTGGGGACATCCGGTCCATCGTGTGACATCTACGTCTATCGCCTCACCGGCGTCCGCCCCGTCCCGCCGCCCGAACCGACGCGCCGCTACGTCAACGCCAAGGTCGTCTTGATCGGCGAGGGCACGGTGGGCAAGACCTCGCTGGCGCATCGCTTGATCGACGACAAATACGTCGTCCGCGACCGCACGCATGGCATGAACGTCTGGCGCCTGGATCTCCCGCTGCCGCCCGACGCCACCCTCGAGCGCGAGGCGCTGCTGTGGGACCTGGCCGGGCAGGAAGACTACCGTTTGATCCATCAACTCTTCCTCGACGAGACCGCCCTGGCCCTGCTGCTCATCAACCCGCAGAACGCCGATCCCTTTGCCGCGGCCGGCGATTGGCTCAAGGCTCTCAAGACCGCCGCCGGCAACCAGGAGTCAAAACGCCAGGCCGCCCGGCTGCTCATCTTCTCGCAGATCGACGTCGGCGGCATGAAGCTCGGCAGCGCCAAGATCGAGCGCTTCCGCCAGCAGCATGGCTTCGCCGGTTGGCTGGCGACCAGCGCCAAGACCGGCGAGAATTGCTCCGACATGGAGAACGCCGGCCGGCCCTCGAAGCTGAAACAGCTCATCGCCGAAAGTACCCCATGGGACAAGCTGCCGTGGACGAGCACGCCGCGCCTCCTGGCCGAGCTGAAGAACGCCGTGGTGGCGATGCGCGACGAGTCCGACATCCGGCTGCTACGCTTCGCCGAGCTGGCGCAACGGCTGGACCAGGCCCTGCCGGCCGAGACATTCGGCGAGTCCGACGTGCGTACGGCCGTGGCACTGCTGGCCAATCACGGCCTGGCCCATGCGCTCAAGTTTGGCGACCTGGTGCTGCTGCAACCCGAACTCATCAATGGCTACGCCGGGGCGATCGTCCGCGCCGCCCGCGCGAACACCGACGAGATCGGTTGCGTGCTGGAGGCGGACATTTACCGGCCCGGCTTCGATTTCACCGGCGTCGAACGGTTGAAGCATCGCCCGGACGAGGAACTGCTGCTGCGGGCGCTGGCGCAGACCTTCCTCGACCACTCGCTCTGCATCGCCGAGGACACGCCGCAGGGGCGGCACCTAGTCTTCCCCTCGCAGTACCGCCGCGAGAAAGACATCCCGTACGAACCGGACGTCTTCGTCTCCTACACGTTCAGCGGCGAGTGGCAGACGGTCTGGACCACCCTGGTGGTGCGGCTCTGGTACAGCAATGAGTTCGAGCACCGTGAGCTGTGGCGCAACGCAGCCGAGTTCGCCTCCGCCAAGGATGATCTGCTCGGACTGAAGATCGACAACCAGCAAGGCGAAGGAACCGGCACGATCAGCCTCTACTTCGACAAGGACGTGCCCGACGAACTGAAGGCGATCTTCATCGAGTATGTCCATCGCCACCTCGCCAAGTACGGGAGTGAGGTGACGCGCGACCGCCGCTACGTCTGCCCGGACTGTGGCAAGCCCGTGAAGGATCACGATGAAGTGCGCAAGCGGCTGGCGGCGAAGAAGGACTTCATCTACTGCCAGGGATGCGACGAGAAGGTGCCGCTGATCGACTTCATCGAGCAGCGCCTCAAGAGCGATCCCGTGGCCCAAGCGATCCTGGTGATGGAAGAGACCGCCACGCGCCAACTCGACACGCAGGCGCTCGAGCAGATCCTCATCGGCCATGTTCAGGCGATCACCGGCGAAGCGAACCAGATCTTCCGCGAGCTGACGAAGTTCGACTACGGCATCGACGGCGAAGTGGAATTCAAGGACGACGACGGCGAGCCCAGCGGCAAGAAGATCTACCTGCAGCTCAAGAGCGGCAACTCCTACCTGCGCACTCGCAAGGCCGACGGCACCGAGGTCTTCGACGTCAGAAATGACCGCCACCTGAAGTATTGGGTGAGCCAGCCGGTGGACGTGTATCTCGTCATCCGCCAGACAGACGAGACGACCGGCGCCCAGACCATCCGCTGGATGAACGTAACGCGCTACCTCCGGGCAAGGAAGGACAAGAAGAGCCGTCAGATCATCTTCCAAGGCGAGGAGCTCGACATGAAGGCAGTGTGGAACGTGCGCGACGAGTTCTTCCCGCGGGCGACCGGTAAGAGGCGAAAGCCATAGACAGACCGGAGTCGCTGAACGTTGGCCGAGCTTTGCACAGACGAAGAGGCCAGCAACCGGATCGAACGCGACCCCGGGAAGCCCGCCGCGAACGGCGTCCTCACCGGAGCGGTTCATCCGAAGCCTCGGCCAACCTCCCCACCAAGAACACCCCCGCTCAAACCGATTCCAGCGGACAAATGCCCGTCTCAGCCGTAGAATGATCATCCGGAAGAAAGGAAAGACGCGTGAGCACCAATACTCCCAGAAAGGCCTCCATGATGCCAAACCTCGCGATCCTGACCGCCGTCATGCTGACCGCCCCGCTCGCCTCCGCGGCCGAGACCAGCATGATCCGCCTGGCCGGCACCCCCGAGCAGATCGGAACCATCTGGGGGACGATAAACAAGGAGCTCATCCCTCGCGACATGGATGCCCAGTACCTGAAGCCGGCCGCCAAGGCGGGCATCTCGAGGGAAACACTCATCGAACGTTCGGCCGCCTACGTGCGGATCGCCAAGGAGATCGCCCCGCACTGGCTTGTCGAAGCCAAAGCCATCGCCCGTGCGGCCGGTGTGGACGAGGACTTGTACGTCGCCTTCATCGACGGCCAGGCGCGCTTCCGGTTCCTGCACGAGTGCACCTCGTACGCCACGTCGCGCGAACACGCCCGGGACGGCGCTATTCTGTTCCACAAGACCCGCGACAACGGCGATCGGCGCCAGGCGACGCCCATCGTCGAAAGCTCGCTGGACGGGATCAACAAGTTCATCGCCGTAACGGACGCAAGCCGGATCAGATGCTCCATGATGGTCAACGAAAAAGGGCTCGCCGGCTCCGGAGACTACCCCGCCGACAAGAAGAAAGACTCCTCCACCCTCCGCCTCGAACAGGCCAAGCCCCAGTACCGCGGCCTGATGGCCGGCTCGATCCTCCGGCACATCGCCGAACGCGCATCGAGCTGCGCCGAGGCCCTCGCCATCATCGAGGACTTCGTGGCCAAAGGCTACTATGCGGGCGGTGACGTAAACGCAAGCCACTGGCTGTTCGTCGACCGCAACGGCGTCGTCCTCGAGGTGTGCAACAACTCGCGCCACGTCGTCTCCAAGGTTCACACGCAGAACGTGTACTTCAGCCGGTTCAACAAATGCGAGGCCGTCCACCGCCTGCGCGAGGCGGACGCGGTCGACTTCCACATGTTCCATGGCACCTCGCGCGTCAAGCCCCTGCTGACCAAGCAGTCCATCGCGGGGATGACCGTCGAGATCGACCCCGACCGCCCCGACCTGTTCACCTGTGCGTGGATCACCCTGCCCGTTCACAGCGTGGCCTTCCCCGTACTCATGGGGCAAAGCCGCACGCCCGCGTGCCTGGTCGACGGAACGGCCTACGAACTGGGCAAAAAGAGCCCACCCCAGACACCACGCTGGGAGGCGATGGAACGGTCCATGCACGCCGAAAAGCAGCGGCTAAAGGAAAAGGTCAAGGCAACCGTCGCCGCCGGAAATCCTGAACCGGCGCAGGTCGAGCTCCTGGAGCAATGGTCGGCGGCCCAAGCCGCAACGCTCGTCAAGGCACTCGATCAGCCCGAGGAGGCCGCCAAGTAACCCCGACACACGGACTCAGAACACCCAATTACCCAACCATCGGATCCAGGCCACGCCTAACAGCGCGCCCGATCCGCCACGTGAGCGAACCCCCCTCCGCCCTTCGCGCCTGGTACTCCGTCCCGCGCGCCTCTCAGGTGCGCCGACCCCCTTATCCCCACATGGAAACCGACAAAACCCCCAGCAACCCGACTCCCCCAGGAGCGTCCCATGCAAGAAACACCGCCCCCCACGAACGCCGTCCCCCTCAAAACCAGCGCATTCCGAGACATTTCGAGACATCGCCCCCCCTCCGATTCGCCCGGGTGGCCCGTCGCTTCAGCGGCGGGGGACACGAATTCTCGAGGAACCCCGAACTCCAAGCCCATGGAATCCGCGCATTCCGGCGCATCTCGGTGCATTGTGGGACATTCCGAGACATTTCGAGACATCGCCCCCCCTCCGATTCGCCCGGGTGGCCCGTCGCTTCAGCGGC
>JAFGLZ010000059.1 GCA_016927755.1 Phycisphaerae bacterium
GACCACGGCTGGCACCTCGGCGAGAAGCTGCACTGGCGCAAGTTCGCCCTCTGGGAAGAGGCCACCCACAACCAACTCATGTTCGTCGTCCCCGGCGTGACGAAACCCGGCGGCCGGTGCGACGCGCCCGTGGGCCTGATCGACATCTATCCGACCCTTATCGATGTCTGTGGACTCCGGCCCAACAAGGCCCTCGAGGGTGTCAGCCTGCTCCCGCTGCTGAAAGACCCCAACGTCCAATGGGACCGGCCCGCGCTGACCACGCACGGGCGGAACAATCATTCCGTCCGCTCCAGACAATATCGCTACATCCGCTATGCCGACGGCACGGAGGAGCTCTACGATCATCAAGCCGATCCGCTCGAGTGGACCAACCTCGCCAAGAATCCGAAGGTCGCCAAGGTCAAGGAGGACCTCTCCAAGTGGCTGCCCAAGACGAACGTCAAGGAGATCGGGCGCGAGCGCGACAAGCCGCGCCTCGGCAAGCAGAAAGCCAGGGCAAGACGCGGTGCCGCTCAGGCGGGGGCAAGACGTCGAGCCAAGACGCCCAAAGATGCGACCGAGCCTCAATGAAGTCGGTTGCCGAGTCCAGATGCTCCGACAGTCTCCTGATCGTTCTGGAGAACGGGGACTACGCGCGGGAGGATACGCGTTCCATGACGCACAAGAACAGAGCGAGCTGCGCGCCGAGCAACACCAGACACCATGAACGATAGCGCGCATTCAAGTCGGGTCGGTTGGTCGCATCGAAGATGGCTCCTCGTTGGCGTCGCGATCTACGTCCTGGCTGTCGGCGTCCGGCTCGTCTTCCTGGGCGAGGCCCGGCACAATCCGCTGTACCAACATCCGACGATCGACGAGTTGTTTCACCACCTGACCGCCAAGGCCATTGTCGAGGGTCATGCGCCGAAACGGGCGTTCTTCCGGGCGCCGGGACACTTGTACTTCGCGGCGGGCATCTACAAGATCGTCGGTCCCGAGCCGATGCGCGCGAGAGTCGTCCAGGTCTTCGTCGCGAGCCTCTCGCCCGTGCTCCTCCTGCTAATCGGCGCGCGCCTGTTCGGGCCCGCCGCCGGTATCGTATCCGGCGTCCTGGCCTCGATCTTCTGGACGTTCGTGTTCTTCAGTACCGAGCTGCTGGACGTCTCGCCGGCGTGCGTGCTCTATCTGCTCCTGGCCTATCTCCTCGTCGCGCTGGACGACCAACGGTGGTGGAAACCGCTTCTCTGCGGCGTCGTCCTCGGACTCGGCGCGATCACACGCCCCAACGTCCTGGCCTTTGCCCCGGTGCTTGCCGCCATGTTCATCTGGGCCGCTCGGAAGGCTGCGAGATCACGCCGGCCACCGGCATCGCCCGCCGCATGGATCCGAACGGGAATGGTCCGAGCCGGTTCCTTGGCCGGCGGCGTCGCATTGGCCATCGCGCCGGTCACGATTCGCAATTACGTCGTCTCCGGCGAGCCCGTGCTCATCAGCGCGTGGGGTCCCGGCGTCTTCTGGGCCACCAACAACCCCACCACCGACGCCAAGCGGATGTACGACCCGCCTCGGTATGACAAGAACAGCCCGTTCCTCTCGGATCTCCGCGAAGACCCCGCGCTGAAGCACGCGGCCCTCTCACAGCACATGTTCCTCCACGCGGCCGAACGCCTCGGCCATCGGCCGAGCTACGGCGAGGTCGGACGATTCTACCTCCGGTTGTCGGTCGAGTACGTCCGTCAATACCCGGGCAAACTGCTCGGCGACGTCTTCAAGCGGCTCTGCTGGACGTTCAACAGTCTCGAGTATCCCTTCAACAAGGACCTCTATGACTTCCTCGACTTCACCCCTTTCCTTCGAACCCTCTCCTGGCTCCACTTCGGCGTCATCTGCCCGTTCGGCTTCGTGGGGCTGCTGCTCCTGTTAAACCTACGTCGTTGGCCCGCGGGGCTGGCCTACTACCTCGCGATGCTCCTAACGCTCGTGCTCGGCGGGGCGCTCTTTCCCATTACGGCTCGCTACCGCCTGCCCGCCGTCTATCTGATGATCCCCCTCATCGCCTATGGCGCCGTGGAGCTGATCCGGCGATTGACGCCTCCCGTCCGGTGGCGTCGGGTCCTGCCGCCCGCGACGGCGCTGGGCATCGCGGCCGTCTTCTGTAACGCCAACCTGTTCGGACTGCGCCCGTCACACTGCGAGTACCTGCTCGCACACTTCGCCGGCGCCTGCATCGCCGCGGAGCGAGCCGATCTCGTGGCCGAAACCTCGGACAAGATCGAGGCCGTACTCGACGACCCCAACCTCGCCCACGAGATCCAGGACGAGGCCTTCATGCCTCTGTTCAGATACTTCCTCGCGCGCGGCGATGCCCGACGGGCGAGCCGCTACGGCTGGGAACTGATCCGACGCCGTGCCCCCGCCGAACCTTCCGTCCTCGACGCCGTGGTCAAGCTCCTGATCGAGACCGACCGACCCGACCGCGCCAGCCTCGCACTGAGCGAGTTCGAGCGAAGGCTCGGGCATCAGCCCAATCCCTATCTCGCGCAGGCGATGGTCCGCTTCGGCCGTGCCTGCCGCGACCGAGCCACGCTGCTTGCGGCGGCCGGGCAGTACGCCCGCCTGATCCAGATGACCCCGAACGAAAGACGGTTCCGCAACGGCCTCGAGGCGGCTCGGGCCGCCCTGGCCGAGTTGGAGAGACCGGCGACATCCCGCCCAACATCCACGCGGCCGTGAGTAGTTGCCGCTAAGTAGATCTCTGTAGATGAGTCCCGTGTTGCCGCAACGCAGGCTTTTGCCCTGCCCAGAAGGCAGGCGGGGGGGCCTGAGGTACACGAACGCATCTGACCGAAGACCGCGCCGGCTCGGATCGGTCCCGGACGGCGAAGCCGAACCTGCGGCCACTGGCGGTCCATCGCCCCTTTGGTGTTTGGTACAATTTATCAGTTGTATCTAGGTTGCAATCTCCCAAAGGAAATACGTTCAGAATTCGCTTGCCGGACAGTACGCGCGCGTGCAAAATACAAGCAGTAGGAGGCTAGAGGCGTTGTGGGCGGAGGGGCATCGCGGGATCTCCGACCTGACGATCCGTCTCAGCCGAACACTTCCAGGAAACGTTTCGCGGGGGCAAGTGGAGAAGGAGAGGCCTATCATGAGAGGGGTATGCGCAGCGGTTGTAGTGTGTCTGTTGGTCGGGACGGCCTGGGCCGAACCCGTCCTCTATGTGTTCGACGTCACCGATGGTTCCTTGAGCATCGACTTCATCCCTGACGAGATCGCCGTCCCGGATCCGCTCACGGGAGCCCTCGGCGGGACGTTCGCCATGACGATCTACCAGAGCAACGGACACATCGGCGAATCCGACACGTTCGTACTCGAGGACGCCGACCTGCACAACACGGGCCAGCTCAGTTTCACGCTTGACAACTTGTCTCGCGGCACGATCGACCCAGGCAACTTGACAGTGCTGGACTTCGCGCCGGATGGACCTGGGCACATCGGCCCCGGTGGCGCGGCCACCGTCTCGAGCGATCTCTTTCTTGACGCATCGATTTTCGTGACCGGTCTGCTCACCACCAGCTTCTCCACGGCGACCTGGGCGGGAACCTTGCTGCCCATCGACCTGACGTTCACGACGTCCGTCGTCGCCAGCAACGTCCTTACGGCCGACATCACCGCGGGCTACGCCTGGGAGGTCGGGTTTTCGGATATCAGTGCAACGCTGACGCTCGACATCATGATCGAGGCGACCGGTACGGCACACGTCGTGCCCGACCCCGCCCTGGGCGGCCTGATCGCGATGGGCCTCGGCGTCGGCGGGACCTGGCTGCGGCGACGGAGAGCGTAGGCCTCCGCCTCCCCAAGCCACACGGACCGACAGCCCGGCAAGGCTTGCATCACAAATCGAAATCGAGAGCACGAAGGGCGCGCATTAGCGCGCCCTTCTCTTTGGGAATTGCGCATGGGCGCCGCCGGTCCCGGCACGAACCGTCACACCCCGCCCAACCGAACCTCCCCTCCATGGCGGCCGAGGCCCTTAAGCAGATCCGCCTGCGACAGGGCACTGGCGATCTCGACGGCGGCGCGCTGGTGAACGCGGGCGCTGGGATGGTGATCAATCTTGCTGACGACCTGATCCGCCGGATCGATCTCCCCGAAGGCGCGCGTCAGGTCGATCACGGGCAGACCCGCGAGGCGACTCCTCTCGGCGACGGCCTCGTAGACAATCTTGCCCGTTCCGGGCGGCGCGCCGGGGTGCGGGAAAAGGATCACCACCACGGGAATGCCGGTCGATCGCGAGACCTCGCCCAGTCCGTCCAACGCCCTCGCACAAGCCTGCCAGGCCGAGGTGTTGTTGACGACGAGCTTGACGTACGTCGACGACCAGTCCGCCGAAGACCCACGCAGCGCGGAGCATCGATCCCGCAAGAAGAACAGAACGTAGCTCCGATTGATCGCGCTTCTAAGATGATCGAATGACCGGCCCGCTCCCCCCGCCTTGTGCTCCGCGGTAACGTCGTTCAGATAAAACTGGACCGTAATGAGGTTCGGCTCCAGCGAAAGCCCCTCGTCTCTCAGAAACGCCAGCTCCGTCGTCGTCGAGGCGCCCGTCTTGCCCGCGTTGACGACCTCCACCTTCGAACCCTCGCTGGATGCGTTCAGCAGCGCCTCCAACTGCTTCGGGTAGGTTGATTCGAGAGGCACGCCCTGCCCGAACGTCAGGGAGTCGCCAATGGCTAGGATGCGGCAGGTCCCGTCAGGGCGATGAACGGGCGTCTCGACGTCGCGAAGCCCGAGCTCGTTGAACTCATAGAGCCCGGCGTAGAGAGCGCGCAAAGCCGGGTTCCCGCCACCGCCGCCGCCGACCGCTATCGGATGGTACCGCAGATACAGCTCACCCGCGCCGAGCGTTAGGTAGACGACGGCGAAGCTCATCGGCGAAAGGCAGACCGTCTCATCCGTCCACCGGAGACGCTTCGACTCGGGCACGAGCGCGTAGACGACTCCCATGACCGACCCGAGCAACATGAGCACAATGACGCCCCAGAACCGGCCCACGAAGAGAATCAGCAGACTGGCGGCGACAAGATTGAACCACAGAAAGCCGAACCGAATCGGTCTGAGCCGAATCACCGTAACCAAGGCCGAAACCACCCGAGGCGCCCTGGCCGTCAAACAGACGCCGGCAACGAGTAGCAACACGTATGCCAACTGGAACACGGACAGCTTGGCGCTGCCCGCTTCTCGGGCGGCCGCCGCCAGCCCTGGATAGGCCACCGCGATGAAGACCAGTCCGCTGAGAACCGCCGAGCGAGACAGAAATCGGCCAACTCTCCCGGGCCTCGCGACGGTCTGGAGTACAGCGTTCATGACAGCACCGAATTCGGCTCGGTAGTGCCCGCGGGTCGTGTCGCCGCGGGAGGAAGTACACCATGATGTGGGTCACGTCGATGACGGGCCTGCGGCCCTCACGTCATATGCAAGTTCGATGATCGGGATCGCCCGTGACTTCAAACCGATCAGACGATCCGGGCAACTGGGCCCTCACGTCCATCGCGGGCAACGAATGCGGGGTCGCAACCCACTGCTGCGGTTGGGTGTCCACACAAGGGGCATCTCGAAGCCCAGACGCCTACTATCATGCCCGAAGGGATATTCGCAGTCGGCGGGCACCCGCCTCTTCAGCCGTCGGCCACCCACTGAGGATTCGCGGCGAGCGATCGGTTGATCCCTTCCCGCGGACAGCTCAGCTCGTCCGCCGGAGAATACAGAGCGAACGAGGCCCGAGCTTCCACCGCCTCTGCGAAACCGCGCCGGCCGGTTCCACGGAGACGTAGTCGTCCGCGGTCTCCACATCGGCAGGCGTGTGACCGTAGTTGGCCAGTACGAGGTACAGGTCTCGATTGGCAAACGCCGACGCCACCACATCCTTGGGTGTCGGTCCGGCAAAGAGCGACGACTCGCCGATCTCCAACCAGGCCCAAGTGCCCTCCTCCACCATCGGCAGATACCGCCTCAGCCACTTGGCGTGCGTGGGCCGAGTCTCGGGCCGGCTCGGAACCGAGTCCCAGCCCCCGTACGTGTACGGGCCGTTTGGATGCTCCTGATAGAACTTCCACGCCTCTTGGCAGCGTCGAACCCAGAAGTCCTTCTCCGCGGGCCGGTACTTCACGCCGGGAACCATTCCGCGCTCGCCGGTGAAGGGATGACCCGCCTGTAGCACCGGAAACTGCATGTAGGGAATCGCATGAAGGTACGGCTCGTCCTGGCCCCCGATCTTGGCGAACGTCATGTCGATGCAGGGCACAACGTACGGTGGATGGTTCTTGACCGCCTGCCGAAGGCCGTCCGCGCTGCCCACGCCCTCGCCCACCCACAGGTAGTCGTAGACCTTGGCCTCGCCCACGAGAGGCCGGTCCGCCGCGTCCACGTGCAGCTTGAAGATCCCTCCGCGACGCTTGACCTCGGCGTAGACCAGTTGCAGCAGATCGCCCAGGGCGCCGTCGTGCTCGGCCGTCTCCTCGAATGCGGGGATCTCGTCCTTCGTCGGCTCCAGCCATCGCTTCATCGCCAGTCGTCGCGCGTTGGTGACGTACCCGCAGTCGTCGTACAGCCCGTCGAACCCGTATTCGTCCAGAATCCGGACGACGTGAGGCAGCAGATACGCCCGCCAACCGGCGCTCGCCGGCGAGCATCGGGCCATGTTCCAGTAGCCCACGACGAGCACGTCCCCCGGCCGAAACCATTCCGGGTGCAGGTCCGGGTCGGTAGCCTGCAGGAAGCCGGTCGAGATGTAGGCGATCACCTTCATGCCGCGCTTGTGCACCATGTCGACGAATCGCCGCAAGCCTGCCGGATTCACCGGCGTATACTTGCTGCCGCCGAACAGCCGGAGCGAGTCGTTCCAATCGTCGAACAACTGAATAAGCCGGATGCCGTGGTCCCGCAGCCGGTCCAACTCCTGCTCGTCGTAATCATCGGGGTTCCAGGGCTTCAGGGCCGGATACTCGCCGAGGTTGTAGCAGCACTGGCCCGGCAGATAGTCCGTAATGAGGTGCTTACGCATGCACCGCCGGATGGCTCGATTGCATAGGCCAATGTTCGAAAGCCGTCTCCGATGGTCCTGGGCCGTGTAGCTCGCCAGCACAGCCGGAGCCCCGGATGCCCCGTTCTGCCCGGCCTGCTCCGCCGCGACGACCCGAGCGCCCTTGTCTCCGCCCGTTCCCACATAGGCCGCACTCGCACTCGCCGCCAGAAACTCCCGTCTGTTCATGGTCAGAACCCGTTCCTTCCCGCCGTCATCCGCGCGAGGCGACCGACCTCCGATCAACCCGCCCGAACTCGTCCCTCACGATCCGTCGCTCCCGATTCGGCGGATATCGAGCTTACAGGGCTGACCAGCCGGAGCCGAGGCCAGAGTAACAAAGATCAGATCGCCATCTCGTTCCGCCTCGACGGGCTTGTCGTCGAGCTTCGCGACGACGCGCCAGTCCCCCGCCCGACGAGCCAGTCGAACGCCCAGCCGTTGCGGCGCGGCCCCCGCGTACGTGCCCGTGACCTCGTCCCGAAACATTCGATACCGCAGCGTCCGCCCTCGCCAGGCGAGCGTCTGCCCGAATCCCTCCCGCCAAAAGGCCTCGGTCACGGTGGGTGCGAGCACGACAACCCCATCGAGCCTCAGGTCGACCCCGAGCACAAAGCGCTGAACGATCCGAATCAGGTTCGCGGGATACTCGCAGTACGTCTCGGCCCCCGCCGGCACCGCGCCGCCCTTGCCGTCCGGATGGTAACGCTCCCGCCAGTAGTAGCCGCTCCGCCGGCCCGTCTCGCACACCTTGCGAATTCCCGCCAGCAAACCCTCCGCGTCCCCCATCCGGGCCCGCGCCTGGGCCTCCACGTACCAGACGCGCCCCATCGCGGCCAGATCGTGCCGGTCGGGATGCGTGAACTCCCACGCCTCGTACGTCTCCGGCCGGGTCGAGATCGCCGTGGGCATCCCGCCGTAGTGAAAACGCGCCTCGTCTTTCAGCCTCGGCCAGACGATCGCCCGTTGCTCCGGCGTGGCCACGTCCAGGGCCACCGCCGCCCAATCCACGTCCGTCAGCCCGTGCGACGAGATCAGCCCCCGCTCGGGATGCAGATACTCCGCGTAATGATCGCCCACCCAGAAGCGCGTCACGAAATGCCGGCGGATCCGCTCGGCCAGCGCATCGTGCCGCTTGGCCGACGCCTCTTCGCCGACGACCCGATTGAGCGCCGCCACCCGGCGGAAGGCGTCAACCGCATGACACTGCGTGACGCCGTCCGACTCGATCCGCGTGGGCCGCTCGACGTAATAACCCGCCCCTCGAACCGCTCCCTGCTCGCTCGTCAGCGACGCCAGATAGTCCGCGGCCAGGTTGATCGAGCCAAGCTGTCCCGCCAGCCACCGCTGGTCGAGCGTCCGGCGGAAGAGCACGTCCGCGTTCTGAATGTATGTCGGGCTCGCCAACGCCCCCAGCGGATTCCCCGGAACCCAGTGTTCATAGAGACCGCCGTTGTCGGCCACCGTCGACAGGGCGTTTCCCACGCCGATCTTCTTGCCCGCCGCGGCAGGCAGGATCGCCAGCGGCAGCAGCCCGTCCGCCCTCTGGAACGAACGGACGTAGTCCCAATTCGCCTTGACCACCTCCACCTGACCCAGCCAGAGCAGGGCGTCGGCCATCTGATGACCATCCAAAGACGGGTAGCTGTTGCCGTACCCGAAGCCCTGCCCGTCCGCGCAGACCGACCAGTATCCGCTGAAGACCTTCGCGTTGACCGCCGCCAGCACGTTCTGCCGGGCAGCGCGCTCATAAGCGGCCACGACCTCGCGGTCGGGCAGATCCGGCGTATCGACAGAAGAGCCGGACCCCCCCGCCGAAAGCGGAACGGCCGACGCCGAGATAACGAACAAGATCAAGAGCCTCCGCACGCGTCCACCTCGCCCACGAAAACCACCCAACCCCCGAACCGGCCAGCGACGAAAGACGCCGACACTCCTCCAGCAAGTGCCAGCGACCGCGGACCATTCTCGGCAGCCAACCCATGAGGGGCAATAGCCAGCGGCCTGAACCCGTCCCGACGCCTGAGCTCCTGGCGGGATTCCGCGCCACAGCACGGGCATCTTGCCCGTGACCCAGCAGCGAAGCATCGCCACGAACTCCTTGCCAAATCACGATCACCCGCTCAAGATGCCCACGGTACGAGCGCCCACACAGAAGACGCCCGAAGGAGCGGCCAGCATGCGGACCCAGACACGGGACCTCCCCCGTCTTGCCATCCCGGCGATCCTTCTCGCCGCCGCCAACGCAATCGCCGCCGAAGACTGGCGCGACAAGGTCGGCCCGGACGCGGCCCCCGACCAGATCGCCCCCATCAAAGCGCCCTTCAACATGCCGCAACTCTCTCGCCCGGTCTTTCCCGACCGCGTCTTCAACATTGCCGACTACGGCGCCGTCGGCGACGGCCGCGCCAAGAACACCCAGCCCATCGCCGCAGCCATTGCCGCCTGCGCCAAGGCCGGCGGCGGCACCGTCTCGATCCCCAAGGGAACCTGGCTGACCGGCGCCATCCACCTCGAGAGCAACGTCAACCTGCGACTCTGCAAGGGAGCCACGCTGCGATTCTCCGACGATCCAAACGACTACCTCCCCGTCGTCTTCACCCGCTGGGCCGGCTTCGAATGCTGCAACTACTCGCCGCTCATCTACGCTCGCGACTGCGAGAACGTCGCCGTCACCGGCCCCGGCACGATCGACGGTAACGGCCGGCCCTGGTGGCCCTGGGAAAAGCGCCAGTCCGACACCGCCATGCGGATGTACAAAGAGCAGATCCTCAAGGACGTGCCCGTGAAGGACCGCGTCTACGGCACGCCCAAGGACGGGCTCCGCCCGCAGCTCATCAGCCCCATCCGTTGTAAGAACGTCCTGCTCGAGGACTTCACCATCGCAAAGGCCGGGCCCTTCTGGACCGTCGACCTCGTCTACTGCGACCGCGTCATCGCACGGCGCCTCCGCATCTTGACCACCGGCGGCCCGAACACCGACGGCCTCAACGTCGACTCCAGCCGAAACGTCCTCATCGAACACTGCTACTTCAACACCGGCGACGACTGCATCTGCATGAAGTCCGGCATGAACGAAGACGGCTGGCGCGTCGGACGACCCACCGAGAACGTCGTCGTCCGCTACAACCTCACCGAGAAGGGCCACGGTGGAGTCGTCTTCGGCAGCGACACCAGCGGAGGCATCCGAAACGTCTTCTTCCACTCCTGCATCTTCCGCGGCACCGACGTCGGCGTCCGCCTCAAGTCCACGCGCGGACGCGGCGGCGTCGTCGAACGCCTCTGGGGTCGGGACATCGACATGGCCCGAATAAGGCGAGAGGCCGTCCAGATCACGACGGCCTATCGCGCCTATATGGGCACGACTCAAGGCAAGCCCCCGCTCTTCCGCAACATGACCTTCACGAACCTTAGAGTCGACGGCGCGGCACAAGCCCTCAAGCTCGAAGGGCTCCCCGAAGCCCCCATCCAGAACCTCCGCCTCGCCGACGTCACCATGACGACCACCAAGGGCCTGCAGGCCGAGTACGCCGACGGCATCCGCCTCGACAACGTCGCTATCACCGCCCAAGCCGCCCCCACGCTGAACTGGAATCACTGCCGAAACCTGACGATCGACGGAAAACCGCAGAACGCCTCAGGCACGACGAAGGAGTAGCCCCCCTGCAGGCGGGAGGGCGAGCCTCCTGGCGAGCCGCAACCAGCTATGCCCTCGAGGCTGCGCCGAAGGAGATCGTCCGTCACCGCCGAGACGCTTCGCTGTGTCATGCCTCCCCCGACACCAGATCCTTCCTGAAGAAGATCTCCAGCGCCTCGTCCCCCATGTTCCCCAACAGAACGCCGCCCACGTCCATGAACCCCAGTTTGCGCCAGAAATGCTGTCCCTCTTCGTCGGCCAGAGAGGAAGTCATGATACGCAGCATCCCCGCTTCCACGGCCTTCGATTCCAGAAAGCCCACGAGTTGCGTGCCCACGCCCTTGCGGCGATGAGCTGCGATCACCCCGAGCTCGTTGATGAAAGGAATCACGTCGTACAGCAGCACGTACGTCATCCACCCGACGATTGCCCCCTCCAGCCGCGCGATGATCGCCTCCCCGGCCTCGATCTTCCGTCTCAGGACGTCCTCGGACTTGCCGGGGCAATGATCGACCAGAGAATCGAGATCACTCGCCAGGGCACACTCAACGATCACATGCGGCACGGTACGTCCCCTCTCGCTTCCCCGACAGCGTGTATGCTCACCGCATCAACCGCTTCCGCGCGGTCATGCGCCGTAACGCCGCGACACTACTGCCAGCGGCACGGGCTCGTCAAGAATCAAGCCAAGCTACGCCGGGGTCGAAGCCTCCTATGCGTCCGTGCCACCTCCCCCGCCTAGCGACACCTGTACGAGCCGAACGCCGTTGATCTGAGTCTTGAGCTTGATAGACGAAGAGCCGCGAGGAGCCCCTTCAGCCCGTCGTCCGCCATCAATGCCCATAACAAGCTGTCGAGTGAACCCAGAGCGTGGTACAACTTTCGGAGGGTAGTCATCGGGAATCCGCGTCCCAGACGCGATTCCGGGGCCGACGATGAACTCGCTCTTCTTTCTGCTCCTTGTGGTTGTGCCCGTGGCCATCGTCCTCGTAGGACATGGCATATGGGTGGTCGTCGCTTGGCTCCTGCGAGGCGGACGCCCCCGTGACGATCAACGGAGCTACGAGCCAACTCTCAGCGATGATCGTGCCGCCACGGCCCGATACCTGGAACACCTTCGAGCTTGCGAACTCATCGATCCCGTGACCCACGGGAAGCTAATGCGCGTCATCGCCGAAGACGTGCATCCCATGCCCGTATACCTGCACGAACAATCAGAGGTCCCCGGCCCAGGAATGTATCCGGACGGCGCCGCCAAGGTCGATGAAGAACCGTCCGAATCCCCGGTTATCGAGATGCCGGCACCGATCGCGGCGCCGCCGTCCGCCCCATCGCAACGCCGTAAGGACGTCCGGGCGATCTCGGAATCGCTCTTTGCTCCCGAGGAGCCGGAGCAGATCCCCGCTGAACCCCGCAGGCCGTTTAGCGAAGTCCTCCTGGCATCCATGGCGGAGAGGAATATCCGCTGGGGCGAGCTGGTCGGCGGGCTTCTGATCGTCTGCTGTTCGACCGCGCTCGTCATCAGCCTATGGTCGCGGATCGAGGCCATTCCCGTCCTGAAATTCCTGATCTTCACCGCCGTGACCGCCGCGCTCTTCGGTGTCGGGCTGTTCGTGCACCATCGCTGGAATCTCCCGACCACGGGGCACGCGCTGCTGATCATCTCGTGTCTGCTCGTGCCGCTGAATCTGCTGGCGTTCGCCGCCCTATCGCGCCCGGGCCCGGCAGCCGGCGGCTGGACGCTTGCCGTCGAATTGCTCGCCGTGGCCCTGTTCGGCTGGCTGACCCTGCTGGCCGCGCGCATCATCATGTCCGACGCGGCCATACTCCTCACGTGTGGCGTCGTGGGCCTGTCGGCCTCGTCGCTCATCATACGACTCTTGTCCCCGCTGTCGGACAACGGTCTGATTGGCGCGGCCCTGTTGCCTATCGCCCTGTATGTCATCGTCATGGCAATGTCGCTGTGGCAACCGTCGCGCCTTTGGTCGCTGAGTGCTTCGCGGGCAAGACAGCTAACGCTCCAATTGGGCGTTCAGACGTTCGCGTGCCTGGCGCCCCTGGGGCTCGTGTTCTACGAGTCGGGTCACGTCGCCGCGGCAATCCATCTCCTATCGCCGGTGATCTGCGTCGCGGCGGGTCCCGCCCTGGTCGTCGGCATCTTCCTGTCCCGCAGGCTGGAGCAGACCGCGCCGCCGCAGGTCCGCCTGACGGCCACGAGTATCGCCCTCGTCGCGGCGGCAGTGGCGCTGCTCGGAGTCGGGCTCGCATGGCCGATGCCGTCCCGGTTGATGCCCGCCTTGCTGGCAAACGCAGCGGCTACGGTCGCCATAAGCTGGCTGGTTCGACATCCTGTCGCGCACGGAACCGCGGCGGGATGGTTCGCGGCGGCCTGGGTTCTGGCCGTTCACCTGGCCACCGGCGGCGTCTCCTGGCACGCTAGCGACCCCAGTGCCCTGATGACCGCCTTGCTGTCGGCCAGAACGGGTCAGGCGTTGGTCGGCCCCGCAATTGCATGCGCGCTGATCGCAGGCTGGCTCGACCAGCGGCAGCGCCACGTGCTTTCCGTCGGATATGTCATCAGTGCCCTGGCGTTCTCCGTAGTCAGCCTTGGGCTGGTCACCTGGCGCGGATTCGGCGTCCCGGGCGACGCGGAACACATCACATGGGTCTACTGCGTCTATGGTGTCATCGCCCTTTCGCTGGCCGGGCGATTGACGCTCTCGTGGGCCACGTGGATAGGCTGCCTCCTCCTCCAAGCGGCGATCGCCCAAGCCCTGGCTTGCGCCTGGCCGCTGCGACTACTCGCCTGGCCGACGGCGTTGCTGACCGGCGCGAGCGCTTGTGTCGCCGCGGTCGTCACCCTCCGCGCCGTTCGTGTCCGAGAGGAAGTCGCGGCATTGTACGTCACTCCTCTGGCCCGGTTCGCCGTGGCCGTCTCGTTGCTTGCGGTTGTGTGGATGGTGACCGGGATGTCTTCCGGCTCACTTGGGGCGTTCTCGGCCAGAATGGCTTGGCTATCCGTACTGGGCATTGCGCTAGCGATCGCGAATCGTTGGCCGATCGTCTTCGCAGGGTCGCAGATCGCCCTCGTCGCCGCGGCATGCATCGGCATGCACCGCTATCTTCAGGGCTCGGCATGGTACCAAGCGCTTGCGTCGCCGCCGCGCGAGCCGTGGGTGTGGCAAGCTTACCTTCTCGTCATCAGCGTGTTCTGCCTCGTCTGGGCCATGGCGCGCGTTGCGGTCAACCTTTCGCGCTCAACGGCCTCAGTCAACGATCACGCAGACCACCCGTCTCCAGACAAACGCGAGGGTTGGCTCGGCGTCATGCGAGCCTTGCTGGACCCGAGCTTCCCCGCAACCGATCGCTGGTTGACGGTGGCGGTGTTGTTGACGCTCGCCGTCCTTTCCTTCCGGTACGTCTTGCCCGCAACGGCCGTCGAACACCACTGGGTATCGCCGACAGCCTCGCAAGGCCACACCCATGCCGGTGGCATTGCCGCCTGGATCATCTTACTCGCCGTCATCACGACGCTGCTTGTCCATCTGTGGGAGGGATTCCGCCTGTCGGCGAGCGTCGGAGTCGTCGTGGCGGCGGCATGCGCGACCGTCTTGATTGCCGGCCGGTTCGAATCGCGGCAGATGGTTGTCGCCGCGTGGCGATGGCTGTCGGCATCGGCGCTACTCGCTGCGTCAGCGGCGCTCTGGACGAGAGGCTATTGGCTCGAACGCGTCAAGCGCCTCGCGCACATGCGCCCCGCCCGGGAGACCGCGCATTGGAGCACAATCCGGCTGTGCCTCTTCGTCCTGTTCGCCCTTCCCGCCGTCGTCCTGACCGCCACGTTCGCGGTGTCCCTGGGCTATGGCAAGCCGATTGGCTCGCCGGGCACGTCCGACGTCTGGCTACGCATCTCGTTGCTTGGCCCCTCAGTGCTCGTCGTCCTTTCCTTGATCTGCTACGGTGTCAGTGAGCAACGACCGAGATATGTCGTGGGCGCATCCGTACTCGCCTGTGCGGTGGTCACCGCTACGGAGCTGTGTCTCGTGGGTCGAGCCGGACGAGGGGGATCGCTCGCACTCATCGCCTGGCTGGTGCAGCTCAACGTCATCGTCTTTGCCGGCGTCCCGCTCCTGTGGCATGCCGCTCGCAACCTCATCGCGCCCCAGGGCGACGCCCCGCCCTACCCGAAGGACCCGCTCATTATCGGTAGAGCCGCAATTGGCGTCATGCTGCTCCTTGCGGCCGCGGCCGTGTGGGTTCAGCCGCGCTTCATACCGGCGGCGGTGGCAGCGTCCGGAACCCTCTGGGCCTTCCTCGCCGTGCTTCTGGTCGAGTGGGCCCTGCTGACCCTCTGTGCCCCAACGGCGAGAACCCAACAGGGACATCGCGAAAGCGTGTGGGCGCTGTTCGGCGCGATGTTGATCGGATGTGCGCTCGCCCGGTTCGATACTGGAAACTGGCTGTGCTATCACGCCCTGACGATCGGTTTCCTGGCCGCGGGGGCGTTACGGCTCTGCGCCGGCCACAGACGAGTGGGCCGACTGCTCGGAGCGGGATGGCGAGAAACGTTTGACGCCGCCTCCGTCGAAGCCGGCGACTCCCTAACACGGATCGATCACGAGCTGACGTGCACGCACTGCAACTACAACCTGCGAGGCCTGGCGCCGTCGGGCCGGTGCCCGGAGTGCGGCCTGGCGATCGCCGAGTCGCTGGTGGGGGCGACCGACAGACTGACTCCGCGGTGGGCTGGCCAACTCGCACAGGCGCGTGCCCACGCTGTCGGGGCGGTCTTGACGTGTGCGGGCCTCAGCGCGATCTTCGCGCTCAGGGGTGTCCGCCACGATCCTCAACGACCGTGGTGGTCCGCCGCCGCCCTGGCCGCTCTGTCGCTGCTGTACATGGTCCTGGCCGGTTGGGCGCCGCGCCGTGGCCTCGCCTATCTCGGCGGGGTGGCGATCTGCCTGGCGGCAAGCATCTGGTGGACGACGTTGCACTGGTCGAAGGCAATCGGGGTTTCCGAGCCGGATCTCTGCAACCTCGTCAACGTCAATGGGGTGTCTCTCGTCCTGGCCGGGATTGCCTGGCTCTTCATTGAGCGTAGGATCTCGCCGCGGCGATCGGCCGCCGAGAGCACGGCGCCTTGGCCCGCCTTCCATCACGTGGCGCTTGCCGTATCGATCGCGGCGGCCGTGCTCCTGGCAGGAGCCGCCTTGTGTGGCGCGGCCTTCGGGCGATCCTTCATCGGCGCGGCAACGCTGGGCTGGCTTGCCTGGGCGGCCGCAGTAACCCTCCTGATCGCTTCCAGCAGGCTCGAGCCGACGTTTCGGAGCTTCCAGGCAGGACTCTACGCGCTCGGGCTGGCGGCAATCGCCCGGATCATCGTTCACTTCGGTTTGACGTCACACTCGTTGACGTGCACGATCTCCATGGGGTTGGCGGCATATGCGTTGATCACGACGTTGCTGTGGCGGCGGTCGGCAAGGCCGGTTGGCGATGTGCCCTCCCAGGCCGGGCCACCCACGTGGCTCATGGTTGCCAACGGCGGTATTGCGCTTGCCTCTGTGGTTCTGGCGGTGCTGGTCAGCCTGAGGCATCCCGAAGGCACGTGGCGAGCTCTGATCGTCGCCTCGCCGCTGCTGTGTGCTCTGGCCGCTATCCTCGCCGCCGACGGCATCCGACAGGCGACCCTCCGAACCTGCGCCGCAGCGCTGCTCACGGCGGGCGCCGTGCTCCTCCCCTGGGCGTGGGTTACCCCCGATGCGACCGCCGCCACGCTCCATCGCGCGGTCGGTCTCCTCGCGGCGGTGGCAATGATGACGGTCGCGTCTGCCGGCGCAATGTCTCGTATCACCCCAGGTGGCTCATGGTCGACTGCCATGGCACGCTGCGTCGTCGGCTCCGGCGCGGTCGCCGGCGCCGCGCTGCTCTACTGCTGTGGGTACGAGGTGGTGGCCCTGGTGAAAGATCGTCCGGTGCCGCTCGCGGGGCCGGCCATCGCGGCGATGATCGCGGCGCTCGTCGTCATGATCGTATGCTGCATCCTCTTCGCCACGCGCGACCGCCTCGACCCGCTTCGCCTCGATTCGCGCCTGAAGGAGGGTTACGTCTACCTGGCCGAAGCCTTGGCCGCGGCGCTCGTGCTCCATGTCCGCGCGACGATGCCCTGGCTGTTCACGGGGTTCATCACGCAGTACTGGCCCATGCTGATCGTTGTCCTGGCCTTTGCGGCCGTGACGGCGGAAGAGGTGTGCCAGCGATTCGGAAGTCGCGTGCTGGCCCGCCCCTTCGGTCGGACTGGCGTCTTCCTTCCGGCCTTGGCCCTGCTCGAATTGCTCCTTGCCTCCTCGCAGGTCCACTATTCGATCGTGTTGCTCACGACGGGCGCCCTCTACGGCGTTCTGGCGGCCTTGCGGAGGTCGATCATCCTCGGCGCGCTCGCGGGCGTCTTGCTCAACTCGAGCCTGTGGTATCTCCTCCACCACGCGCCGGGGCTCGGCATCTCCCGACATCCGCAGCTCTGGTTCATCCCGCCCGCGCTGGCCGTATTGGTCGCGGGACATCTCAACCGGGCCAGACTCACCGAGCAGCAGCGCCAGGTGCTGCACTACGCTTGCCTCTTGGCCGTCTATCTATCCTCGACGGCGGACGTCTTCCTCATCGGCGTCGCCCAGGCCCCATGGCTTCCCCTGGTTCTTGCCGGCCTGTCGATCGTCGGCGTACTGGTCGGCTTCGTCTCTCGTGTCCGATCGTTCCTGATGCTGGGTACCGGATTCCTGTGCCTGTCGTTGATGACGATGATCTGGCACGCGGCCACGAACCTCGGCTGGACCTGGGTGTGGTACGTCGCCGGCATCGTCCTCGGCGCTTCGATCATCACCGTGTTCGCCCTCTTCGAGAAGAAACGAAACGAGATGAACGCCTGGCTCGAGCAGTTGAAGCACTGAGAGGCGCCATGAGCGGGAAGGGGTACAGGAGGCTCCCGCCCACTCAAGACACGAGCTCGAACGCCACGTTCAACGCGCGCGCCGAACGGGCGAGCCCCTTGTCTGCCGTGAGGATCGGCAGGTCGTTGGCAAACGCCGCCGCGAGGTGTAGACCGTCGAGCGCCCGCAGCGGCGAGGAGAAGCTGACGATCCACTCACAGGCCAACCGGTACTCCTCCGCCCCTACGGGAACGACGCGGAAGTAGCCGTCGGAAACGTGTGCTCGCAAGAGCGACACGATGCGCGCGCCCGACGCGGGATCCAACTCCCGATTGCGGACCTTGCCCACAACGGCCGAGTGGAGTTCCACCTCCACCAGCGGACTGATCGTGGGGACCTCGATCCCGGCCAACGCCCTCTGGGCCTTGACGCTGATCCGCTCGGGACAGTAGTACGCCGCCAGGACGCTCGTATCGATGTACGCCATCAGTAGCGTTCCCGGGCACGTCGGGAGACGACGGTTCGCGACAGCGCCTTGCCCTTGATTGGGATCGACCGTCGAAACTCGGTCAGATCGGGCAGGGACTTGCCCTCCGCGCGGGCCGTCGGTGTGACCTGGGCGACGTCTCGCCCGCGACGCGTGATCACCGTGGCGTCGCCGCGCTCCGCCGCCTTGACGATCTCGCTCAGGCAACGACGAGCCTCGCGAATACTCATGCGCTTCATCGGGGGGCCTCTCAATGGGTACACAAATAGTGTACACTTCGCTTCCTATGAAGGCAAGGAAGCAAACGAAAAAGGAGGCGGCAACTTCGTCCGCGGCCGCTCCACGTCCCCTTGCCGGCACCGAAGAAGGAGCCGAACCCCGGCGGGGCAGGGGGCGCACTCCGCTTCCGCGTCATTCCGGATGGATCGCCCTGCTGATACCATTGACGGCATGAAGATCGCCGAGCTGTTCTATTCCATCCAGGGCGAAGGCAAGCTCGCCGGCGTGCCGTCGGCGTTCGTGCGAACCGCCGGCTGCAACCTGTCCTGCCGATGGTGCGATACCGACTACGCGCTCCGCGCCTCCGAGGCTGAAACGATGACGGTGCCGGACGTCGTCGAGGCCGTCCTCGCCTGGCCGGCGCGACACGTCGTCATCACGGGCGGCGAGCCGATGCTCCAGCCCCACGTCGTCGAACTGACCGAGCGGCTGCGCGATCGCGATCGGCACGTCACGATCGAGACGGCCGGGACCATCTTCGCGCCGGTCGCCTGCGACCTGATGAGCATCAGCCCCAAGCTGAGCAGCTCGACCCCGCGCGGCCCGGGGCATGGACCGCAGGCTCGGCATCACGAGGCGAGCCGGATCAACATAGACGTCCTGCTCCGACTCATGGCCCGATACCCCTATCAGCTCAAATTCGTCGTCGCCTCGCCGGACGACCTGGGCGAGGTCCGCCAGCTCTTGCAGCAACTCGGCGACCCGGACCCCGGCGACGTGCTGCTCATGCCCGAGGGCACCGACCGCCAGACCCTGCGCGATCGGGCGACCTGGCTGATCGACCTGTGCAAGGAGACGGGATTCCGGTATTGTCCCAGATTGCACATAGAGCTTTACGGCCACCGGCGGGGCGTGTGAGGAGGACCCCAACGTGTTTCGCGTCTGCAAGACGTTCGACATCGAATCCGGACACATGATCAGTAAGCACCCGAGCCGGTGTCGCTATCCGCACGGACACACGCGAAAGATCGAGCTGGTCCTGGCCTCCGACGACCTTAACGGTATGGACATGGTCGTCGACTTCAAGTGGGTCAAGCTCGCCGTCGGCGAGCTCCTCGACCGGCTCGACCATGCATTGTGCGTGAATTCCGAGGATCCGCTCATCGAGGACGTACGGAAGGTCAGCAAGCGGATCATCGAGTTCGACGGCATCGATCCGACCACGGAGGCAATGGCCCGATACCTGTATGATCACCTCGACGCGAAGATCCGCGCGGCCGAGACGCTCAGCAACGCCGAGGGCAGCTACTCGATCAATCCGAGGGTCCGCCTGGAACGCGTCCGCGTGTGGGAAACGATGACCACGTGGGCCGAATACACGAGGGAGCCATGAAATACCGCAAGGAAAGCATGCCGCGCAAGCAGCGCGTCGCCCTGCTCGAGACGTTCGACAACCCGCATCCCAAGCGGGACTACGAGATCGAGATCGTCCAGCCAGAGTTCACATCGGTCTGCCCCAAAACGGGCCAGCCGGACTTCGGCACGATCACGATTCGATATGCTCCGGGGACCAAGTGTGTCGAGCTCAAGAGCCTAAAGCTCTACCTGCAGACCTATCGGCAAGAGGGCATCTTCTACGAGGACGTCACGAACGTGATCCTCGACGACCTCGTCAAGCTGCTCATGCCCAAGCAGATGGAGGTCGTCAGCGAGTGGATGCCGCGCGGCGGAATAGACACGACCGTCCGATGCACCTACTCGGCCCGGTCGCGAAAATCCAAGTGATGACGGTTAGGACGTTCCCGCAGCGAGAAAGGACAATGATGAAAGCACGCAAGTCTCTCAGTCAATTCGGGTGGGTAGCTCTGGGCCTCATGCTAACGACCTCGGTCGGCGCCGAGGAGAAGCAGTGGAAGGTCCACGACAAGGACCGACCCCTGCCGAAGGAGGTTGCGCCCGGGGCCAAGCCGGGCGACCCGCCTTCCGACGCCGTCGTCCTCTTCGACGGCAAGGACCTGTCCAAGTGGGAGATCGCCGATGCCAGCGGCGGGGCGCCCAAGTGGAAGATCGAGGGTGACGCCATGACTACCGCCCCACGATCAGGGTCGATTCGGACGAAGCAGAGCTTCGGCGACTGCCAACTGCACATCGAGTGGAAGGTCGACGGCAAGACCCACGGCAACAGCGGCGTCTTCTTCATGGATCAATATGAGCTGCAGATCTTCGACTCGTACAAGAGCAAACAGTGGATCTACGCCGACGGCATGGCCGGCTCGCTCTACGGCCAGCACCCGCCGCTCGTCAATGCCTGCCGCCCGCCGGGGCAGTGGGAAACGTTCGACGTCATCTTCCAGCGGCCCCGCTTCGACAAGGACGGCAAGCTGCTCAGCCCCGGCAGGGTCACCGCCCTGCAGAACGGCGTCCTCGTGCTCAACCATGCCGACATCAAGGGCTTCACCGTCCACGGCAAGGAGGCCGCCTACCGCCCCCACGCGGACAAGATGCCGCTCCAGCTCCAGGACCACGGCAACCCCGTCAGCTTCCGGAACATCTGGATCCGTCCGCTGGAGTAGGGGGCCGCGACGCCGTGCGGGCCTTGCCGGTTCGTGTCCCAGGGGCGTATCATCAGTGTCGGCGAGAAGGCTGAAAGGCACGGCCCACTTCCATGGCGAAAGACGTCGTCGTTGGCCAGCGCGCGGCGGTCATCGTGGCCCATCCTGATGACGAGGTCCTCTGGGCAGGGGGGATGATCCTGTCCCACCCCGAGCTCGATTGGCACGTCGTTGCCGTCTGCCGGGCGAGTGACGCCGATCGGGCCCCGAAGTTCCAGCGCGTGGTCGACCGCCTCGGCGCCCTCGGCGCCTTGGCGGATCTCGACGACGGCCCAGAACAGACGCCGCTGCCGGAAGACGACCTTCGGCAGACCGTGCGATCCCTTCTGCCCGATTCGAGCTTCGATCTGGTTCTCACGCACGGACCCAGGGGCGAATACACGCGGCATCGTCGACACGAAGAAGTCTGCCGGGCCGTCGTCGCGCTGTGGGAGTCGGGCGACCTGCGAACAACGGCGCTCTGGATGTTCGCCTACGAGGACGGCGACAGGGCTTATCTGCCCAGGCCCGACCAGACCGCTCACCGCACGACCGAATTGCCTGACGCACGCTGGAACGAGAAGTACCGCCTCATCACGGAAGCTTACGGTTTCGACGCCAACACGTGGGAGGCCAAGACGACGCCCCGCGTGGAGGCGTTCTGGTGTTTCGAATCCCCGGCCGACGCCCGCGAGTGGATCGGCCGGCAAGGGGTTGAGCCATGAAAGTGCTGGTGATGTACGACTACCCCCCGTCCCCCGGGGGCTTGGCTACGCAGGGCGACCTGCTCTACAAGGGGCTTCTGAGCATCGGCGTCGAGGCACACGCCGTCCACTTCGAGTCCGCCCAGGAGAAGGAGTGGTACTATCGGTGGTTCGCGCCGGACATCGCCGTCGGTGTCGGATACTGGGGACACACGCCGAATCTCGTGCTGCACCCCCAGCGCTACGGCATCCAGACGGTGCCCTGGCTCGTCGCCGACGGATTCATCGGCAATTATCACGAGACGCTGAACGCCCTGCCGCTCATCCTGGTCACGTCGGACTGGGTCAAGCAGACGTACATCCGCGACGGCATCGACGGCGAGAACATCGAGGTGCTGCCGGTCGGGTGCGACACGGACTCGTTCATCCCTCGCGATCCGAGCGATCCCAAGGTCTTCCAGGTCCGCGAGGCGCTCGGGGTGTCGCCGGACGATCTCATGATCCTCACCGTGGGCGGCGACGCGTCGAGCAAGGGCGCTCAGGAAGTCATGCAGGCCCTGGCCATCAACGATCGCGAGGCGCCGCCGTGGCGATACATTTGCAAGGTCTGGCCCCAACCTCGCACCATCCAGCAGAACCTGCAGGACCTCCAACTGGCCACCCAGTTGGGCATTGGCACGAAGGTCACCTACACGACGAACGTGGTCTCACGAAACTTCATGCCCTATCTGCTGGCTTCGTGCGACATCTACGCCGCGCCCTCCCGCCTGGAGGGCTTCGGCATGCCCCAGGTCGAGGCGGGCGCATGCGGCAAGCCCGTCATCGGCATCAAGGCCATGGCGATGCTGGACACGCTCGTCCACGGCGAGACGGCCTTCCTGGCCGGCGTGGCCCAGGAGATCCGCATCGGCGAAGTCACCCTCGGAGAGGAGTCCGGCTACGAGCCCGGGCATCGCGTCGTCTTCGATACGTTCCGCACGGCCGACTACCGGGCCAGCGTCCACGATATTGCCAACTACATGATGGACCTGATGCGCGACCCGGATCTTCGGCTGCGGATGGGTCAGGCGGGCCGCCGGCGAGTGGTGGAGAACTACGACTACCGCGTGGTGGCTAGGCGATTCGTCGAGCTGGTATCGAGCCACCTCGGGATCTCATGAGAGAACGACCATGCCAATCACCGACGACGTCGAACGGGCCAGGCAAGCCGCCATCGACATCCTGCTGCACAACTCGCACGGCCCATGCCGCGGGCTGTTCCGGACGGCGGGCTGGGGCTATCCCGAGCCGTACACCCGCGACCTGATGATCGCCTCGCTGGGGATACTCGTCTCCGGCAACGAACGGCTCGTCGCCGCGCTCCGTCGCGTCCTGGAGGCCCTGGCCAAGAGCCAGACCCGGCGCGGCCATATCACGTCCCTGGCCCACGACCCGTATGACCGGGGCGCGAGCGACACGACGCCCCTCTTCCTGATCGGCGTGGGCTTGTTCCGCCGGGCGACGGGCGAGAAACGCTTCCTCGAAGAGGCCGTCCGAAAGGCCCTGGTCTGGATGGAGTACCAGAGCCCCGACGACGTGATCATGGTCTCACAGGAACCGACGAGCGACTGGCGCGACGAGCACTGGGTCCTCGGGTTCGGGCTCTACGTCAACACGCTCGTCTACATGTACCTCCGCCTCCATGGGCTGCACGAGGACGCCGACGAGCTCGGCACGATGATGAATCGGTTCGACGTTCGCGGCGGCAAGCGGCAGCATCACGTCCACGAGGGCCTGCTGATCAAGCACAAGCCCTACTACGCGCTGTGGGCGTACAAATCAGAGAACAACGAGCGGTTCGACCTGCTCGGAAACAGCCTGGCGATCCTCTCGGGCATCGCCGCGCCGACGCGCGCCAAGGAGATGGTTTCCTGGATCGAAGGCGAATGCGATAACCTCCGGGACACGGGGCTGCTCGCGCTCGATCTTCCCCCGTGCCTGATCCCCTACATGCAGCCGGGCGATCCGGACTGGCGTCCTCGCTACCAGCTCTTCAACCTCCCGGGCGAGTACCACAACGGCGGCGTCTGGCCGTTCATCTGTGGGTTCTACGTGTCCGCCCTCGTCGCCGCGGGGCGCCCGCGCCTAGCCCAGGCCAAGCTCGCCGCCCTGACCGAACTGATCCGCCCCGCTCGAGAGAGGGACGTCGCCTACGGCTTCAACGAGTGGTTCCGCGCCCAGGACGGCCAACCCGCCGGCCGGAACTGGCAAACGTGGTCGGCCGCCATGTACCTCTACGCCGTCGAGTGCGTCCGACATCAGTCCACGCCGCTGCTCGACGATATCCGCGATCGATCAGTCCAAGAAGGTTCGCGCAAATCACGATGACCCTGCGAAGACGACACAAGACCCCTCACAGAAGACAGCGTGCGTGACACTGTCCGCCTTGCCCCCGGGGATAGCCGTCACGTCTCGGCGCGCGGCTTGGCCGGAAGCATCAGGAAGATGAACATCGCCACAGAGGCGATGCAGACGGCCAACCCCATGCTGGCTGTGGTGCCCCAGTGGTCCGCGACGAACCCTAGCACCGCAGCGCCCGCGCTGCCGAGCGTGCCGACGATCTGATAGATGGCGATGTTCCGCTTCAAGCGATCCGGCCGCGACGCCGCCGCCAGGTAGTGGGGGTAGTACAATCCGCCGAGCTCTCCCGCCCCGAACAGTCCGAACGCCACGAGGTAAGCGTAGCCCGGAACGACCATCGTCCAGACGTTCGCCATCACGAGCGCCAGGCTGGTGGCCAGCGCGGGTGACCGGGCGCCATAGCGCGCGAGCAAGAGACCCAGACCGAGACCCGCCAGTCCTTTCGCCCCGAACCGCAGCGCCGAGCACCATCCCGTCATCTGCTTCGGCTCGACGCCCAGAACGCTCTCCACGTTGAGCATCGCGTTGTTCATCGCCACGAGCGCCGCGTAGAACAACACGTACGCGATCCCCAGCGCGATCAGCGTACGGCTCGTCAAGAAGCTCTTCAGGCCTCCCACAATGAACACGATGAACGGCTCCCGCCGGACCACCTCGTCCTCGTCGGGGATCTGAAACCGCCGCGCAAGCACCGCGTTCACGAGCAGCAGGAGCGAGCCCACGAAGAAGATGGCGGCGAAGCTGTACGGGTACGCGCCAAGATCGAGAACCTTCTGCGCCGCCGCCGAGCTCGCCACGGCGAAGAACGGCCCGATGCCGTACGTGATGCTGAACGTCCTGCCCCGCTTACGCTCCGACGTGCCGCGGACCACCGCCTCCCAGATGAACACCCCGGCCGTGCCGCTGCAGGTCATCAGAATCGCCGCGTGCAGGATCGTCGCGAGGATCTTCAGCCAGTCGGGCGACGGACAGATCAGCACGATGGGAACGATCAGACCCCCGATGCCCGAGCACAGATAGCCGTACGACATGACAGGCCTGATCCATCGCGTATACGGGAAGACCCATGCGGCTACCAGCGGCACCAGCCCGAAGAACGCGCCCATCGACGTCGGCAGATTGGCCACGGTCTTCGACGCGCCCGCCGTGTTGCACAACGCGGCGTGCATCAAGTCGACGTACGAGACTGGCGCGACGAGGTAGTTGATCGAAACGATCAGGGCGTAGTAGAGCCCGTTGGCTGTCTGTTGGCGGTCGGTGAGTGCCTCGGCGGGTGATCGAACGCCCGGGTGCCCGGCTTGAGCGTTCGATTCGTCGGCGTCTCGGTCGGCCATCAAGCGCTCCTGGGCACGCGCTCAAACCAGCGCGAACGCCTCCGGCAGGAACTCGATCAGATCGGTCGCCACGAGCGAGACCTGGCCCAGCTCCTCCGACGCCAGGTCGCCCGCCAGACCATGGATGTGTACGCCGAGGACGGCCGCGTCGAACGGCGTCATCCCCTGGCCGATCAGCGCGGCGATCAGTCCGGTGAGAACGTCGCCGGCCCCCGCCGTGGCCATTCCCGGATTCCCGGTGCGGTTGACGAAGACCCTATCGCCGTCCGCGACGACGGTGCCGGCCCCCTTGAGCACGACGATCGCCCCGACCGTCCGCGACAGCGCCGTCGCGCTGCCTCGCCGATCGGCAAGGTCGCAATCCAGACGGGCGCCGTCTATCAGCCGTCGCATCTCGCCAGGGTGCGGCGTCAGGACGATCGGCCCGCGTGCCCGCTGCCACCACCCGTTCACGTTAGCCAGATTGTTCAGCCCGTCGGCGTCGATGACCTTGGGTTTCTCGGGCAAGGCCAGCAAGCCCGTCAGAACCTCGACCAGGTCCGAGCCCACCCCCATTCCAGGGCCGATCGCCAGAACGTCGTGCTCCGCGGCGAGGGTCTCGAGTTGTTCGACGCCTGCGGCGGAGATGAGCCCGTTGCCCGTCGAGGGCAAAGGTTCGCTCGTCGCGCAAGGGGCCAGACCGGCCGTCGCCTGCTGGCTGCGGTCAGGGCAGGCGATCTTGACTAGACCCGCGCCCCCGCGGAGCGCCGCGTTGGCCGCCAGCGCCGGCGCGCCGACCATGCCAACGCTGCCCCCCACGACGAGCACGCGTCCGAAATGGCCCTTGTGCGCCTCGCGAGCGCGCTTAGGTAGCTTCGTAATCGACGGATCTAGATGCGGTCGTTCGGACATGCCGTGAATGCCTAGCCGCACTCGGTGTCGGCGGGCTCCGCCGGCGACTTCGGATCGGCCAGCCGGTTGATGACCGACGCCATGTACCCGGCGGCAAAGCCGTTGTCAATGTTGACGACGCTGACCCCGGCGGCGCAGCTATTGAGCATCGTTAGGAGTGGGGCGAGGCCCTGGAAGCTCGCGCCGTAGCCCACGCTCGTCGGCACCGCGATCACCGGCGCCGCCACCAGCCCCCCGATGACGCTTGCCAGCGCGCCTTCCATCCCTGCCACCACGACGATCACCGTCATCTGCTGGATGTCGGCCGCGTGAGCCAGGAGCCGGTGGATACCCGCCACCCCCACGTCGTAAAACGTACGCGTCCGCTGATCCATGATCTCGCAGGTCGCCCGGGCCTCTTCCGCCACCGGCATGTCGCTCGTGCCCGCCGAGATGATCCCGATCGTCCCACAAGACAAACGCGGTTCGGCCTGACGCAGCGTGATCGCCCGAGCCCGCTTATTGTACTCGGCCTTCTTGAACGCCTCGACCACGGCCTTGTAGACCTTCGGATCGGCCCGCGTGGCCAGGACGTTCCCGCCCGACGCCACCAGCCGTTCGAAGATCTTGACCACCTGCTTGGTCGTCTTGCCCTCGCAGTAGATCACCTCGGGAAAGCCGCAGCGGAGTGAGCGATGGTGGTCGACGTTGGCGAACTCCATCGGCTCGAAGGGTAGGTGGCGAAGCTTCCCGACGGCCTCATCGGGGCTAAGCGCGCCAGTCTGGACGTCCTGTAGGATCTGCCGCAACGCTTCCTGGTTCATGAATTGGCCTCGGTTTGCGGGATCAAGTCTAGGCGGCGGGATGGGGCGATGCAAGCAAGCTCCCGCCGCCACGTAACGACCCGTTCGTAAGCCCGCGGCACCGATCTTACGCCCGAAGCACCGAGCCACCGAATCGACGCGGCCCCCTCATCAATGCCCGGTCGGACACGCCGCCCCGCCGTGCTTCTCCGCGTACTGCTGGTGGTATTCCTCGGCGCGGTAGAACTCCGAGGCGGGGACGATCTGCGTCACGATGGGCCGGCGGAGCCTGCCTGACCGCTCGAGTCGATCCTTCGACGCCTTGGCGGCCGCCTCCTGCTCGGGGCTATGGAAGAAGATCGCCGATCGATACTGCTCCCCGACGTCCGGCCCCTGACGGTTCGGCGTCGTCGGGTCGTGGCAGCTCCAGAAGACGTCGAGGAGCTGGTCATACGAGACCCGCTCAGGGTCGAACGTCACTTGAACGACCTCCGCGTGACCGGTTGTGCCGGTGCAGACGTCCCTGTAGGTGGGGTCCTTAGTCTTCCCGCCGCTGTAGCCGACGGCGGTTTCGGTGACCCCCTCGACGCGCCTGAACGCCGCCTCCACGCCCCAGAAGCATCCGGCGCCGAACATCGCCTTCTCGACCTTGCCCGAAGCGCTCGCCTTGCCGATCGTGGCGGCAATCCGCCTCGCTCCCGTCGAACCGCTCATGCCGGCCGTCTCCTCTCGTTCGCACGACCCGCCGATCAACACCGTCGCCAGCGCGATGGTCAATCCGCCGGCGGTCCGTCCAGATGCCAACGATCGTTGTCGCATCTCATGATCTCCAACCGTGTGCCGTAGTCTGAAGATTGGATGATTGCGGGAAGGGCTTTCGTCCCGACGGTGATTTCACGCGAGCGGATACCAAGGAGCCAAGGGCGCCGTATTCAGCGGCGCCTGATGGGAGTCAACCAACCCGGCACTTCCCCGTCTGGCACACCCTGTCCCTGCCCGTCAGACGGAGTCGATTCCTCGCGAACCAGTGATAGCACCGATCCGCGATCGGGCGGATCATCGGCCAGTTGGTCGGAGCCAGCAGCCATCCCAGCCCCACGGCGGCGTAGGACTGCCGAAAGACCGCCATGCCCTTGATCAAGCGCCCGTTCGGCAGCACGCCATGGATCTGGCCCATGAGTGCCTCCATCGTCGTGCCGTACTTCGAAGGGTCGAAAGCGAGATCCGTGATGTCCTCGATCGCCAGACGTCGGCGACCGGCGTCGAGCCGGCGGAGGAACTCGCCTTCGCGACGGCAGAGCGGACACTCGCCGTCGATCAGGATCTTCAAGTCCCAGTCGGGCTTGTGTGACATCGCCTTGCGACCATCCTTCCCGAGCTCGCGCCGGCCGCGGTAATGGTTGGATGCCCGGGAGGACAGTTCGATGCAGAAACGGCGACAAGAGGTCAGCGATGACGCTTGACGCGCCGCAACGCCAGGGCGCGGTGTTCACACCGGCCGCATCGGAAGAGGTGAGCTACCCACGCTCGAAAACGCCGGATCGTCTACCGCCGGCTGTTGAGCTTGGCCAACAGCCTCAGGATCTCGAGGTATAGCCAGATCAGCGTGACCATCAGGGCGAACGCGCAGTACCACTCCATGTACTTCGGGGCACCGGCCTCGACGCCCTCCTCGATCATCGCGAAGTCCAGCACGAGGTTCAGCGCCGCGATACCCACGACGAAGAGGCTAAAGCCGATCCCGATCAGACCGTTGCCGTGGATGAACGGAATGGACACGCCAAAAAGCCCGAGAACGATCGTCGCCAAATACACCAGGACAATGCCGCCCGTCGCCGCCATGACGCCGGTCTTGAACCGCTCCGTGGCCCGGATGAACCGCCCCTTGTAAAGCACCAGCATCACCGCCAGCACGCCGAAGGTCAGCGCAACCGCCTGCGCAACGATCCCCTCATATGACGACTGGTTGAGGATCGACGAGATCCCCCCGAGCGCGAGCCCCTCGGCCAGCGCGTACAGCGGCCCCGTGATGGGCGCCCAGGTCATCTTGAAAATCGTTACCAGCGCCAGGACAAGCCCGACGCCGCACCCGCCGAACATCCATATTCCCAATGATGGCGACTGCATGGCCCCCAGGTTCCACGTCCACAGGGCCGAGACGAAGACCAACCCGAGAAGCACCGCCGTCCTGTTTATCGTCCCCTGGAGCGTCATCACGTTCGCCGGCTCGACGATCTCGCCGAGATGCTGGAACATGTTTGCCTTCAACGCCGGATTGCTCGTCCTCATCGCGCTCATGTCATCTCTCCTTCGCCCGCGGGCGACTTGCCTTTGATGATGATACCACCGATCACTACCGTTGATCCATTCCAGGTGCGCCCCGATCCCGACGCACACTCTCGCGCAACGCGGGCATCCTTGCGCGCTCCGTGTGCGGGCCGGAAGCCTGCGGCACAACGCCACAAAACCCACTCACCCAAAAGGCCCCTACAGCGACGCCAGTGAGTCGTGAACGGGGAGCTTCAATTGGGCCTCCCTGAACCGCTGTACCCACGCGCCGGCCTTGGTCGGCTCGTCCTCGGCGCCGTCGGCAAGTCTCTGCGCTACGGCGAGCAGCTCACTCGTGTCGATACCCTCCGCCGGTCGGGCCAGGGCATACGCCTCCTCTCCGGCGC
>JAFGLZ010000060.1 GCA_016927755.1 Phycisphaerae bacterium
CTGAAGCCTGAAGTCTGAAGTCTGAGGTCTGAGGCCTCAATCTCCCGCCCGCTTGACCCGATCGCCGCCGGCGATACACTGGCCTGCGTTGGTACCTAACCGACCGCGCGTGAGAATCCACGCCACCGTAGCACGGGCATCTTGCCCGTGATGGTTCATGGGCAAGATGCCCATGCTACATGGCCGGTGCGTGCTCGGCGCCTGATCACGCACGGTCATTCAACGACAAGATGAAGACAGACTGACGGGAACGAACTCATGCCCAACTACGCCATGCTCAGCGCCATCGGCAAGGACCGACCCGGCATCGCCGCCGGCGTCTCACGGATCCTCTTCGAGAAGGACTGCAACATCGAGGACTCCCGGATGGCCCGACTCGGAGGCGACTTCGCCATCATGCTCATGGTCCGCATGCCCGAAGGCACCACCGTCCGCCAGATGGAGCAGGACCTCGCCCCCCTCAGCGACGAGCTCGAGTTGACCTTCCAGCTCACCGACCTCAGGCCCGAGGACGCCATGGAGGCCGGCGAAACCCCCAAGCACGTCGTCAGCGTCTACGGAGCCGACAAGAAGGGCATCGTCGCCAAGATCACCCGTCACCTGGCCGATCGAAGCGTCAACATCACCGACCTGACCACGCACGTCGTCCAGCACGCGCAGCCCCTCTACATCATGCTCATCGAGGTCGAGATCCCGCCGTACGTCGATCCGGACGCGCTCAGGCAAGAGCTCGTAAAGGCCGGCAAGGAGATCGACGTCGAAGTCTCCATGCGATTGAAAGAGGATGACACGACCGCCTAGCCCCCCGCCAGTACCCGGGCAACGCCGACACCGCGGGCGCCATCGACCGTCTGTCTCGAATGTGATTGGGGTTCTCAGGAAAGGTCGGCCTTCACGGCCTAAAAGGAATCCCGGTCGACACGCCGGTCGCGACCGGGATTGTTCGGAGGTTCGTCGGTAATCAGCTACCTGGGGCTAGTGAACCGAGCGGACCGAAACAGCCTTCAACCCCTTCGGCCCTCGCTCAAAATCGAGTTCGACTGGTTGTCCCTCCGTCAGGGTTCGATACCCGTCCATCTGGATGACCGAATGGTGGACGAAAACGTCCTCCGGCACCTCATCGAGCTGGACGAACCCGAAGCCCTTCTGGTCATTGAACCACTTGACCTTACCGCTAGCCATTACGACATCCTCCCGGTTTGGGGCCCTCTCCTGCCCCCGTTCCCGACGAAAGCCAGGCCGGCCGAGCCACACGCCCACACCTGCACAACCAAGAGCCCGACGTCCGAGAATATAGTTTGCAGGGAGCCAATGCCGTTTGTCAAAAAGAAAACCGGCCAATCCGTGGTTTCAGAAGCGGAAGGCTACGTCACAATCCCACCCGATGCCGCGTAACGAGTTGATGCGCCAGCCGAGTCGGCTCCGGCAATCGGAACCGCGTGCAGCAGCCCGTCACGAGCGTGATCGCCTCGTCAAGCGTTGCCCTATGGCCGACACTGACGTAGACGCACCGAACCCCGTCACGCGTCCTCACCATCGCCCCGATGACCTCGTCTCCGTCGACCAGCGCGGATCGGCTCCCCCGCCTGGCCCCCGGCTCGGGCCCCGAGCCGCAAAGACGGCTCTTGGCACACCCGACTGTCGGAATATCCGCCAGAAGCCCGACGTGACACGCCAGCCCCATCCGCCGCGGATGGGCCAGCCCCTGTCCGTCCAGAACCAGTACGTCGGGAATGCGTCGAAGCCCGCGGAGCGCCGCCAGAACCGCCGGGGCCTCGCGAAAGGAAAGCAGCCCCGGCACATACGGAAACGTCACGTCACGAGTCGCCAGTCGTTCCTCCACGACCTGCCGCAACTGACGATCCCAGAGAACCACACCCGCGATGCACCGTCGACCGTCGGAAGAGAACGCCATGTCCGCACCGGCGATCCATCGCGCCGATGCCGGCAGCGGGGCTTGGACGACCCGACCCGTCAGTTCCTTCTGGATCCGGATCGCCCTGGCCGGTGTCACTCGCCAGCGATGGGGCGCGCGGGGTAGCTTCATCAGCCCTTGCCGAATAGTCCGCGGACGCGAACGATGGCCTCATCCGTCTGCGCCGAAGACACGTTCAGGTGCGTCAAACCTCGGACGCGCTGAGGCGCGACGGCCAGCATCTTCACCCCAACCGCGTCCATCTTGTCCACCACGTCCTGGGCCGTCCCCAGCGACGGGTCCACGTCGAATAGAAGGATGTTGGTCTCGACGATGGCAGGGTCGAGCTGAATGCCAGGCAACTCCGCCAGGGCCTCGGCCAGTCGACGGGCGTTCGCGTGATCCTCGGCCAGGCGGTCGATATTGTGCTCGAGCGCGTACAGCGCCCCTGCCGCAATGATGCCGGCCTGGCGCATCGCCCCCCCGAGCATCTTGCGCGCCCGCCGCGCGCGGGCGATCACCGCCTTCGGTCCCGCGACAGCCGAGCCGATCGGAGCGCCGAGCCCCTTACTGAAACACACCGAAACCGTCTCGAAGTACCTCGTGTAGTCCGTCGGCCGGAGACCGCTGGCCACGCACGCGTTCCACAACCGCGCGCCGTCCATGTGCATGATCAGGCCCTTCTCGTCGGCCACCCGCCGGATGCTCGCCATCGCCTCGACCGGCCAGACCTTGCCGCAACCCCGGTTCTGAGTGTTCTCGCAGATCACCATGCGGCTGATTGGATAATGCTGGTCCGGTGGTCGAATGCAAGCCAGCACGTCCTCGCCGGTGAACACGCCCCGATCGTCTCGAACGAAGCTGACGCTGCACCCGCTCAGAACGGCGGCCGCTCCCGTCTCGTATCGATAGAAGTGGCTGGCCTCGGAGCCGATCAGCTCGTCGCCCGGCTGCGTCTGCGAGCGGATCGCCACCTGGTTTGCCTGGCTGCCCGAGGTGACGTAGACGGCCGCCTCCTTGCCCAACATCTCGCATACCTTCTCCTCCAGCCTGTTCACGGTCGGGTCTTCGCCGAAGATGTCGTCGCCGACCTCGGCCTCGGCCATCGCTCGACGCATCTCAGGGGTGGGTTTGGTGACGGTGTCACTACGAAAATCAATGACGTCGCTATTCGGCATAATCTAGTCAACTCCGAACTGGGTACGCTGACCGCCCCGCCCGCGCGGGCACGGAACCCATAACCATACGTGGTCACGGGAACCCCGTCCATAGGCCCTCGGGTGTGATCATGCAGGCAGCGGAGCCAAACGGCCTGGACTCCCGCCTGCGGGAATGACGGGTAACGTACCAAGCGGGGGAAACCCCCTCGCCGAATCGCTTGGCGCAGTAGTGTCATCGCGGTAGTCCGACTCTCCGATTTGCCCCCGGAGCCGCCTTGACGCCAGCCAGACCCATGACTATTCTAGAGATCTTGGGCGTTTGGCCCGAGGATCAATGGGCAGGTAGCTCAGGTGGTAGAGCACGCGGCTGAAAACCGCGGTGTCGCCGGTTCGACTCCGGCTCTGCCCAGTTCAGCGGCTCCGGCCGCTGCTTTTTTGCCCAAAAGAAACGGGCGGCCATGCCGCCCGTGATCGTTCGAGTCTTCCGTCTCCCTTGGCTTTCCGTCAGTACGGCCGATCCTCGCGACTTCGCGAGCGGTCGGAACTTCTGCTCTCGCGAGACCGCTCCGTCGGACGCACATCGTCGTCGCCGCGTCCGCTGCGGTCACGATCGCGATGGCGCCCAGACCTCGAGTACCGCCCGGCCGGAGCCTCCATGCCCTTGACGGCCTCCTGCTGCTCAGGCGTCAGCAGGGTCATCACCTGCTGGGACACCTGTTCGGAGAGACGCTTGCGGCCGTTCTCGTCGTCCCTGGGCAGGCTGCGGAGTTCCTGGAAGTAATCCCTGCGGATCCGCATCAACTCCGTGTTCTGCTCAGCAGACAGACGGTCCTTCGTCGTGTTCAGCCGACCGATGGCATATTGGAGCTGCATGGGGTCGCTGAGGTCGATCGGCCCGCCGCCGGCGCCCGGCCCGCCCATCTTGGCGTGGACCTGACGGAGTTGCTTCTCCTGGTCGTCGTTGAGGATCGTCAGCACCTCCCGCAGGACACGCTCGCCCAGCATCTTCTTCTCGTCCGGCTGCATTTGCTGGCCGCGGCGCTTGAGCTCGTCCTGAGAGTCCTTCTGGATCCGCTCGATCTGGCCCTTTTGGTATTCCTCGAGCTTGACCTCCTTGAGGCACTCGAAGAGCACCTCGGGGTCCTCGAGCGGCCCCCTGACCTGGTTCCTCGGGTCCTTCGGACGAAGCATGCGGTGGAACTGCGTGCGCTGGTTCTCGTCGAGAACCTTGTCGATCTCCTCGATGAGAATCTCCTGGTATTGCTGCTCCTCGTCCGACGCGCTGGTTCGGAGATCCGCCATCTGCTTCATGATCTCCGCGGCCCTTTGAGTATCACGAGATTGGCGGGCGGCCTTGAGGTCCTGCTCCAGCCGGCGCCGCTCTTGCTCCGAAGAACCGCCCTGATGCTGCTGGCGAATGTCGCGGATGGCCGCCTCGTACTCGCGGAAGATCTGCTGGATCTCTTCCTTTTGCCGCCACTCGAGCTTCAACTCCTCCTCAAGGCGTTTGGGGTCAAGGGCGGACTTGTCGATCTCCTGTCCCCGGCCCTGGCCAAAACCTCGACGGCTATCGATACCCTTACGACCCTCATCCCCGAGCCTCATCGGGCCGCCAGGGGTGGGGCGAGGCGGCGTGGCCACGGCCGGCTTCTCCGGGGTCTTGGCAGCGCCCCCGCCGGCATCGCTGCCCACGTTGAGCGGCTGAGCCGCAGCCGCCGCGGCCATCGTCAAACTCAACAACAGACTCTCCCAGCACCGGAATCTCATTGCTTGTCTCCCAAAGAACTTGCCGCTGGCTCGGTCGAGCCGGGCAACTCCACTTCGCCTGTGGTCGAAGGCATGGACTGCCGAACTGGCCCCCTCGCAACGCGCCTTCGGGCCGAGTCCTCCGTATCCCACATACCCATTATACTCTCACCGCCGAGGGCGGTTGGCAAGCATTTCCGGAGCCGGCAATCCTGGCGACCTCATCCGGAAACCATTCCGGCACCGAGAGATGGAAGGATTCGCCGCGGTAAAAACGCGAGACGGCCGGGTTGAACCCGACCGTCCCGGACACCAGAGGTGTAGCACACCCGTGAAAAAGGGGTTGTAGCGATCACATCCGACTACTGTCGAACCGCCCCGCCGGTTGACGTCATCGCTACTGATCTTCCTGCTTCTTGGCCTTCTTGCCGCCACCGGCCCTCTTGCCGGCACCCTTGGCCGCGCCCTTGCCCGCGCCCTTGGCCATGGCCTTGGCGAGTTCGGCCTTCTGGGCGTCGTCGAGTTGGGCCATGACGTCCTCAACGAGCTTCTTGTTGAGGTCCATCAGGGCCTTCGGATCTTTGCCGACCGCCTGCCGGTCGGCCTTGTAGCGTTCTTTCATGGCGTCGATGTTCGTCTTCTGATCGGGGCGGAGCTGGACCTCGGCCAGGGCCTTGTCGAGCGCCTTGGGGTTCCGGATGAAGGGCATCATCTTGTTGGGGCCCTTCTGGGCGATCTCCTCGAGCTGCTGCTTCTGGTTCGGGTCAAGGAGCTTGGTGACCTCGTCCCGGTACTGCTTGCCCATCTCCTTGCGCTTCTCCGGAGGGGCGTCCTTGCCGAGATTCTTGCTGGCCTCTCTGAACTCCTGGTCGATCTTCTTGATCTCGGTCTGCTGGTCGGGGCGGAGCGGTATCTCCATGAGGCAATGCTTGAGGAATCCGGGATTGTCCAGGTCGCCCGGGCTCCCCGCACCTGCCTTGCCCCGCCGGCCGACCTGGGTCATCCTCTGAAGGGCCTGCTTCTGGTCGTCGCGGAGCAGCGGCTCGATCTTGGTCGCCAGATCCTGTCGGAGCTTGTCCCGCTCAGCGGCCTGGGGATCGTTCTTGCGTAGATCACCGAGTTGCTTGGCGATCTCCTTCATCTTGTCCTTGTCTTTGGCCTTCCGGGCCTCGGCCATCTCCTTCATGAGCGTCTGACGTTGCTCGCGGAGGTCCTGCGGCGTCTTCTCGCCCAGGTCCTGGAGCGCCTTGGCGTAATCCTCAACCAGCGGCTGGATCTGCGTCTGCTGGTTCTGATCGAGCTTCAGTCGCTGCGTCAGGAATTTCATGTTGGCCATCGGATCCTGCGGGCCGCGCATCCCCTTACCGCCCCTTCGACCTTCAGCGAGCGCGCCGGGGGCCGCCAGGGAGCTAAGCAATAACAGCGATACCCAATATCTACCCATCAGCCTTCTCCTTAACAGTGTGTGAACCGTGCCCTTCTCGAACTTCCGGACGCACGCCGCCCCCCGCCGCGTGGCCGCACCGACTCGGATAACGCTCGGCGAGCCGCCTTATTGCCCGATGCTAGACAATCGTCTTGCCCGCCGGCACCTCAGCGGATAGGGTTTGAGGCCCTGTATTCGTGACAACCCGAGGAGACACCATCATGTCAGACGGCAAGGAAAGGCGGATCGGGCTCGTAACGGGGGGTTCGCGTGGCATCGGGCGGGGAATCGTCCTGGAGCTGGCCCGGTGCGGCATGGACGTGGCCATCGTCAGCGTCAGCGCCGACCCGGCCGTGACCGATCGGGGGGCCTACGGGGTCAAGTCGGAAGTGGAAGCCCTAGGCCGCCGGGCGGTCGTGATCAAAGCGGACGTGGCGGCGGAGGCCGACTGGCAGCGGATCCTGGATGAAGCCCTGGCGGCCTACGGCGCGGTGGACCTGCTCGTCAATAATGCGGGGGTCTCGCTGAAGCAGCGGTTCGACATGCTGGAGACGACGACCGAGAGCTACGACCGGGTGATGGGGATCAACCTCCGCGGCCCGTTCTTCCTGACGCAGCTTGTGGCCCGACGGATGATCGAGCAGGCCCAGGCCGGCCGGGGCGGGCCGATGGCCATCGTGTTCGTCTCGTCGATCAGCGCGTACACTAGCTCCGTCAATCGGGCCGAATACTGTATCAGCAAGGCCGGGCTGGCCATGTGCAACGCCCTGTTCGCAGATCGGCTCGCCGAGCACGGCATCGGGGCGTATGAGATCCGCCCGGGCATCATTGCCACCGACATGACGGCGGGGGTAAAGGACAAGTACGACCAGCTCATTCTCGAGGGGAACCTGCTGCCGCAGAAGCGTTGGGGTCAGCCGGAGGACGTTGGTCGTGCCGTGGCCGCCATCGCCCGTGGTGACCTGGCCTACTCGACCGGACAGGTAATCAACGTCGACGGCGGGTTTCATCTGCGGCGGCTCTAGCGCGGCCTCGGAGCGAAGGCCTAGCGGTAGTCGGGCACGTCGACGGGTCGCGAGCCGGACTCAGCGGAGAGGCAGGCGCACAGACCGGGGACGCTGAACTCCAACGACCGTACAACGTCGGTCGGTGAGGGACGATCCTCGATGATGCAGTCCACAAAGTCGTTCAGCATTGCCTGATCCGCGCCGCCGTGGTCGGCGCCCAATTGGGTGTCCCCGTCAAGCCCGTAACCCAGCGGCATTTCGACGGGGCCCTGCAAGTGGGGGATGTCATCGAAGTTGGCCAGAGTCTTTCGGCAGTCTTGGCGCGACGTCTCCAGCGTGCCTCTGGTGCCGTAGATGCTGAAGTAGTGATGCGCGGGCCGGCGGGCGTTTGAGAAGCTACAGAGGATCTTGATCACCCGCCCTACCTCGGTGCGAAACAGCCCAACGGCCTGGTCGGGGGTCGACCACTTCGGCTGGCGATGCGGCCCCGTATCCATCGCTGTAACGCTGACAACGCGATCGTTCATGATGTCCAGCAGAGGCCCGAGGCCGTGTGTGCAATACTGGAGCGGGTAGAGGCTTGCCCGCCAGGTAAGCGTGCCGTCGGGGCGGGTCATGAGCTCGGCGACGTCATGGACGTACTCGGCCTCGGCATAGGTGGGACGACCGATCCGCCCGTCCGCGACCATCCGTCGCCAAGCCTGGATGAAGCCCCAGTAGCAGCAGTTCTCGGCCATCATGTACTTGGCGCTGCCGCGCCGAGCGGCATCGAGCAGAGCCCGGGCCTCGTCGAGATCGTTATAGATGGCCGGAACCTCGCAGAGTGTGTGGAGGCCCGCTTCGAGCGCGGCGATCGACATGGCCGCGTGCATGGGCGGCGGGGAAGCGATCAGAACCGCGTCCAGCTCGTGCTCCAGCAAGCGGTCGAAATCGGTGTAGGCAGCCTCGATCGCCGCGCCTGCGTCTCGGAGACGATCGACGGGACTGTGCACATCCAAATCGCCACCGAGATCCGAATCGCAGACAGCAACTACGTCTACTGCTGGATGTCTGGCGAGCAACTCCAAGAGTGTCAGCCCGCGCCGGAGCCCCACGCCGCCGAATCGGATCACAGGTCGCCTCTCTGTCGGATGAGCGCGAGTTCGTGCCCGCCACCGCTCGAACGACGGGGGGCATGTTCCTATCCAACCCCTCTCTTGAGAATCCCCAACCGGACGCACGGCTACCCCGCGCCGCGGCAGGCGCAGGTCTTGAGCCGACCCAGCAAGTCCACCGACCCGCCGCGGAGATCCTCGACCGTGGGCAGGTTGCCGACCCGCATGAGGTCCGCGGCGGCGCCGATCTGCTTGGGCAGGCCGCACCCGACCACCGCCAAGATCGTACTGTCCTTGACGTAATACGCCAGGAACTTCTTGGCGGCCAGATCGCCGTCATAGATGATCTCGTCCCATGCGGAGGCATGGCCGACGTAGCGGATGTTGGCCTTGAACTGGTTGCTCCAGAAGAACGGCACACCCGCGTATTCGGTCGGGTTACCGGCCATGTTGTGCGCGGCGATCCGGCCGTGCTGCTCGGCGAGCCGCCAGTGTTCGATGCGAACGGGCTGATCCGTTCGCCGATCGACGAACCGAGCGACGTCCCCGGCGGCGTAGAGATCCTCGATCACCTGGAAGTGCTCGTCCACGGAGAGGCTTCCGTCGTCGTTGCGGTCGACGCCCTCGACGAAGTTCGTTACCGGCTGGACGCCGATGCCGAGGACCACCAGGTCGGCCTGCAGGAGCTCGCGCGTCCCCAGGTAGACGCCGTCGACCTCGCTGTCGCCGCTGAAGCGGACGACCTTCTGCTTGAGCCGGAAGGACACGCCGTTGGCCTCATGATCCTGCCGCATCATCTGACCGATGTCCTTGCCGAGGAGGCGTTCGAACGGCACGGATTCGGGCGCGACGACCGTTACGGCCAGCCCTCGCTTGGTCAGGGCCGCGGCGGCCTCCATGCCGATGAAGCTAGCCCCGATGATCACGGCCTTGGAGGCCTTGTCCGCCGCCGCGGCGATCCGATCGGCATCATCCAGGCCGCGCAGCGTGAAGATGTTTCCCAAGTCGGAGCCTGGGATATCGAGCGTCCGCGGCCTGCCACCCGTGGCGATGAGCGCCTTGTCGTACTCGAGCGCCTGGCCATCGACGAACTCGATCACCTTGGCCCGCGCGTCCAAGCGCGTGACCTCACGTTCGGTGAGGATCTCGATGTCGTGAGTGGCGTAGAACTTGTCTGATCGCAGGGTCGGGGCAAACTCGTGCTCCTTCTTGGCCAGATAGTCCTTGCTCAGATCGGGGCGATCGTACGGCAGGTGCTTCTCTCTGGTGACCATCACGACGCGACCCGTGAAGCCGGCCTGGCGGAGCGCCTCGGCCGCGGCATTGCCCGCCGCGCCGGCGCCGACAATGACGAATGTTCGGTCGTCGCTCGGGTCGCGCTTGACCATGGGCATGAGCCGGCGTCCCTTGGCGTCCTCGGGGACGGCCACGACGACGTCGTCACCGTCCACGCGGACGTCGAACCGGGGCAGCGCATTGAGGGCGGGCGGCTCGGTCAGGTCGCCGGTCCGGACGTCGAACCGCGCCTGATGCCACGGACATCGCACCTGATGTCCACAGAGGACGCCGTCCTCGAGCGGCGCGCCGTAGTGGTTGCACTTGGGTCCGACGGCATAGAACTTCCCATTGACGCGGGCCAGCAGGACCGCAAAATCCCCTGCCTGGACCTCCTTCATCTCGCCGTCGTTCAGGTCGCTCGTCTTGGCTACAACATGCTCGGTCGCCATGTGATGTATCCTCCAGTATCAAAGCAGCTTATGCCCGATCCAGCCGTCAGTCCAGATCGCAAGATGGGTGCTTCCTTCAGGTTGGATGCCGGGATTGCCATCATAATGGCCCTCCGTCGTGTTTTCTGCGCGGGTTTCCGTCTAATTCCGGCCCTTCGATGGTCCGTCGGAGTGCTGGCTCCAGAAGGACGTCACGAACTACCTAAACCCACTGCGGCACATCGGGCGATGTTATGGTATGCGGTCCGGGGCTGTGCTAGGCTCTTGCCAACCGCGCCGTTTGGCGCTGCGAGAATCGTTGTCGAGTATGATCGCGCCGTGCTCCTGATCCGTGCGATATGGCAGGACTGCTTGGACCCGCGTAAGGAAACCTATGGGTAGGCCAAGACACACCAAGAAGTACTTCGGAACCGGCCGGCTTCGCGCCTGGAAGACGCGGCGCCAGGTCGGCGACGTCGTGGGAGAGGCTGGCGCCATCGAGTCGGGGGTGTGCGAGCTGAGCGACGCGCGACTTCGCGAGCGTGCCGACGAGCTTCGGGGACAGATCCGCGAGGGTCGTCCGCTGGCTGACGCCCTGTGCGACGGCTTCGCGCTGATCCGCGAGTCAGCCCGGCGGAACGTCGGTCTGCGTCACTTCGACGTTCAGATGATGGGCGGTCTGGTGATGTCGCGTGGCGGGATCGCCGAGATGGCCACCGGCGAGGGCAAGACGCTCGTGGCGACGCTCTGGGCGTCGCTGGCGGGGCTGACGGGGCGGGGCGTTCACGTCGTGACCGTCAACGACTATCTGGCCAAGCGCGACCGGGAGTGGATGGGCAAGGTCTACGAGGGGCTCGGCCTGACGGTTGGTGTGGTGGTCGAGGGCATGGAGCCGCCCGAGCGAAAGGAGGCCTACGCCCGAGACGTCACGTACGGCACGAATAAGGAGTTCGGTTTCGATTACCTGCGCGATCAGCTCGGGCGGATGTCGCGACGGTCTCGCTTGGGCAAGAGCGTCCGGGATTCGCTGCTCGGCGTGACGGAACCCGTCGGTCGTGAGGCGGTGCAGCGCGGGCACGCGTTCGCCATCGTCGACGAAGTCGACAGCGTGTTGATCGACGAGGCGCGGGTGCCGCTGATCATCGCCAGCGCGCCGGGTGAGTGCGAAGAGGCGGACGTCTACCGGTGCGCCGACGACGTGGCCGCACAGCTCGAGGCGGGGCGGGACTTCAAGCCGGACGAGAAACGACGCGGCGTCGAGCTGACCGATCGTGGTCGGCAGCGGATCTACGATCTCCTGCCGCCCAAGGTGAAGTCCTGGGCGAGCGAACGGCCGTGGTCGCAGTGCGTCGAGCAGGCGGTCAAGGCACAGCGATACTGGAAGCGCGACCGCGACTACATCATCGTGGACGGCAAGCTGGTCATCGTGGACGAGTTCACCGGACGGCAGCAGCCCGACCGCACGTGGAGTGACGGACTCCACCAGGCCATCGAGGCCCGTGAGCGCCTGGAGATCCGCGCCGAACACCAGACGCTCGCGCAGATCACGTTCCAGCGGTACTTCCGATTGTACGATCATCTGTGCGGGATGACCGGGACGGCCGCGACGAGCGCGCGGGAGTTTTGGACGATCTACGGACTGCCGGTGGTTCAAGTACCGACAAACCGTCCGCTGCGGCGGACGAGGATGCCGGACCGGGTCTACGCGTCGGTGGAGGCCAAGTTCGACGCGATCGAGGCGGCGATCGTCGAGCATCACCGTCAGGGGCGGCCCGTTCTAGTCGGTACGCGAAACGTGGCGGCCAACGAGATCGTCTCCGAACGGTTGAGGCGAAGCGGCCTGGAGCACGCCGTCCTCAACGCCAAGGAGCACGAGAAGGAGGCACAGATCGTCGCCCAGGCGGGCCAGGCGGGTCGGATCACGATCGCCACGAACATGGCGGGTCGCGGCACGGACATCGTGCTGGGATCGGGCGTAGCCGATGTCGGCGGATTGCACGTGATCGGAACCGAGCGACACGATGCCCGACGGATCGACCTTCAGCTCGTCGGTCGTTCAGGTCGCCAAGGGGACCCGGGCAGCGGGCAGTTCTTCCTGTCGCTCGAGGACGAGCTGATCCAACTCCACGGCCCGCGATGGGCGAGGCGGGCCGCTGCGAGACGAGCGGCCGATCCGCTTTCGGGCCAACGATGGATCGGCATGTTCGACAGCACCCAACAACGGCTCGAGCGTCTGCACCTCCAGATTCGTCGCGACCTGATGGTCCACGACGACTGGATGGAGAAGGCGCTTCGGCGATTGGCGGGGCAGCACGTGGAATGATCGGATGGAAGCGATGGAAGGCGATCGGCTCGATATCTGTACGTCAACTCCACCGATGCCGACGGATCGCCTGGTAGGCTAAGCCTGCACGCGACCCATCGCAAAAGATGCGCTGGAAACCCCGCTCCTTCCTGTCTACAATCCGCCTCATCGCGAAGCGAGACATTTGGCGGAAGGACAAACCATGAGCACGGATTCCGGCCTCGTCGTCTATCAGATCAAGGACGCCACCGTCGTGACGTTTCAGGAATCGTCGATCCTGGACACGCTCAAGATCGAGCAGATCGGGGACGCGCTGTACGACCTGGTGGACACCCGCGCCTGCCGGAAGCTGATCCTGGATTTCGGCAAGGTCCAGTTCCTGTCGTCTTCGGCGTTGGGCGTGCTGGTCACGCTTCGACGGAAGGCCGACGCCATCAAAGGCAAGCTCGTCATCTGCGGCATCAAGGACGAGCTGAAGAAGGCCTTCACCATCACCCGCCTGGACAAGCTCTTCGAGTTCAAGGACAGCGAAAAAGAAGCCCTGGAATCGCTGGGCATTCGGACGCAGACATAGCGAGGCCTTAGCGCTCCATAGGACCAAGACCATACAAGAGCCGCGGGGTCCCACGCTCAGAACCTGTTCTGAAGGTGCCGCGCCATACAATCACAATCACGGTGTCTCCGCGGTGATCGCCGCGGATTGGGCTTGAATAGACGCGTCCGCCGTCCGCTTGTCGGGGCAGACCTTGGCACCGGCCATCTGGGCCGGGCGGACGTCGCTGGCGGCCTGACGGGCGCCGGTGACGAGTCGGTTCGGGAGGAGACCGGCAAGCATGACGATTACGGCGGCCAGCCCGACGCCGAGCTTGAGCCAGCCGCAACGGACCGTGCTGACTTCGGTGGTCGGCTCGCGGAGGTAGCAGGCCGCGATGATCCGCAGGTAGTACACCGCGCCGATGGCTGACGTGAGCAGGCCGACGACGGCGAGCACGACCATCGAGAGCTTGTGCGGGCTCGCCGCGTCGAGCGACAGGGCAGAGCCGAAGATGTAGACCTTCCCGATGAAGCCGGCCGTCGGCGGCATGCCCATCAGACTGAAGGCGCAAATGGCCAGAGCCAGGGCGATCGCCGGATGTGCCCGTGATAGCCCGGCCAGGTCTTCGAGCCGCTCGCCCTCGGCGCCCCGGGCCCGGAGCAGGCCGACGACGGCGAAGGCGCCGAGGTTCGTCGCACCGTAGATAGCAATGTAGAACATCATCGCCCCGACGCCGTCCTTGATCGGCGAGTCGAACATCACCGCCGGCCCGACGAGCACGGCCACGAGCATGTAGCCGGAGTGGGCGACGCTGCTGTACGCCAGGATCCGCTTGACGTTGCTTTGCATCAGGGCCAGGACGTTTCCGACGATCATCGTGGCGGCGGCCAGGCCCCAGACGAGCCAGAAGATGACCTCCGGCATGTTCGTGCCCATGATGCCCAGGATCTTGGCCAGGGCGACGAATCCGGCGAGCTTGGGCATGAAGCCGAGCATGCCCGTGACGGGGGCTGCGGCGCCCTCATACACGTCGGCGGCGTAGAAGTGCAACGGCACCGCGGCGACCTTGAAGGCCAGGCCGAAGATAGTCAGCGCCAAGCCGATCACGACAATGAAGCTTCCGCCGTGGGTCAGTACGGCCTGAGCGATGCTGGCCTGGCCGGCGTCGCCCGCCGAGATGGTGGTCGTGCCCGCCACGCCATAGAGGAAGCTGAATCCGTAGGCCGCCAGGGCCGAGGCCATCGCCCCGAGGAAGAAGTACTTGACGCCCGCTTCTTGCGCCCGAACGTCGCTCCGCCCGGTGGCCACGAGGATGTACGTCGGCATGCTCACGAGTTCGAGGCCGATCAGCAACACGACCAGGTCGTCGGCCAAACCCGTCAGCATAGCGCCCGTCATGCTGAAGAGGACCATGCCGAAGAACTCGCCTCGGTCGGCCGCGCCCGGCAGGTGCCAGCAGATCATCAGGAGCAGCGCCCCGATCGCCAGCGTGATCAGCCGCGTGTAGGTTGCCATGGCCCCGAGCTTGATGCCGCTGAGACCTTCGTACTGGCAGGGACACCCGGCGTGGACCGTGGCGTAGGCCGAGGCCGCGATGCCGGCGGCGGCGACGAGGAAGATGATCCCGCTGGCTCGACCGCGGCCGAACATGCCGATGATCAGCGCGACGACGGCCGCGACGATGAGCATCAGCTCAGGGGACAACGCCTGGATGTATCCGCTAGCCAACACGCCTACTGTTCGCTCCTATTCGGGGCCGTGCCCCTGGCGACCAGGTCTGCGCGGGTTTCCCGCGGAGTGGCCGGGGCTGCGCTGAATTCGTGTACCCCACCTCTAAAGAGGTGGGCCACCCCTTTGGGGGTCGCCTTGTCTTGCCCAGCGACAGGGGCAGGCGCCTCTGCCGCCTTGACGTTCGAATCACACGCCTGCGCCTGCTGGGCCGTGATCACACGGTCGAGAATCTGTCGCTCCAGCGCGGGCTGCATCGTGTTCGTCACGCAGGCCGGGTAAACGCCGATGATCAAGCAGACCACGGCGATGGGCGTGAGGACGCCGATCTCGCGGGCGGTCAGATCCGGCTTAAGCCCGTGTGAGGTATCCGGCGTGTGCGGCGGCTCGATAACCGGGCCGAACAGCACCCGCTGGCACATCCAGAGCATGTAGACCGCGCCAAGCATGATGCCCGTGGCGGCGACGGCGGCGTAGGGAACACCCAGCGGGCCGGGATGCGGGCCGGTCGCGGACGTAAACGTCCCCAGCAGCACGAGGAACTCGCCGATGAAGCCGTTCAGCCCGGGCAGCCCGATACTCGATAGCGTGAAGACGATCAGGAAGAACGTCATGATCGGCATCTTGCGCGCCAGCCCGCCGAGGTCGCTGAACTGCCGCGTGTGATATCGCTCGTAGATCATGCCGACCACGAGGAACAAGGCCCCGGTGCTCAGGCCGTGGTTGACCATGTAGACCAGCGAACCGGTCAACCCGGCCATCTTCAGGCTGAACATCCCTAGGACGCAGAAGCCCAGGTGGCTGACCGACGAGTAGGCCACGAGCTTCTTGACGTCGTCCTGGACCCAGGCCGCCAGCGCGCCGTAGATGATCCCGGCGATGGCCATGGTCGCCATGAAAGGCGCGAACGCGACCGCGCCGGACGGCACCATCGGCAGGGCGAAGCGGAGCAGTCCGTAGGTTCCGAGCTTCAGCAGGATGCCGGCAAGGATCACCGAGCCGGCCGTCGGGGCCTCCGTGTGCGCCAGCGGCAACCACGTATGCAGCGGGAACAACGGAACCTTAACCGCGAACCCGACGATCATGCCCAGGAAGACCCACCACTGCACGCACGCCGGAATCAGGCCGAGCCGGGCCTGCATATAGAGCCGCTGAATGTCGAAGCTGAACCGCGAGCCGGTCAGCGACTTGATCGTCCGTGCGACGTCATCCTCGTCCGCGCCCTGCGGCATGTCGGCGACGACGACCGCTCGCACGCGTGCTTCCGTCATCTTGTCGCCGTTGGCGTAGCCGTTCCACGCCAGGTACAGGATGCTGGCGAACGTCAGCATGCTGCCGACGATGGTGTATATGAAGAACTTGTGGGCCGCCTCGCGCTTCTTCTTGCCGCCCCAGATCCCGACCAGGAAGAACAGGGGGACCAGCGTGAACTCGAAGAAGATGTAGAACAGCAGCAGGTCCATCGCGCAGAACACGCCGAGCATGCCCGTGTGCAGCAGCAGCATCAGGATATAGTAGAGCTTGACCTGCTCCCGAATGGCCGAGAAGCTCGCCCAGATCGCCAGCGGCGTCAGCAGGGCCGTCAGGGCGAACAGCCACAGGCTGACGCCGTCCAACCCGACGTGAAAGCGGATGTCGAGGACGGCCAGCGGGCTGTCCTTGCCCCCGCCGATCCACTGAACGCTCTTTTCCAGGGCGAAGCCGCCGTCCCTTGCCGCGGCGGGCGTGCCGAGGAACATGCCGACCGCCACGACGGCCAGTATCAGCGTAACGACGGCGGTCAGCAATGCCACCCGGCGGACGGCGTCGGTCGCCGTCGACGGCAATAGACAGATCATCCCCGCGCCCGCCAGGGGCAGGACGATGATCAGCGTCAGGATCCAGTGGCTAAGCCATTCCACCGTTTATCTCTCGCCTCACTCGCTACGGACATAGTCCCTACATCTTCGCCAAGACGATCGCCAGGATGATCGCGATCGCCAGCGCGCCGCTCAGGGCATATCCCTGCAGGGCGCCCCGCTGGAACACCTGCTGCAGGATCCACGCGATCGCCCTCGGCACGGCCGTGACGATCCAGATGATCCCGTCGATGCCCCAGTCGTCGATCGTCCAACACAGCCGCCCGATGCCCCGCAACGGTCGGATGATGAACACGTCGTAAATTTCGTCGACGTACCACTTGTTGTTCAGCAGGCGGAAGACCGACGGGAAGGCCGCGGCGGTCTTCTCGGCAATCACCGGCCTCTGGTTGTAGACGACGTACGCGGCCAGGATGCCCGCGATCGCCAGCAGGCCGGACATCACCATGACCGGGTAATCATGCCCGTGCTCGCCGCCATGCAAGACCGTCAGCGACGGGGCCAGGAAGTGTCCGAAGTGCCCGGCGATGTTCCAGTAACCCGCCAGGGCCGCCCCGACCGCCAGCACGCACAACGGCCCGGTCATCACCCGAGGCTGCTCGTGCGGATGCGCGCCTTCGGGCAATCGCGGCTCGCCGTGGAACGTCAGGAAGATCGCGCGGAACGTGTAGAACGCCGTCATCACGGCGGTCACAACAGCCATGATGCCCAGCGGCGTGTTGGCGTGCAGCGCCGCGGCAACGATCTCGTCCTTGCTCCAGAAACCGCTCAACAGCGGGAAGCCAGCGAGGGCGAGTCCACCGATCCAGAACGTCAGGCACGTGATCGGCATCTGCTTGCTCAGCCCGCCGAGCTTGCGGACGTCGATCACGCCGGCCATCGCGTGCATGACGCTGCCGGCCGCGAGGAACAGCAGGCCCTTGAAGAACGCATGCGTGTGCAAATGGAAGATCGCCGCCGCCGGCGCGGCCACGCCCAGGGCCAGGAACATGTACCCGAGCTGGCTGACCGTCGAGTAGGCGAGGATCCGCTTGAGGTCATATTGGGCCAGGGCGATCGTCGCGCTGAACAGGGCCGTCAGACCGCCGGTCCAGGCGACCACGATCATGGCCGTTTCGGAATGGGCGAAGATGATCCCGCACCGGGCGACCATGTACACGCCGGCCGTCACCATGGTCGCGGCGTGGATCAACGCGCTGACGGGAGACGGGCCTTCCATCGCATCGGGCAACCAGACGTACAGCGGAAGCTGGGCACTCTTGCCCACCGCCCCGCAGAACAGCAGCAGGGCGATCCAGGTCAGGCGGCTGGAGTGCTCGAGCGTGCGGATCAACTCGGCCGGGGCGGCGATGTCAAGCTGGCCCAGGATCGCGAGCTTGTCGGGCATGGTCATGTCATGCTCGAGTGCGACTCGCGTGGCCTCGAAGACCGTTGCGTAGTCGAGCGCCCCATACGTCAGGTAGATGAGCAGCACGCCCAGGCCGAAGCCGAAGTCGCCGATCCGGTTGACCAGGAAGGCCTTCTTGGCCGCCGCCGCCGCGGACGGGCGCTGATAGTAGAAGCCGATCAGCAAATAGCTGCACAGTCCGACCGCCTCCCACCCGAGGTAGAGCAGCAGGAAGTTGCCGGCCAGGACCAGTGAGCACATCGAGAACACGAACAGGCCCATGAAGGCGAAGAATCGCTCGTAGCCCCGCTCGGGATGGCCGTCGTGCTCCCGCATGTAGCCGACGGAGTAGATGACGACCAGCGTGCTGACGCCGGTCACCGTGAGCAGCATCACGATCGTCAGGGGATCGATGAGGAACAGGACGTTGAAGAAGGCCTTGGCGCTGCCGATGGCGCCCTCGCCGGTCGGGAACCATTGGTAGACGTTGACGATCAGCGACGTGGCATGCTCAGTGTCCCCATGCCCGTGGCCCCCGCCGAGCCACACGACCATCGAGACGACGAACGCCCCGCCGACGCCGAGAATCACCGGCCAGTGGGCCTGCCCCCGAAGGACGCGCAGGAAGACTCCGACCAGCGCCGCCCCCAGCAGCGGCAGGAGAGGAATCAGACAGGTGTAGTGCCAGCCCTCATGCACAGGTTTCACCCGCTCATGCGGAGCGTCGGCTCCGCGGCATCAGCCTTTCATGCTCCGCCAGGCCTCGCTGTCGAGGGTGCGGCGGAGTCGGAACAACAGCACGATCAGGCCCAACCCGATCGCCGCCTCGACCGCGGCGACGACCAGGAGGAACAGCGCGAACGACTGGCCGTTCAGTGAGGTCGGGTACAGGCGGTTGAACCCCAAGAGGTTCACCAACACGCCCTGGAGCATCACCTCGGTGCTCAGGAACATGATGATCAGGTTCCGCCGCGCGAGAAACCCCACGAGGCCGAGCCCGAACAGCACCGCGCCCAGGAGCATGCACTGCCAGTTGAAGGTCACGGCGAACGTGGCGGCGGCGATCATGCGGCACCTCCCGACGTCTCGTCCGACGGCGCGACGACGCGCCTCGTGGCCAGGGCGATCCCGCCGATGATGCCGACGAGCAGCAGGACGCCCGCCGCTTCGAACGCCACGACGTACGTCGTCATAAGCTCCTTGCCCAAGATCAGCGTATTGCTTGCGGTCCAACCGGCCGCTTCCATCGTCTCGGTCGGACGTGTCGTGGCCGTGAGAACCTGGACGGGCGAGCCACCGTTGTCCACGATGACGCTGTGGGTCGTCGCCATGTTGAAGGCCAGGCTGGCGATCAGCACGAACCCCGCCAACACGGCAAACAGAGGCTCACGGGCCTGGACGTCATATTCCTGGGGCGTCGGTTGCTGCGCCAACATGATGACGAATACATACGTCACCAGGATCGCCCCGGCGTAGACGATCAGGAGGGCCGCGGCGAGGAACTCGGCCCCAGTCAGGATGGCGATTCCCGCCACGCTGAGCACCACCAACAGGAAGTAGACGGCCGAGTAGACCGGCTTGCGGTGCGTCACCACGCGTGCCGAGCCGATGACGGCCAGAACGGCCAGCGCGTAGAACATCACGCTGGCGTGCCCGAAGACGCCGCCGAGGATCCCGACCATCGCGCCGACCGCGAGCGCGCCGAGCAGCGCCGGAGCGACACGCACCGCGCGCCGTCTGCCGGGCATGGCCAGATACACGGCCGCTCCGCCGATGACGGGCACCATGTAGAACAGGACTGAATTCAGAAACGTGGTCAAATCCGACTCACTCTGGTTTCAGTTGACCGCGCCTAGGCCGCGGACGACCGCCTCCGCGACCCCTTGCCGACCTGGCAAGCACACTTGCCGGCCAGGTCCCTCACAGACGACCCGCTAATCCTGCGGGTGTCCGGTCTCCGGGTAACCCGTAATCGGCGGGTTGGTCCGGGGTTTCCGGCCCTTGGTCCGGTCATAAACGGCCAGCAGGGCCTCCTTGTCGAACACCATCTCTTCGCGAGTCAGGCCGACCTTGTCGTACTCGTACGCGAGCTCGATCGCGTTGACGGGACAGGCCTCCTCGCACATGCCGCAGTAGATGCAGCGGAGCTCGTCGATCTCAAACTGGACCGGGTACTTCTCGCGGTAGTCCCACGGCGCCTCGCCACCGACGATGTGAATGCAATTCGCCGGGCAGGCCGTCGAGCACATGAAACAGGCCACGCACGCCACATTGCCGTGCTCGTCGCGGTTCAGCCGGTGCAGGCCGCGATAGCCCTGGACTCTCAGATTGAGCCCGGCCTTGGGACCGTGCTCGTAGGTCTCGGGCGCCTCGCGCCGCTCCTCGGGATATTGCAGCACGAAGTGGTCGCGGCCCTTTCGCTTGCCGAGCAGGTGCTTGAGCGTGATCTTCATGCCGGCGAGGATCTCCGGCACGTAGATCATCTGCCCGAAGCCCAGCTTGGGCTCCTTGATCTCGACGATGTCCTTGTCTTTCCAATCAGCCATCGTATCCATGACCTAGCTCGCCGCGGCAACGGGCGGCAGGTTCGCCTGTCGCCCCGTCGGGACCCGCGTGACGGCCTTGACGACGATCATTCCCGCCACAAGCAACACGATCTCGCCGATCGGCGCCCAGTACGACCGGGGGCCGAACGCTCTGAGCCCTTCTTCACCGGCATAGGCGAGCACGCCCGCCCACGCCACCAGGGCCAGACCCATCGGGACCAGGCCCTTCCACGCCAGGTTCAGCAGTTGATCGAAGCGGAACCGAGGCAGCGTCCACCGGATCCACATGAACACGAAGATGAACGCCACCACTTTTGCGAAGTACACGCCGATGCGCATCGCCACGGCCCACCACGCCGTCGACTCGGTCAGCCAGCCCAGCCACGGAATCGGCTGCCAGCCGCCGAAGAACAACGCCACCATGAACCCGGCGCTGACGATCATGTGCCCATACTCGCCCAGGAAGAACAGGGCGAACTTCATCGAGCTGTATTCCGTGTGGAACCCGCCGACCAGTTCCTGCTCACACTCGACCAGGTCGAACGGCAGTCGGTTGGTCTCGGCCAGGGCACAGATGAACATCAGCAGGAACGCGATCGGGTGCAAAAAGACGTTCCACGTGCTGGCGACCTGGTTGGCCACGATGTCCTCGAGCCGCAGCGCCCCACTCGCCAGAACCGCCACGAGGATCGCCAGGCCCAGCGGAACCTCGTAGCTGAGCGTCTGAGCCGCGGCCCGCATCGCGCCGTAGAACGAATACTTGTTGTTGCTCGCCCAAGCGCCCAGCGTCACACCGTAGACGCTCATCGCCCCCAGGGCCAGCAGATACACCAAACCGATGTCGATACTGGCCACCTGCACGGGAATCGGCTCGCTGCCGAACCACTGAAGCGTCCCGCCCCACGGGATCACGGCGATGCCCAGCATTGCCACGACGAAGGCCAGCCCGGGCGCGAGAATGAAGAGCGGGGCGTCCGCGTGATCGGGCAGAAAATCCTCCTTGAGGAAGAACTTGCCTCCGTCGGCCAACGGCTGGAGCAGCCCCTTCGGCCCGGCGCGGTTCGGGCCGTACCGATCCTGGATCCACGCCGCGACCTTTCGCTCGTAGAACGTCGAATAGGCCACGATCGTCATGAAGATGGCGATCAACACCACCATCAACAGGATCGGAAACCCCAAGTCCGCGTCGGTCAGGATGTCCGTAATGATGTTCGCTAGCATCGTCTCTCCAGGGCCGCGAGACATTCGCTCTCGGAAGACCCTAGACCCTAAACCCTACTAATGCGCATGCACCGGCTCTTTCGGCGCCTCGTGTATCGCCTCGAACTCCGACATCCCCGCCTCGGCCATCATCTGCCGGACGCGACCGGCGTTATATAGCCCACAATGGCCTGCGAGCTCGAACAGATACTGCCCGTCCCGCATCAGTCCGCCCGGCGGCGCGACGGCCCGCTGGAAGCGCTGGAGGAGCCCCTGGTCATTGATGAATGACCCCTCTCGCTCGGCCCAGGCACACATCGGCAGGACCAGATTCGCCGTCTCGGCGAGCAGGCCCTGTAGGTAGTCCTGGACGACGAGCATGTCCAGGTGCTCGGCCGCCTTGATCAATTCGCTGTCGTTCCACGGCTCGGGGGATCCGGCGGCGATCCAGGCCGCGGTGATCCGCCCGCTGCCGATCTCGGCGATGAAGTCCTTGAATGAGGTCGCGTGCCGGCCGCTGGCGGCAAGGATGACCTTCTCGACGCCTCGTCGGTTCGGCGCCTTCTCGGCGCTGACGACGAACTTGGCCCGCTCGCGCGAAGAACCCGTCGGGAAGATGAGATCCTCGCCTTCCCTCGGCGCGGGCAATACCACGAACATCGCGTTGGGCGCCACGTTCCGGATGAAGGACGCCAGCAGCCATGCCTCTTCGTTGCTCATGAAGGGCGATATCGCCACGCCGACCTGCTTGCCGGAATCGACCTGGGCCGCGCGCTCGAACCATTCGCCGGCGATGGCGGGCACGTCCTTGTATTCGACGGGTTGCCGTGACCCGCCCCGCTTGACGGTCGGCTGCTTGAGCCGTCGGTCGTCGTAGATCAGATCCCAGCAGAATCGGCCCTCGTCGCACATCCACCAGCCGTTCACGTGCGGGTTGAAGCGCGGCTTCAGCCGCCAGACCTTCCCCTCGTTGTGATCGATCCGGATCGTACAGCCGCGACTGCACATCGGACAGACGCTCTCGGACGAGCCGAGCAGCCAGACGCGCTGACTCATCAGGAACTTCTTGTCCAGCATCGCGCCGACCGGGCACAGGTCGACGACGTTGCCCTGCAGCTTGTTGGCCAGCGGGATACCCGGAAAGACGTCGATCTCGTTCTTGTGGCCGCGATTGACCACGCACAGCTCGCTCGTGCCGGCGACCTCCCGGCAGAACCGCACGCATCGCGTACACATGATGCAGCGATCCTGGTAAAGCAGCGTGCCAGGACCGATGTCCTTCTTGGGGTTCTTCTGCTTCTTGTCGACCATCCGCGAGGCGGCCGCGCCGAACTGGAGGCTGTAATCCTGCAGCCAGCACTCGCCGGCCTGATCGCACACCGGACAATCCAGCGGGTGGTTCAGCAGCAGGTACTCCATCACGCGACGCTGGTTGCTCGCGACCATGTTGCTGTTGAAGCGGACCTCCATGCCGTCCTTGACGGGCATCTGGCAGCTCGGCGTGAGCTTTGGAGACCAGGACAGGTCGCCCGTTCGGGGGTCCTGCATCTTGATCTCCATCAGGCACAACCGGCATGAAGCCACGATGCTCAGCCCAGGATGATAGCAGTAATGCGGGATGTTGAAGCCCGCATCGAGCGCAGCCTGAAGGACGCTGATCCCTTCTCGGCATTCGACTTGTTGACCGTCAACGATGATGGTCGGCATCTTTCAGACGTCCCTGGTTGCTTCCGCGCTCGCCCTACTTACGTCCACTCGCCGCGAGCCGCTCTCCTAGACCGCGCCCACCTTGCCGGCCCCGTCGTAGTAGGCCGGGTTGATGCCCTCGATGGCCCGCTCGGCCGCGCCGGCCGGTTGGGCCTTGATCTTGGCTTCCAGCTCACCACGAAACTTCTCGACCACGCTTCGAATCGGCCAGCCCGCCCCGTCGCTCAGGCCGCAAATGTTCAGGCCAGGCATCATGCCCATGTTCTTGCTGACGTCGATGAGCAGGTCGAGATCCTCGACCCGGCCCGCGCCGTCGGCGATCCGCTTGGCGATCTTGGCCATCCAACTCGTGCCCTCGCGGCAGTGCGTACACTGTCCGCAGGACTCGTGGGCGTAGAACCGGGCCAGGTTCAGCAGGACCATGCGGATGTCGACGCTCTTGGGCACGACGACGGCCGCGCCGGTCCCGAGCCCGAGGAGACCGTGCTTGCGGACGTCGTCGAAGTCCAGTTTGCAGTCCAGCTCGTCCGCTCGCAGGATCCCCATCGAGATCCCGCCCGGCAGGACGCCCTGGAGTTCCTGCCCGTCGACCATGCCCTGGGCGAAGTCGTCGCCGAAGATCAGGTCGCGGCAGGTGATGTCCATCGCCGCCTCGTAGACGCCCGGCCGCTTGACCGGCCCGCTGACGGCGAAGACCTTCGGGCCCTTGCTACCGTCCGGCCCGATGCTCAGGAACCAGTCGGCCCCCTCCCGAATAATGTGTGGCACGCAACACATCGTCTCGACGTTGTTGATGACCGTCGGCTTGCCGAACAACCCCGCCACGGCCGGGAACGGCGGCTTGATCCGCGGCCAGCCCCGCTTGCCCTCGATCGACTCGATCAGGCCGGTCTCCTCACCGCAAACGTAGGCGCCGGCCCCACGATGGATGTAGATGTCCATCGAGAAGTCGCTGCCCATGATCTTCCGCCCGATGAGGTTCGCCTTGTACGCCTCGTCGAGGGCTTTCTGCAAAATGTGGAACGGACGATGGAACTCCGCCCGCATGTAGACGTAAGCGATCTTGGTTCGCGTCGTGAACCCGGCGATCAGGATGCCCTCAATGAGCTGGTGCGGGTCGTTCTCGATCAGCGTCCGGTCCTTGAACGTGGGCGGCTCGGCCTCGTCGCTGTTGACGCAGAGGTACGTGATCTCGCGGTTGGGAGGCAGGAAGCTCCACTTCACGCCCGCCGGGAACCCCGCCCCGCCGCGGCCCCGCAACTCGGCCTTCTTGACCTCGGCGCCGACCGCCTCGGCGCCCATCTCGAGCGCCTTGGCCAGAGCCTGGTATCCGCCGCGCTCACGATAGACCTCGAGGCTGCGCGAGTTCGGCACGCCATAGTTACGGGTCAGGATGGGTTGAAACTTCGCCATGTTCTACTCACGCGTCTCCGCGGACGGCTTACTTCTCCTCCGGTCCGACCCCGTCGTATAGATAACTCCGGGGGACGTCGAGCTTGTCGTTGTCCGGGTCGGCCAGAATCCTCGGGACGTCCTCGGGCTTGACCCGTTCGTGCAGCTTCTCGTTGATCAGCATGCACGGTGCGTGATCGCAGCCGGCCAAGCACTCCTCGGTGATCAGACTGTACTTGCCGTCGGGCGTCGTCTCATGCTCGTCGATGCCCAACTCCTTCTTGATCGCTTCGAGCACCTTGTCCCCGCCCATCATCTGGCACGTGATGCTGCGGCAGCACACGATGACCTTCTTGCCGCGAGCGTGCGTCCAGAAGTGGGTGTAGAACGACGTCGTGTCGAGCACGTCCGACGGGTTGATGCCGAGGCACTCGGCCACTTCCTTCATCACCTGGAGCGACAGATGGCCCGCCGTCTCCTGCGCCACGTGCAGCGAGGGAATCAGCGCGCCCCGCTTGTCCTCGTACCGATCCAGGAACCCGCGGATCTTGGCTCGAGCCTCCGTGCCCAGAATAGTCCCTGCGTCCTCGGGAATCGGGTCCGTCTGTCTGTCAATCGACTTCCAGGCCATGGTGCTCGTCTCGTGCAACTCCAAGGCCGGTCGCCCGGCCAGTTCTCTACCGATCCAACTCACCCGCGATGATGTTCATGCTGCCCAGGACCGCGACGATGTCGCTGATCTGGTGGCCCTCGATCATCAGGGGAAACGCCTGATAGTTCATCAAGCTCGGCGGACGGCATCGTGCCCGGTAGGCCGATCGCCCGCCGTCGGAAACCAGGTAGAATCCCAGTTCGCCGTTGGCCGCCTCCATCGCCCCGTAGGCCTCGCCCAACGGCGGCGTGAAACCGCGGTTCGTCATCACCATTTCGAAGTGATGGATCAGCCCCTCGATCGAGAAGTAGATCTCGTCCTTGTCCGGCAGGTGCAGCTTCTCGTTGGGCAGCACGTTCACCGGACCCGACGGAATATTGTCAATCAGCAGACGCACGATCGACAGGCTCTGACGCATCTCCTCCAGCCGGACGAGGAACCTCGCGTAGCAGTCCCCGCCGTGTGCGATCGGCACCTTGAACGGTACGGCAGAGGCGCCCTTGCCGTCCCAGTTGTCTTCATAGCACAGGCACGGCTCGTCCTTGCGGAGGTCCCGCTTGACGCCGGCCGCTCGCGCCGCCGGGCCCGTCAGCGAGTAGTTGATCGCCTCGTCGTGACTAATCACCCCGACGCCCTTCGTCCGGTCGATGAAGATCCGGTTCCTCACCAGCAGGGCCTCGAGCTCGTCGATGCAGCTCTCTAGCCGGGGCAGGTTCTCCTTGACCGCCGCGGGCCAGGTGTCCGGGATCTCGCGGAACAACCCGCCGACGCGGCTGATGCTCACCGTGAACCGCGCCCCGCAGGCCTCCTCGAAGAGGTCGTAGATGATCTCGCGCTCGTTGAACCCGTACACGAATGCCGTCAGCGCGCCCAGATCGAGCGCCGCGGCCCCCACGCACAGGAGATGGTCAAGGAGGCGGGCCAGCTCGGCGAACAGCGTACGCAGAACCTTGCACCTCGGCGTCAGGTCGATGCCGAAGAGCTTCTCGCAGGCATGATGCCAGGCGAGGTTGTTGGCGGCCGGCGACAGGTAGTTCATCCTGTCGGTGACCACCACGTACTGGTTGTAGTCCAGGTGCTCACCAAGCTTCTCGAACCCGCAGTGAAGGTAGCCGATTTCCGGGATGCAGCGGACGATCCGCTCGCCGTCGAGCTCCAGCCGCAGGTGGAGCGTCCCGTGCGTAGCGGGATGCTGCGGACCGAAATTCAGCGTCCACCGATCTCCGCCGGGCTCGTCCTGCGATAACTGGGTTGTCTGAAGCTCAGGTTGAACGGCCATCATGGCTCTCTACGAAATCGTCCGGGTGTAGACCGGATAGTTCTCCCGCTCGCCGCGGCCCTGCAACGGATAGTCTTTCCGCAGCGGATGGCTGCCAAAGCCTTCCCATGTCATGAGTCGCCGCAGGTCCGGATGTCCCGTGAACTTGATCCCGAACAGGTCGTAGACCTCCCGCTCGGGCCAATCCGCGCCCTTCCAGATGCCCGTCATCGACGACACCTCGGGATCCGGATCGTTGACGAAGCACTTCACCCACAACCGCCGGTTGTGCGCGATCGAAAGCAACGAGTACGTCACCCCGAACCGATCGGTCGCGTTCGGGTAGTTCAGGTAGTCCACGCACGTCAGGTCGGCCATCATCTCGTAGCGGCACTCCGGATCGTCGTGGAGGAACCGCATGACCGCTTCCAGCCTATCGGCCGGCACGCGAACGCAGATCTGACCTCGCTGCTTGCCGTCGGTGGCGACCAGCTCGCCCGGCGCGAAATCGATATCGGCAAACTTGGCCTGGAGCCGCTTGACGACCGCCGACAACTCAGGTTGTTGATCGGTTCCAGCCAACCTAACCTCACACTGTCAGCTTCAGGCCTTGCCGGTCCACGCTTCGCGTGACGCCTTCCTGCTCGACGATCCGCTGGATCGCCATGATCCCCTCGAGCAACTGCTCCGGCCTCGGAGGGCACCCGGGTACGTACACGTCCACGGGGACGAATTGGTCGATGCCCTGCACCACCGCGTACGTGTCGAACACGCCGCCGCTGCTAGCGCACGCTCCCATCGAGATGACCCACTTCGGCTCGCACATCTGGACGTAGATCCGCTGGAGGATCGGCATGAGCTTGATGGGCACCCGTCCGGCACAGATCAGCACGTCGCTCTGGCGGGGGGTGAACCGCATCGCCTCGGCCCCGAAACGGGCGACATCGAACCGACTGGCGGCCGTGGCCATCAACTCGATGGCACAGCAGGCCGTCCCGAAAGGCATCGGCCAGAGCGAGTACTTCCGGCACCAGTTGACGCCGTACTTCCGTATCGCCTGAACCGTCCGGTCCAGACGCGTCGTGGCGACATAGGGGCTCCCGGCCTTCGTGGCGGGGTCCAAGGCCCTGTTCGGAAATCGGCTGGCGGCGCCGGCGGCCGTGCCGGACCCGGGCATTCGCTTCAGTTCCATCGGAACGCCCCCTTTCGCCACGCGTAGATGTAGCCGATCAGCAGGATGCCCAAGAAAACCACCATCTCAGCCAGAAGGAACTGCTTCGTCACCCCGAGTGTCGCGTCCCCCGCCCCCGCCCTGAACAGCAGCGGGGCGTACGGCCACAGGAAGACGATTTCCACATCGAACAGGAGGAACAGCAGCGCCACGAGGAAGTATCGGACAGTGAATCGTTTTCGGGCGTCGCCCGTCGGGTCGACCCCGCTTTCGTACGGGATATGCTTGGTCGGCCCGTGCCGCTTTGGGCCCAGGAGCGCCGAAGCGATGATGATAAAGGCGGCCATCCCGGCCGCGATCACAAACAGGACGAGGATCGGTGCGTAGCCCACCGTGGCCAGGATCTGCGTATTCATGGGTTCAGCCACATCGCCTCCGCAGAAGCCTCCGCACAACCCGAGCGACGGTTCGGACGGCACCGCACCGCAGCAGAAAGGAGCGTCAAATGTAGCAGTGACGCCAGCGGAATCAAGTCAAATTCCCGTCGGCTCGCCCAAGACTCGGCGAAAAAGTCGGCCTGATGGTAGCAGCCCGAGCGGGGATCTCCAAACGCGCTATCCGCAGTCCGATGGAACGTCCACCCACGACGTCGACGGTACTCCAGGCAAGAGACCATCGCCGCCACTGAGGGGTCGAACCAACACCCGCACGGGTGCAACACCTAGCGCGCGTTTTGCGGTCATCGCCTCTCAAGACCTCGCCTTTGCAGCCCAGAGGGGTCAGGCATCGATTCGCATTGAAGCTACAAATAGGAGGAATATGCTTCTGGCTCATGCGAATGTGTACGTTTGTCGGTACTAGCTCGTTGGTCCGGAACAGGTTGCTCGAGCGATGCCGTGAGCCTTTTCTTCTTGACGCGACCGATAATCGTCAGTTAGACTTGATATCGTGAGAGGGAGAAGCGAGGGGCACTCCTGGAGGATGGGGAAGGTTGTGCTCTCCAAGGCTCCTATCGCTTCCCAAGGCGCAGTTTCGACGACCATTTCTCAGTGTTGCGTCGTGTGCCGGATTGGCCATCGTGTTCAGGGTTAGCGGCAACGACGGGGAATCAAGGAGGCGAGCCAATGAAGCATCTAGCCACCATTCTGGCGACGTTGGGTGGGATCGCGTTGTTCGGCGCGGAGGCCCAAGCGTACATCCTTCAGTTCGAGAGCTACTCGGGCTTGGCCAGTGCAGGAGGAAACGAGGACCCCTATCACGCGGAGTACTCTTGGTACGACCCGGGCATGCCGTGGGTCCAGTGCAGTGCCACAGCCGACGTGTCCGATCTCAGCCTCGGCGGAGGAACCGGTGAAGGCAACTACTACGTTGGTCGTAGTCGGTCTTATGCATCCGGGTTCGAAGGAGGACGCACGAGTGCTACCGCCTGTGGGACCTACACGTGGCGCATCCTTTCGGAATACGAGAACACCGGCGCTGTCACGCTCACCCTTCACGCGTTAGGGGGCCGAGAGCCTGGCCAGATGAACAACGAGGCATGGGGGGCCAGCTACGTTTCCGTAGCCAGCGATCTGGACGGATGGACCAGCGCGAGTTCGGGCGATTCGCACGGGTTCACCGAGACTATGTCTTTCGATGTCCTCATCGGCGGCACGCTCACTGTGTACTGCGAAACTGAGGCGAGCGCGAACACGTACGAGTACTCCGGCACCGCGAATATCCCCTGCGATGTGTCGATAGACTTGCCGGCGGAGGTGCCAGAACCGATGACGGTCACACTGCTCGCCTTCGGTGGCGTGTCTCTACTACTGAAACGTCGAATGATGTCGTAGGCGATTCCCGACTCGCGCGCAGGTCGGTGAGGAGTGGAGCACAAGCCCGGCAAGGCTTGCCTTTCCTCTTGAATCATGGTCGAAGGTAGTCTTGCCCGTTCAGGCTCTTGACGACCGATCGCTGCCAGGCAAGAAGCGCTTGGCTCATTCGGCCAGCGCGATCGGGATCGCGGGCGGCGAGGTCTTGCTGCTCTTTGGGATCAGCGGCCAGATCAAACAGCTTCTCGTCGACCTTGCCTGCCTTCCTCGGTATCCGATGCAGCTTGTAGTTACCGTCGATCCAAGCGGCGTGGCCGGGGAGGTCCTTGTCTGAGTACCGCTTCGCGATGCCGTCGGTGGCGGGATGACTTTCGGCCGAGGCGGCAGGCCGCGACCCCGTTCGCTGCTCGTCGGCCATGGCTTGAAGGATCTCGGCGCTGGGTGTTCGGATTCCCTTTGCCGGATACACCCAGAAGCCCATCGGCCTGGGGCGCTCGGTCAGCTTGCCGTCGATCACCGGCAGGAGATCGATGCCGTCCAGTGGCTGGGGCTGGTTGGGAACCTTGATCCCGATGATGGCCGACAGCGTCGGGTAGATGTCAACCGTCCCACAGGGAACGTCAACCTGCCTCGGCGATGAGATTCGGGCGGGCCACTCGATGATAGCCGGGACGCGGATGCCGCCCTCCCATAGGTTCCCTTTATGACCCGAGAGGCCGCCCGTTGAGCCCGGCGCTCGGGCGCCGTTGTCGCTCGTGTACCAGAGCAGCGTGTTCTCGGCGACGCCCAGTTCGCGGAGCTCACCCCGCAGGCGGCCCATCGCCCGATCGATGCCTGTGATCTCGCCCAGGTAGTGTTGTAGCTTCGGCGGCAAGTCCTTGTACGGCTCACGGTCTTCCGCAACCGCCTGATGCGGGCTGTGCGGCGAGCCGAACCAGATCACCGCCAGGAACGGGCGCTTCTGGCTGACGGCCTGGCGGATGAACTTCAGCGCCGCCTCGGCGGTCACCTGCGAGCTTTCGCCTTTGGTCTGAACGACCTTGCCCCTGTGGCTCATCAGCGGATCGTTCTCGTAGAAGTTCGGGCTGGAGAACCACTCGTCGAAACCACTGTTGCCCGGGCAAACCGGGCTGTCGGCTCGCACCGGACCGAGGTGCCACTTGCCGAAATGACCGGTGACGTAACCCGCCGCCTTGAGGGCTTCGGCCACGGTGATCTCTTGCGGACGAAGCGTGTATCCCCATGAGAAACAACCGTATCGATTCGGATGCCGGCCGGTCATCACGCTGCCCCGAGTGGGCGAGCATACGGGCGCGGCGGCATAGAAGCGTGTGAATCTCAGGCCGGTGGCGGCCATCGTGTCGAGCGTGGGCGTTTTGAGCCGAGGATGCCCGTTGTAGCCGACGTCGCCCCAGCCCTGATCGTCGGCCATGCAGAGGATAACGTTGGGCCGGTCGCCAGGGTCGGTCTGCTCGGCGGCGCGGACCATGCTCGCGGGCATGACCGCCAGGCCGAGCGCTCCGACGGCGAGCCACGAGACAAGGATGCATCGAGCGGTGGCCATCTCGGCAACTCCCTTCCGACGGCATGGGTTTCGCGGATCTCGGAGGCTATGGTAACCGCCCGGTCAGCAGTCAGACAGGGCCAGATGTTCTGGCGGCAAGGAGCACGCCCCTGCCGTCGTCGCGCAGAGCACAAGCGGGTGTCGGATTCCTCTTCTTCAGCTCCTGGGCGTAAGGTCTGGAGTCCGAAGCCTGATGCCCTCGGCATGCGCGTCAAGACGCCGCCTACGAGCCGGCGTGAATCTCGGTCGGCACGGGCGAGTCAGCCGAGTAGGGCGAGATCTCGCGGAGCCGCTCGATGACCCGCGGCAGTTGCTCGATCGTATAGTCGATCTCCTCGTCGGTGGTGTACCGGCTGAGGCTGAAGCGAATCGAGCCGTGGACGCACGTAAAGGGCACGCCGATGGCGCGTAGAACGTGAGACGGCTCGAGCGATCCGCTGGCACACGCGCTGCCCGTGGAGGCGGCGATGCCGACTTGATCCATCAGGAGCAGGATCGCCTCGCCCTCGACGTACTCGAAGCTGATATTGGTGGTGTTCGGCAGGCGGTTCTCCGTATCGCCGTTGACGATCGAGCTGGAGGAGCGGGTGAGCAACTCCCGCTCGAGCCGATCCCGTAGCGCCTTGACCCGAGTATTCTCCTCGTCGCGGTGCTCCAGCGCGAGCTCGCAGGCCCGGCCAAGGCCCACGATGTACGGGACGTTCTCCGTGCCTGCCCGTCGACCTCGCTCCTGGTGACCGCCCATCAGCAGCGGGGCGATCTTCGTTCCGCGGCGGATGTAGAGAACGCCGATGCCTTTGGGGCTGTGTAGCTTATGCCCGCTCATCGCCAGCAGATCCACCGGCGTCTTGCTCATATCGATCCGCAGCTTGCCGGCCGCTTGTACCGCGTCGCTGTGAAAGACGACACCCCTGGAATGGCAAAGCTCGGCGATCTCCTGGATCGGGAAGATAACGCCCGTTTCGTTGTTGGCCCACATCACGCTGACAATGGCGGTTTCGTCGGTGATCGCCGCGCGGAGCTCATCGAGATCCAACCGGCCTTTGTGGTCGACGCCCAGCTCGGTGAGGTGGTAGCCCTGCCCGCGGAGCCATCGGCACGTTGTTCGGACCGCGGGGTGTTCAACCTTCGTGGTGACGATATGCCGCTTGTCGGGCAACCTGGCGAGGGTCCCGCGGATCGCCGTGATATCGCTCTCCGTCCCGCAACCCGTGAAGACGATCTCGCTGGGATCCGCGCCGATCAGGGCCGCGACCTTCTCGCGCGACTGGTGAATGTCGTGAGCCACGCTGCTGCCGAAGCGGTGCATGCTGGAAGCGTTGCCGTATCGCTCCTGGAAGAACGGCATCATCGCCTCGACGACCTCCGGCGCCACGGCGGTGGTGGCGTTGTTGTCGAGATAGACGTTCACGATTCGCACTCCTCCTGAACCACCACCAGCTCGTCCGAGACGAACTCCCTCAGCGGCTTCTCAACGGTCTCCTTGATCGTGAACTGGGCGGTCTTGCAGTTCGCGCAATTGCCCCGCATGCCCACGACCACCCGGTTGCCCTCCACGTCAATCAGCTCGACGTCCCCTCCGTCGTTTCGCAAGCGCGGTCGGATCTCGCGTTCGATCGTCTCCTCGATCAGGCGAATCTTCTGGACGTTCGTCAGCTTCTTCTTGGGCTCCGGCGCCCTGGCCTCGTCCGGCCTTCGAGCGCCGCTCACCTCGTCGATGATTGCCTGAATGCCCTCATGGCAGTTCTCGCATCCGCCGCCAGCCTTGATGTAATGCGTGACCTCTTCGATCTTGGTCAGCTTGTTCTCCCGGACGACGCGCTCGATGTCGTTCCGCGTTACCCCGAAGCAATGGCACACGACGTCGCCTTCCAGTTCCCGTTTCGTACCGTCGCCCTCGCCTCGATAGTTCGCGATCGCCAGCTCCAGCGCCTCCCTGCCCATCACCGAGCAGTGCATCTTCTGCTCGGGCAGCCCCCCGAGGAACTCGGCGATGTCGCGGTTCGTGACCTTCTCGGCCTCGTCGAGGGTCATCCCCTTGATCATCTCCGTCAGCGCTGAGCTACTGGCGATGGCGCTGGCGCAGCCGAAAGTCTTGAACTTGGCGTCGGCGACCCTCCCGTCCGGCCCGAGCTTGAAGGTGAACTTCAGGGCATCGCCGCACGCAAGCGAACCGACCTCGCCGACACCGTCGGGTTCATCGATCTCGCCCACGTTGCGCGGGTTCAAGAAATGGTCCACGACCTTCTCGCTATAGTCCCACATGGGTTGACCTCTGACCGTCGCGCTCATCGCGCCGTATGCATGACGATCCGCAACGACTCATTCGTTCTTCATCTGTTCGTTCGAATATCCAGATTCAGCGTTCGCTCAGGAACCTCGCGATCCCTTAACAGGCGGAACGCCTCGCGAGGCGCGGCACAGTAACGGCATCGGTCCGGGGGTTCAGGTCCGATGTGTATGTAACCGCATATCCGACATCGCCATCGCTTCATCAGCCCGGGGCCTCGTTCGTGTCGCGTATGGGCATTCCTCTCAGCCGCCAACCGGCTCATGTTCAGGGCGACTCTTCGATTATAGATCTCCAACGCCCCGGCTGCCAGACTGCCTTCGGAACCTTGGGCGAGAGGGGAAGATTGCGCGGTCCCCTAGAGGCAGATGCCCAACGCCCGCGCGTTCTTGCCGAGAAAAAACGTGGACGGGCAAACACGCTCTGGCGCATCGGCGCGTGCCTGTCCGCCTGACGGGCCCTGTGTCTAGGAGGATTGTGAGGGAGGTCGTCGGTGGCATGGTAACCGCATGGGCATTGGCAGCATCGACGCGCGAGCGAGAAACCGCCGTCTCACGATGCAGACACTTCGCATGGGTGGAGCGATAGGTCAGACCGAACACGTGCCGTCAGGCGATCCCCGCAAGTGCACCGTTGCTCCTCAACGCCAAGGTGGGCGCCCATCAGCCCGAGGCGTTGCCCTTCGAAACACTGTTGGCACCCCGCCCCCATAAAAAAAGCGGCCCCAGGACCGGACGTGAGGGACACGGCTCCGATCCTGGGCGCCCGCGCTTGGGTGTCAATGTCAACCCCTCCTCCCTCCTTCAGGCACCGGCATTCGCGCCGTCCTCCGCCAACTGCAACGACAACCCGCGCCTTCAGACGGCCGTCGCCGGCTGGACGACTCCCTGGCCCCGCGGAGGTTCTGGCGATCCATCCCCGCTCCTGGTGTTTTGCTCCGAAGGATTATCACACCTTATCGCCTTATAGACGCAATCAGGGCCGAAATGCCACTAGAAAATACTGATTCTGTCAGGTATTTGCCCAAGTATTCAGGGAACCATATATAAACACATTAAGCTAAACAACTTGCGTAAGCCCTATCCAGTAGGCCCTGGTCCTGTCCTTGGCCGTCGATGCTGGCCCGATCGGTCCGAAGGGACTCCTGTCAAATCCGGCCTCGGAGTCTCTTGACTCGGGGTGACGCCGGTGACGAAACCGCTGATCATAAGTCGTCGAAGCGTTCCTTTTCGAGGGAGACCTCATGCGAGGCCCGCGATCGCGTACAATGTGCTCGTCTATATGGACTAGCACCCGGGCGTGCGATGGCGTCGCACTGCTGCTTCGAACATGGGCACTCGCTGTTGAAGGGACGATGGCTTGAAGGAAACGCCTAGGCACCTGCTGGATCTGGATCAATTCTCCCTGATCGAACGGTTGACCGAGGCGGGGCTCGAGCGCTTCCGCGTCGACCAGATCCTCGGTTGGGTCTACCGTCGCCGCGCGCGATCGTTCGACGAGATGACGAACTTGAGCAAGACGCTCCGGCTTCAGCTTGCCGAGCGATTCGACCTCTACACGTCGGAGATCGAGCGCCGTCAGACGTCGACCGACGGCACGTTCAAGCTGCTGCTCCGGTGGCCCGACGGGGCGACCAGCGAGTGCGTCATGATCCCGCAGGACACGCGGCGCGCCGTCTGCGTCAGCACTCAGGTGGGATGTCCGGTGGGATGCGCGTTCTGCGCGAGTGGCTTGGACGGGCTGGAGCGAAGCCTCACTTCGGGGGAGATCGTCGAACAGGCGATGCAGACGTACCTGCAGCTTCCCGAGGACCAACCGTTGACGCACGTCGTCTTCATGGGGATCGGCGAACCACTGGCCAACTACGATGCCACGGTCTCGGCGGTGCGAACACTCAATGCCGACTGGGGCCTCAACATCGGCGCCCGGCGGATCACGATCAGCACGGTTGGCCTGCCGAGGCAGATCCGTCGGCTGGCCGAGGAGGGCCTTCAAGTCGGCTTGGCGATCTCCCTGCACGCGCCCAACGACGAGCTTCGCCGAGAGATCATTCCCTGGGCCGAGCGGACGTCGATCGACGATCTCGTCGAGGCCGGGCGGCACTACTTCGATCGCACGGGGCGAGAAGTTACGCTCGAGTACGTCCTGCTGGGAGAGCTCAACGATCGTCCGGCTCACGCCAAGCAGCTCGCGGCGGTGGCCCGAGGAATGCGCTGCAACGTGAACCTCATTCGCTACAACGGTGTCAGTGACCTTCCGTATCGTCGCCCGGGGTCCGAAGCAACACACGCTTTCCTCGAGGTGCTGCGCAAAGCGGGCGTCAACGCCCACATTCGAGCCAGCCGCGGGATGGACATCGAGGCGGCGTGCGGCCAGTTGCGGCGTCAGCGCGGCGACCTATAATGGGCTCTCGCCAGGCAGGTTCCTGCCGGCAATCATGATGGCCTGGAAGAACTCGAGGACTGGCGGCGAACGGGCCGAGGACTCGGCCGCCGAGGGAGGCAATGATGAAACCGCTGGATATCGGCGTATGCAGTTGGTCGCTCAAACAGCCCGATCTGGTCTCGGCATGCAAGGTGGCCAAGGAGCAACTGGGCCTGTCCCTGATGCAGGTCGGCTTCTTCGACACGTCCGTGCTGGACGAGGCGAACGACGACAAGATCCTCTCGGCCCTCGGGGATAACGGCATCGAAGCCAGCGCAACGTGCATCGGGTACGCGACGGAAGACTACTCGTCCATCGCGCAAATCGCCAAGACCGGCGGATACCTTCCGGATGAGTATTGGGACGAGCGATTCAAGCTCACCCTGCGCGTTCGGGACATCTCCGCGAAGCTCGGGGCCAAGATGCTGATGACGCACATCGGTTTCGTTCCTCATGACTCGTCGGCGCCGGCGTATGCGACGATGGTGGAACGGCTCAAGAAGGTCACCGATGCGCTGGGAGAGAAGGGCATCACGCTCGTAATGGAGACGGGGCAGGAGCCGCCCGATGCCTTGATCGGTTTCATCGCGGCCGTCGGTCGCGAGAACATCCGCGTCAATTTCGATCCGGCCAACATGATCCTCTACGGCGTGGGCAAACCCGTGGAAGCCGTTGACGTCTTGAAGGACTACATCTCGCACGTCCACGCCAAAGACGCGACATGGTCCAAGGCCCCGGGAAAGGAGTGGGGCCAGGAGGTCGTTCTGGGCACGGGCGACGCCGACGTCCCTCGGATCGTCCAGAAGCTCAAGTCCTACGGCTACGCGGGGCCGCTCGTCATCGAGCGCGAGGCCGGCGACGAGCGAATCAGCGACGTCAGGACCGGCATCGATCTACTACGATCGCTCGTCTAACCGTCGGCAGCCGAAGGATCGACGCGCCCCGGGTTCTCGAGCCGAACATTGACGCCGCGAGAAGGCGTTCCCGCGACGGGAACGCCCAGCGCGGGGGCCTGGGGGTGCGGATGAGCGATCTGCGGGGTACAGGCGGGCTGATAGGACACGTGTGCCACTTCAACTCGGGGAAAGCCCGGAGGTGAGCCCACGGTATCCCCTGCGGTCCGAAGTCCAACGGGCAGGGCGATCTGCCTGCCCAGAGATCGCGAGAATCATTCCTAAACCTATCAACTCCTAAGGGATGAGGGGTAGTAAAGTGCCCTGGCGCTTGCGTCGATACTGCTGAAGGTCGGATCTCTTTGACATCTCCACGCTTCGACGCGACTGCGACCTCCGGTCGGGCCGTTGAACGGGGATGGCGGAGGCCTCATGTCCTCGCAGACCGCACGCATCTTGATCGCTGACGACGAACCCGTCGTGGCGCGGTTCATCGAGAACGCGCTGAAGCTCGATGGTTGGTCGTGCGAGACCGTGGCCAGCGCCAGTGAAGCGTACTCGCGCGTTTGTCAGACGCCGTTCGACGTCGTCATCTCGGACGTGGCCATGCCGGACATGACGGGCCTGGACTTGCTGGACAAGATCGTGGCGATCCGGCCCGAAAGCCGCGTGGTCCTGATTACGGGCATGGGGTCGAGCGACTTGGCGAAGCAGGCGATCCGCCGAGGGGCGTTCGAGTACATCGAGAAGCCGTTCGAAATCGAACAGTTGCGCCGCACCGTATCGGAAGCGATTCGCGATCGACGACATGACAGCGGCCCCGACGAGCCCGGATGGCATTTCCTAAAGGAATCCGCGAGTCCGCCCCTGCTGATCAACCGCGACCCGCTGACCGGTCTGATCAATCACCGCTGCTTCCACGAGGAGTTGGTCAAGATCAGGTCACGGTGCCGACGCCGCAATCACCCGGTAAGCGTCCTGCTCATCGACGTGGACGATTTCACGAACATCAACACGAAGTACGGTCACGCGTTCGGCGACTTCGCCCTGCGGGAGCTGGCCCGGCGTCTTCGAACGGCCTGCCGCGAGGAAGACATCGTTTCGCGTTACAGCGGCCAACAGTTCGCCGTCGCCATGATCGAGACGGACATCCGGCAGGCCGCCACGCTGGCGCGGCGATTGCGGTTGCTCATGACGGGCAACACGATTCCCTACGCCGAGGAAGACGTCCAGATGGCCGTCTGCGTCGGCATCGCCGAGTGCGATCCCGGCTTCATCGAGTCGGAGAGCAATCTCCTGCAGCGAGCGACACAGGCCCTGACCCAAGCCAAGAAGCAGGGCGGTTCGGTGATCATTTGCTGGGACGAGATGGAACGCATGGGGCCGGACGGTCCTCTCCCGGACGAGGATGGGATCGAGCGCATGGCCGAGCAGTTCGAGCAGCTCAATCAGCAGCTCAGGAAATCCTACATCGAATCGACCGAGGCCTTCATCGCCGCGGTCGAGGCGAAGGACCCCTACACGAAGCGGCATTCGCTCACGGTGGCAACGTATGCCGCGGCGCTGGCCAGGACACTCCAGCTTGACCGGGTCGTCGTCGAAACGATCGAGACCGCCGCCATTCTGCACGACATCGGAAAGATCGGCATTCCCGATCGAATCCTCACCAAGACCGAGCGACTCACGGATGAGGAGTTTGCCCTGATCCGTCAGCACCCGGTCATGGCCGTTCGGATCCTGAGGCGAGTCAGCTTCCTTCGAGCCGAATTGCCAATGATCCTCTACCACCATGAGTGGTGGGACGGGTCCGGATATCCAGAGGGCCTCTCGGGCGAGGCCATTCCTTTCGGCGCGAGAATTCTGCACGTTGCCGACTCCATCGAGGCCATGCTGGCCGAGAGGAGCTACAAGGGCAGCTACACGCTGGAGCGCGTCATCGAGGAGCTCCAGGCCGGCGCCGGATCGCAGTTTGATCCCCAGATCGTCCGGGCGGCCGTTCGCTGGCTCCAAGAAGACGCCTCTCAGGTCCTCGTGACCGCGGAAGCCTGATCCTTCCGGACATCCGAAGCCCCTGCCAAGCCACTTCCCGCCCGGTTGCGCGGCGAAGTCCAGACCTTCGCATTCTCGCATCCCGATTGCTACGCTGTATGTGCAAACGAGTCTCAGGCGTCATACGTCGAGGTCCGCGCTTGGTCCATGTGCCATCTCGTCGAGGTCTTTCAAGCTGCGGGGGGGGCGGTAGTGAAAGACGGAAGGAAGCTGCGTCCGCGAGCTAGGTGAGTTGGTACGGGACGGACACACTGAGCTCGAGGAAGGACCCGAGGATGGTGATGGATCCGTGGCGACGTAATCCCTTGTTCCTCTTTCTAGTTGCGGCTATTGGGCTGCTCGTGGAGATGGCCGCGGCATCGCAGGCCAGCCACGCAATTGCCCCCAAGACGCCGTCGTGGTGCGTAAAGAAGGCGACCTGGCAGGAGACCATGCTTTCCGCGCGCGAGGCACTGACAAAGCAGAAGAACGCGTCCGGCAAGGGCGCCCTGATGCCGGACTTCGGCAGGCCCCATTTCACGGTCATGGCATGGATCCGAACGACCGTCGGCGGGGTGATCTTCTCGAAATCCTCCCCTGAGGGCGACTGGACCAAGCCGGGCAACAAGGCATTTCTTGTAGACAGCGGGAACCTGCAACTGGCCATGGACGCCACGCGCATCGGGTGCTTTCCAGGCGACACGACCGTCACGGACGGTAAGTGGCATCACGTGGCCGTCACCTGCCATCCCGCCGGGGCGGACTTTCCCCATGGCATCGAGTTCTATCTCGATGGCAAGTTGGATAGAGAGCGGCGGGTGGACGCCTTGCCTTCCGATGGCCTGGGACAGGTCGTACGGATCGGCTCAGCCGGACAAGGCCGCGACGCGCCAACCGCGTTCCAAGGCGACATCGACGAGCTGTGCGTCTACGACAGGAACCTGAGCTCGGCTGAAATCAAACGCTGCTATGAAGCACCACCCCCAGAACCTCAAACCGGCTGCGTGGGCTACTGGGCATTCGACAGAGATGGCTCGGACGACTCGGGCAACGGGAATCACGCCCTCGTCAAGAACGCGACTCCGGTTGAAGGACGAAGCGGCCGTGCACTGCATTTCGATGGCCGGAGTCGTGTCGAGGTCGATCTGACCCAGGCAGTAATGTGCCGACGCACGTTGTGGAAGCTGCTTGAATGCGACTTCGCGGCCGCGCCTTTGCTCGAGCAGATGAAGTGGGAGCGGGAAGACCACATCTGGAACACCGCCTGGAATCCCGGCGACCTGACCGTGCTCGCCCGACGATATGCGGAAGCCTGTAGTGACGCTGCTCTTCTGCAACGGCACGTCAGACGTCTTGCCATCGGGGCCGACGACGCTGCAACCCTCGCGAGGGTTCGCCAGGCCTACTACTTGTTCAAGGATCTCCGCGTGAAGCAGTCGCCCCTGCTGAGTATCGATTTCAAGAGCCTGCGACTGGCGGTGACTGATCTGGCCGACACCTTCGGCCAGGAGTATCCCAGCGGCAAGGACTACCTTGCCAAGCTTGATACTTGGGAAAGACGGGTGCCCGGACTGCTGGACCGTCTCGCCATGGGCGACCGGCAGGCTGCCAAGGACGCCGACAGACTCGTCGCGTTCTGCCGAGAAGTGCTGCTGGCCAATCCGCTGCTTGACTTCGATCGGATGCTGCTGATCGACCACGACCGGAACGACCTCGAGTACAAGTACGGTTACGTGAAGAGCAAGGGATTGCCCATGAATTACGAGGGCAACTCGAGCCTGCACAAGACGGGTTATGACAACCGTATCGCGATCCTTTCGCCCCTCGGACCCGACGCCCGGCTTACCACGCTCTTTCGGCCCGAGGGTGGGCAGTTGGTGAGCGACGTCGACCTGCACTTCGACGCAAACAAGCTGCTGTTCTCCATGCCGGGCAAGAACGGGCGATGGCAGATCTTCGAGATGAACGTCGACGGGACAGGAGTGCGGCAACTCCCCCTCATCGAGCAGGCGGACGTGGACAACTACGACGCATGTTACCTGCCGGACGGAAACATACTCTTCACTTCCTCGGCCTGCTTCACCGGCGTTCCTTGCGTGGCGGGCTTCCATCACGTAGCCCAGCTCCACCGCCTCGACGTCCGCACCGGCAACATCCGGCGGCTGACCTTCGAGCAGGATCACGATTGGTGCCCGACGGTCTTGAACGACGGACGCGTGCTTTACACGCGTTGGGAATACACCGACCTGCCGCACTACCTCTCGCGGATCCTGTTCCATATGAATCCCGATGGCACTGGGCAGATGGAATACTACGGCAGTAATTCGAACTGGCCCACTGCCATGTTCTACGCGCGCCCGGTGCCAAACCACCCCACGAAGTTCGTGGCCGTCGTGGGCGGTCATCACGGCGCGCCACGGATGGGAGAGCTCGTGCTCTTCGATCCCGCCAAGGGGCGCCGGGAGGCCGACGGCGTGATCCAGCGCATTCCCGGCTACGGCAAACCAGTCGAGCCGATCATTCGCGATACGCTCGCCGATCACAGTTGGCCCAAGTTCCTCCATCCCTACCCCCTGAGCGACAAGTACTTCATCGTCTCGGCCAGGCCCGCCGCGGACTCCAATTGGGGGATCTATCTGGTCGACGTCTTCGACAACATGCTCCTGCTCAAGGCGGTCGAGGGCCGGCACCTGCTCGAACCCATCCCCTTGCGCAAGACCAAGACCCCCCCAATCATCGCCGACAAGGTCGAGCCAGAACGCACGGACGCGTTGGTCCATCTGATCGATGTCTACGCCGGCGACGGCCTGAAGGGCATACCCCGCGGCACGGTCAAGAAGCTCCGCGTGTTCACGTATCATTTCGCTTATCACGGAATGGGGGGTCAACAGAATCGGGTCGGCCTCGACGGGCCGTGGGATGTCAAGCGGGTGCTTGGGACGGTTCCCGTGGCCCAGGACGGTTCGGCGCTGTTCCGTGTCCCGGCCAACACGCCGATCTCGATCCAGCCGCTCGACGCCGAGGGCAAGGCGCTGCAACTCATGCGGAGCTGGATGACCGCCATGCCCGGCGAGGTGCTGTCGTGTGTCGGCTGCCATGAGAGACAGGGCACGACCCCGCCGGTAAAGCAGACCCTCGCCTTGCGTCAGCCGCCCTCGGAGATCGCCCCCTGGCATGGGCCGACCCGGGGCTTCTCGTTCAACAGGGAGGTCCAGCCGGTTCTCGACAAGTACTGCGTGGCGTGCCACGACGGTCGGCCGCGACCCGACGGCAAGTCGATACCTGACTTGCGGGCCAAGCCGTACATCGTCCAGAAGGGCACGAAGTACACGCCTTCCTATTGGGCGCTCCGCCGCTTCGTCAGAACCACGACGATGGAAGGCGACATGCACCTTCTGGCCCCTTGCGAGTACCACGCCGACAACACCGAGCTGATCCAAGTGCTCTCAAAGGGCCACCACAATGTGCAGGTTGACGCCGAGGCTTGGGACCGACTCATCACCTGGATCGACTTGCACGCGCCCGCTCACGGCACGTGGCACGAACTGATGGGCACGTCCGTCGCCCATATGCGCGACCGCCGCCGAGCCATGATGAAGCGCTACGCAACCGGACGCGACGAAGACCCCGAGGCGATCCCCGACACCCCGGTCCTGCCGATCGAGCCGATCATGCCCGACCTCTCGTCCGAACCCCCGAGCCCCCCGGTGGCATGCCTAGGGTGGCCCTTCGATGCCGACCAGGCCAGCCGCCGCCAGCGCGCCGCCGGCAGGCACGAGCGGACGATCGATCTGGGCGGAGGCGTGAAGCTGGAGCTGGTCCGGATTCCGGCGGGACAGTTCGTCATGGGCGATTCGAACGGGGACCTGGACGAGCGGCCATCGGCGTGTGTGACGATCGACCGACCTTTCTGGATGGGCAGATTCGAGGTCACCAACGAGCAGTTCCGCCGGTTCGACCCCTCGCACGACAGCCGCTTCGAGCCGGGCGACTTCATCCAACTGGGGATCAAGGAGCGCGGATATCTCGTCAACCGAGCCCGGCAGCCCGTCGTGCGCGTCTCCTGGCACCAGGCTAGCGCCTTCTGCCGTTGGCTATCGGCACGCGCCGGCGAGGCCTTCAACCTGCCGACCGAAGCGCAGTGGGAGTACGCCTGCCGAGCGGGGACGTCAAGCCCATTCTGGCATGGCGGCTGCGATGTTGATTTCTCCTCGTTCGCCAATCTCGCCGACGCCTCCCTGAAGCACGTAGACACGTTCGACTTCGGCTTCCCATCGAGCTGCGTGCCCCCGTGGCGACCCGCGATCGATACAGTCAACGATCGGTTCCGTGTCTCGGCACCCGTCGGAACATACCAACCCAACCCCTGGGGACTGTTCGACATGCACGGCAACGTAGCCGAGTGGACTCAGACCCTCTACCGCCCATACCCGTACCGTGATGGCGATGGCCGGAACGATCCGGATGCCCAGGCAAAGAGAGTGGTTCGCGGCGGATCATGGTACAACCGCCCCAAGAGGGCGCGATCGGCCTTCCGTTTGGCATACCAGCCCTTCCGTGGCGTCTACAACGTGGGGTTTCGTGTCATCTCTCCGATTCAAGTGCGAACGGCGGCGGCCCTCAACGTCCGTGCCCGGTGAAGCAGCGAGGCGCAACGCGACAACGAAGGAGCAACCCCAGCCCGCGGCACGGCGCCTTGCAGGCGGCTTCGGCCACTGCTACAAACGGGGGTTGGGGTGGTCGCCTGTCGATGGGAGGTGCGCCATGTCGGTGAAGATCGAATGGCTCGGGCACGCGAGCTTCAAGATCAGCGGCAGCAAGACCGTTTACATCGACCCGTGGAAACTGTCAGCACCGTCCGGATCGGCGGACATCGTGATCGTCTCGCACAGCCACTACGACCACTGCAGCCCGGAGGACGTCCGGGCCGTTCGGACGGAGGCGACCACCGTGCTGGCCCCGCCCGATTGCGCGGCCAAGCTCGGAAAGATCACGGCGGCGTCGCCCGGAAAGGTCCATGAGATCGGCGGCGCAAAGGTCGAGATCGTGCCGGCGTACAATATCGGCAAGGAATTTCACCCGAAGGCGAACGATTGGATCGGAGCGGTCGTGGAAATGGACGGCGTTCGCGTCTACTACGCGGGCGACACGGACCAGATCCCCGAAATGGGCCAACTCCGGGAAATCACCGTCGCCTTGCTACCTGTCGGCGGAACGTACACGATGAATGCGGATCAAGCCGCCGCGGCGGTCAAAGTGATCAATCCCGGGCGGGCCGTCCCGTATCATTGGGGCGACATCGTCGGCGATCACGGCGACGCGGAGGCCTTCAAGGCCAAGGCGACGTGCGACGTATCGGTCCTGTCGCCGGGGGGCTCGCTAACGATCTAGGGTAAACAAGGGAGGCGTGTGGCGGACAACGGTCAGTACATCATTGAAGTCGACGGATTGAAAACGCACTTCCCTGTGCGCAAGGGGGTGTTCTCGCGAATCAGCGGCTGGGTCAAGGCCGTCGACGGAGTGGGCTTCAAGGTCCGTCGAGGCAAGACCCTCGGCCTCGTCGGTGAGAGCGGCTGCGGCAAGACCACGGTTGGGCGGACGATCCTCCGACTTATCCCGGCGACGGACGGACGCGTCATCTACGACGGAATGGACCTGTTCAGCGTCCCATCGTCCCGAATGCGAGCCATGCGACGGCAGCTCCAGATCATCTTCCAGGACCCGATCGGCAGCCTCAACCCGAGAATGACCGTCGGCACGATTGTCGGCGAGGCGTTGAGCGTCCACGGCATCGCGCGGGGTCGCCAGCGCGAGCAGCGGGTCGCGCGGCTCCTCGAGCGCGTGGGACTGAGCCCGGCCCACATGAAGCGGTACCCCCACGAGTTCAGCGGCGGGCAGCGTCAGCGGATCGGCATCGCCCGCGCGCTGGCCCTCGAGCCGAAGTTCATCGTCTGCGACGAACCTGTCAGCGCCTTGGACGTGTCCATCCAGTCGCAGATTCTCAATCTGCTGGCGGACCTGCGGGCCGAGATGGGGCTGAGCTATCTGTTCATCGCCCACAATCTGGCCGTCGTGGAGCACTTCTGCGACGACGTGGCGGTCATGTACCTGGGCAAGATCGTCGAGATCGGCTCGGGCGACGAGGTCTACGGCAATCCGAAGCATCCGTACACACAGGCCCTGCTGGCGGCGGTCCCGACGCCCGATCCCGAGGCGTCGCGCAAACGAAAGCGGATCGTGCTGAAGGGAGAAGTCCCCAGCCCGGTCAACCCCCCGAGCGGCTGCGCGTTTCACCCGCGCTGCCCCATCGCCGTCGACAAGTGCAAAGCGATTACGCCGCGACTGGAGACGCATGAAGGCGCGCCGCCGGAACATCTGTCGGCCTGCCACCGGGCGGATGAGTTGAGGCCGGATACGCTTGCTCGAGGTCCCTCGCAGAAAGCGGGATAGTCCCCTACCACGGACACTGAGGACATGTCCTACCGCACGCCTGGCTCGGCGTCCGGGGCCTCGTGGCTGGCGCGATCGGTGATCTGGCGGACACGCTCCTGCGCGAATCGAACGTTGCTCCGGTTGCCGCTGGAGTCGATCACTTCCTTGTACAAGGCCAGGGCCTTCTCGCGATCGCGGAGATGGTAGTCGTACACGACCGCCATGCGGAACTTGGCCGGCAGCTCCGTGCTGGGGTTCCAGTTCAGGCATCGCTGGTAGAAGTTGATCGCCAGCGTGTATTCCTTGTACGGGTCTGAGGCGTAGATCTCGCCCGCGTAGAAGGCCGCTTCGTCGATCTTGTCGCTCGTGGGATACCGCTCGATGATCCGGCGGTAGGTGTCGAGCGCCTTCTTGAGCTTCTCCTTGCCGCCCCCGAGCAGGCCGCCCAGCCCAGTGGCCTCCTCATGGAGCTTTCGTGCCTCGGCAAACAGGTTGTCCGCCTCGGCCAGAGTCTCCTTGGGCTCGTACTTGGCGCTGGCGGCTGTATGATCCCCGAGGTAAGGGTAGCGCGTGACGGATCGCAGTTCGTCGATCTCGCGCTCGGCCCAGTTGCCCTTCTCGTAGTAACCGTACCGACGATAGTAGGCCAGCAGCGTCTCGAGCGCCTGTCGGTACTCATCCTTCATCCGCTGGGCGTCCTCGACCAGTTCCACCTCGCCGCGCGAGCCGAGCGGCACCTGCGCCTTGGCCAGGGCCGTCTCGTGGGGGCTCTTGCCCATCACGGGCGGCTCCTGTGGCGCCGTTGCGTCCTTCTTATCCATGGAGTTACAGCCGGAGAAGGCGCAGATCATCAAGGCCGCCGACACGGTCAGCGGTGCGGCACGACCGATCTGAAACATGCTTAAGAACCTCGTTGCGGTGTGGCTCGGGACCGTGTCGGGATCCATCCAGCCCTGTTCCCAAAAGCGACGGTGCGGGCAATCGACACGGCCCCCCATGTCGGATCATTGCGTCTGATCCTCCGACGCAACACGACCTTGCCAAGACCTTCATTGGAGCGAATAAGGCGGGCAAAATCAAGCACTTCCGCTCAAAGTTGCCTCTCGCGTGCCCCGGCCCCACCGATTCGTTGAAGCGGACGGCCCCGGCGGGCCCCCGAGCGCGGAGTCCGAGACCCGAAACCGCAAGCCCGAGATCCAAGTGCTGAAGTCCCGCTGCAACTCTGACCGATAAGAACATACGGCGCGGTGTTCCTGCGCCCAACTGTCGCCGAAGCGAGGGAGCGATCCGATGAGGTTGGCGCGGTCGGTCCCGGCAGGGACCCTTATCTTGGCCCTGCTGGGAGGGTGTAACTGCGGAAACGATCAGGCGAAGGACAAGGGCCGGCGAGCCTTCAGTCCCGCCGAGCAGTACCCCGAGTGGGCATTCGACGCCCCGTTCTACTACCGCCCGGCCAAGGATCGGGGAGACGTCGGCGAGGAAGTGGCCCCCGCGGCCCCTGGGGCGCCGCCTCACTTCTACGTCCGCAACCGAACGATCTTCCTGCCCAGGCCGGATCAGGAATCCTCAAAAACCAGCCCCATGCCCGAGATGGGACCTCGGACGACGCCATTTGATCTCGCCCCACGGATCGCCGTGTATTGGACCGAGGACGCCGGACAAACCTGGACGCGAGCCGGCTACTTCGGCGTCGGGCAGACGCACTTCGCGTTCCCGGTCGATAACGACGGCTCCTACGGATTCAGATTCGTGGGACCAGGACTGCCCGTGCCGAAGTGTACGCCTCCGAGGCCCCAGGCGGTCTATCACGTCGACACGGAGCCGCCGGCCCTAACGCTCTACATCGAGCCGAACCTTCCGGCCTATCAGGTCGATCAGTCGGTCAAGATCCACTGGATGGCCGCCGATGCCCATCTGACCGACGCGCCTGTGTCTGTCTGTGTGTGTTGGGGCGAGGACGAGTTGGGCAAGCCGAGCTGGACGGATGTCGCGTCGAAGCAACCGGCCGAAGGGTCGGCCACGTTCGTGATTCCCGCCAGAGCAGCCGGCGAACGGATCGGCGTGCGAGGCGAAGCCTGGGACCGCTCGGGCAACCGGCGCGTCGGCCCTCCGGTATACATCGAGGTGGCCCAAGCGAGCGTCGCGACAATGCCGGGGAGTGTGGTGACACCGATCCAACCGGCCGAGACGCCTCGTGTCACCGTGCTCGCGGTACCCCCTGTCGATCCCGGACAGGCGGCCGCCATGAAGTCAATGGTGCTAACCGCAGGGGCCGAGCCCGCCTCTTACATCACCGAACGAGTCGACCCTCCCTCTTTGCCGCAACCGCATTCGGAGCGCACGGAGATCCAACCGACCGCGATCCCCTCCCTCGTGGAGGCCGAGGCGGCAAAGCCGACCATGCCGACGCCCCAATCGAAAGACAAGGAGCCCACGTTGCCTCGCGCTCGGCCTTTGCTCTCGAAGTGGATGGCGTCGGAGCCGGCGCAGTTGGATCATCACTGGTCCTCTCGCCCGTGGGAAAGCCCGTCGGACTGGGCGTCGCTGGGCATCCCTGCACTCGTCAATCCGCCGGGGCATCCCATGCCACGGAGATAGACGCCGCCTGCCACCAACTGACCCCTCTTGGTCTGCTTGATCCTTGCCAGGACCGGCAGCTCGTCCCCGATGATTATCCCGCTAACCGCGTCCGCTTGGCGGTGTCTACCAACGTGCGATGGGGCGTCTGCCCGAGCGTGCGGCTCGGCGGAGTGCCATCGCTCAGGCCGTTCCGGGGCAATGTCTTACATCGCCGAACGAAGGAGACGGGCAATGGGCGCGAAACGTGGGATGCTGGCAACGTCACTGACGCTCCTGGTTCTCAGCGGGCTCCTTGTGGGGACGATCGGATGCGACGATGATCTCGAGGATCTGCTGGACGAACTGGACATCGATGACTGGTTCGAGGACTGCTGGGGCGACTGCGGCTGCTCGAATCGCGGCTGCGGTTCGTGCGGGGGGTGGTACTACTACGAGGAGGACTGCTACCACGGTTGGTGGGATTGGTGGTAGTCCCTAGGTGAATTTTCAAACAGCCTCCATCCGACCCGAGAAGAGGCCTGCGGCACGGATGCGCCGTGGGCCTCTTCCGCGCGCACCCGGGGTCGAGCCCGGCAAGACCTAATCATAAGTGTCTATTTAACAAGCCATTAAAGCCTAACAGTCGTCGGGGGCAAAAAGAAAGCACCAGGTGCCTCAAGGGCGGTCCCGGTGCTTTCCGGAGGGGAAAGAAGCCGTAAGGTGATGCCACTCAACCAACTCTGCTCGGTGGCGTCCCTCCGTATGAGTCCTCAATCAGGGTATACATCGACATCGCTGCGCAATTTCGTTAACTATTTTACCACGATTCCCCAGCCTTGCCAAGTAAACCTGGCATTTTATTGATAATTGTTGGGTTTCTAGCATTTCGCCCAACCGCAGCCGTAACATGTTGCACACCCCTCACTAGATGTCAAGTCCCCGCCGCACTCGGGGCACTTGAGCTTGAAGGCAGTGCCAGCGGTCGGGGGCATGCTTGCGGACGCGGGCTCCGCATGCGTGCCCCCGAGCGAGCCGCCGTGGCGCACTTCTCGGCTGGCAACACCGCTGACCGTGCTTGCGACTTCCTTGAGGCGTCCACCGTTGCCGTTTCCGTTACCGCCGTTGCCGTTTCCGCCCCCGTTGTCCTTACCCCCGTTGCCGCCATTGCCGCCGGCGTCCTTTGAACCGCGCGCCTTGGGCGGCGACTTGATGGGAGAGGCGTTCTCATCAAATTCGGCGAGGTCGGCACGACCAAGGAGCAGGTCCTCGAGTCCGAAGAACTCCTTGGCCCGCTGGTACTTCTTCAGGGCGCGGGCGAGCCCGTCGCCGAGACTCATGATCCGTCCGCCCTTGGAGGGGATCTGGAGCGTCGAGCCGATGCCCTTGAGTTGCTTGATGACGTGGGTAAGCGAGCCGCCGGACCGCAGCCAGAGACTGATCATCCGACAGATGGCCTCCAGGTCGCTGGCGGCCACATCGCCCCCCTTGCCCAGTTGGGCGAAGACCTCGAGCTCCTGGCCGCTCTTGGGATCCACGGTGATCTTGACGTGCATGTTGCCAAAAGGCGTCATCTGACGGATGCGAAGGCCACTAACGATCTCCGGCAATTGCCGCGGTTCCAGCTCCACTCGCTGCGGCGTGACCTCCACATCCGTCCGAGCGGACCCGGCGCGATCCTGCTTGTCCGCGTCTTTCTTGGGCTCAGACTTCTTGAGCGACATCGGCTGGGCGTCACGGCAACCGTCGCGGTAGACCGTCAGGCCCTTACATTTCATCTCGAAAGCCATGCGGTAGATCTTGCCGACGTCCTCGATCTTGGCGTGGTTCGGGAAATTGATCGTCTTGCTGATGGAAGCGTCGCAGTGGCGTTGGAAGGCAGCCTGCATCTTGATGTGCCATTCCGGGGCGATGTCGTGGGCGCATACGAAGACCCGCTTGAGGTCGTCGGGCATCTCGGGAATGTTAGCGAGGGTGCCATCCGTGGCGATGAGCTCCATCGTGCCCTCGCTAAGCAAACCTCGCTCCTCCAGTACCTTTCTAAAGAAAGCGTTCACCTCGAGGAGGGGGCCCTTTGCCTCGTTCTTGCCCCGGAGAACATTCCGGTAGAAAACCAGACTGAACAGCGGCTCGATGCCGGCCGAACAGTCGGCGATGATACTGATCGTCCCAGTGGGGGCCTCCGTGGTGCACGCGGCGTTCCGCATCGGACGGTGATACTCGGAGTCCCAGATGCTCGCCTTCCAGTTCGTGAAGCACCCCCGCTCCGTGCCAAGGGCCTCCGAGGCGTTGTGGGCCTCGTCGTTGACGAACTTCATGAACTTCTCGGCCCAGGCGACCCCCTCGGGTGAGTCGTAGGAGACCGACAGACCGTACAAGGCGTCGGCAAAACCCATCGCACCAAGGCCAATCTTGCGATTGGCCTTGCACATGGTCTCGATCTTGTCGAGGGGATAGTTGTTCGCGTCGATAACGTTGTCGAGGAACCGCACGGCCTCGTGAACCGTCTGGCGCAGTTTCCTCCAGTCAACGTGGGCATCGGGCGTTCCGGCGTCGACGACGAACTTGCCGAGGTTGATGCTGCCGAGGTTGCAGGCCTCATAGGGGAGCAGGGGCTGCTCGCCACACGGGTTGGTCGCCTCGATCCGCCCAAGGCCTGGGGTCGGGTTGTAACGGTTGATCTCATCGATGAAGACAACGCCCGGCTCGCCGGTCTGCCAAGCGTTTCTGATGATGAAGTCCCAGATGTCCCGCTTGGTATAGATCTTGGACTCGTAATCCGCCGGGACCGCTCCGGTGGGAATCGGCGTTTGAATCCTCGCGGGCTGGCTCGGGTCGGCTTGCCGGCACTCCGCCGGAATCAGAGACCGAACGTCATACTCCCAGATGTCCACGTCCCGAGGGATGTAGAAGGCCTCGCCCGTTCGGGGATTCCGTACCATGTGCGGCGACCCCGGATCATCGAGGAGTTGCCGCATCCACTCATCCGTCAGCTTCACCGAGATGTTGTAGTTGGTGAAGGCGTTGAGGTCTTGCTTGGCGTGGAGGAACTTCAGGATGTCGGGATGATGCACGTACATCATGCCCATGTTGGCGCCTCTCCGGAACGCGCCTTGCTGGATGGCATTGGTGGCCTCGCTGAAGGCTCGCCAGAAGCTGATGGGCCCGGACGTCGTCCCCCCGCTGGACTTGATGTAGTCGCCCGTGGGTCTGAGCTCGTCGAAGGCGAATCCCGTTCCGCCGCCGGCCTTCTGGATCAGGGCCGTATGCTTGATCGAGTCGAAGATCCCGTCGATACTGTCCTCGACGGGTAGAACGAAGCATGCGCTGAGCATGCCCATCTCTCGCCCTGCATTCATCAGGGTCGGGCTGTTGGGCATGAAGCGCCCGGTAACCATCATGTTGTAGAACCGCCGGGCCCAATCCGCCCGGCGCTCGGCATCGGCGCCATAGTGGGTGTTCTCGACCTTGGCGATGGTCTCGGCCACCCGGCCGAACAGATCCTCGGCGGTCTCAACGACCTGACCGCATTCATCCTTCTTCAAATAACGTACGGAAAGGACCCGAAGGGCGTTCTCTGTGAGGCTGAGGGCTTCCCTGCCCGAGCTGTCGGTACGGCCTGTGTTGCTTGAATCAAGCATTGTCCACTCCGTTGCAACGCTGGCTATGGCAAGATGAAAACGACGGAAACCGGCTTTCGCGCTATCCCCAAGCGCCAACTAATGCGGCGAGACCAACCCCAGATCCTTTCGCCCCGGCGCCTCAAGGCGGAAGGTAACACCCACTTGCACTACACGACTGACTCGTAGCAATTAGGCGTTTGGCGGCCTGGACCACCAAGCGGCGAATTTGCCGACCCCGATACCGCTATGATCAAGATCGACGTGTTCCGCACTAGATCTTGAGGACAACATAGTTAATACCCCAAGATGTGGTGCTAGTCAAACGTAAAAGTCAACGAATCTTAAGATTTCACCAAACCCCTGTTCTACTCGTAAGTTGCATTCGATTGCGCTTCAGTTCTCACAGCCGTCCTGTAATACTCTAGGCCCCACATGTTGGGGTTGTCCACTCGGGGGTCCCAAGCCCCCCGCCCGCCCTGAGTGGGAGCGAAAAGGCTCGACGGGGAAGGCAGCCAGGCCTCCGTCCGAAGCCGCTCAGGGGGAGTGCGACTATACCGAATGTGCGGTGGCATTCAAGGCGAGGCATGCGTGGGAGCCGCTTGGCAGAACATCCGCGGAATCGTTGCGTCGCCCCAACTAGCCAGGACCGAGTGAGGCGGACGCTTCGAGTCGGTGAGGTCGGGGGAAAGCCAGGCACACCAGGCTTGGACGGGAAGCGGCGGGCCAGTACAATCAGCCTCTCGTCCACCGCCGAGAGACTCAGGAGACTTCCTAGTGCGATTTCGACAGGAACCCGTCGTGGGGGTGACCGTTCACCTTCTTTCGGCCGCTCTGGTTCTGGCCATCGTGGGGTGCGGGCCGGCCGGAGGGTACAAGATCACGCCGATCCCGGCGGATCAAACGCTCGAAGAGACCGTCATGATGCGGGAGCCGGGGCTCCTCGTCGTCGATCGAATCGCGGTGATCGACGTCGACGGGATGATCACCAACACCCGCAAGAACGGGCTCCTGACCGAGGGAGAGAACCCGGTGTCGCTCCTGACCGAAAAGCTGAACCGGGCCGAGAAGGACGGTCGCGTCAAGGCGGTCGTCCTTCGCATCAACTCGCCGGGCGGGGGCGTGACGGCGAGTCATCTGATGTACGAGGAGATCAAGGCGTTTCGCGAGCGAACGGGGCGCCCCGTCGTGGCGATGATGCTCGACCTGGCCACGAGCGGCGGCTACTACATCGCGTGCGCGTGCGACGAGATCATCGCGCACCCGACCAGCGTGACGGGCAGCATCGGCGTGATCATGCTGACGTTCCAGGTGAACAAGGCGCTGGAGAAGCTCTACATCACGTCGAACATCTTCAAGTCGGGCCCGAGGAAGGACAGCGGCTCCCCCTTTCGCGACATGACGGACGAGGATCGCGAGATCTTCCAGGGCCTCATCGACAACTACTACGAGAAATTCCTCGGCGTCGTCCAGGGCAATCGGACGAAGTTGACGCCCGAGCGAATCAGGGAATTGGCCGATGGGCGGGTCTACTCGGCCGACGAGGCGCTGTCCTATGGCTTGGTCGATCGGATCGGATCGATGCAGCAAGCCATCGCGGCGGCAAAGAAGCGCTCCGGCGCCGGGAAGGTCAAGGTCGTGCGCTACCATCGGCCGCTGGACTGGGCGCCGAACGTCTACGCGCGGTCGCCGGTGGATCAACCGAGCGCGATCAATCTGATCAACGTGAATCTGCCGGATTGGCTGCGCCCCTCCGCGCCGCAGTTCATGTATCTCTGGGTCCCAGGACGGTGATGACGATGAACGGCGAGCCGAGCGCCGACCATCCCGGTCCATCTGAGGGTCATGACGATTCCCGAGGGGCTTCGCCCAAGGCGGCGGTCTGGAGGCGACCGCCGATTCTGATCGGCGCGGGAGTCGCCGTCGTCGCGGCAATCGTGGCGGTCGTTCTGTTGGCCGTGGCCGGCAAGCTGTCGGGGCCCGACCCGATCATCTATGAGCCCGGCCACAATCCCTTCGAGGAGGCCGAAGGACCGTCGTGCATCGGGATGCCGCTCGGCGGCGGCACGGTCGTCTACTGCGTCGACAGCAGCAGCGCGCTGCGGAACAGCTTCGATGCGATCCGAGCGTCAGTGGATCGGTCGCTGGGCACGCTCGGGATCCGGCAGCGCTTCGGCCTGGTCGTCTGGACCGAAGATGAGCCCAAGGTGCTGCCAATGGCCGGCAACACCCCCGCGTCGCGAGAGGCCGCGGCCGCTCTGCTCGAGGAGACACTCCCCAGCGGATCCACCGACGCGAAGGCGGGCATTCAGGCGGCGATCGCGCTGGGGCCCGACGCTTTGTGCATCATCGCCGCCAAGGGACCCGAGGAAGGCGACCTGTCCGCCGTCGTCGGGCGCGCCGCCCAAGCGGGGTGTGTCGTTCGGTGCCTGGCGATTCGGGATGCGATCCCGACGCTGTCGGGTCTGGCGGAGCGGACCGGAGGGAGCTATCAACTCATCGATCCCCAGCAGCTCAGAATCTGGCTGACCGAGTCCGAGTAGCGAATCTGTACCCAAACCGCAACGGCGTCTTGACCCAAGGACGGGTCCGGTGCAGAATCTGGGCGCAACGTCCGTATTTCGGATCGGGTTTCGTGGACTCATGGCGGACGAGCGGGGCGGATTGCCTGAGCCTCGGGGTTCGCACCATGCGGGAAAACGGCCGCCCGGCATGAATGTAGCGGCTCGAGTGAGTCGCTCTTCGACACAATTCCTATCGGGGTCAAAGGGATCAAGGCATGTTCAGGCTGCTCGTGGTCATGGGATTTCGGACGGCGGTCGTTGGGACCGCTCTTTTGCTGTTGGGCTGTTCAGGTAATGCGGTGACGATCAAGACCGTGGAGCCGGGCGTTACCGAGGTCGTCGGCATCGAACGGCTGGCCGTCGTTGATCTCGTGTACAAGGAGGACCCCGAGGCGGGGCGCGACATCGCCAACATGATCGTGGCTGAGCTGAACGAGACGGGGGCGTTCGCGGTAATGGAACGGAGCGCCGTAACGAAGATCCTCCAGGAACAGCAATTCGGCGCGAGCGGAATGGTGGACACCGCAACGGTCACGTCAATCGGAAAGCTGCTGGGCGTGGATGGCGTCATCGTGGGCGAGATCGTCGCGTTCGGGGCCAACTCCAAGATCTTGGGCAAGGAGGCGTCGGTCTGCGTGAACATCCGGTTGGTCAAGGTCGAGTCGGGGCGGGTGATCTTCTCGGACTCGATCATGGTCAACACGACGAAGTCGCAGGGGGGCGAGAACAAGAACGCCATGCTCAACCGCGTGGCTCGGGACGTGGCCAAGCAGTTCGTCTCCAGCATCGCGCCGCACTACGTGGAGCGGCAGAAGTTCCTGCTGAGCACGGGCGGAGACGTCGGCAAGACCAACAGCCGCGGGATCACGTTCGCCAGGAACAACCTGTGGGACAAGGCCCAGGAGCAGTTCACGATGGCGGCGACGGCGGACCCGACCAACGCGGCGGTCCAAAACAACCTGGCGGTCTGCGCCGAGCAGTTCGGACGGGTCAAGCAGGCACTGGAGTTCTATGAGAAAGCGATCGCGCTAGACCCGGACGACGAGGCGATCCAGAAGAACCTCGCGACGATCCGAACGACGTTCCGCGGGCCCGAGCGCCCGGCCAAGGAGCTGCTCGATGAACTCCGCAAGGGGGCGAGTCAGCCGGCGTCGGGGCCAGCGACCGGGCCGGTGCAATGAGGGCGGCGGCGGAGCGACCCCCCGTCCTTTGGGACGAGAGTTGAAGTGGAACTGGAATTTGGGCGGCGGGTCCGCGAAAATCGGTGGTCGGCGGTTGACACGGCGGTTTACGGCCTTAGGATATAAGTAGACAAGGGCAACGGGAGCCGGAGAACGTCTGCGAAGGCCAGAATCGCTGTTTCATAACGTGATTATTGTTTCGCGGCTATCATTCTCTTCATCCCTCAGACTTCCCCGGTAAGACCCGCCGCCAGTGGCCCGTTGACGAGCAACGGGCACGATGTCCGCTTCGTGGCTGATGCCGCGAGGCGGCCAGGGCTCTTGATTGGGTTCATCATCATAACTTTCTAGCAGTCTCGTATTCCGCGAGAGCCCCATGATCGAGTCGGTGTAGGCGATGTCTCCGGCTCAGCCTCAGGCGGGTTTGGCCCACAGAAGTTTCGACACGGCTCCCTGCAGATAGAACGTGTGGCGCTGAGCCACGGGTCACGGTGTTCGCGCCGATCGGCCCGGTGGTTTGGGCGTCACGAGTGAGACGCGGTCCGTCCGGCGGGCGTTGAACGTCAGTCGGTGGGGCCGTCCGTGGGGTATGGTTCCTATTGAGGAGGACCAGCCGTGAAAAAGAAAGGCTTTACACTTATTGAGCTGTTGGTGGTGGTCGCGATCATCGCGCTGCTGATTTCGATCCTGCTGCCGAGCTTGGCCCGCGCCCGCGAGCTGAGCAAGCGCGCGGTGTGCGCGGCGAACGTCCGCGGCATCGGGCAGTCGTGCAAGATTTACGCGAACGACTTCTCCGAGGCGTGGCCGCTCGCGCCGTATTCGAAGTCGGGTTTCGCGGGAATCGGACCGATCGGGCTGTATCGAATAGGAGGCGGCGCCACCCCCCCCGCCAATTGGTGGACCACAAATGCCGTCCGCCCAAGCGTCGGCATGTGCTTCTGGATCCTGATCAAGTCCGGCAATACGACGAACAAGCAGTTCATCTGCCCGAGCAGTTCCGACACGGCCGACAATACGGCAAACCCGATGACGTACTACGATTTCAACAACGACCCCGAAACGACTTATGGCACAGGGGAGAAGTTCTGCAGTTACGGGTATCAGCATCCTTACGGTAGCGCGGCTATCCCGAGCGAATCGCGAGACCCGGGCATGCCGATGATCGCCGACAAGTGCGGCAAGACGGTGTTCGGGTCCGCTCCATGGACCACGAAGAACCCGGACTTCATGAACCTCCTGGGTCTCACGCCGCCCTGGGAGCCGGCTGACTGGAAGCAGGTCAACTCGACGCACCACAGCGACGGCGAAGGCCAGAACGTGCTGTATCAGGACGGGCACGCGAGCTTCGAGAAGAAGGCGGCCTGCGGCATGGCGATGACGATCCGGCAGGACGGCCTGGATCCGTATGATCACCCGGACTGCATCTATGAGACGTCCGCGAATACTGCCGAAAACGGTGGCATATCGTGGTCCGATCCGAACTACGTGACCGCGGCGAACGCAAGTGTAGCTGCCCCGACGGACGCCAACGATGCGGTGATCGCGTGCAGTGGCCCGCAGTAACCGATGGAGATCGACCGACGATCGTCTGGACGTGAGTCCTGACGATTACGGCGTGAGATGAACACAGACGGCCGGTGGTTCGAGCTATGGACCACCGGCCGTTTTCTTTTCGCTGAGCTGTCCGCGGCGAGGAAGGAACAGGACACACCTCGAAGGGGTACCTTGATGACTGGTGCACGAGTCCTGGATCGAATTCGTGTCCCCCATCCACCGTAGGCGGAAAGTGACAGGCTACCCAGGAAAGAGACTCACAACAAGCGGGCCGTTCATTCTCCTCCGCGGACAGCCAAACCCCGGGCTCCGCGGCCCGGCACGAGCGTCGAGACGGCAGAGATGCCGAGGGCCAGGACGGCGGCCCCGGCGAAGACACGCTCGTAGCCGAGGCTGATCCAAACCATGCCGGCCACGGCGGGGATCGTCATCGAGGCGATATGGTTGACCGAGACGCCCATCGCTAGCGTCGAGTTGAGCTCCTGCGGCGAGTCGGTAAGACGCGAGAGGTAGACCGCGCGACTCGTCCCGAGGGCAAAGAGCAGGTTGTCGGCGATGAAGCAGGCGGAGGCGACGACTCTGGCCGCGGCGGCGTCGCCCGTTAGCACCAGGGCGTAGCCGTAGCCGACGCAGACCAAGGACAGGACGACGCCGTCGGTAATCATGACGACCCGTTCGCCGAAGCGGTCGATGGCCGCGCCCACGACGGGCTTGAAGACGACGCCGACGATCGAAGCGATCATGAGCAGCCTGGCGATGCCGGAGGCGGTCTCGCCGTAGACCTGGATGAGCACCCACGGACCGAACGTCAGGAAGATCTGCTTGCGAGCGCCGAAGAGAAACTCCAGGACGTAATAGAGGCTGTAGCGCTTGCGGACGACGAGCGGGGCCCGACGCGGGTGGAGTTCGGGGATGTGGATCGCGAAGTAGACGGCGGCGGCGAAGACGGCGCCGACGGCGGCGCAGGTAAAGGCCAGTCCGTATCGGGCCCCTATCTTGCCGAAGACGAGCCAGACGAAGGCCGTTCCGAGCACGAGACCCGCGGCGCCGACCGCGTCGGTCTGACCGATCCGCCGGCCACGGTTGCCCGCGTCGCTGAGCGCCAGGGCGACGGACATGCGAACGGGCTGGATGAGGTGCATGCCGGCGCTGCCCACGACCATCATCGTGAGCATCATGCCGAGGTGCGTGCCCCAGAGGCCCATGCCCAACATGCCGCCGGCGAAGACCAGCGCCCCGACGACGGCCACGCGCGTCAGCGGAAACGCGCACAGGATGCCCGCCATCAGGACGACCAGCAGCCCGGGGAGCTCACGGGGGAACTCGAGCCAGCCACGAGCGCCGGCGCTCATGTCGAACGTGTCGGACAGGAAGTTGTTGAAGATGGATTCGTGGATGCCGAACGCACAGCCCATGCAGGCCACGGCGCAGAAGAACAGCGGAAGTTGCCACTTTCTCGTCAAGGAACGGCCCTCTTGGAGCCATGGGAGAAGTCGCGTCCCCACCGCTCACGGAGGTCGTCCAACGTCCCCTTGAACCAGTAGATCTTGCCGCGAACGGCACGCTTGGACTTCGGCGGAATCCCGCCGATGTTGACGATGGCGTGCAGACAGTCGGCCGGGTGGTGGTCCGTCACGTGCGAGGTGCGGTCCCAGTAGATGCCGCAGACCCAGGTCCCTTGGCGATCGGCACGGGTGATTAGTCCGGAGTCGATGGGCTCGAGCATCCGGGCCTCATAGGGCCCGACCTTCGGCATCGTCTCGAGCTTGCCGCCGGTCCGTTGCGAGTCGATACGGAGTCCGAGCGGCGTTCTCGCGCCGACCGTGTCGGCGCCGGCGGGAAGGACCTGCCATTTGCCCTTGCGGAGGACGTGCGTCAGGCTGGTCTTCGAGTCGGCGTTCGTCGCTTCGCCTTTCCAGAGATCATATTCGCTGAACGCGGGCGTCTCGGCGATGGTCCGGCGCCACTCGGCGTTGGTCTTGCCGCTCATGCGGAAGCACTGCTGGACGCCGTAGTAGGCGTTGAGGCCGAGGTCCGCCGTCTCGACGACGAGGAGCATGTCGATGCCGTCGGCGACGGGAACGAGGTAGAAGGTCCAGACCTGCGGCGTCCAGTCCTTCTCGTCCACCTTGATACGGTTGACCGTGACGTCGGGACGGCGGGCGAACGACGACTCGAGCTTCGCGGTCGCGTCCGGATCGATATCGGCGTCCTTGTTGGCGGCGGGAACGTTTCCGTGCGTGATCGGGGTGTGCTCGTGGAATCGGTAGCCGATGCGGTTGTCGGGCTGAGCGCGGTTCGTGAACGTGGCAAAACCGTTGCCGCGCACGAGCTCAACGGTGATCGGCGACTTGGCGGACGGCTGCGACGCGAGGGCGATCCCGCCGAGACAGGTCAGGGCCAGGACGGCTCCCACGATCGTGCTTTCCATTGTCGTGCTCATAAGGTTGCTCCCGACGCGAAGGTGAGTCTACGGGATGGGAACCGGCTCGGGCATCTCGAAGATCCCGCCGAAGTTGACGTGGCCCCAGGGCCCCGTGGCCTTGTCGACGACGCGGACTCGGACGCGTTTGCCCCGGTGGCCCGTGACGTCCAGCAGCTTCCGCTCGAGGGTGTTCCAGTCCCGTCCGGCGAGCCGAACGATCTCCTTGCCGCCGTCGGCCTCGACGACGGCGACGTACGTCTTGTCTTGATCCGATCCGCCGGAGACGTAGACGTAATACGATTCGTGCTCCAACGTAAACTCCGGCGACTCGATCACGCCCGTTCTGGCGTCGTCGAACTTGCCGTCGGGCAGTTCGGCGGTAGCGATGAAGTGCTTCTGGGGCGGGGCGAAGTGCTGCCGGGTCGAGGTCGAAAAGACGTCCGGCAGGTCTCCTTCGACGATGCGCCATTGCTTTCGGGCGGCTTCGTCGTCGAAATCGAAGACGGCCCGGCCGACGCCCTTGACCCGCGCCCACCGCAGTCGAGCGATGCGGATGCCGTCCAGGCCGGGGTTTAGCACGGCGATGTAGTACTTACCGTCGTGGTGGACGATCTCGGGCGCGGCGATCGGCAGCGGGCAGACGAGGTGAGTATCGTCGTCGATGCCGAAGTTGAGCGGGTTCCGCGAGGAGTAGACCCAGTTCTTGGCCCCCTGGCCATAGAACTGATTTCGGAAGTAGACGAACTCGCCGGGCAACACCTCGACGACGTGGGGGCACTCGTTCCACCAGGGGTTAGGACCGACCTGTCCGCCGTAGGAGGCCACGCACGAGGGGCTCCACGTTCGCAGGTCGGGGCTGGTTCGGCAGAAGCCGTAGCCCTTCTGGTTCGGTAGGGCCGTGTAGTAGCAGTGCCAGAGGCCGCCGATCTTGATGAGCATGGCATCGCGGGTGTTGGCGCCGGGTCCTTCGCCGAAGGCGCCGGTCTTGCCGTCGGGCTGGACGATCCGCTTGAACGTCTTTCCGCCCTGACTCGTGGCGAAGCAGATGTGGTTCCAGTCGCCGTAGGCCATCCAGTAGAGCCCGTCGTGCTTGACGACGTGGGGCGCCTGGAGTCCGCCGCGGTCCTCGCCGAGGCTGGGGTCGGCCTCCATGGCGATGCCCATCGGTTTCCAGTCGGAGTCAGTGATCTTCCGCCCTTCCCAGCGATGGAACAAGCGCGTGTGTCCTCCGCACTGGGTATGACGAATGCAAGACCAGAGCTGCCACGTGCCGTCGTCGGCCTGCCAGACGCCGAAGTCGACGGGCTGCTGGTCCTTCGAGGTATATCTGCCGAGATCGGGATTGCCGGCCACCTGCCACCAGGGAGCTTCGATGACGGGCATGATCCGGTCGTCGGCCGACAATCGTTGGACGGCGATCAGGAGCATTGCCGAGACCAGCAGCAGGCACTTAGTCATGGGTTGCCTCCCGGGACACGGGTCCGACATCGCGGTCCGCTCAGGATCCTCTCTCGGCGCTGCCGGAAGCTTTCCTTACGGTCGCGTCTCCGACGGGGTCTCCTCGACGGCGCAGCGATCCAGGAGTCGCCTGGAGCGATCGCCGGTCGGTCGGCAGATCAGGCGTCGCTGCTCGGGGCCGGTGGGATCGATCGTGATTCGTAGGCAGTCGTCGGGCAGGATGTCCTCGGCCCGATCGGCCCATTCCACAACAACGATTCCGCCGGCAAAACACATTTCCTCGAAGCCGATCTCGGACAGGTCGGCCGCCGTGACCCGATAGGCGTCCGCATGGTAAAGCCGCAGTCGCCCGGGGTGTTCGCGAATGATGACGAACGTGGGGGAGCTGACCTTGCGGACGTCACGGACCTCGAGCCCCGCGGCGAGCCCCTTGACAAGCTGGGTCTTGCCCGCCCCGAGCGGGCCGATCAGGGCCACGACGGTGTCCGGCTCCGCCCACTGGCCGAGGCGCCGGCCGAAGGCGCGAGTGGCGGCCTCCGACTCGCTCTCGTAGATCAGCTCCTGTCCGTTGCTGTGCATTGTTCCGACGACCCCAGCGCCCCGATCACTCGACCAGCGCCTGCAGATAGGCGCTCATGACGGCCGTTCGCGTGATCGTCCCCTTGACCTTGCCGTCCTGCCTGTCGGTCATGGCCAGGGCCGTGACGTCATACGCGGCGAACTTGTCGAAGACCGAATCCAGCGGCTCGTCGGGGCTGACGTCGGGGATGTCCGGACGCATGACCTCCTCGACGACGAGCAGCGGGACGGCCTCGCGCTCCAAGAGCGCGGTCTGGATGGCGTCCGTGGTCAGGATGCCCAGGTACTTCCCGTCCCCGTCGGCGACGACGAAGTCCACCGGCCCGTGCTGTTCAAGCTCTTCGACGATGTTCTGGAACGGATCGTCCGGTCTGACGATCGGAACCTTCCCCGGCGTGACCTCCTGAGCCACGATCCGCCGCAGCACGGTCAGGTCCATGGTCGTCCCGAATCGAACGCCGCGACGGCGGAGCTTGAGCGTGTAGATGCTGTCCCGCAGGAGCAACCGGGCGATACCCGTGGCGCCGACGACGGCGAGCATGACCGGCAGGATGACGCGATAGTCGTTCGTCAGCTCAAAGATGATCAAAATGGCCGTGAGCGGGGCGTGCGTGCTGGCCCCGACCACCGCGGCCATGCCGACGAGGGGATACGTGGGAACGGCCGCCTCGGATATCCACCCGAAATGGAACAGCGCCTGACCGAACAACCCTCCCGTTACGGCGCCGAGGAACAGCGCCGGGGCGAAGACGCCGCCGGAGCCGCCGCTGCCGAGCGTCAGAGAGGTCGCCGCCAGCTTGAGAAAAAAGAGTACGCCCAGCGCGCCGAACCCGTAGGCCATGACGTGGGGCAAGTGGCCCGCCGCGGGGTTACCGGGCGCGATCACGTCTCGGATGAAGGCATATCCGTTGCCGTACATGGCGGGCCGATCGTCGAGCATCATCGTGCCCGGACCGGCGACGTTCAGCGCGATCACCGCCAGCACGCCCATCACGAACACCCCGAGAACCGGCTTGAGGTACGCCGGAATCTTGAGCCAGTCGAAGAAGTCCTCGCACAAGTAGAGGAGCCGCACGAAGGCGACGGCCGCGACGGCGCAGAGAAGGCCAAGGACGGCGTAGTCGCCGAGGTGCGTCCACGTGAAGTGGTACTGCTCCTGCATGGGGATGGGGATGGCGAAGATGGCGCGGTCGGCCTCGGGTCGCAGGGCCCGGGTGACGGTGCTGCTGAGCACGCTGGCAAGAACCACCGGACTGAACGCCCTGAAGGAGAAGTCGCGGAGGAAGATCTCCTGCGCGAACAGGACCCCCGCGATGGGGGCGTTGAAGATCGCCGCGATGCCCCCGGCCGCGCCCGATGCCACAAGGACCGTCATCTGGCGGGGCGGCGCCTTCAGGAGTTGCCCGAAGGTGCTGCCGAGGGCGGCGCCGATCTGGATGATCGGGCCCTCGGTACCGGCCGACCCGCCGCTGCCGATCGTCAGTGAGCTGGCGATGGCCTTGGCCCCCGCGACGCGCGGGCGAATCCTCCCCCCGCCGCGATGCAGGGCGTCGAGGACCTCGGGCACGCCGTGACCCTTGGCCTCGCTGGCGAAGAAGTAGGTGATCAGCCCGACGAGCAGGGCCCCGACCGCCGGTAGGACGACGAGCAGGGCCATGTGTCCCCCGTACAGGCCCAACTCCCCGAACCACCCGGGGCCCTCGCCATGATGTCCGCCGTAGCACAGTCCCGTGAGCCATTCGATCAGACGGTAGAACACGTGCGCGAAGAAGCCGGTGGCCACGCCCGTCAGGCAGCCCGTCGCCACGAGCGACCACTCCTCGCGGTGGCTCTGAAAGCCCAACCACTCCGAGAGTCGGATATGTGGAGGAGGCTTGGGAACGTCTTGTTTGTCAGATTGATCCATTACTGTCCTTGGCGGATTACCACTATAGCAGAACCTTCAACGTCTTTCGGCACGGGGTCCTAGCCCCCCACCACCTCATTCCCCCCGCCGGAGCCTATCCGATGCGGACGGTCGCGATCCCGTAGGCGGGAACCCTCACGACCAGATCGTTGCCGTCCATCCGCGCCGAGCTGCTCTCGAGCGGACGCTCCAGGAGATCCGTCTCGACCGCCGGCGCGTCGGGCGGCGCCACGGCCGGATCGAACCGAACTCTGGCCTCGGTGTCCTGGCCGGTCATCTCATATAGTCGGACGACGATGGCGTCGGAATCCTCGGCCTGCTTGATGCCGCTGAGCATGACGCCCGGCGTCAGTAGGGCCACAAAGCCCCTGTTCGAAGCCAGCGAACCGGAATGAACGTCGGTGGCGACGACGCTGAACGGGTGGTTGAAGGCCGCGCCGGCGCGCGTCGCCTCGACCGGCCCCCAGTCGCCGCCGTGCGGGACGAGGCCGAAGCGGATCTGCTGTCGGCCCATCTCCGGCAGCGGGTCCGGATCGTAGCTGCTGCGCAGCAGCGTCAAACGCATCGTCTGGCCCGTGACGTTGTGGCCGTACTTGTGATCGTTGACGAGCGTGGCGCCGTGTCCGTCCTTGCCGTCTCTAAGATCGGCCCAACGCAGCGCCGGGACCTCCTGCCCGCCGACCTCGCGCTCAACGTGGCCGCAGGGCACCTCCTGCGAGGCCTTCGGGTCGTCGACGGCCAGCGGAAACACGACGCTCAGCTTCGGCACGCCGCGCTCGGGCGTGCCCCGCTCCAGCCAGTCTACGTCCAGCTCGAAGTCGATCCGCGGGACGCCGGCGGTCAGGGAAACGGTCAGGTTGAGCTGGGAATCGCACCAGGTTCGTTCCGAGCGGATCGCGGCGACGTGCGGGCCGCGATGGACGACGGTCGTCCTGGCCCCGTCGGTCAGGTCGTCCGTCTGGGCGATCTGGCCGATGCTCCAGGCGGTCATGCCGTGGGGGGCCTCCGTCTCGACCTGCAGCAGCCCGAGCCGCCGCCCCTCGGGCACGAGGTCTCGACCGGTTCGCTTGTCCAGCAGCCGGATGATGGCGCCGCTGGCCGGCTCGACGTGAAGCTCGAGGAACTCGTTCTCCATCCGCCCCGTCTCAGCGGCCGTTGCGCTCGGCGTCCAGCTCATCGGTTCGACGAGGCCCCTGACGGCATAAGTGCGGTATCCCATCGCCGGGACGTCCGCGGCGGGCAGAGCGATCTTCGTGAAGTTGTGGCCCCAGTAGTGACCCTTATCGAGGACCTGTCCGACGCACGCGTTGCCGGCGTCGTCAACAACGGCGATGCGCCCCTTCATCCCCGTGGTGGCCAGGGGCCCGCCCGGATCGGGCCCGCGCAGGGGTTCATCCGGAAGGTCCTTGTCCCAGACGGTGGCGGTCACGACCTCGGTTCGGCTCCAGGGCGTGGGGTTGAAGACGAGGAACGGGCTGACGTCGGGGGCGCCGCCGTCCAGGGCCGACACGGTTCCCCAAGCGCTCTCGTTGCCCGCGCCGGCGCCGACGCCGTGCCCGAAGCGGGCGTCGGAGTTCGTCGTGCCCGCGACCGCGGCCACGTCGACCCGCGCTGCGAGTTGGCGGAGCGATCGGGTCTTGACCATGCCGGTGGTAGCCAGGACTTCCTGGAACAGGCCCTGGGCGTAGTCGTACGTGCCGCGAACGCCCGAGCCCGGGAAGATGTCGTGGAACTGGTTGAACATCGTGTGCCGCCACGCCTTGACCAGCGGCTCGGCGGGGTAGTCCGTCCCGCAGACACCTCGGGCGATGAGGGCGACGGCCTCGGCCTCGACGAGGGCGGTCTCGCTGAATCGATTCGCGCGTTTGATGTTGCTCTGGCTCGTGTAGCACCCCTCGAAAACGAAGTTGAGCTCGTCGGTCACGAGGGCCAGGTCCGAACTGACGTGCTTCTCGGCGATGCTGAAGAAGGCGTCGGTGGTGGAGAGGACAACGTTCGGCCAGATGGGCCAACGGTCCATTTCAGCGGCGGCCTCCAGGTCGCGCCGGGTCGGCCCGCCGCCGTGATCGCCGACACCGTAGACGAACAGGTAGTCCTTCAGCCCGGTGTCTCGCTCGAAGTCGAAGAGCAGCCGCGTCATGTCCGGGGTGATCTGGCCGTTGTACCAGAGGATGGCGTCGTCGAACGCGAGGACGCGCGAGCCGTCGGGACCCTGCCACCAGAAGAGTCGTGGGCCGCGTCCGCCCCTGCAGAAGTAGTAGCGCTTGACGCCGGCGCGGGCGAGGATGCCCGGGAGGGTGTGGGGGTGGCCGAAGAGGTCCGGCTGCCACGTGATCTTGACCTGCTCGGGCGACAGCCCGAAGCGGTCCCGCATGTAGCGGCGCGTGTACAACTGGTGGCGGCAGAGCGTTTCGCCCATCGCGCAGTTGCCCTCACCCTCCACCCAGGTGCTGGCGGTGACCTCCCAGCGTCCTTCCGCGACGCGGGCGCGGACGCGCTCGAAGAGCTCGGGCAGGTGGGTCTCGGTCAGGAAGTAGGTCGAGGCCTGGCTCTGGCTGAACTTGAAGTCGGGGTATTCGTCCATGAGTCGGTCGACCGTCGTGAAGGTGTCGTTCGTGACGGCGACCGTCTCGGGCCAAGACCACATCCAGTTCATATCGATGTGGGCGTGGCCGACACAGTGAATGGTGTATTGCTTGGCCGTGCCGCCGAGCGGATGGAGGATCGACTCGGCCTGGGCGACGCCGGCTTCGAGCTCGACCGCTCCGCCGGACCTGGCGGCGGAGGCAACGTGGTCCACGGCTTGGAGGATCAGGGCCTCCCACTCGTCTCGCTGGGTCGGATGCGCCTCGGCCAGCCTTCGGGCGAAATCGATCTCATGCCTAAAGCGGTCGAAAACGGCCTTTTGCCGCGTCGAGGCCGCCTCGATGCTTCCCAGATCCGCGCTCACCTTCTCAGCAAACGTGCTCACCGAAGTCCGTCTCCTCGTCCGGCGTTGCCGGGTGCCTCGCCCATCGGGTCGGTCAGGTCGCGCCTGCGTCGGAGGCCTCCCTGGACCCTACACAAAACCAACTAGCATAACGGTTGGGCGTCCCCGCCCACAAGGGCGTTCGCGGATGGGCGTTCCGGGTGAGGAATGGGAGCGGCTCGGGCGGATCGCGTGGTGAGCGAGATCAGGCGCCGTTCGGATCGACCATGTGGAAGTAGCCGGCCATCCTCGTGAGCTTGAGCAGATAGCGGACGCCGTCGCTGACCGATTCGAGCTCCACCTCGCCCAGCGGCTGACACGTCTTGCGAATGGTGAGCATCATCCCCAACTGACGGGAGCTAACGGCAGGGAGACTCCCAAGATCGATGACCAGTCGTTTGCCCGTGAGGGCCTCCCGATGCTCGGCGACGTAGTCTGAGAGCTCTCCTTCGAGGGAGACCGGCACCTCCAAGGTCATCCGGTCCGGACTGGTAAAACGAAATCGGACCTGAGATGCATCGGTCTCGACGGTGATGGGGCCAAGGGTCGTCTTCTCCATCAGCGCAAGACTCCTGACTGCGTTCCAGACGAGATGCGCGCTATATTGGACAGACTGCCACCAGCGGTTGCAAGGTGTTCCGCGGAGAATGTGGGTCAAGACGGCGCTCGCGTCAAGCATCGGGGGCGGGCCCCTCAGCCCCCTTCCGTGGGCAGCTCGCTCGGAAGTTTCTCCAGGGCTCGAAGCTTGGCCGCCTTGTCGGCCTGGTCCGAGTACGCGTTCCAGTCGGGCACGACCAGCTTGAGCAGATCCAGGATCTGCGTCTCTCGCCCGGGGGCCGCCTCCGGGGACATCAGGAGCGCTTTGAGCTCCTCGGCCAGGGGCCTGACGGCTCGCAGCCCCAGCGTGCGAATCTGCTGGCGAGCCCGGTCCACCTCCATCGCGTCGCCGCGAAGCTGGGTCAAGCAGCGCCGAACGGCCGCGATGTCCTGCTCGCGACGAACGGTCTCGGCCTGCTGCTGAAGCTCGTCGAATGATCGCTTCCAGCGAGGACCATACCGCCCCCCCACGAGCTTGAGGACGACGATCGCCCGATCGGGCTCGTTGGCCTTGAGCAGATCCTTCAGGTGATCTCGCAGCACGGCGGCCAGTTGATCGCGTTGGCGCTCGTCGGTGGGGCTGGTCAGCGTCTCGGCCAGCGCGATGGCTTCGTCATACCGATCGGCCTGCAATTGAGCGCCGAAAAGCTTCAGCCCGACCTTCCAGGCCTCCGGCGCGCCCGACTTGCTGAGGGACTCGTGGACCATCCGGTAGACCCTCGCGGCCTCGGCGAACTGACCGGCGAAGGTCAGACCGTCGGCCAACTGCTCCCGAACCTTGAGCAGATCGGGAGCGGGCGGAGTCGCCAGGGCAAGGTCCTTCTCGATCTCCGTCATGAGCTCGACGTAGCGCTCGGCGGTGGCCTTGTCGAGCTTCGGGTCGAGGTGCGTGTCGATCCATCGCCGCTGCTCCGCGAGCGGCAGGCTGCGGACGATCTGCCGGATGCCCTCCCAGGCGCGCGTCCGAACGGTCGTATCCGATTCGGTTCGGGCGTCCAGACGTCCGAAGAGGGCCTCGAGGTGATCGGTCTTGGCGATCCGCGCGAGGGCATCCACAACGGTTCGTCGAACCCCCGGGTCCGGATCGGAGAGGTGATCGACGAGGAGCTGGGCGTTCTCGGCCTTGCCGAGCGCCGCGATGCCGCGCGCGGCGGCCTGGCGGACCGGAGCCTCGTTGGCGGTATCCAGCCCGTCCACGAAGATCGGGCGGAACTGCGGATCGGCGATTCGGGCCATGGCCTCGAGCATCTGTTCACGGAGCAACTGGTCCGAGGCCGCAAGCTTCCGGTAACAGATCGTCAGGGGCTTGATCGCCGGCGTAAGCTGCTCGGCGGGGACGTGTCCCTCCTGGCCCAGAACGGCCAGTCCCATGGCTCCCTCGGCCACGATCTGCTTGTCGTCGGACGAGAGCGCGTCGATCATGACCGAGATCGCCTCCGGATCCCCCAGTCTGCCAAGGGCATTGAGCATCGCCGCCCGAACCGTGCTGTCGGTCTCGAGCCCGTATTGGGACAGGAGCCGTTTGGCATCGGTCACGTCACGGAGATCCCGCAGCGTCAGGGCGACCTCGCGTCGGACGCGCGCACTCGTGTCCGGAATCATCGACCGGACGCGCATCAGCACGGGTTCAGGCACCTTCTTGCGGTCGGTCAGCAGCGCGTTGACGAGCTCCAGACCGAGCAGGCGGACCTCGGGCATCGGGTCCTGCAAGTACTCGAGCAGCGTATCGGTCTTCTGCGCCTCCGGCATTCGCAGGTAGAGCTTGCGGAGCGTCGCGACGAGGATCGTCTGAACGGCCTCGAGGCGCTTCTGGAGCCCGCGGTTCTGCTTGATCTTGACGAGGTATCGATCGCGAGAGCGACCGAGGTCCGAACGGGACTGGTCGACCTGCCACCACTTCTTGATCGCCCCGACGTCGGTGCTGAACTCGACCCCCGCCGCGTCCCCGACCGCCTGGGCGGATCGCACCCGGATCTCCGGATTCGGATCGCCAAGTAGCTCGACGAGGACCTCCATGGCCTCCTTGCGGTCGCTCACCTGCGATAGCGCGCGAATCGCGGCGACTCGCATCGCCAGGTCCGTCACCGGTTGCTCCTGGCCTCGGGCCAGGCGGCTGAGCCGTCCCACCACGCCGCCGTTGTTGTACCGAGCCAGGGCGTCGGCGGCCGCGTCGCGCATGCGATCGTCCTTGCTCCCAAGAAGCCGGATGAGCGGCTGGATGAAGACGGCATCCGGCTTGTCGGACTCGGCGATGACCTCGATGACGGCCATCTGGGCCATCGGGTCCTTCTCGTTTTGCAGGACATCGAGGAGCACTTCAACGGCCTGGGGCCAACCGGCATCGAGCAGCTCGCGGGCGCCGGTTCGCCGCGCCTTGGGCGTGTTCTGTTCCTTGAGAAGGTCGACGAAGTCGTTGAACCTTCGCTGATCCTCGGCGGAAAGGCGGGCCGGCTGCGTTTGGAGCAGAGAGCCGGGCTCGGGCGCGAGCGGACCGGACGAGGGCGGAGCCGCTCCCGTCAGGAGACTCGTCAGAACGACGCTTAGAATGACCTTCGACACGCAAGACCCTTGTTGGGGAGAGGGCTTGTTGACGCGCTTCGTACACTGACCCAGGGCAGTCCACATCATGGGCATTTCGCGGCAACCGGGCGGTGGGTCTGACAACCGGCTTGCTCGTGCCTAGTAAGATACGAAGTATAACGCCTTGCGGTTCGCGAAACTAGTCGGGCCTTCGATCGGATACCTTCATGTGCCGTGGGCATCCCTGCCTGCCTTCCGTTCAGGCTGAAAGCCAACGGTACGACGTTGCGAAAATCGCCCACCGACAGCGGCACTAGCCCCGGTACTGCGCTCGGATGATCTCACTGGCGCGGTTCCCGGGGATATTGAGCGCGCCAAAGGCCTGCGAGGCAGCCGTCCGAATCGGCAGGTCCTTCTCGTCCATGACGATCTTGATCAGGGCGGCGACCTGGTCCTCCGCGAGCTTGTTGCCGTGATGCCTTCCGCTCTCGGCCAACGACGAGAACATCGCGATCCGCAGCTCGCCGTCGTTGCCGGCGTCGAGGGCCTGGGCGGCGACGGCGCGCTGGGCGGCCTCCGTCGGGATCATCGCCAGGGCCTCGGCGGACAGGATTCGCAGGTCGGCCTCGTCATGCTTGAGCGCCGCCACCAGTGCGGGCTCGGCGCGGCCCACGTCAAACACGGGCGAGTGACTCGCCGCGACCAACCGCAAGGTCTCCGCGGAGCTAATGGCCAAGCCGAGGGCAACGTCCGGATTGAGGGCTAGACGCCCCACCCGACGATTGACCACGTCCCACTCGGCGAGGATTCGGTCCGCGCCCTGGACCGCCAGGACCCTCCCGGCCGCCTGGTCGTCCTGCAGGATCCGTTCGGTCATGGCCATCTGTCGCTCCTTGGCCAGGATGACCACGGGGAGGTTCTTCCCGCCCGGCTGCCCGCGAAGCTCGTCGAGAGCGGCGCGGAGGTCCGGCTCGCTCAGGTCGCTGGCCAGGAAACACGCATCCAGCGTCGGCAGCTCTTGCCTCGCCCTGGCCATGGCCTTGGGGAAGGACGTCTCGCCGACGACGCGGCAATCCGCGTCGCGAAGGATGCCCATCACCCGATTGAGGTTCTTGTCGTCCGGATCGACGACGACGACGCTCCGCTGGCCCGTCAGGCTCAGGGCCTGGGCCAGGACGGGAATCACCTCCTGGCTGCCGGCGAACTTGGTCTTGGGCAGGGCCCGTCCGAGCGCCAGGGCGGCGCGAATGCGAACCACCGCGTCCGTGAATGCCAGCGCCTCGACCAGCGGCTGCTTGATGTCCTCCGAGCCGATCAGGCTCGACTCGCCGGCGGTCTCGGCCAGGGCCGTGATCGCCCCGAGCGCCACCGCCGCGTCGTGATCCTTGAGGGCCCGAGCCAGAACCATGTGGTTGAAGCGGGGACCGGCCGATCGGGCGAAGTAGATACTCCGGGGATAGCCTTCGGGCTTGGTCACGTCCTTGGCCAGGGCCTTGTCAGGCTCCTCGCTGACAACGCTGGCGACGCCCAGTTGAGCCTCGCGACGGAAGTTGGCGGCCAGCCAGAGGGCCTCGGACTCGGCCTGGTCGGGCTGAAGACGCAAGGCCTCCTCACAGCATCGCATCGTCATGATCTCGTCGAAGATCTCTCGGGGCACCCGGTCGGCCTTGACCCAGCCGTCGCGCCAATACCAAATATTGCTCTCGTTCTCGCGGGGATCCGCGCGAACCGAGCTGTTGTTGGCGTAGTACTGATCCGCGAGCTGATAGAACAGGACGGCGGCGGGACGACCGGAGGCGCCGGTGCGATCGATCCGCATCATCGCGGCCAGGGCGGCGTCGCGGATGTTCTGCCCGGCGTTCTTGTCCTCGGCCACCTGCTTGAGATACGGCAGCGCGTGCGGATAGCCCAGTAGCGCCAGGGCCTCGATCACCTCGAGCTTCACGACGTCGTTGTCGGTCCGCAGGGCCATGGCCAACGGCGTAACGGCCCTGAGCCCGAGCTTCGGCAGCGCCTTGAGAATGCGGGGATGGAGATCCTTCTGCTTCGGATCGCCCAGCGCGGCGATCATCCACGGCACGGCGTACTCGCCCGACCACTGGAGTCGTTGGGTCGCGTTGAGGACCTGCCCGGGGTCGCCGCCCAGCAAGCTGATATCGTCCTTGATCCGTTTGGGATCGCGTCGACGCTCTCGACGTCCCTCATTGATGCGCTCGAGTACCTCGCGAGCGTTCTGGCCCACGGCGCTGTTGGAAAGGATGATCGTCAGGATCTCGACGCTGTCGGGAAACTCCTCGCTGAGGGCCAGCAAGCGAACCGGTTGGGCCTCGGGATGCCTCAGCAGCGCCGCGGCGAAGCTGTTGGCGATACGGAACTTTCCGATCTTCACGAAGTGGAGGAAATCGGCGAACAGGTCTCGGACGGGCTTCGTGGGGATCTGAGACGCATCGACCTCTTCCTCTTCCTCCTTCGGGGCCTCGGGCTTCTTGGCCTCGGCGGGCTCTTCCTCGGGCTCCTCGGCCTCTGCCTTCGTCGTCGGCGCCTTCTTGGCCGGGGCCACAAGCTGCTTCCTGGCCTTGGGCGGCGGCTTCCGAGTGCCCTCTTTGGGGGCGGGCTGTCCCTTGGGAGCGGCCTTCTTGGCCGACGGCTGCGCCGGACGAGCCGGGGCCTTGCGCGGGCCTCCGGACGACTGCGCCGCTACCGCCAAGGCGCCGAGCGCCATGAGGACTGACGCGGCAATCCCTAAGACCGAGCAGAACCGCGGACGGGCTTGCCTGCTACGGAGTCCGCCATGCATACCGTGTCTCCCTTTTCCCCGGACACAATGCAACCCCGCCCGTGCAGGTGGGACCACCTCGGGGAAATCAAACCGTTCTCGCTCCGGCGAACCCTCACCGGACGGCTGCCTTGCCTGGTGCGGCGATCACGCCCCCAATCGACGTTAACCGCTTGACAGACCGTAACCTAAACATTCTAGGGGTGGCGACGATCGGGTCAATGGAAATCTCCCGAGCGGCGCCGAAAACCCTCACTCTTTCACGTCGATCGGCCGATGTAGCTCAATTCCTTCAGTCAGCTTTCCCAGCGGCACAACCGCCGGGGCCGCACCGGGGGCCTCACCCGACGCCAGACCGAGCTCATTCGTCTGAAAATACCGAGACGACCCCATGTGCACGGTCGAGAACACGTCCTCGCGCCGCAGGCACTCCAGCGGGAGCGGCCGCGAGCTTTTCAGGTAGTCCCGCACCTCGATGCCCGTCTCCTTCAGCACGATCGTTCGTCTCAGCATTAGCGGCACGGGCCGGCGCCGCGTGATCAAGACCTTGACGAGCAGCGATTTGATCCGGAGCGCCACGCTGGGGATCCGCCCCACCGTCAGGCTCACCAAGCGAAACGCCATGAACGTCAGCGGGGAAAACACCGTTCGCTTGACCGCATGGAACGGCGTCTCGATGACGATCCGATCCTCGGTGATCTCGGGCCGAAGCGATCGATCGAGGTTCTGGCTTGACAGCAACCCCCCGTTCCTCAGCCGCCCGACGTAACCGGAATCACTAGCCACCAGACGTCCCGTCCGGCGGTCGAAGAGCTTGAAC
>JAFGLZ010000061.1 GCA_016927755.1 Phycisphaerae bacterium
TACATCGTCGGGTTGAACATCGCGGTGCTGATCTTCCTGGGCGGGCTGTGCAATTGGCTGATCGCGATTCCGGTGTGTGCGGCTCTGGACGGCTGGCCGGAGGTGGACGGTCATCGGATCGAGGCGGTGGCTTACGCCTATCGGCTCTGGTCGACGAAGACGCGGTATATCGGCGTGGGGGGGATGCTGGTCGGCGGGCTGTGGACGATCTTCAAGATGCGGTCTTCCCTCCTTAGCGGCGTCAGGACGGGTCTGGCGGCGTACCGTGGGCTTGGCGAGCAGGGGGTCGGGCTCGAGCGGACGGAGCGGGACATTCCGATGAAGTGGGTGCTCGTCCTCGTTGCCGCCGCCGTTGTGCCTCTCTTCGTCGTGTATCAAGTCTTCGTGGCGAGCGTCGAGGTCTCGCTGCCGATGGCGGTCACGATGTTGCTGACGGGCTTTTTGTTCTCGGCGGTCGCGGGGTACATGGCGGGGCTGGTGGGCTCGTCGAACAACCCGATCTCGGGCGTGACGATCGCGACGGTTCTGGTCTCGTCCTTGATGCTCGTGGGGCTGATGGGCTCAGGGGCGTCGAACGGTCCGGCGGCGGCGATCATCGTGGGCAGTGTGGTGTGCTGCGCGGCGGCGATCGCGGGGGACAACATGCAGGACCTCAAGGCCGGCTACATCGTCGGCGCGACGCCGTGGAAGCAGCAGGTGATGCAGATGGTGGGTACGGTGTCGGCGGCACTGGTCATGGCGCCGATTCTGACGCTGCTGCTCAAGGCGTACGGGTTCGCCGGGCACGCCTCGGCCAAGGAGGGGGCGCTCATCGCGGCGCAGGCGAACCTGATGGCGTCGGTGGCCAAGGGCGTCTTCGCCGGGGCGCTGCCGTGGACGTTCGTGTCGATCGGGGCGGTCGTGGCGGCGGGGGTGATCGTGCTGGACAGCGTTCTCGAGCGGCGGGGCGGGTCGTTCCGCACGCCGGTGCTGGCGGTGGCGATCGGGTTCTACCTGCCGTTCGAGCTGGCGGTGCCGATCTTTGCCGGGGGGTTGGTGCATCACGTGCTGAGCTTGCGGCACAAGAGGGCGGCCGGGGACGCGGGCGAGCGGGCGAACCGGCACGGGCTCTTGTTCGCGTCGGGTCTGATCACGGGGGAGGCGTTGATCGGGATCGCGATGGCGATTCCGATCGTGGTGAGCGGCAAATCGGACGTGCTGGCGGTGGCGGCCGAGCCGGGCGGGGCATGGCCGGGGGTCGTGTTGTTGTTGGGGATCGGGTATTGGTTATACCGTGTCGCGGGTTCTCGTTTGACCGCATAGTGGAGAAGTCATCATGTGGATCGGCAGGCGAATGGCTTTGATGGGGGGTGTCTTCATCGTGGCGGCGGTTGTGTTGGGCGGTTCGGCTCCGTGCATTGCCGAGGGGCAGGGGGGCGCGCCGTCGGTCGCGATGGTCCTGGAAAACGATCATTTCAAGGCCACGGTGTGCGCCGACGGGCGGCTGACGACGTTCGTCGACAAGCGCTCGGGCAAGGACTTCTGCCAGAAGGCGGGGGGGGCTTCGCTGGCGTGGGTGCGGATCGACAAGAAGGTCGTGCCCTGCACGGCGGCGGCGAAGAAGGGGGACCAACTCGAATTGCGGTTCGGCGAGACGGGCGTGGTCGCCGCGGTCAAACCGGTCGTTCGCAAGCGGTACGTGGTGTTCGAGGTGGTTTCGCTGGACGGGAAGGACGTCGAGGAGTTCGCTTTCATCGACGTTCCCATCCGACGGGATGACGCGCCGAAGGATCCGTTCGTGGCCTGCGCGCTAGCGCTCAATCTCCAGACGAACGTTCGAGAGATTCCCCAACCGGCTACGCGGCTGTGGGCGACGTGCCATTCACGGTTCGGCTTCGTCGGCGCTCGGGTCGCCGTGATCGCGTGTCCGCACGGGATCCTGAGGGACGTGATGAAGGAAGTGGTCACGGCGGCGCCCGATCTTCCCAAGTCGGACGTCGGGGGGCCGTGGGCGCTGGACTCGCCGGCCAACAAGGGCTCGTATCTCTTCAACTTCGGCGACATGTCCGAGCAGACGGTGGATCAGTGGATCGAGCTGGCCCAATCGCTGGGGATCAACCAGATCGACTTTCACGGCGGGGGCTCGTTCCGGTTCGGGGACTGCCGCCCGAATCCGAAGACGTATCCGAAGGGCTTCGAGAGCCTCAAGGCCGTCATCGACCGCTTGCATGCGGCGGGGATCAAGGCGGGGCTGCACACGTACGCATTCTTCATCAACAAGGGTTGCCCGTGGGTGACGCCCGTGCCGGATCCGCGACTTGGCAAGGACGCGACGTTCACGCTGGCGGCGGCGATGACGGATAAGGGCGACACGGTGCCGGTCGTCGAGACGACCAAGGACATGTCGACCATCACCGGGTTCTTCGTCCGCAACAGCGTGACGCTGCAGATCGACGACGAGCTGATCACTTACACAGGCGTGTCGAAGGAGGCCCCGTACACCTTCACCGGCTGTGCGCGCGGGGCGTGCGGGACGAAACCGGCGGCCCACGCGGCGGGGGCGAAGGTTCACCACCTCAAGGAGTGCTTCGGGCTGTTCCTTCCGGACGGCGACTCGACGCTGCTGGTCGAGGTCGCGGCCAAGGCGGCGGAGGCGTACAACACCTGCGGGTTCGACATGATTTACCTGGACGCGCTCGACGGCGAGGATACGCTCGGCGGGGGGGAGAATAGCTGGCATTACGGCTCGAAGTTCGTCTTCGA
>JAFGLZ010000007.1 GCA_016927755.1 Phycisphaerae bacterium
ATCGGCATTTACATGGTTCGCACGCAGGAAGACGCGACGATGCGGGCCCTGCTTCGGAGCCTGCTCACGGGCGTGTTGGGCAGCTCGGTGCTGATCGCGATCGCCGCGGCGATCTTGTGCGCGGTCCTGTTCGATGGGACTCCGGTGAAGGGGTGGGGCATCTGGGGCTCGATCATGGCCGGTCTGGTGGCGGGTCTGATCATCGGGCAGGCGACGGAGTACTACACGAGCTATGAATACGGTCCGACTCGCGGGATCGCGGCGCAGGCGGAGACGGGCCCTGCGACGGTGATCATCGGCGGTATCGCCGAGGGGATGAAGAGCACTTGGGCGAGCCTGGCGACGATCATTTTGGCGATTCTGTGCTCGTTCGGGTTCGCGGGCGGATTCAGCGAGTTCACGCTGGGCTTGTACGGCGTGGGGATCGCGGCGGTGGGCATGCTGAGCACGCTGGGGATCACGCTGGCGACGGACGCATACGGTCCGATCGCGGACAACGCGGGCGGCAACGCCGAGATGACGCATCAGGAGCCGCACGTTCGCGAGCGGACGGACGCGTTGGACTCGCTGGGCAACACGACGGCGGCGACGGGGAAGGGCTTTGCGATCGGGTCGGCGGCGCTGACGGCCCTGGCGCTGCTGGCGGCATACGTCGAGGAGGTTCGGGTCGGCATCGACCGCCAGGTGGCGGCTTACGTGAAGATGCACCCGGAATGCGAAGCAGGCAAGTTCTACAGCATCGGGCACGGGAAATACGCCCTGGCGTTGGACGAAGGGGTTTCGGCGGCCTTCATGGAGGGTCGGGGCGCCAACGCGGTCGAGGTCAGCGTCATCGAGGGCGGCAAGGAGGCGGAGGAGAGGGCCTCGCTGGTTCCGGCGAGCTTCGAGGCGGTCCGGCACGTGGTGCGGCACAAGGCGGTGACGGGCAAGACGTTCACGGGCCCGTTCGGCGCGGATTTGGCCGCCAAGTCGAGGAAGGGGAAGAAGAAGTTCCTACCCGCGACGCTCGAGCAGTACATGGCGTTCTACGAGGTGACGCTGATGAACCCGAAGGTGCTGTGCGGGTTGTTCAGCGGGGTGTTGCTGGCGTTCGTGTTCTGCGCGCTGACGATGAAGGCGGTGGGACGCGCGGCGGGTGAGATGATGTTGGAGTGCCGCCGTCAGTTCGGGAAGATGCGGCAGTATCTGCGTGGCCAGGGGATGGAAGAGTCGAAGGTGAACGATCCCGAGAATTGGCCGATGCGGGTGGAGTTCGAGGGAGAGTCGTATCCGCAGTACGGGCACTGCGTGGCGATCGCCACGGCGGGCGCCCAGCGGGAGATGGTTCTGCCGTCGTTGTTGGCGCTGGTCGTTCCGATCACGGTGGGCCTGGTGTTCGACGTGGCGGGGGTGATGGGCTTGCTTGCGGGCGGATTGAGCGCCGGCTTCGCGGTGGCGATTTTCATGGCCAACGCGGGCGGGGCGTGGGACAATGCCAAGAAGCTGATCGAGACTCTGCCTCGTAACACGACGGCGCAGCAGTACATGGACAACATGGCGGCGCGTGAGCGTTTTCCGGAGCTGGAGCCTCGAGCGAGGCTGGCCATCGAGAACGGCGCTCCGGACACGGTGATCAGCGGTAAGGGCTCGGAGGACCACAAGGCCGGCGTGGTGGGCGACACGGTGGGGGATCCGTTCAAGGACACGTCGGGCCCGAGTCTGAACATTCTGATCAAGCTGATGAGCATGGTCAGCGTGGTGTTCGCGGGTCTGATCGTGAAGTTCGCTCCGGAGATCGGGGCGCTGCTGGGGATCACGCACTAGGCGTCAGGATGCTTGCGTGCAGATCCGCATGAGTGCAATCCCAGCCCATCCGCCCTCGCGAACGGGGGCGGGTGGGCTTCTGGTCTTTATGAACGATGACTGATCGCATAGACGCTCGAGAGTTCGCCATCGAGATCGCCCGCATCGCGGAGGCCAACCGTTGCGAAGACGTCGTGGTTCAGGATCTCCGTGGGGTCAGCGAGGTGTGTGACTTCTTCGTGATCTGCACGGGGACGAGCGACCGGCAGATGCGGACGGTGATTGATCACGTGGGAGAGCGGGCGAGGTTGCTGGGTCATCGGCGATTCGGTTTATCCGGGTACGACGATGCTTACTGGATCCTGGCGGACTACGTCGACGTGGTCTTGCACGTTTTCACGGCATCGGCGCGAAGCTACTACGATCTGGACTTGTTGTGGGGGGACGTGGAGCAGGTCGAGGGCTGGCAGGACGAGCGGCCTGGCGAGTAGTATAAAGCAAGAGACTGCCCAATGGGCAGTCTCTCAACTCCTCCCTCCTCCGTTCTACTTCTTATGGACCCTCCGGCGCGTCCCCTCCAGTCCGCCCTTTCCTCCATATTGGCGTACTGGGCCTGTTTCTGTTCTCCCAGCCTTATCAACTATCTCGAACTGAGTTTGACTTGCCCCACGCTCAGCCCCAGGTGGCCGAGATTAGGGTAGTTAGTTTACCCCATGCGATTGGTATGCCATAGTGCACACTAACTTACATTACTTACCTCCATGTTTCCCATCTTCACGATTGGCAAGGGTTTGGGGCGGGTAGAAACTGTTGTTAAGGAGGTTTCGCAGGTGATCTGTTGTAATGGGCGTTGCGGTGGCACATCGCTCGCTTTGCCGGCGGGAGGGTGGCGCATTTCTAAGGGATTAGAAGGTAGTAGCTTATCTTACTGTTGAGTGGATGAAACGCTTGTTGAAGGATCTCAACGCATGTTCACAGATCACTTGGGAGGAATCTTCACCATCTTCTGTGCCCGAAACGTCTTTCCGGTAAGGTAGTCGGTGAATTCGGCTCGGACGGTGATTTCGTCGTGGGTGGGCGGGCCGGCAGGCCATGGGCACTTGACGGTGTAGTGCTGTGTCATGAGTCGGCCGTGCCAGGCTTGGCGGGCATGGTCGACATCGAGGCGGTACTCACCGAGGAGTCTTTTTCCCTCGGGATTAGCCAGGTCGAAGAGCTGGATTCGGATGTCGCCGGCGGCCTTGATGACGTGTCCATCCTGATCGAGGGGTTGCAGATAGACGGTGACGCCGTCTGGGCCTGGCTTTCCGTCGTAGTCGGCCCCGCCGGTGAGCCGTTCGATCTGGATGCCGGTGACGTAGTAGAGTTTTTCGAGGCGTTTGTCGCCGAGGCGTTGCAGGTTGGTGATCTGCTTGTTCTGGGTTTCGATGAGCGCGTTCTTGGTGGCCAGGTCGTTGTTGAGTTTGGCCACTTGGTCGGTGAGTTCTTGGACCTGTAGATCGAGTTGTCGGAAGCGTTCGTTAGTGGTGGGGCCGTCGCAGCCGGCGGCGGCGAGCACCGCCAGGATGGGGATACACAGACGACGCACGGCTCGCCTCCTAACGCAGCATTTGGGGTGGGACGTTACTCTCGCCTTTGCGGGCAAGGAACCCCTGCCCCGTTCTCATGAGGCGGCGTCAGAGTCACTCCGCGTTACTTGGACTTGCCGCCTTTTCCCTTACCGCCGCCCTCCGGTTCCGGCATTCGCTCGAGTATCGAGTCGGCCAGGCCGTAGTCGATTGCCTGCTCGGAGCTCAGCCAGAGGTTTCGGTCGCAGTCGGTCTCGATCTTCTTGATGTCCTTGCCGGAGTGGCTGGCAAGGATTCTGTAGAGGTCTTGCCTGAGTCGGATGATCTCCTCGGCCTCGATAGCCAGATCGGTGGCGGCGCCTTGCATCGTGCCGCTGATGAGCGGCTGGTGCAGGAGGATCCTGCTGTTGGGCAAGGCGTATCGTTTGCCCTTTTCGCCACCGGCGAGCAGGACGGCGCCCATGCTGGCGGACAGGCCGATGGAGTAGGTCGCGACGTCGCATCGGAGGAACTGCATGGTGTCGTAGATGGCGAGTCCCGCCGAGACACTGCCGCCCGGGGAGTTGATGTAGAAGTTGATGTCGGCACGGCTGTCCTCGTTGCTCAAGAAGAGCATCTGGGCGATGACGACGTTTGCGACGGCATCGTTGACGGGTCCCCCGAGGAAGACGATACGATCCTTGAGGAGTCGGGAGTAGATGTCATACATCCGCTCTCCGCGTCCGGTTTCCTCGATCACGTGTGGCACAAGCGTCTGGCCTAGTATCATGGCGGTTCCTCGCGAGACGACCGGCCGGGAGCACCGGCGGGGCGACCCTACTTGTCCGACGGTTTGTCTTTCTCAGCGCTCTTGTCAGCGGTCTTTGCCTTCTTGGCCTTGGGCTCGTTATCGAGGATTTCGTCGACGAGCCCGTATCCCTTGGCCTCTTGCGCGTCCATATAGTGATCGCGCTCGGTCTCGGCGGCGATCTTGTCTCGATCCTGTCCGGTGTGCTTGACGAGGATGTCGATGAGGCGTTTCTTGTCCTTGATGATCTCCTCGGCCTGGATTCGGATGTCCTCGGCCTGTCCGGAGATGCCGCCCATGGGCTGATGGAGCATCATCTTGGAGTTGGGCAGGGCGTATCGCTTTCCCGGGCTTCCGGCGGCCAGGAGGAGGGCGGCGCCGCTGGCGGCGGTTCCGATGCAGTAGGTGGCGACGTTGCAGCTCAGGAACGTCATGGTGTCGTAGATGGCCAGCGTCTGATCGACGTATCCGCCAAGGGAGTTGATATAGAGGTGGATGTCCTGATCCTTCTTGTCCGCCTGGAGGAACAGCAGGGCACCGATGACCCACTCGGTGACCTCGGGGACGATGGGGTAGCCCAGGTAGATAATCCGATTGTCCAGGAGGTGTTGGGCGATCGTCCGCCGATCCCGATCGTCCGTGTGTCGATACTGGATCCTGGGTCGGGTGTCACCGTCACTCTGCCAGAGGTAGTTCATAGCAACAGCCCTTGTGCTGGTTGTCCGGATGGAGGCGAGTCAGGCCGGCGACTCGCGGCGTCGCGTCCGGCGACCGTGCCTTGCGACCGGTTGCGACAGACGTATTCTACGTTTCGTCGGCCAAGTCGTCTTCCTTCTTGCTCTTGGTTTTCTTTTTCTTCGTGGCCTTCTTCGTTTTCTTCTTCGGCTTTTTGCTCTCGGCGGCCTCCTCTGCTTCGTCCGGGGTCACCTCGGTGATCTCGGCGTCCTGGAGGAGTCGGTCGATGCACTTTTCGTCTCGGATGCTGATATACAACGACTGAAGCCCGTTTCGCTGGACGAGTTCGTCTCGGACGCGGTCAAACCTTCGATTAGAGGCTTGGGCGATCTGGGCGATCTGTCCGTTGAGCTCGTCCTCGGTGACGTCGACGCCGAATTCCTCGCCGAGCTTCTCGAGGATGAAGAACATCCTGATTTCGCCCGCGACCTGCTCCTTGGCGGTCGTCCGCAGCTCGTCGAGGTTCTTCTCGATCTCGGTTTCGGGGACGCCCTGGCGTTGGAGCTCGACCATTCGCCGTTGGACGACGCGTTCGGTCTGACGTCCGCTGAGGCCCGCGGGGATCTCGAGCTCGGTCTTTTCGGCGAGGTACTGGCGGATCTGCGCCCGCATGCCGCGCTGGATCTCCTGATCGATTCGCGATTCGGACTCGGCCTTGATCATGTTCTTGAGCTCGGCGACGGATTCGAGGCCGAGCATCTTGGCGAAGTCGTCATCGAGGGTCGGCAGGACGAGTCGTTTGACGTCGTGGACGGCGAACTCGAACTTGGCGGTCTTTCCGCGGAGCTTTTCGTTCTCGTGATCGTCGGGTACCTCGGCCTCGACGGAGCGTTGATCGCCTTCCTTGGCCCCGAGGAGGGCGTCGCCGAGCCCTTCGACGACGATGCCCTCGATTCGAGAGGGTCGCGCCGCGAACTGGGCGTTGGTTTCCTCGTGGACGACCTCGCCGTCGACGCTCATTTTGGCGTCGGCGACGACCAAGTCGTCGATCTGAACGGTCCCGTCCTCGGCGGGCTCGTAGCGTCCGAATCGCATTTGGAGCCGTTCAATCTGCATGTCGACGTCGGCGTCGGTGATGGTGACGGTGGGCTTCTTGACGGGGATTCCCTTGAGTTCCGGGAGCTCGAATTCGGGCTTGACCTCGACCACGCAACTGAACTCGAGATTTCCTTCTTCGGGGAGCTTGATCTCGTCGAGGTTGAGGTCGGGCTCACCGAGGACGTGGAGGTCTTTCTTTTCGGTGGCGGCTTGATAGGCTTGGGCGATGATCTGTTCGCGGATGAGATCGCGGACCTCGCTGCCGTAGGCCTTTTCGACGAGTCTGCGGGGCGCGCGGCCCCTGCGGAAGCCGCGAATGTCTCGCTCTCTCTGCAGCTCGGTGAACTGCTCGTCCAATCGTTCGTCGATGAGTTCGCGGGGGACCGTGAGGGACAGTCGGTGACGGAGCGTCCCGACGTCCTCGATCTCAACGCCGACGGCTTCCTTGAGCTTCTCGTACTTTTCCTCGGCGATCTGCTCGTCCGTCTTCTCGGCGTCCTGGTCCTCGGCGTCCTCGGCGGCGGCTTCTTCGGGCGCGTCCGTTTGGGCGGGATCGTCGTCCGTCTGGGCCTGCTCTGGTCGGTCTTCGGTCTGGTCGGTCATCGTCTCAGGCTCCTTTGTGCCTCGATTTCCGGATGGAAAGATACTCGTTCTCGATTTCGGCCCACCGCAAACGGAAAAGCCCACCACCTATGTATCGGCCAGGCGTCGTTGAGACAAGGCCTTGACCGACGGATGGGTGATGGGCCTCACAACTTGCTCCCACTCGCAGCCAACGCCTGGCGCCCGGACGGCCGGTTCCCTGCGGGGGACGACTATCGATGTCTTGTTCTCCGGCGAGCGGGTCCTCGTCGTCTAGGGACAGGGGGTCCATGACGGGAGGTCCAGGTCGTGCCGGATCAGAGCGGGCGATGGGATTCGAACCCACGACAACCACGTTGGCAACGTGGTGCTCTACCAACTGAGCTACGCCCGCATAAGGCAAGGGGTACTATACTATCCCTTGGGGCTCGGTTTCAAGTCGTTTCTGGAGCGGGGCGGCGTGGGTCGGGCCCGGCGTGGTGGACGGGGGGCGCCAGCCCTGACGAATCAGTTTTCTCGCACCTGGCAGGGGTAGAGAAAGCGGGGCGCGTGAACACCCACCGCCGACGGGGGCGTA
>JAFGLZ010000062.1 GCA_016927755.1 Phycisphaerae bacterium
ACCAACCCGCCCCCAACAAGCCCAAATCCACCGCCCGGCACGACCCCGAGCGCGCCAAACCCCCCAAAACCGGCGTCCAAGACGCCCCCTGAGACGCCTCGCGTCACGCGCCGCGTTCAGAAACTTGTTAGTGGCCACTTAGCTAGTGCCTGCTACGCCCCCTCCGAGCGCCGAATCCGCCGGAGCCGCGCGACGAGTACGTCCCCAGTCAGCCAAACACCTCTCCCAGAACGACGGAAGCGGTGAGGATGGAAAATGTTTTATAGCAATAGGATACATCACATACCCCGATTCGATCACCCCCTCCGCTTGACATGAATCAAGCCGATGGGTCTAATAGATTCGGGGTGCCAATCAAGTGCTTGATTGAAGTTACTACTAACACCCGTGATCGACCCACTTTGGCCTGCGAATCCGAAACTCACATCCCAGGTGGGCACAGATGGAGGAGGACATGATGCACAACTCTTGCTCAACGCGCACGTCGTCTCGTCCGCTCTTCCTGACGCTCCTCACCCTCCTGGCGATCGCCCCCATCGCCTGGGCCCAAGAGGTCCTCACCGCGACCGGGCGAGGATGGCTCGAGACCGTCACCCAACCCGACGGAACACTCACCGTCCTGCACACCAGCGGCACGCACTATGACATGGGCTATCAGCACGGCTACCTCCTCAGGGACCAGGTCGTGGCCAACATGCAGAGCGGCCTCGAATTCGTCAACACCAACCAGCACGTCCTGCACGACTCCAGCGAGATCCCCGCCATCGTCGCACAGCTCCAGACCCAAACACCCCAGAAGTACCTCGACGAGATCCAGGGCATCGTCGACGGAGTCGCCGCCGCCGGCGGACCCCAACTCACCTACCAAGACGTCCTCACCGTACAGATGATGGCCGACCTCACCCAGGTCGCCTGCACCCAGTTCGCCGCCAAGGGCGCCGCCACCGTCGACGGCCACGCCATCCACGGCCGAAACCTCGACTGGCCGACCGTGCCCGGCTTCGCACACGACAACGCCATCCTCCAAGTCGCACAGGGCACCGGCGAGCAGGCCGTCTGCAACGTCGCCTGGGCCGGATACGTCGGAACCGTCAGCGGCATCAACGGCCAGGGCGTCTCCGTCGGCACCAACAACTGCCCCTCAAGCGATGCCAACTTCGATGGCATGCCCCTCACCTTCCTCCTGCGAAACGCACTCGAGGTCAGCGCAAACCTCGACGACTACGTGAACGCCATCAACGGAAACGCCCGAACATGCGGCACGAATCTCGTCGTCGCCTCCGGCCGCGAGGCCGGCGGCGCGAAGGTCGCCGCCATCGAGGTCACACCCACGCGCTGCGAGGTCTACTACGACAACGACCCCCGCGAGGCCCACTACTGGGACCCCGCCACCATGACCAGCCACGCCACGCTCGACAATCCCAACTGGTACACCGTCTCCGAAGGCATCCTCGACGCCGTCGTCCGATCGAACAACTTCACCGACTGGGCCGGCGATCCGCCCCTCCAGGCCCTCCAGGCCGGAGCCACCATCCTCCGCTTCCTCGACCCCAACATCATCATCAGCATGGGATTTGACCCCAACGACATGGCCGACCCCAACTGGGTCCTGGCCAACATCTATCCCAACGTGATCGTGCCACTGAGCCTCGGCCTGCCCCCTTACAATATCTTGCTGCCCGAGGTGAACGACCCGAACTGGACCTTCCATCGATACGACGTCATGCAAGGCCTGATAACCGATCCGAACCACTTCGGATCCATCGACGGACTTATGGGAATTGCCTTCATGACCGAAGACGACGGCATCGACGACGAGCCGTCGATGCACTCGGTGGTCTTCGATTCCACGACGCTCGAGATCTGGGTCGCCAATGCCCGAACGGACTGGACCGATCCGAACGGGACCGTGATCGACGCGACCTCCGAGCCGTATCTCTACTACAACTTCGCCGCCGCCATTCCCGAGCCGGCCTCGCTGGCCGTACTGGCCACGGGAGGCCTGATCGCTACCGCGCGTCGATCGCGGATGCGGTCCAGGCGGCGATTACAGGACGAAGCGGTCCAGGTGGTTTGAATGGAGGCGAGGGAAGCGTGCCGGCGTTCGACGGGCCTCGGCCAACGGCCAGAACCGAGTGCCCGTCGGCGTCAGGCCGCTGCCTGAGGTAAAAATGGTGCCGGCCGACTTGGCCTACGCAGCCAAGCCGGCCGGCACTCAAACCACTTGAGAAATTCCCCTGCCGGATAGCACAGATAACCGTCTTGCGGCAACTGCAACAAAGATGGTAGATGGCTCGTCGCCGGCTCTCGCCGGCCGTCCTTGACTTGCCCCCCCAAAGGGCTTGTCTCAGCGAGGTCGAAACTTGTTCTCGACCTGACACCCTCAACCTACGATTTGGCCCGCGCGCGGTCAAACAAGGCCGGCCAAACTTGGTCAAAATCGCACGAGGCCAAGACGATCCGTCGCAACTGACGATACGGCCTGATGTTACCTTGCAGCCGATCCGGCCGGCGCTTATCATCAACACCCTCATTGAGCCGAACAACTTAGGGGTAGTCGCGATGGCCGAGCACGAGCGTTTCAGATACGAGAGCATCGACGATCTCACCGCCGACGTCGAACGACTGGGCCTGGACCTGCCCGTGACGGATGACATCGCCGTCCTCGCCCAGCCCGTGCCGTTCGCCGGCGCAGAGGCGCCGAACCGCTTCGCCGTTCATCCAATGGAAGGCTGCGACGGAATGGCCGACGGCGCGCCGAGCGAGCTCGTCTTCCGTCGATACCGGCGTTTCGGCGCCGGCGGCGCGGGCCTGATCTGGTTCGAGGCGTGCGCCATCCTCCCCCAAGCCCGCGCCAATCCCAGACAGTTGTGGATTCACCAAGGCACCGTCGACGCCTTCGCCCGCCTCGTCGAGCAGACGCGCAAGGCCGCCGCCGACGCCGTGGGCCACAACCCCGTTCTTGTGCTACAGCTCACCCACTCCGGACGTTACAGCAAGCCGAAAGGGAAGCCCGAGCCCATCATCGCCCAGCACAGCGGCGTGCTCGATCCGCGAAGCCACTTGCCCGCCGACTATCCGCTGATCACCGACGACGAGCTGGACGCGCTACAAGACCAATTCGTCGTCGCGGCAAAGCTCGCCAAGCAGGCCGGCTTCGACGCCGTCGACGTCAAGGCCTGTCACGGCTATCTCATGAGCGAGCTGCTCGGCTCGCACACCCGCGCCGATAGTCGATACGGCGGCAGCTTCGAGAATCGCACGAGGCTCCTCCGCGAGTCCGCCGCCAGAATTCGAAGCGAGGTGCCCGGGCTCGCCGTGACCAGCCGGATGAACCTCTACGACGCGTATCGCTATCCGTTCGGCTGGGGCGTGGACAAGGAGGACTACCACAAGCCCGACATGACCGAACCCCTGCGCCTCGTCGGCATGCTCAAGGACATCGGCTACCGCGGACTCAACTGCACGATCGCCAACCCGTACTACAACCCCCACTACGGCCGGCCGTTCGACGAGCCGGTCGGAGGCGGCTACTACGCCGATGAGCACCCGCTCGAGGGCGTCGCGCGCATGATCGACCTGGCCGGACACGTCCAGCAGGCCTATCCCGACCTCCCCGTCGTGGGCACGGGATACTCCTGGCTCCGCGAGTACATGCCGTACGTCGCCGCCGCCGCCGTCAAACAAGGCCGCGTCTCGATCGTCGGGCTCGGACGAGGCAGCATCGCATACCCCGACTACGCGAGAGACCTCCTGTCCACCGGACGAATGGAGCCGACCAAGGTCTGCATCGCCTGCTCGTCATGCACGCAAATCATGCGCGACGGCGGACGCGCCGGCTGCGTCGTTCGCGACCACGAAGTCTACGGCCCGATCTTCCAGCAGGGACGTCGAAGCGCGCCCGACGAGATCCGCCGCAAGGCCAAGGCCTGTCGAGAGTGCATTGCCCCGACGTGCTCCAGGGGCTGCCCCGCCGGAGTTCGAATCCCGCAATTCCTCCGCGCCGTGGCCGACGGCGACGATCGCCAGGCCTATCGGATCCTACGCGAGGCGAACCTCTTGCCCGAGATGTGCGCCTATGTCTGCCCCGTCGAGGTCCAGTGCGAGGGCCACTGCGTCCAGCAGTGGATCGGCGACGGCGCGCTGCCCATCCGCGACATCCAGCGCTACGTCGCTCGACGCGCCCGCGAACAGGGCTGGACCGAGATCAGCGTTCCCGCCAAGGCGACCGGGCGATGCGTGGCGGTGATCGGCGCCGGGCCCGCGGGTCTGGCCTGCGCCGCCAAGCTCCTCGAGCACGGCGAACGCGTCACGGTCTTCGAGAAGGGCTCGCGCCCGGGCGGAAAGGCCGGTCAGGTTATCCCCCTCGGCCGGCTCTCGTCCGATCTGGTCACGGAGGAGATCGAGAGCATCTTCAAGGCCGCGCCCGCCGACCGGCTCGAATGGCGCTTCTCCATGCCGCTGACGCCCGAGCGAAACCTCGACGGCGTGTGGTCGGAGGGCGGATACGACGCCGTGTGCCTGACGTTTGGGCTCGGGCGATCGCCCGGTCTGACCGATGAGGCCCCGCCCGAGGGCGTCTTCGACGCCAACGATTTCCTGGCCACCTTCAACTCCGACCCGCTCAAGTACATTGAGGGCGTCGTTGCCGTGATCGGCGGCGGCAACACCGCGATGGACGCCGCGACAATGGCGGTCGAGCGCGGGGCATCGGACGTCTATCTGATCTACCGTCGCAGCTTCGCCCAGATGCCCGCCTGGCCCAACGAACGCGAGCGCTGCGTCCGGGCCGGCGTGCACTTCCTGATCCTGACGCAGCCGCTCAAGTACGTGCCCGACGGACAGGGACGGCTCAAGGAGATTTGGATGGTCCGGACGCGACTGGGCGCGCCGGACGCTTCCGGACGTCGCCGACCCGAGCCGATCGACGGTACCGAGCACAAGATCCCCATCGATTGGTGCGTCGAGGCGATCGGCGAGCGACCCCCCGCGGAGCTGTTGGAGTTGCTGCCCGGCGTCCAAACGACACACGAAGGACTGCTGGCCGTCGACGTCGGTCCAAGCGCTCGCAAGTGCATGACGAACCGCGAGGGCGTCTTCGCCGCCGGCGATCTGGTCAACGGCGGCACCACGGTCGTCCAAGCCGCGGCCGAGGGCTACCGCGCCGCCGAATCGATCGTCGAGTTTCTCAACGCAAAGAGCTGAGTTCCGACAGGCACGCTCGGTTTCGAGCAGCTACCGCCTGCCGGCGCTTGAAGTGCTTGCGCTCTTCTTCTTCCTCGCCGGCTTCTTCACCGAGGGCGCTCGCTTCCTCGAGCCGGTTTTCTTCCGCGAGCGTATCACCCCCCCTCGTAATGCCGCGCGGAGCACCTGGTCAATGTTCTTGGCGAAGATGAACTCGAGCTGTCTGCGAACGTCCTTGGGAACGTCATCGAGACTCGGGCGATTGCGCTCCGGCAGGATAACCGTCCTGATCCCAGCCCGGTGAGCCGCCAGGACCTTCTCCTTCACGCCACCGATGGGCAGAACCGCGCCTCGGAGCGTGATCTCGCCGGTCATCGCGACGTCCGGACGAACAGGGGCGTCCTTGAACAGGCTGACCAGCGCGGTGAGCATCGCGACCCCGGCCGACGGCCCGTCCTTGGGCACGGCGCCCGCCGGGACGTGAATGTGCAGGTCGCTCCGCCGCAAGACCTCAGCGTCGATCTTCAGCTCCTTGCTTCGGCTGCGGACGATACTGTAGGCGGCCTGGGCCGATTCCTTCATCACGTCGCCGATCTGACCGGTCAGCATCAACCCTCCCCGCCCGGGCATGGCGGTCGCCTCGATGAAGATCACCTCGCCGCCGACGGGCGTGAACGCCAACCCCGTCACGACCCCCGGCGTGCTGGTCCGCTGCGCCGTCTCCAGCTCGAACCTGGCGGCGCCGAGGAAATCCGGCAGGGCCTTCGGGGTGATCGAGATCTTCTTCTTGAGCCCGCGCGTGACCTTGACCGCCGCGCCCCGACAGATCGAACCGATCTCGCGCTCCAGATTGCGGACGCCCGCCTCACGCGTGTAGTCCTGTGCGATCGCGGTCAGCGCCCTCTCGCTGAAGCCTACCTGCTTGGCGGTCAGCCCGTTCTCCTTGAGCTGACGCGGCAGGAGGTACTGCCGCGCGATGAGGACCTTCTCCCGAAGCGTGTAGCCCGGGAGGTTGATGATCTCCATGCGGTCTCGCAAGGCCGGGGGGATCGGGTCCATGTAGTTGGCCGTGGCGATGAACATCACGTGGGACAGATCGAACGGCACGTCGAGATAGTGGTCCGTGAAGCTGTCGTTCTGCGCCGGGTCGAGCACCTCGAGCAGCGCCGACGACGGATCGCCGCGGAAGTCCGTGCCGACCTTGTCCACTTCGTCGAGCATGAAAACCGGGTTGTTCGTTCCCGCCTTTCGAATCTCCTGGATGACTCGTCCGGGCATCGAGCCGATGTAGGTCCGACGGTGGCCGCGGATCTCCGCCTCGTCGCGAATGCCGCCGAGGCTGATGCGAATGAAGTGGCGCCCCAGCGCCCGGGCGATGCTCTTGCCGAGCGAAGTCTTGCCCACGCCGGGCGGGCCGGCGAAACAGAGGATCGGCCCGCGTCCTTCGGGGTTGAGCTTGCGAACGGCCAGGTACTCCAGGATCCGCTTCTTGACCTTCTCCAGGTCATAGTGATCCTCGTCCAGGACCTTCGCCGCGCGGTTGATGTCCAGACGATCCTTGGTCGAGACCGACCACGGAATATCGCACAGCCACTCGATGTAGTCGCGCGCCACGGAGTACTCGGGAGAAGCCTGCGGGATCCGCTCCATCCGTTCGAGCTCCCGGTTGGCCTCCTTGGCCACCTGCTCGGGCATCTTCGCCGCGTCGATCCGCCCGCGAAGGTCGTCGAACTCCGCCGTCCTCTCGTCGACCTCGCCGAGCTCCCTCCGGATGGCCTTGAGCTGTTCCTTGAGGTAATACTCTCGCTGCGACTTGTCGATCTCGCTCTTGACCTGCTTCTGGATCTTCTGGCTGAGCTCCAGGACCTCGAGCTGGCTCGTTAGCGCCGCGCTGATCTTGCGGAGTCGCTGAACGATGTCGAACGTCTCCAGCAGCTCCTGCTTGTACACCAGTCCGATCCCGAGGTTCTGACCGAGGAAGTCCGCCAGCGCGCCCGGCCGGTCGATCGTGTTCAGCACCGACACGGCCTCGTCCGGAACGTTCGGGCTCAACTCGACGAACTTCACGGCCATCTCGCGAACCGTGTGGATCAAGGCGTCGAGCTCGGTCGAGGGGCCCACTTCGTCGTATCGTGTGTGGATCTTGCCGATCAGGAACGGATCGCTCTGGAGGAGTCCCTCCAGCCCGAACCGGACCATGCCGTGGCAGATGATGCTGATGTTGCCGTTGGGCAACGGGGCCATTCGCAGGATCATCGCCGCCGTTCCGATCCGGTAGAGATCGCTGATGCCGGGATCTTCCGTCTCGGAATGACGCTGCGCCAACAGTCCGATGATCCGATCGCCTTCCATGGCCGCATCGATCACCTTGCGGGACTTGGTCCGCCCGATCTCGAGCGGAACGATCGCCCCGGGAAACGCGACCGCGTCGCGAATCGTCAGGATCGGCACTTCCTCCGGAATCCGGGGATGCTCGGGCTCCTGCTCCCCGGCGGGCTCCTCAATCGACACCGACACGGAAGACAGATCGTTCTGGTCCGGGTCCTCGGATCGACTAGGATCCGGCGTCTTGTCCTTCCTCTCCGGCTTGTTCCGGTCGTTGGTCATGGTCTGGGCTCTAAGCGTCAGTCGTTCTTCTTGGGCAGACGGATCCAAAGATATCCCTTGCGATACTGCGCGCTGACGGCATCCAGGTCGACGCCCGAGGGCAGACTGATGGCTCGGGCGAACGGGCCGTGGTGTATCTCCAAGAGGTGAACGCGAAACGGGCCGTCGTGCCCGGGAAGCTTGGGATCAGGTCGAGCCCCACGGATCGTGAGCCGCCCCGGCATGATCTGAACGTCGATCTCCTCCCGGCGCATGCCCGCCAGCTCGACGCACACCAGCAGGCTCTCGGCGTCTTCATAGATGTTGATGTGAGGTTCCCACGCCTTCGAGGGGCGAAACCCGACGTACTTCTTCTGAAACAGATTGTCGATCATCTCACCCATGTTCTGGGCGAGCTTCTCGAACGAATCCTGACTGGCCACGTGCAGGTTCATGAAGGTTCCCCGGTTCAGCCTTTCACGCGACGTCGTCCGCCGCGGCATCGTCCCCGTTCAGCCGACATTATACGCCCACGGGCTCCGTTTGGCCCGGCCAAACCCGATCCCCGAACCATTTTCGATCGTCCAGCAGCGTCCCCGATGTGCCCTTGCGTCGCGTTCCGCGAGCCCCACCGGTGGGGGCTTGACAGTCCCGACGGATCTGGTCTACTCTCACCATCGCTGCATGAGGACCGTGCACAGTGATCAGTTCTGGACTGGCGGGAGGTCTATCAAATGTTTCAGACCTGGCAGATCGGCCTGATTGTCGTTCTTGCCGTTGTCATCGTCGTCCTCGTCATCATTCGGAAGAAACAGAGCGGCTAGCCGCTGCGGTGAAGCCGCGATGGATCAGACTGGAGGAAGCGGGGTCGACCTGCGGTGGTTGAGGTCCGCAACGCGTGCTCGACACTACCGCGACGTGTCGTGGGGAAAGGCGCCCAACGGGCATTCTTCGCATCGCGCGTTGCGGGGCCGGCAGCACTGTTTGCCCACCTCGACCAGCAGCGCATGGTATTCGTTGTACAGCTTCTCGTCCTCCGGCAGATTGCCCTCGAACAGCTCCTTGATCAGCTCGTAGTCGGCGTCCTCGTCGATCAGCCCGTGCCTGCGGAGTACTCGCGCCGTGTATGCGTCCACGACGAACGTGACGTGCCCCCCGGCGTAAAGCAAGATGGAATCCGCCGTCTCGCGCCCGATGCCGTTGACGTTCAGCAGCTCCTCCCGAAGCGTGGCCGTCGATCGGGCGAACATCGCGTCGAGGTCGCCGTCAAACTCCCCCACGACCCACTCGACGAGCTTCTTGAGACGGCGGGCCTTGACGTTGAAGTAGCCGGCCGGTCGGATCAAGGCGGCCAGCTCGTCGTGGCCCATGTCATTGAGTCGATGCCAATCGAGGGCGTCCGCGCTCTTCAGGTTCGCGATGGCGCGCTCGACGTTCGTCCAATTGGTGTTCTGCGTCAGCACCGCGCCGACCATGATCTCGGTCCGCGTCTCCCCCGGCCACCAATGTCGGGGGCCGTAGGCGGCCAGCAAGGCGTCGTGGAACTCACGCAGCGTCCGTGCGGTCGTGGATCGTGGCATCGCCTGTCAACGCCTCCTCGTGTCTGCTCGCTCGATTGAAAACGCTCACGTTAGGGCCATAATGGTAACGCCATGCCGGCCCGATCATCCAGACGACCGAAAGCCGCCCCGCCTCGCGGGCCCTCGAGGGGGGGCTATCTAGACCTGACGCTGCGGCCGCTGTACTGCCTGGCGTTCCTCCTGCCCCTGCTTATCCTGTACGAGCTCGGAATCCTCCTGGCGTATCCGCGTTTCACTCACGAGCAGGCGCCGGAGGTGATGGCCAAGGTCCTGCTGAGCTGGTTCATGTCGTTCTTCGGCGGAACGGGATACTACCTTCCCGGTCTGTTCGTGGTGGCGGTGCTCCTGGCCTGGCACCTGATCCGGCGCGATCCCTGGCGGATCGACCGGCGCGTGCTCCTGGGCATGACCGGCGAGAGCGTGCTGCTGGCGCTGCCCATGCTGGTGTTCCACGCCGTGCTGATCGCTCGCGTCATGCTGGCGGGAGCCGCCTGGGCCGACTCGGTCCTCCTGAGCATGAGCGCGGGTATCTACGAAGAGCTTGTGTTCCGGCTGCTGCTCATCAGCCTGCTGACGTTCCTGCTGTCCGACGTCGCGGGACTCAAGCGCAACCCCGCCGCAGGCGCCGCCGTCGTGCTCAGCTCGGTGATCTTCGCCGCCCACCACTGCAAGGGCTTCGGCGGGATCGAGCCGTTTATCTGGAGTCGATTCGTCTTCCGCTCGGCGGCGGGGCTCTACCTGGCCGGCGTATTCGTCCTGAGGGGGTTCGGTATCGCCGTCGGATGCCACACCGTCTACGATATCATCGTCGTCAGCATGGATTGAACCTGCGTTGGAGTCCCGTCGAGCAACGGTGAAACCCCAGCCCGCCAAACCGACCAAGCAGCGATTCGGCGCGCACCTGTCGATCGCGGGCGGCGTGCATCACGCACTCGTCGCCGCCGAAAGCGTCGGCTGCGACTGCGTCCAGATCTTCGTCAAGAACCAGCGGCAATGGTCGGCCCCACCGATCGACCCGGAGGAGCTGACCCGCTGGCGGCGCGCGAGGCGCCGCACCGCCGTCTCGCCCGTTGTCGCCCACGCCACGTACCTCATCAACCTCGCCTCGCCCGACAAGACGATGTGGCGGCGGAGCGTCGACGCCTTCACCGAAGAGATCCACCGCTGCGCTGCCCTGCGGATCCGCGACGTCATCATCCACCCGGGCTCGCACAAGGGGGCCGGGCTTGGGGCGGGCGTCGGCCAGATCGTCCGGGCGCTCGATGAGATCTGCCAGGCCACGGCCGACAGCGGGGTCCGGATCCTGCTGGAAACCACCGCCGGTTCCGGCCACGGCGTCGGCAGCCGGTTCGAGCACCTCGCCGAAATCATCGCCGGGGCCAGGCAGCCACGCCGGCTGGGCGTCTGCCTCGATACGTGTCACCTCTTCGCCGCGGGCTACGAGCTCAGGACGCCCGAGGGTTACGAGCGAACCCTCTCCGAGCTGCGGCGACACATCGGCCTGCGCCGCGTCCGGTGCATCCACGTCAACGATTCGAAGAAGGGCCTTGGGGCAAACGTTGATCGTCACGAACACATCGGGATGGGCAAGCTGGGGCTCCGCGCGTTTCGACTACTCGTCAACGATGATCGCCTCGCCCGCGTGCCCAAGATCCTCGAGACGCCCAAAGGCCAGGACCCCCGCGGCAGGGATTTCGACAAGGTCAACCTGGCCAAACTCCGCCGACTGATCAATCGACGTTGACGATTCATCGCCGTCATTCTCGCACGGCATGGACATCAACGGTGGGTTGATTTCGGAAGTCAAGCGTGGCGCACAGCGCGTCGAGCGTTTCCTTGGGCGACTCAGGACAGGATCCGGCATGGATGACGAAGTGAGCGGCCGGCACGCCGCGCTCGATCCCAACGCCACCCATTCCGCCGCCCGGGCCGATGACGTGACGCGTGGCCACCTCAGGCGTGATCATCGCGATCAGCGGTCCGCCCTTGACGAATTTCGCGGACCAACGGACGTTCCGACCCGCCGCCTGGCAGTCCGTCGAGCCCGTCAGGGCCCTGACCTTCCCTGTCGATCCGTCGGCAAAGAGGTACGTTCCCGGCGTGTCGCTGTCGGCGGCCATCAGCCGCGCGTCGGTGAAGTTCCAGAAGTAATCAACGGCCTGGTCGAGCGTGACCTCGATCCACGGCACGCCGGCATAGGCGGTCATCGTCTTCTCGAGCCCGGTCTCGTCCGTGCACCTCAGCCGGACCATGGCCGGTCCGCCGGCAAGCACCTCGATCCTGTTCTTGCCGCCTCGATGAGGCCCGCCGACGTCGGCGAAGCCCGACCACCCCGACTCGCCGGGATGCGTCACGTCGCGGTTGCCGAGTGCCTTGATCTCCCAACGATAGATGTGGGCGCCCTCAGGGCCGACAAGGAGCTTGAAGTGATCGTTCTCGATCCAGGTCGCGCCGCCCGGCCCCGCGCCGCAACGGACGGCGCGAAGCTTAGGCTCCGTGCCCGACGCGGGACGCGCGAGGATCAGCCGACAATCGGCCGCCTTCAGGAACTCGCCGAGCAGAATGCACTCGAGTCTCCCGTGTGTGTCCGTGCTGGCAATCTGACACGGCAGCGTCGCCCCCGAGGCGGTCAGCACCGTCAGCGGCGCCGCACTGCGAAGCTCCTTCGGTAAGTCGAGCTCTATCGGGAGGTCGATGCGGTTAACGGTCCCGCTGTGCAAGACCATCCACCCCAGCACGCCCTCGGCTCCAAACGCGGAGACCCGCGATATGTCCGCCGGGACGGACTCTCGGGACACGAGCTTGACCCTCGCCGGCCGCGTCCGACGCGCGCCGAGCTCAACCGTCGCCAGACCGGCCTCCTCGGCCGACGGAAGCGCGCCCTTCTCCTCGAACTGCTTGATCGCGCGGTCCAGCTTGGTCAGCATCGCATCGTATCGTGCGGGCATCGCCGCGAATCGCTTGTCCACCCAATCCAGCGCATACGGCTTGTTCTCGCGGTTCCATAGCTCGGTGTAGCGCCGCCTCAGGTCGGCGTGGTCGTCGCGGATCTCGCCGAGCTTCCGCCGGGCAAGCTCCAGCGATTCGGCCCGTTTCGTTTCGTCCGCGACGGCAACCTCGTAGGCCTTTGCCGCGTCGAGGTAATCCAGAACGCGCGTGGCCATGAACTGCATCCGCTCGGCCCCGAAGACGAAGACGTCGAGCCACTCGGCGTTGACCCTGGCCGCCTCCTTGCAAGCGCGAAGGTGCTCCAGCGCCGGTCGCGTGATCGCCAGGAGGGCCTCCGCCTGTCGCCTGGTCGATCGTTCATCGACCGGGAGATTGCCGAACTCTTCTTTCCAGAACCGTCGGTCCAGCATGTGGTCGTAGCCGGGCAGGCGATGCGCCTTGCTCAACAGGTCGATCGCCTTGCCGAAGTGATCGCCCGGCTCGCCGAACAGCACCCCTCCGATGCGGCGGCTGAAGTCCTCGTACGGCGTGGTCGAAGCGTTCCACGCGCACTCGGCCCCCCACGCCAAACCGTGCCAGTTCCAGGCGAAGAAGTTCTCGCCGTCGTCGTCCCAGGTCGTGTTGAGCATGCCCAGCGCCCCGTGCTTGGCGCCGTCACGGACGTAGTTCCGGATGTTCGTCACCGCCACGCCGAAGTCCGGCAGGATCCGGCTCCAACAGCTTACGCCCGGGCAGACGAAGAACTCGTAGCCCGACTTGCTGAACGGCGTGATCGCATCGTCGAACGACGCGGCGTCGTGGTAGCCCCACGACAGAACGATCGTGTCCTTCGGGATCTTCGGCAGGTGTTCCGGGTGCTTGATGATGATGTCGCCCCACATCATCATCCGCTTGCCGTACTTGTCGGCGAGCAGGTCGTGCAGCCGCCGCAGGTGGTTCGCGTAGACGGCGCCCACGCCGATCTTCTCGGCGACCGGCTTGGACGGGCCCGTTCCGAGCCCCCACGTCTCGTCGCAGCAGACGTTGAAGAGCTTCGACTCCAACAGCGGCGCGACCTCGGAGTAGAAATCGTCGAGAAGCCTGTACGTCTCCTCGTTCGTCGGGTTCAGGACGTCCGGCGTTTCGCGGAGGGACTTGTACCTGTCGAGCCCGAGGATGCGGCCGAAGTGCCCGAACGACTGTTGGTTGCCGATGATCTCGACCCCATAGCGATTCCCGAGCGCCACGAGGGCCCGCAGCTCGTCCGGCGTCAGGCTCCCGTCGGGCGGGCCGATGAGGGGGTGCTTCTTGAAGGCGTACTGGTACTCCATGTAGTACGTCCAGAAGTTCATCTTCAGGAAGGCCGTTTGCCGCAGCTCGTCCTCGATGAACGCGAGCTTGGGGCTGGGCCCGCGCGTAATGTCGTCGGAGTAGCCCCGATACCGCATCGTCGGCCAGTCGCGGATCCTCAGGCAGGGGATCGCATCGTCCTTGGTGTTCGCCCGGATGAGCTGGCGAAGCGTCTGGATGCCGTGTGCCAGGCCGGGCTCCGTCGCGGCGACGATCAGGGCGGCATCGTCCGAGATCGTCAGGACATACCCCTCGGCATGATCGGCAGGCGCCGCGAGCCGGTCGAATCGACCCGCGTCGACCGGCTTGGCGGATAGAGAGCACCGCCACTTCCCGTCGGCGGGTCGAGCCGCGAGCCGGACGTCGCGCTTCCACGTCCCCGCCGCCTCGTCCACGAAGTCCTTGCCGATCGTCGATGCGATGGGCGTATCGGGCACGGTCAACGCCGACGACTTATCAAGGCGAAACCGAGCGCCGGTAAGCTGCACCTCTTTCGGGAAAGGAACCAGGCGTAGTGCCAGGCCGGCGTCCTGACCGGACGCGATAGCCTGCGTCGCCGAGCTCGTAATGAGGCCGAACGCAACCGCGAGCCAGAGACTCGATATGCCGTGCTGGCCGATCCCTCCGTTGCGATCGCGCCTCTGACGGGAGCCGAATGCGCCAACAGTACCCATTGGGCGCCCCCTCTCTCAGTCGTCCGTCGGCCGGTCGGGCTCCGCTTGGCGCTTCTCATGCTGCTCCGCCAGCGAGCGGAACATGGCCCGGATGTCGTACACCCCGCCGATGAAGACGACAATCGACAGCACCGTGAAGAACGCCACGCCGATGATCAGCGTCCACTTCCAGATCGGTAGCCACGTCTCCATCGATTACGCCTCCTTCGCCGCCGCCTCGATCGCGGCGGGCCCCTTCTTGTCCGGCAGCAGCAACGACCCGACGATCATCACGACCACCGCCGCCACGACCGTGCTGATGCCCACCCACTCGGTCGAAACGTCGATGCCGATCGCCTCCTGAAGGGGCGTCAGGCCCAGGATCGCGCCGAAGCCGCAGACCAGTGCCCCATATGCACCGGCCGTGCTGGCCCGCTTCCAGTAGATCCCGAAGATCAGCACGGCGAACGCGCCGGTGAAATACACCGCCCCCGTGATCGCCAGGTAGTCCCACAGGTCCTGCCCCAGCGGATACCACAGCCCCCACAGCAGGAGGAACAGTCCTGTCAGCAAGATGATCAACCGAGCGAACAGGAGTCGCGTCCGCGTGGTCAGCCGTTCCCCCATGACGGGGCCAAGAACGTCCTGCGTCAGGACCGAACTCCAACAGAGCAGGTAGCTATCGTGCGTGGACATGAACGCCGCCAACATGCCCGCCGTTAGCAACCCGAGCACGCCCGTCGGCAGCGTGACGCTTAGGGCCATGGGCATGGCAATCAGCGTGTGCTGGGCGTCCGCCTTGCCCTCCGTCGGCAGCAGCAGCGCCTTCAGCTCCGCGTGCCGTGAGACGAACACCAACGCACAAATGCCCCAGAAGAACGGGATCAGGCAGCGGATCACGAAGCCGATCGACGACCAGATGTAGATCTTCCGCACCGTCCGCGTGCTGTCGGCCGCACAGGCCCGCATGACCGCCGTCGGCCAGATCGTGCTGACCACCAGACCCAACAGCCCCATCCAGATCACGTACCCGGTGCCGAAGCCCCCCTCGTGAAACGGGTTGAACCCGCCCTCGCCCCGATACTGGTTGACGGTCTGGACCATGGCGTCCCAACCGAACCGGTCTAGCGCGAAGCCCGTCGTGAGTAGGATGGCGATCGACAGAACGACGAACTGAACGTAGTCCGTCACCACCACCGAAACCATGCCGCCGAGGATCGTGTAGATCACGACCAGCGTGATCAGGATCGTCATCACGAGCTTCAGCGTCATCGGGTCGGTCATGCCCGTCACGCCCGTCACGAACAGCGCGCCCGCCTTGAGGAACATCCCCATGTTCAGAATGCCCGACAGCGCCAGAATCAGCGCGCCCACCACCCGAACGCCCGGCGAGAAACGCTGCTGATAATACTCCGGGATCGTCATCACCCCCGCCCGACGCAACGGCACCACGATGAAGCCCGTCAGCCCGACGATCAGCGTGACGACCCCCGCCACCACCGCGATGTGGAACGCCGCGAAGCCCCCCGTGAAGCCCTTCTGCGCGTTGTACATCACCGTGACCAGGCCCATCTCCGTGCCGATCATCGTGGCCAGGCCGAGATACGTCCGAAGCGACCGGCCCGCCACGACGTAGTCCGCCATGTCGGCGATGTAGCGTCGGACGTAGAACCCGATCCCCACCGACCCGATGAGGTAGACGATCACGATGGCCCAATCGAGCGGTCCAAAGTTCGACTGGGCGGAGATCTTCGCAAGCGCTTCCATTCGGACAGAGTTCCTTTCGGTTCCGCGACAGTGCTAAGGCTCGATCCTCGTGCCCAGCAACTCGAGCAGTCCCGCCAACCAGGCCGGATGCGCCGGCCATGCGGGCGCCGTCACCAGGTTGCCGTCGACGTGTGCCTGATCGAGCCCGATGTCTTGATACTGCCCGCCCGCGCTGGTCACGTCCGGCGCGACGGCAGGATACGCCGAGCAGCTCCGACCGGCAACAACCCCCGCGGCGGCAAGCACCTGGATCCCGTGGCAGATCGCCGCGATCGGCTTGCCCGCCTGTGCGAACTTGCGGACGATCGTCAACACCTTCTCGTTCATGCGGATGTACTCCGGCGCGCGACCCCCCGGGATGACCAGCGCGTCGTAGTCGTCGGCGTCGATGGTGGCGAACGTGGCGTTCAGCGTGAAGTTGTGCCCGGGCTTCTCCGAATACGTCTGGTCGCCCTCGAAGTCGTGCACCGCCGTCCGGATCGTCTCGCCCGATCGCTTGTCCGGACAGACGGCGTGGACCGCGTGCCCCACCATCTGCAAGGCCTGGAACGGCACCATGACCTCATAGTCCTCCACGAAGTCACCGACGAGCATCAGGATCTTCTTCGCGCTCATGTCGAGCCTCCAACGATTCGCCAGGGGATCACGTATGCGGCGGGAATCTGACGCCCGGCGCCGTTCGGGACATTCTCCGCGAACGCCGCACGCGGTCAAGCACCCCCGTCTACACCTGTCGCGTGCGACGGGCGAATGCGAAGCGATTCGTCTCGGCGCGGGGTGCCATCAATAGGTCCCCTCCTCCTCCGCGAGTCGCGCGAGCGCCTCCAGCCGCTCCGGCTCGACGTGTGGGGCGACCGAGCACGCCGAGCTAAGGATGTAGCCGCCGCCAGGCTTGCCCACGCGCAGCCGCCATCGAACGTCCTCGACGAACCGATCGTACGAGCCGGTCAGCAGCGTATTGACCGCGTCGATGTTCCCCTTGATGAAGACCTTGCCGGCAAGCTGCGCCTTGGCCTTGTCCAGCTCGACCGTGCCGAGTGGCGGAGGATCCAGCGTGTCGATGCCCTGGGTGCCCGTCTCGACCATCAGATCGAGCCGGTCGCCGATCGCCCCGCACGTGTGCGTGTAGACGAAGACGCTGCCGCCGGCCTTGATCGCATCGGCCAGGCGCCGTTCGTACGGAAGGACGAACTCGGCATAGTGCGCCCGGCTGATAAACCCCGCGCCGGCGAACGCGGACGAAATCAGCACCGCCTCGACGCCGCAGGCAATCTGCCTGCGGGCAAGCTGGATCGCCCCGGCGGTCAGCCGGTCCAGACAGGCGTGGACCTTATCCGGATCGTCGATGAGCGAGATCGCCCCCTCCTCGTTGCCGACCAGCTCGAGCCATTGCGAGAAGGGCGAGAAGACCTCCGAGTGGACCGAGACCTCATCGCCGACCCGGCCGACCACCGCCTCAATCGTGTCCGTGCAATACGGCGGGAAGAAGTCGTCATCGGGGCGGGGTCCGGCCTCGAAGTCCCACAAGTGCGGGTAACCCACCCCCGTCACGTCCCAAGGCTCGACATAGACGAGCCGCCCCGGGTCGATGTCACGGTATCCAGGACGCGTCGATCTTCCCTCTGGCGGGACGTAGTGTGCGTTGTCATCGTGCGGCAGGCGTGTCCGCCCGCCGTTCTGCCAGTGAACCACATCTTCCGACGAGCCGGTCTCGATGTAGTCCACGTAGGATCGGATACCCGGCGGCCGGGCGGGCAGGTTGACCAGAATGCCGTCAAACCGATACCGCTCGCGCATCCGGATCAAGGCTTCGGCGAAGCCCTCGTTCGTGAACCAGACGTCGAAGGGGTCGAGTCCGCTGTGTAGGAAGTAATGCCCCAGCGCGAGTTGGCACATCACCGGAACGCGGTCCGGCTCGCCGAGGCTCATCGCGCGTCGCATCCGCTCCTTGGAGGTCATGCCAGCGCTTGTAGCCCGAAAGGCAACGTCCCGCAAGCCGCCAGGGGCGGTGCATTCCCGTCCGAAAGACACCCGCCTACCGCCGCCGCCGCCAGGCCGCCAACCCGCCGAGCAGGACCAGCGCGATCGTCGCCGGCTCGGGGACGATGATCGACCCGCCGCCGATCAGGTTGTTGTAGTACAAATGAAGCCCGTTGAGGTTCAGCACGCTGTCGGGGCCTTCGAGGATCAACGTGTCGACGTAGAGCGCCTCGGCCAGCCCGAACAGCCCGCCCCGGTTGCCGTTGTCGAACAGGTCGGCCAGCATCACGTGCGCGCCGTCGCCGACAACGAGCGTGGCGAGGTCGAAGTTGTTGAGGAACCCGGCCGGGTCGCCGATGTGGTTGTTCGGATCGATTCCCAGGTCGAACCCGCCGATCTCCAGCATCGCCCAGCTATCGGCCGAGAGGATCGACGCCCCGATGCCGCCCGTCATCACCAGCGTCGAGTCCGTCTGCCAGGCCCAAAGCGACTCATCCGTCCCCGCGAAGGCGAGATCGCCGCTCAACGTCATCACGCCGGCCACGTCGATGGCGCCCGTCTCGTCGATGAGCAGGTCCGATCCGCTCATGGCCGAGCCCAGGAAGTCGAGCGTCAGGTCCCCGCGGTTCAGGACGGAAATGGATCCCGTCGTGGCCACGTCGACCTCACCGACGAAAATCGAACCGCCATCGGCGACCCACCGGCCGGCGCCGACAACGTCGCATAGAACCTTCACCGTCCCGCCGTCAATTCCTTGGATCAGGCCGTCGTTTACGAGGTGATCGGCGGTGAGCCGCTGCACTGCACCGTTGGTCGCCTGCATCACGCCCGTGTTGACGACTTCGTAAGTCCCCCCCTCGCCATCATCGGTCACATCTGGATAGAAATCCTGCCCGATGATCAATGCCGCGCCGGGCACGTTCGCGCTGATCCTGCCCTGGTTTGTGATCGATAGGTCCCGACCGATCAGCCCGGCCCCCTGAATCGTATGGTCCGGACCGTTGACCAGCCGTTCGCGTCCGGTGTACGCGTCGCCGTATCGGGCGGCGATGCTTACCGTCCACTCATCGCTGCCAGTGTTAAGCATGCCCGAGCCGGCCAATCTGACCGTCCCGCCGCGGACCGCAAGGTGGGAGATGCCGTTCGTTAGAACGTTGATCGAGCCGTCGTTGCGGTACTCTCCTGGATCGAGGCAAAGCGCGAGCCCCACGATGTTGACCACGCCCGTGGCGGTGTTGTTCAAGTTGCCGCCCGACAAGAAGGCCGTATGGAAGGCCGGCATCCCGCCCACCTGGATGGTACCGGAATTGACGATGCTCCCGCCGTCGACGGCCGCCTCGCTCACGCCATGGTAGCCTCCCGCGATGACGAGAGTACCTTCCTCGCCGACACGCACCGTCGAGGCCAGGACCCGACTGTTGTGGTTGAGCCGGAAATACCCCTCATCGACCCGGATATCGGAGGCGATGATCTCGCTCTTCGTCACGTAATGGTCTCCCTCGACGACGATCTCACCCGCCGGGCCGTCCACTTGGAGACGACCCCCAACCACTGTCGAAGTGCGGATCTCGACGCGCCCGTCGTCTGCGTGAATCAGGCCCTCGGCCGACCCTTCCTGATTGATGATCGTCGATTCCCTGATCACGAGCTTGGCGTCCGTTCCCGCTCGAATCGTGCCCGAATTGTAATTCATGACCTCCGCGTCGCCCGCGTCCGGAAAGACGTCGGCCGTGTTGATCTCGAGCCCCTCAACGTACTCAGACCCCGGAAGCGCTTCGATCGTGCCGCGGTTCGTCAAGGCGATGGATTCGCTTTCGTAATCGCTTCCGATGTGGCCGTACCCTCGGATCGTGTGCCCCACTTCGTTCACAAGCCGCTCCCGCCCCGATCCGGACGTGGTGATTTGGCCGTCATTCAACGTCATGACACCCAAGCCCGTCAGGCTGACAACCCCTTCGCCCCCCAGTAGGAGTTTAACGTTGTAGGACTCGCCCGTTCCGACGTTGATCCGTCCGTCGTTGTGATACGAGCCCGGCTCGAGCAACAGTTGATCTTCCACCACATTGACCACGCCGCTCGGCAGGTTGTTGAGGCACGAGCCGGACAGCACGTTTCGCCCGCCCCACCCGACGACGTCGACAACCCCCGCGTTGTTTAGCGACCCTCCCGCGATTCGCGCGTCGCGAAGCTCGATGCGCCCCCACGGAGAAACGCTGGTTGTCGAGTTCGCGATCGCGCAGTTGGGCTCAATCGACAGAAGACCGTCGTTGACGTCAATCTGCGCGTTGGAGATTCGGCTCCCGCCGACGTAGCCCCATTCGTCGCTGTAGTCCTCGAGGAGTATCGCCCCGTTTGGCCGGTCGATCACCAGATGACCGCCTTCGACCATGGAGCCTTCGATGTGGACCTCGCCGCCGTCCGCTTGGATCAAGCCGAACTGGCCTTGCTCCACGTTCGTCACCTGCGATCGGACGATGTGCAGCTCCCCGCCGCCGAACGCCCGCATCGTCCCGCTGTTGAGGTTCGAACACGGATCATACGTGCGGTAGAGGGGATCATACGGCAGCGCCGAGTCATACGTCCTCATCGTCAGGTAGCCGGACGTCTCGATCGTTCCTCGGTTCGTCAGGCGAAGCACCCCATATCCGACCGATCCGTTGCCGCGAATCGTATGCTCGGCTCCGTTGATCAGTCGATCACCGTCTGTGTAGGCCCGGATGCCGCTGCCGTTCAAACTCAGCAGCCCGGATCCCTCAAGGGCCACGTCGCCGTCGCCAATGAGCAGGCTGCCCGAATCCCAGCCAAGGCCGCTCCCCACGCTGATCAGCCCGTCATTGACGTAGGTTCCAGCGCCGAGTCGAAGATCCGCAAAGGTAGCGTAGACACCCCCGGAGGCCTGGTTTCGCAGGTTGCCGCCGGACAGGGCGTTCGCCGCCTCATTAGGCAACAGCGCCCACGTCTCAATCGTGCCCTCATTGACAAGGAGGCCGCCGCTTATGTGGCCGTTGTCTAGTAGAAGGCCCCCCGAGGAGGCGATATGGATCGTCGAATCGCTGATCGTAGAGCCCAGAAGCGGCCAACCCCACCACCCCTCGGTGTTGCCGACCCGCAGCATGCCGTCCGCTACGTCGATGTGCGCGCCCCGGATCTCGCTGGAGGCCTTCTCCGCGTCACCGCCCGGGACAACCTCGAGCAACCCGTTGGGTTCGCTCACGAGAAAATCCCCGCCGATGATTCGCGAGCCCGACAACCGCACCGTGCCGCCGTCAGCGTGGATCAGTCCTCGATCACCCCCCTCCTGATTGACGAGCTGAGATCGGTCGAAGAGCAATGTCGCGCCCGGACCCGCTCGCATCGTTCCCGAATTGAAGCTGTCGGCCGTGTTCGGATCCGACGGAGAGCCCGGCGTGTCGATCACGAGCGTGTCGCCTGCCCCCGGGGCTTGAATCATCCCGCGGTTGACGAGGCTCAGATGCATCGGGAGATAGATGACGCCGTCGGCCAGGGATTCCCCCTCCAGCAACGCTCGCAGCGGCACGTCCCCGATCCATCCGTCGCCCTGGATCGTGTGGCCCGCGTCGTTCACCAGACGAGCCTGGGACCCGCCGGCGTTGAAGCCGCCGATCCCGCTGCCCTGCTCGAAGAGGTGATGGCTGCCGCCAAGATTCACCGCGCCGCCGCCGGTCAGGACGACGTCCCCCGCCACGCCGATCGCGGCGATGCTTTCCACGCCGAGGCCAACCGTCATCGTGCCGTCGTTCAGGTACGTGCCGCTGGTCAGTCCCAGAATCGCGTTGTCCAAGCGAACGTCGCCGGAGGGCAGGTTGTTCAGATTGCCGCCGGTCAGCAGCCCCATTGCCGGATGGTTGTCCCAGCCGGACATGGCGATCGTGCCGTGGTTGAGGATCGTCCCGCCGTCGATCGTGCCTGCCTCGATGTTGACGATGCCATCGATGTAACCGTCAAGCCACAGCGTCGCATCACGCCCGACCTGGAGCGTCGAGGCCGAGACCTTCGATGTGGCGTCCACCCACATCTGACCGTTGTTCAGATCGATGTTGGCGGCCGTGATCCGGCTCGCCTCCATCGCAAGCATCCCGTCGGGCCCGTCCACGCGGAACCCGCCACCCGTTACCTCCGAGCGCACCAGGCCGACCGTCCCGTTGTCGGCGTGGATGAGCCCCGACGCCGTCCCGTCCTGGTTGAGCAGAACGCTGTCGACCAGTCGAAGCTCGGCCCCGGGCCCCGCGCGAAGGACGCCCGAGTTGATGCTCGAGTTGGATACCGGTACCGAATCCCCGACCGCCTCGTCGACGGCCGTGCGGATCTCGAGTAGCCCTCCCCACGACTCGTCGTAAGTCGCCTCGATCAGCCCACGGTTGTTCAGCCAGATCGGCGACTGGCCGAACGCGCCGTCGTCGCCGATCCGTCCCCGCCCTCGAACGGTGTGGCCCGACTCGTTGGTCAGCGCCACGCCGCCGATGAGCGACGCATCTCCGTTCATGTTCAGCACGCCGGAGCCTGCCAGGATGACGTCATGGTCGTTCGACAGCAGTCGGCTCGTCGCCGCGTCGCCATCGATTGGGTCGCCGCTGCCCAGATTGATCCGTCCGCCGTTGACATACAGCCCCGGGCCGAACGTGAGCGTGCCCCAATGCGCGTCGATCTCTCCCGTGGGTAGGTTGACCAGATTTCCGCCGGTGAACGTTGCCCCTGGCCGGTACTGCGACGTGCCCACGCTGACGTGCCCCGCGTTGGTGAACGTGCCGCCGTTGATGGTAGCGCCGGTGAGAACCGACGTCGCCCCCGGGTGAATCATCGTCGAGGTGTCCACGAGCTTCGAGCCATACTCGACGACCAAGGCCCCCTGGCTGACGTTGATGTGAGCGTCATAGATCTCACAGCCGGCATCGGTGGGCGCGCCGAAGAAGCCTTCCAGCCGCAACACGCCATCGGGGCCGTCGACCTCGAACCGCCCGCCCCGGAACCGACTCAAAAGCATCGAGACCGTGCCGTCGTTGGCGTGGATCAGCCCGTCGACGCCGCCCTCATAGTTGACGAATCGGCTCCCTTCGAATCGAAGGCGCGCGCCCGGATTCGCCCGCATGATGCCGGCATTGACGCTCCCTGGAAGCGACGGGTCACTGTACGACCAGCCTCCGAGCGCGCGTATGCGCAGTTGGTCCTCGCCTGTCGCCTCGATCAAACCGCGATTCGTAAGGCAGAGGTACTCGTATTCCGGGATTCCTTCCGAAAGCCACGGCCAAGGGGGCGAGCTATAGGTGTGCGCGCCGATCCCTCCGCTGCCTCGAATCGTATGGCCCGCTTCATTGACCAGTCGCGGACCGCCCTCCTCGCCAATGATGGCCCCGCCGGCCAATTCGATGGCTCCCGTGCCCGTCAACCGGACAGATTCGCCGGTGATACGCAGAGTCCCCGGCCAGTTCGGATCCGATGCCCCAAGGAAACCCACGTCGATCCGACCGTCATTGACGTACGTTCCCTGACCCAGCCTGAGCTCGGCATCGCCGCCTATCGTGACCCGCCCTGACGCCTGATTCCTCAGGTTCCCCCCGGACAGCGTGCTCTCGCCCTGAACGCCGATCGTCCCGGCGTTCGTCACCATGCCGCCATCGACCGTGCCGTTCAGCGTCATCGCGCCCCACGGCGAGACGTTGATCGTCGAGCCCTGAACGCTCGAGGCCTGTACGCCGAGCCCGCCCTCGTTGACGTTGATGGTGGCCGAGACGACCTGACTGCCGCCCTCAACGTTCATCTGCCCGGCCGCACCGTCGACCCGAAGCTCGCCGCCCAGGACCGTCGAGCCGCGCACCGCTACCGTCCCGGAATCGGCGTGGATCAGGCCCTGGTTCGACCCTTCCTGATTGATCACGTAAGACGATTCGATCGCGACCTCGGTGCCCGTCTTCGCGCGGATCGTCCCGGAGTTCACCGCCGCCCCCGGCCACTGACCCGCGTCGACCGTCAGCACGGCCCCGGCCCCGGAGGCCTCGACCATGCCGCGGTTCGTGAACTGCTCCGTCCCGATGAGCCCACGCCCGCGGATCGTATGATCGGCCTCGTTCGTGACCCGAGCGCCGCCCACGATCCCGCTGCCGTCGTGGTTGAGCTCCAAGACGCCAGTGCCCATCAGACTGACCGGCTGAAACGTCGCCTCGAGCCAGCCCGGACCGCTGCCTCCATCGCCCAGACGGATCGTCCCGTCATTCCTGACCAGGCCGCCCTCGATCATGAGCGTCGCCTGGACGTTCAGCGCATCAGCCAGATCGACCCACAACGTGTTGATCGCGATCGGCACGTACAGGTCCACTGCCGACGCAATGCCCGCCTTGCCGCCGTCGATGAACACGTTGTACGTGTCGAGGCCGGAGTAGTTGTCCGGAACGACGCCCAGATCCCATCGATTCGGATCGTCCCAGTCCCCGAGCCCACCGGTCCAGACGACGTCAAGGTCCGCCGCGAGCGCAGCCCCGGGCACTCCAAGCATCATCAAGATTGAGAAGAAGGTCAGAAGCCCGAGATAGACGCTTCTCGAGCAATGGGGGGTGACGGCTTGCACTGAATTCGCAGACATCTCGCCAATCTCCTGAGTTGGGGCCACACGTCAATGGCATGTTGGTGGCGCGACCCATAACCGAAACCTGCGGCGCACCCGGGGGAACACCTCGTGGTTCGATCGCCCCTCCAAGGTCGCGTGGTATGCCGGTCAACGTCTTCGGCCACCGCCGTTTGACACGATGGGCGGGATCGCCCGGGCAGTGGCATTGTGCGCGGAGTAAAACAGACTCCCAGGCACGGAAACGGTGTGATCCACACGAGAGCATATTGCCCCC
>JAFGLZ010000002.1 GCA_016927755.1 Phycisphaerae bacterium
CCCCGCCGCGCCCCCCAACGCGACCGAGACACCCGAACCGAGACGAAACCAGCGGAATAGCCCCCCCGGCAGGGCGAACCTCCCCGCGAGCCGAAACCCGTCCCCTTTCCGGTCAGACACCCTCCTCGCGGGTGGCACGGGTCCGCGCCGGCAGACCATTCCGGCCGAACAAGCGACCGGTCAGCCAGATGCACCGTTCTCAATCAGCGCGGCGTTCCGCGGCCCCGTGTTTCGTCCCACGTCCCAACGACCATCTGACGCCAAACCACGCTTGCCTCCCGCCATACCATCCAAGCCCGCTCTCTCGTAGGATAGTATCCGGTTTCAAGCGGAGGTCCCCTTGGCAGACACCGTCCCCCCATCGCGCCTTGCCCGCACCGCGGCCTGCGTCCGTCACGGCGTCTCGGCGCTCTGCCTCATCGCCCTGACGTTTCTCCTCTACCTACCCCTCCTCCACGCGGCCTTCGCCTACGACGACACCACCACCATCGTCGCAAACCGCCTCATCGACTCCTTCTCCTTCCAGACCGTCGCCAGGCTCTTTGGCGGCTTCCACCTCAACGACTATTACCCCGTCTTCTACCTCTCCCTCATGCTCGATCGAAGACTCTGGAACATGAACCCCTCCGGATTCCACCTCACGAACCTCTTCCTCCACGCCGTCAACGTCCTCCTCGTCTACGCCCTCGCGATCCGCCTCGCCGCTCGGACGACCGCGCCCTCCGACAACGCCCGGCCCGCCCTGTCGAGCTGGCTCCTCGCCATGATCGCCGCGCTGCTCTTCGCCATCCACCCCAACCACGTCGAGCCCGTCGCCTGGCTCACCGGCCGAAAGGTCCTCCTCGCCGGAATGTGGGGCCTCCTGGCCGTCCACGCCTACCTCACCGGCCTGACCGACGACCGCCGCCGATGGCCCGCCGTCGCTGCCGCCATCCTCTGCGCCGCCCTCGCCTGCATGAGCAACGTTTACGCCATGGTCGTCCCCGTCCTCATCGTCGTCGTCGATCGCAACGTCACCAAGCGAACCTGGCTCCGCGCGTCCTGGATCAACTGGCCGCTCGCGCTCGTCTCCGCCGGCGCCGTCGTCATGAAGCTCCTCAGCCGCATCGGCGGCGTCGCCAGGCCCAGCCAGTTCGACTCCAAGACCGAGTGGCTCTGCACCACCGTCGCCCTCTACTGGACCAACCTCCGTAGCCTCTTCGCTCCCTACGGACGAAACGTCCTCTATCCCAGCGAGGTCGTCCACGCCCCCGCCGAGCTGGCGTTTCAGTTGGGCGCCGGCGCCATCCTCGCCACCCTCGTCCTGCTCTGGATCGTCCGCAAGCGAGGCCTGTGGAACATCGGCCTGATGTGGTTCCTCCTCGCCCTCCTGCCCACCTCGCAGCTCGCACGCCACCACATCTTCCGAGCCGACCGATACCTCTACTTCCCCGGCATCGGCGCATGCCTCCTGGCCGGGCTCATCGTCGCAACACTATGGGCGTGGTCGCGCCGATGGCCGTGGCGACTCCTGCTAATCGCCCTCTGCCTCGTCGTCCTGACAACCCTCGCCCGCGCCTCACGCGCCCGAACGCATGACTGGACCGACGACGAAACCCTCTGGACCGCCTCTCTCGCCCAGAACGAACAAAACGCCGACGCCCACCAGAGCCTCGGCTGCATGCTCATGCGCCGAGGCAAGCCGCAAGACGCCCTCGACCACCTCCGCCGAGCCGTCGACCTCCGCCCCGGACACGTCGACGCCCACAACACCCTCTGTAGCCTCCTCCTGCAAATGAACCGACCCGAAGAGGCCGTCAACGAAGGCAAGCTCGCCGTCGAGATCCGCCCCGACCTGCCCGAAGCCAAGTTCAACCTCGCTAGGGCCCTCATGGCAACCGGCGACTACGCCCTCGCCCTTCAACAGTTCCGAAGAGGCCTCGAGCAGAAGCCCACCGACATCGGCGCACGCTACTACCTCGCCAGGACCCTATCGGCCATGGGACGAACCCAAGACGCCGTCGACGCCTACCAACACGCCCTCGCCCTCAACGACGGCTACGTCGAAGCCAGATACGCACTCGCCCTCGCCCTCATCCAGCTCGACCGCAACGACCAGGCCCAGCGCGAGCTCACAAGATTAGTCACCGACCACCCCGACTTCGGCCAGGCCTACTGCCGCCTCGCCGAGCTCGCCGTAAAACGCCGAGACGATCGCGCCGCCGTGGAGTGGTGCCGAAAAGGCATCCAGGCCCAACCCGCCCTCGCTGAGCCCAGGAACAACCTCGCCTGGCTGCTAGCCACCTCCCCCGACCCCGACTGCAGAAACGGAGCTGAAGCCCTAGCCCTAGCCAAGCCCCTAACCGAAGGCCCCGGCCAAACCGACCCCGCCGCCTGGGACACCCTAGCCGCCGCCTACGCCGAGCTAGGAGAGTTCAACCAAGCCGTCCACGCCGCCCAACGAGCCATCGAACTAGCAGAAAACCAAAACAACCCCGCCCTAACCAACCGCATCCGCCCCCGCCTAGACCTCTACCGCGCAAGCCGTCCCTACCGCCAACCCCCCACAACCACGCCCTCGATCCCTCCCCCCACTTCCTCCTTCTGACTTCTGACCCGGCGCTTCACCCCCTCTCAACCCGCCCCCCGAACGGGGGCGCCGGAATGCAGCCCAGGGCAACCGCAGGGAGCCCTGGATCCCCTGCCCCTCACGGTGCAGAGCCCCGAAGACGCCGGGGTCGGGGTCTGGGGTTCGGGGGGAGATGGGGGCGCAGTGCCTGGGTTCCCGCAATGTCCCAGGATGTCTCGGAACGGCACGGAATGTTCGGAGATGTTCGGAAATGGTGCGAATCCGAGAGCCCAGGCTCCTGACTTCGGGCTCCAGGGGACGGTGGGACGGGGCGGCGCGGGGGGGCGGTGTCCCATGATGTCCCACAATGTCGCCGAATGTTCGGGAATGGTTGGAAATGGTGCGAATTCGGGACCGCAGAGCCCGGGCTTTGGGCACGAGGGGATGGTGGGCGGGGGGGAGGTGGTGGTCGGGAGTTTGGGCATTTCGTTCTCCTTGCGATTGTGGTGACGCTTGCAGACTCGGTCTTGTTGATATGGGGGTCGGGGGACTGGTGAAAGACGCGAGACAGTGAACGGGGGGTGGTCGGCGTGGGGTGACAGTGGGCGTCGGGGCAGCTTGCCCCAGACCTTCTCGCGCGCCCGATCGCTGACGGCCTGGAAGGCATGGAGATCGGGGTCCTCAGAGCGTCGGAGGAAGCCGCCGGCGGTGGTGAGATCGAGGATGCGATAGGCCCCGACCAGGTGCTTGACGGCCTGGGAGTGCTGGAGGCTGGCGATGTCCTCGATGCACTGATCATCGACGTTGAGGTTGTACACGTGGGTCAGGACGTGGTCGGACTCGCTATGGGGCATGTGGAGCTTGAGCAGGTGGGTCAATCGGTTAATGTCGCGGTCGATGCCGAGCCGCGCGGCCTGATCGTGGGCGAGGGTGAGTCCGCCGTACGGGGTGACCTTGCCGCACTGCTGTGTCCTGAGGGGGCCTGTCGGTTGCGAAAGACGGGTCCGGGGCGTTTGTCGTCGGGCCAGAGCAGCGGCTGGTCCTGATGTCGCCGTATGGTGCGGGTCCGCGGGGGTCGCCGGATGCGTGGAGCACGTTGCGAAGGGCGTCGGGATCGGGCAGAAGAGTTCACTTGAAGGGCCTCCTTGCCGAGCGATTACTGCGTTTGTGCAAAGCACAGTATACCGCGGCTTGAAGGCCTTTTCTTGTGCTCGAAGCGAACGGGGTCCGCTTATTCTGGGCATAGAAGGCGGAATCGCCCTGATTCGAAGCCAGAACGTACACGACCACGAACTCAGATGGAACGGTTTGGCGAGGATCAGTGAGGACGCCGCCGATAGGCTACAAGACGTTGTTGTCGAGCCCGAAGACATTCTTTTCAACATCACGGGGCGCTCCATTCCTAGAACTTGCGTGGTGGACCCCGATGCACTTCCAGCATGTGTCAACGAGGTAGTCACAAAGCCTGTGGGAATTGGATGAAGGAGGGGGCATCCTCCTGGGTTGTTTCAGAAGACCCATTACCAAAGGAGGAGCCCCGATGGGCATGTAGCGACAAACCTGAAATCGAGCCCATATCTTGCAGGGACTTTCAGCGCCAACTGACAAACATGTCCTAGAGTGTCACGCAGATCATGCACGACTCCCCGCGTACACCGATTGACATCGTCGGCGCCATTGTGGTATTAGGATGTCTCAAGCTCTGACTCGGCGGTTGGCGGCACGGGAATCATGGCTGAGCCTACTTTGAGGTCAGTTCTGGATCGAGCCCGGCTCCGGGGCCTCTTGAACGGGGCATCCATCGTGTTCCGGGCGCAATGTGCGGCGCTCGACGATCGCGGTAGGGTATTCGTGCGCGCGGAGAGTTCGTCGTTTCGAGATGGCTTGCCCTTCGATGTCTCGCCGACACTCTTCCGGGTCGGACTGCTCGCAAAGCCGCTGCACACGAAGTGGCAACGGACTTTTGCTGACATGCTGGACCGCGCGAAGAGCTCTGGTCGGCCCCAATGGGCCGAGTTCTCCGGTGCCAGATTGCGTGTCTTCCAGTGCGCCGCGCCAATCGTGGCTGGGAACGAGTGCGTAGGCTTCCTGGTGAGCGGCAAAGTGCCGCTCGCGCCGGTGCCTGGCCTGGCAAGGGTGTCTGCGGCGCTGGAGGCGCAGGCTCGATCGGTTTCGGACCGTAAGGTAGCCACGGCATTGCGTTGCGTGGGCGCGCTGCCCAAGGACCGGATACCCGTGCGGCTGAGGATGGTCGGTGAGATGGCTGCCTGCGCGTCCCGAGTCGTGGTGCAGATGTTGCAGATGCTCCATCAGCGCGAAGCGCGCCAGGCAAGGGCACACGTCCAAGCCTTTGCCAAGGTCGTGCAGGCGATCAACACAGGACAAACCGAGAACGAGATCCTCAAGGTGGTTGTGGGCCAAGGGTTCCGGTTGGTCAATGCGGACCATGGGACGATCCACGTGTGGGACCCCAGAGCGGAGAAGCTGATCTGGCGGGCAAACCGGACCCCCCCGGGCGTGCGAGCGAAAGTGAAGGTAGGAGCGGCATCGCCGCTGGAGAAGGGTGTTGTCGGCTGGGTGTTCAGGAACAGGAAGCCTGCTCTGATTCGCGACCTCAAGAAGGAGCGCCGGTGGCGGAAGATATACTGGGAGGGATTCGAGGGGATTAGGTCTGAGCTTGCCGTGCCGCTGGCTTGTCCGTCCGGGCCTGTTGGTGTTCTGAATGTCGAATCTTGCCAACCGAACGCCTTCACGGAGGAGCACAGGGAGATTCTGCAGGCACTGGGCGACCACGCTGTGGTGGCTCTTCAGAGAACCGAGCACTTCCGTACGAAGAGCCGTCAACTGGAGGCCTTCGCGACTGCGGCCTCGAAACTCGGGCCACCGTATACGCTTGAGGAGCAATTGAAGTCCATTGTGCATCAGGCGGTGAGGGCCGTCGGGGGCTCGGTCGGGAGCATCAAGCTATACGACGACCGGTACTCCGGAGACCGGAAGGGCGCCCTGCACTTCGTCGCGGCCTGTGACGCCGATGGAAAGGACATGGGGCAGCTGTTGGGAGGTAAGCCGTTCAAGGTCTTTGTGCCGAAGGGAAGCGCCCGAGACAGCGTAAGCGCCGCTGTTTTCCGGAGCCGACGGGGCAGGGCAACTCCAGACACAAGACTGGAGCCCGTCTGGCAACACGTATCTTGGCCAGTTCGCTCTGGGATCCACGTGCCGATGCTGGTCCACAACCACCCGGTCGGCATCCTCGCGGTGGACAGTCCGAGGGTGGATGGATTCACGGGGGACGACCTCGACGTACTCCAACGCCTGGGCAACCAAGCCGCCGTGGCCGTCGAAAACGCGTGGCACGACGAACTTGTCGCACGGGTGCGACAGATCCTGCCTGACATGATGACCATTTCGCCGCGTGAGACGCCCGGGGAGCACCGCGCCCAATTCCTGGCCAGGCTCGCTGGGATCGTCTGGGACGTGATGAAACCCAGGGCGTGTACGATCGTCGTGCCGCAGGAAAACGGGGACGGTCACCTGATCGTACCCAAGGGCTGTGAGTACGGGATCCAGCGGCGCCGCTCTCTTCGCCTCTGGGCCGGTCAAGGCTTGGGGGGGCGAGCGATCAAAACCAGAAGGATCCAAGAGTCCAGGAACGTCCAGGCCGATGCTCGGTTCGGCGAGAAGGGTCTGGCGGCACGGTCCGGCCTGGTCAGCGCCTTGTCGGTCCCCATCGTCGCAGGCAAGAGGAGCATCGGCGCACTCAACTACTATGCGGGGTTCAAACGAAGTTTCAGCGAGTTCGAGAGACGCGCACTTCAGACGATATGCGGCATTGCGGGGGGCGTGGTAATCGCCACGGCGCAGGCGGAAAGGCGCCGCGTCGAGGGCATTCTTGAGGCCACTGGCACTGGGGTGACTCTGGTGGGGGTCCCGACGGATTGGGCGGAAAGGCGACAGCGGTACAAGGAGGGTGACCCGGACTGGAACCTCAACTTGCAGATGCGACTGCTCTACATCAACAAAAGGCATCGCGAATATGCCCCTCAGGCGAAGGTGGGCGACGTTTGCTACAAAGCGTTTAACACACCGAGGCAAGACCGGCCTTGCTGGTGGTGTCCGACGCTGCGGGCCATGTTAACCCACCGGGCTCAGACGTCGTTCACGCACTCGCCGGCGCCGCCAAAGAGGCGCGTCGAGCACTTCCAAGTGACCGCGTCTATTCTTATGGAGGCGAAACGTCCCATCGCCGCCATTGAGAGCACCTTGCTTGTCACCCGCGAACTCGAGGGGGCCCACTTCTCGACGCGGCTCGTGGACCTGGCTGACGAGGAAGATGCGTTCCGCCTCGGCGCAGAGTGCCTTGGTCGCGGCTGTCACGCTGACCGCGTCGCCTACGCAGAGTTGCTGGACGGACGCACCCTCGCTATCAGGCGCATCTACACAGTAAACGCACGCGCGGAAGCCCGAGAACGGAGGGCCTATTCACCTTGGACTCCGAAAACCCCAAGGGCTCTACCACCCGTGTACAGATACTTCGAAGAACGGGAGCACTTGAAGCAGTGGCTGTTCACGAAGCGCTCTCGTCATCCTGACGTCGGCAAAGAGCTCTGCTCGGATGCCAGCGAAGCCATCCTGGCCACCATCAAGGGGCGCCGCGGAGTCGCCGTTCTCGATGGGACAGCGATGCCCGATAGCGTTCGCGCCCTCGCTCTCTTTGGCAATGTCCAGAAGGCTCAATTAGTGCGCTTGGGTGCCAAGGAGAAGCTCTGGGGTTGCGTAATCCTTGTCCATGAGAAGCCACCGAGCGAAGTCCCCGCACCCAGGCCCGCTGCCGATGGAGTCGAGCGCGTTTCAGAACTCCGCTGGTCTGCCGAGGTGTCAAACGAGCTCGCCAACAGAATCGAAAGCCTCAGGCTAGGCAGAGCCCTGGAGGAGGTTGCAGCCTTCCGCAAGACGATCATCGACGAAGCGCCGGTCGGCGTCCTGAGGACTGACCGGCGGGGGATCGTCACCTCGGCCAACCGCGCCTGGCAAGAGATGGCTTCCCAGGACCCAACAGGTAGAAGCGTCTTCGAGTTCGGAGGTGTCCGAGCCGCGGGCATTGTCGGCAAGCTTCGTGCTGCCCTACGCGGCCAGGAGTTCGAGTTGCACAAGACACGGTTCCGTTTCGAATCCGGGAAGGAGATGGTGGTAAGTGCGCGATGCGTGCCTCTCAAAGAGAAACGTCGGGTCACCGGGCTCTTAGTCAGTTGTTGGGACATGAGCGCGATTGAGACGGAGTATAGTCGACTCGTCAAAAACCTGGAGTTGATTGCACTCGGACGACTAGCGGCGGGAGCGGTTCACGAGATCATGAGCCCGGCGAGGGCGGTGGACTATGCTTCGCAACGGATGGGCCGCACACTTCCCAAGCTCATGGCTGCCGAACGCAGCGTCCTGGCGACCACCGTCTCAGAGAAGGCTAGGATCCTACTCCGGGGTGCGGCGAGCGGAGTTCTACCATGGCTTGCGCGCGACGGGCCGCCTCTGCCTCTGGCCCAGGACGCGGAGATCGAGAAGACGCACGCCACGCTTGTGCGATATGGGGTACGCTGTAATCGGCTCGATGCGGGAGTCCTGACGCGAACTGGGCTGTCAGTCCACATGCACAAGCTTCTAGCAGCGTGCGGGACGCGGATAGCGCGACAGCACATCGTCGCCTACCTGGTAAGCCTGGCGAGCATCGCCGAGGCCACCAACAGCATCCGCCACAGCATTCTGAGGATCCGACGGCTGGCGAGGGCTTTGAGGTCGCATGCGTTCGTCGAATCTGGCCGACGACGGCAGGAGGACCTTCACCAGACCATCGACGCAGCCCTCCTAATTCTAATCGGACAGCTAGGTCAGCTTGACACCGACGTCAAGAAGTACTATACGCCGCGTGTCATCAAGCTGAAATGTGTCCCGGGGCAGTTGACGCAGATGTGGCGGAACCTCCTCGAGAACAGCTTGAAAGCCATTCGCAAGTCTGGTCATCGAGGGCAGATTAGCATCACAACGCGTGCGAGGGGCGGCGCAGCCGTTGTAACGGTTAGCGACAACGGCAGTGGTATCCCGCTCGATGTGGGCCTGGGGGCATTGGGGACCGCTATGCCCGAGGTCGCCAGAGGGCAGACAACTAGGTACGGGCTGTGGATCGTCAGACAGACCGTCGAGAAGCATGGCGGACGGCTCCGCTTGCGACGCCTGCAGAAGGGCGGGACCTCGGTAACCGTCACACTTCCTATGTGGAAGAAGGGCAGTTGAGCCCGAAAGGAAGAGTCTCATGAGCCGTGGCATCGCGCTCCTTGTAGACGACGTTCCGCAGTACGTAACTGAGTTCTCGAAGAAATTCGGGCCATGGTTGTCGAGCCGACACGGGCTGCAGTTATCGGGGAAGGAAAGCGCAAAAGAGGCGATGCGATTCCTGGACGCCAAGGAGGGCCAGCGCGTCGGCCTGGTCCTGGTGGACATCCTGCTCCCGATCGGCCCGTTGCCCGCTATCAGGCTTTTCCGACATGTGAAGAAGAAACACCCCAAAGTCAAGCGCATCGCGATCACAGGGCAGGCTCAGCGCCCCACTATCTGGCAAATGGCAGATGAGCAACTAATCGATGGATTCGTCGATAAAGAATTCGAGGACCGTCAGATCCGCCAAGAGATTAGCCGCGTCATTCAGTCGCCACGGAGAACCGATCTGGGCGTGAGCGTAGCAGAAGCTGTGCGCGCGTACCTGAGGAAGAATCCCGCAGCCGCCCAGAAGAGGATTCACAGGATAGGCGGGAAAGCCACCACACTTGCAGAGATCGCGCAAGAGATCGAGAAGGGGACAGAGTTCGGGAAGACACAAGAGCGTCGCATCCTTGAGCTGACGGTCCATCACTGGTCCCGGGCGAAGGCCCACAACTAAGGAGAGGCGTTTGGTCACCGGTTCGACGCCGGCGCCAGTAGCGGAGGATTGGGGCATGAGGACTGGCGGTACGCCGAGAAGGCTAACTCCTGCCATCATCATCCAGGCCGATGGCCATCCCGACTACGACGGAGACATCAACCGGAGGTTGCGGGAGCTAGCGCAGTACGCCTGGCAACAGCTTGCCGATGCGCGTCGCTTCGATGTGGCCGTGCTCTCGGGCCCACAAGCAACAAAGGCCGAGTTCGAGAGTGCGCTCGTTCGCCTGAAGGGCGAGGCGGGCCTAGTCATCTTCTTCGGGCACGGCTGTCTGTGTGGGGATGGTTGGTTCGAGACTCAGCCTGGAATGCCACCCTACGTAGCAATGACGGACGGGGTGAACAGCAACTTGCTGGAAAGCAAGGTTGTCTACGCGGTGGCGTGCCATTCGGCGAAGGTGCTGGGGCAGCGGTCCGTCACCGGGAATCATGCGGCAAGGTGCTACATCGGGTACGCCGAGGAGCTGTACATCTACCGCGAAGATGGACCAGCCGAACCGTACATAGCCCCGCTGAAGGCAGGAATAAGAGCGATTGCGAAACGGAAACGGTGCATCGACGCATACCACGCCATTCGTGATGAATACCTGCGTCGCATCAACTATCAATGGGACCGAGGAGTGCTCGAGGACGCAATTGGACTCTACAGCAGCCTCGATGCCCTGAGCGAGCCGCTTGGGGACCAGAGCGCTTTCGTATGATCTAGCCGGTCTCTGAGATGTGCTGTCGACAACGAGGTGCCCGCTTCGGCTATGCCGACAGTGTTGCGCCCTGGGAGAAGCCATCTGCGAGGGCAGGATGCCCAATCGCAAGTTCGGTCGGAACGGAGGAAACACACATGACGAATCCCCTAGCCGGTCTGAGCGAAGAGGACCTCCTGCGGGAATTCGGGCCAGCTGCGAGGACCATCCTGAAAAGGATCGGCAGTGGACTGGAGGAGCTTCACGAATTCGGACTGGCAATGGAAAGGAATCGTCGCGAGCTAGCCCACTTGTCGGCCCGGCAGTCCCCGGCCGTGCCCAAGGGACTGTGGGGCGCGGTCTGCGAGCAGGTCCATGAGCTCCTGTGCACGAGAAGCGCGCGCTACAGGAACCTCCGTACGGAACTCTCGAAGAAGGCGAAGCCGCTTGTCCCGACCATCGTGGGCATGATCTCAGCCGGAGTGGGTGCTCAGTCGGGATTCGCTGTCGGCGCAGTGGTGCCCTTCGTTGCCCTCTGTCTCCTTGCCATCTTGCGGGTGGGCAAGGAGGCGTGGTGCGCGTACTACGGTCGGTTGCTCGAACAAGGGCATTGCCAGGCTGGTCGTGACTGTTCGGGCAACCCCACTGCTGCTCGTTCAGTCTAGGGGCCTTCTTCGCCACAGCCTCGATCTAGAGGCATCCGGACACATCCAGCGCGACCGGCTTGGCCATGTAGACATGCAGCTTGGCCTCCACCGCAGCGCGGGTGTGCTCTGGGAAGGAGTACGGTGGCGTCTCCAGTGCGACCGCCTCGACCCCAGACTCGATCAGCTTCTTGTATCCTGACAGCCCTGAGAACCGCCGCGACTTGTCCACGCCGAGCGTGTCACCGCACTTATCGGCGTCGGTCTGGAGGTGCTCGCTTGACGAACCACACTGCCCCCGGCCGCAGCGGGTGGAGCCACGCGAGGCGTCGTGTCCGGGATTCAGACGAGGATGACGCGGGGGGGCAGTCGTGCGGGCTGGCTTGGGCGGACTCCCATCGGTCGGGCAACCATTGATCGAGTTGACTAACGGGCGCGTCCGCCAAGCCGATCAGCAACTGGGTGAGGTGCACCTGCGGATTGATCCCGTGTCGCTGGCACGTGCTCGTGATACTGCTGAGGATGGCGGCCGTGTCGCCGCCGCGCGGCGTACCGACGAACAGGGCATTCTTGCGAAGCAGCGCAATGCGATTCATTTGCTGTTCGGCCAGGTTGTTGTGGATCGGGACGGCCCCGTCGCCGGTGAATAGCGTCAACGGCTCCCATTGGTTCAGCGCGTAGCCGATCGGTCGGCATGCGAGACCTCAAGAAGAGCACGACGCTCCCCGCTCCCATCGTCTCTGCCCTTGTCCTTGGCTTTCCGCACTTCGTCCTCCCCTACCTCCCCGGATCCCCGACCCCAGGCCGCCGACCCCTACGAGACTCGGACCCCGGAACCCGGCTCCCCGGAGGGGTGCATCTCGATTTCGGTTGCAGGGACGTAGTGACGTCAATGGCGCACCCCTCTGCTCGAGCCGCAGGATTCATACTGCGTGGGACCGGGGGACAACCGCGCGGGATGAATCCCGCGGCTCGGGTGAATCGGATCATGCGCGACGCTCCTCCAGTTCCTCCTTCGTCCTTCGCTCTTCGCACTTCATCCTTCCCCCCACCGCCCCTTCGTCCGAGGCCCCCGATTTGGTAACATGGCACATCCTGAATCCCACGGCCGGCACCCCACGATGGGCCCCGGCATGGATCTCCACAGAAAAGGACGGAACCATGGCATCACGCCGGGCTGGCGAGCTGCGGAGTGAACGCGGCAACATACTGGCAAGGACGGCCATCCTAGCGCTCGCCGCATGCGCGGCCGGCTGTCAATCCGGAAACCCCACACCCAAGGTCATCTTCCTCGACGGGGCCGGCCATTTCGGCGCTGGCTATTCCGTCCGATCCGGCCTCGAACAGGCCGGCTTCGTCGGATCCTTCGAAACCTTCTCATGGAGCAGTTGGCTCGGCCCCGGCGCCGACCACCTCGTCGTCGCACGCAGCAAGGGAAAGGCCCGCCAACTCGCCGACCGCATCGCCGACGTCCGGCGAGAGTTCCCGGGCGGCAAGATCTACGTCATGGGGCTCTCCGCAGGAACCGCCCTGATCGTATCGGCGCTGGAAGACCTCCCCAAAGGCGTCAGCGTCGATGGCGTGGTCCTCTTCTCCCCCTCCGTCTCGGCGACTCGCAACCTGGCCCCCGCCCTCCGCCACGTGAGCGGCCGACTCTACGCCACCTGCAGTCCTCACGACGGCATCCTCTCGGCCATCGCCGTCAACGCCGACGGCGGCTCCGGCCTGCCCGCCGGCATTCAAGGGTTCACGCTCCCCGTCAAGCTGGCGCGCGACGAGCTCATGCTCTACGCCAAAGTCGTCAACGTCCCCTGGCAGCCGTCCTACGTCGGCTTCGGCTGGCACGGCGGGCACGTTCAGGTCACCACGCGCGGGTTCGTCCAGCACGTCGTGGCGCCGAGGGCCTTCAGCGACGACCCCTATCCCCTCGATCAGCCCCTCGTCAGTCAATGGGCCTCCGTCGGAAACACCGGCGCGCAAACGGTCGAGTTCCGCGACGCCCCGGGCGCCACGAAATCAACTCCACGGGTCAACGACCGAAGGGAGGGCCCGTGATCGACTTCCCCGGTTTGATGGCAAGTGCGCTCTGTCTCACGGCAGCTTGTGTCGGCGGCTGCACCAGTGGGTTCGGCTCAAAGGAGGCCCGCCAGGCCGAGTTGGCCGGAGAGTACCACCGCGCCTACGATCTGTATTGCCACGCGGCCGCCACCGATCACGGTAACCGCATGCTGGGTTTCGCCATCGCTCGCGTCGCCCCACAGGCCGCCGCCTACTGGGAAGACCGAGCCCACCGCGCCATCGATCAAAGCGACTACGCCGAAGCATGGCGCCTGTTCGTCAAGGTCCTCGAGATTCGTCCGGACCATCCTTCCGCGCCCCACCTGATCCGCCGACTGGAGCGAGACCATCCCACGCTCATTGAGCCCGTCAAGATGGTCTGGCTCAAACCGGGACGAGCCGCCCTGGCGATGCGTCCCCAAGACGCTAAGCCTGGCAGGGCAACCTCCGGCTCGATCCAGGCAAGCCCCCGCTCGGCCTCGAATGATCGTCCCCGATCGAATGCACCGCTCCTGCGACAGGGCGCCAGGACGGACGAATCGACAGTCGCGGCGTCATCCCCGCCGGTAAGAGCGAGCACGACGGAATCGTCCGCGCCCAATACGCTGCTCGCGGCGGATCCCGCGAGGCGGACGACCGGCTCAGCATCCGGCGCGGTACGCGCAAGTGGCAGCGAAAAGCTAGCGCCGCCGCCACGATTGGCCAGAATTCCCAATGACGCCCTGATTCCAGCGACGGCCTCGGAGCCCACGGAACGCTCACCCTCGAACCGTCCCGGCCCGGCAACGTCGCGCCCCGCTGCGGCTGCCGGATTGTCTGGCCAGGCACGGCCCCCAACAGGACGCCGCCAGCCGCCTACGGATCGTAACAAACCTCTTTATCAGTATCTTACAGTGCGAACCCTCAGCAAGAAGGACCGTCGATTCCCCAGAAAGGCGGAGATCATCGACGGGCTCATCGTCGAGATCAGGGATACCGACGACGACCCCGACGCCGACTTCTACGTCTACATCGGGAGCAAGCGGATCGCCAAGCACAAGGGCGTCCGCATCGGCGAGGCCCGACAAGTCCCCGGCCGAAGCGGACGGGCCTACGACCTTGTCTTGCTCGCCGTCATCGACAGCCAGCAGACGATTCGGCTCGGCGTCAGACCCGCCTCGCCCGCCCCGCGTGCTCGGCGATGAGGATGAAAGTGAGTGAGTTACCCGCTCCAAGATGGGCTCCTAGCTGTCCCAAGAGATGGGCTTTTAGCTGTCCCAAGATGGATTTGACTGTTCCACGATGCAGGCAGGAATCATCGCCAACTGCCCTACTTGAATACAAGGTCATAAGAGTATTAAATATTATTAGTACCTAGTATTTTTAGTGCCTTTGCCGATTCTCGCCACCCCTGGCGGGTTTCCGACCCCATGAAGCCTCTCCTGAGGGGGTCGCCCGCGCCTCAGCCCAACCGTTCGCGGTATCCTGCGGGGAACGAAGTCACCAGCCTGGCGGCATTCCGTCAAGTGGGTGTAAAAAATGTGGACCGATGAGGTGTAAATTTGGCGATTTTGCCCTTGCCGGGTGTAGACGCCACTGTTTCCGAAGGTATAATGTAACGTGATCGGGCAACAAGCTCGATATCCTGGACATAGGCGGACCCGTCTCACCGGCGAGTTCGCTGCCTAAAAATCTTCCACTCGCTGCGGCACCCTCTGACCGCGCCAAGACTTTCGGGGTGCCGCACGCCTTTTTTTTACGCCGCCCACTTTTTCCGGCCCTCACGCCGCCAATCGGCCAACGATGAATCATAACCGTTCGCCGAGAAAGTCTTCGTGCTGCCAAACTCACCGTCTCGGTCGGCCCCTACGCCTCCGAGGTCTTGCGTAACCCACGCCGAAGCCGTACCCTTGTACGCCCTGGCTGGCCTCACGGATCACCGGTCGGGGTGGGACGATGTGCTGCCACGGTGTCCTCAAACGCACAAGGAGCGAGATGATGAAACGGATGCCCCTGGTGGGTGGACTGCTGCTCTCGATCGCAAGTGGACTCGGTTCGTCCGGATGCAACAATCAGCCCCCACCCCCTAGGACTGGCCCCGGTGGCGTTATCCCAGGCGAAAGAGCGGCCAAGCGATCACTCGCTCGATTCTTCAACATGGTCCAGCTTGGGGAGCGCGACCGCGCCTTCGGCATGTTAGACGAACGCTACGATCCGATTCTCGAGAGCCTCAAGAAGCTCGACGCCTCCCGAGATCGGCTCATCAAGGCACTGGATGATTCAAACCATGCGGATCTCGCGGCCATGCTGCGGCAGAAGCGGCTGACCTCGGCCCCGGGGTTCATCGAGATCATCTGCGGGGAGCCCAAGAACCTCGATTTTACGTCCGACGGAAAGACGGCGGTCATCAAGGTGAGCGTTCCCATGCCCGATGGCAAGACGCAGCAGGCCTGGGTCCGGCTCTCGAGCGAAGGCGTCGGCTGGCGGGTGGCACTGCCCTTTGCCCAGTCCGCGGACGCCGAGCCCAAGGGGGTACCAGTCGGAGAGCTTCAGTCGGAGGTGGACAAGGCCGTTGCGGATCTCCAGAAAGCCATGGACGATTTCTCCGGGCGGCTCGAGGCGGGCCAGATGATCGAGACCGGAGTCATTCGCGACAAGCTTACCGCGTGCGGGCGACCCATCGCGGCCGTCATGCAGCGGCTAATCTACAACCAGACGAACATCAAGTAGACGGCGATGGCGATCGCCAAGAGCGCTTGCCCGTCGCCTCCGGCATTGACCTACCTGAGCTTCTTTGACATCTGCCACAAGGTCCGGTTGATGCGCGCTCCGCACGTGTGCGCGTAGAACCCGACGGGACCCACCCACGCGATCTCGCATTCGCCATAGCCGCGCGCCTGCATGTCCGCCAGCGTTCGAAGCATGAGCGCGCCCCCGACACCCAGCCCCCGCGCTTCCTCGGCCACGCCCGTCGGACCGAAGCCGCCGGTGAAAAGGTCCGCGTCGTACAGGGCGAACCCGACGAGCCGCGCGTTGCGAATGGCGACCCATATCGGGATGGGGGTCTCGTCGAACGCCAGGTCCGCCTCCAACGACCATCCCCCGGGAAAGTGCTGGCTGACCCATGCTTTGAGCGATGATCGATCCGTGGGCTCGGCTCGCCGAACATGGGCCCCGTGTCTCCGGATTCTGCGTTCGGACGAGCGGGCAAGGGCCTCGAAGGATTGCCGTCCGTTCAAGGGCACCGCCATATTGACCACCACGTTTGTTCTCTCGTACCCCTGACGCTGCAGCAGGCAAAGGGCGGCGGTGTAACGCGGATCAAGCCCCGGCATGAAGTAGCCCGGCGCGCCGTACAGCGCAAGGATCTCCGAGGCGCCCCTCCGCCGGAGCACCTCCTCGAGTTGCCCAAGCATTCGACTGGCCAGACCGCGCCTTCGATGAGACTCTTCCACGGCGAAGACCCGAAGGGTGCCTTGGGACTGCGTGAGTCCGCCGATGACCGTCCCGACAAGTCGCCCGTCGTCGAACGCCCCCAACCTCGCCTGTGACAGGTTGAACGGATAGTCCCAGAGCCGCCTGCGGACCAACGCCGGCGTGAAGCGGTCGCCTTCCAGATCGCAGTTGCGGTTTAGCAAGTCCGTCAGGTCGTGGAGGTGTTTCTCTTCGATGAGGTCAATGTGCATGCAGACGGCTCCGAAGGTCGGCACATCATGACGTCAGACCGACGCGGTACCGTACCATCCGGAAGCCTGAACGGCAAAGCGCGCCCCGTCCCCGCGGGCTCGAACGCATCGAGTCTCGGATTCGGGGCCTCAGACGTAGGAGTGCCCCCCCGTCCTGGCGCACCCGAGACCCCGAAACCCGAGTCGAGTGATCTATCATCCGACGACACGCACCCACGTCGGCCGAGCACCCGATCAGGTGTCGATGGGGCCCTCCCTACGCGAGTGTGTCCATGAGCTCTCCAAGTAGCCTGTCGGTCGTGGCGACGACCTTGGCGTTGGCCGTGTAGCCGATCTCATAGGTCTTCATGTGGACCAGTTCCCTTGTCAGGTCCACGTCGTTGTAGGGATGCGACTCCGGCCAGTCCTCAGGTCGTTCCGGCGGCAGGTCGCTGGCCGGAGATACCTGGCCTGTCGCGCCGTCCACGCGCTGGGCGCGATAGCCGTCTGTGTTGACGTTGGCGATATTCTGGGCTGTGACTTCCAGGCCCTTCTGATTCCTGAGCATGCCGCCCAGGGCTGTGTGCATGACCGATGTCATGAGTGCTTCCCCCCTCTGCACGCGGACCCTCGAGATCGCCGGTCCGCACGCGGCACTGAAACGTACGATCCGAACGGCTCGAAGGCAAACGACTGTTCGTAGGTTGCGCCCCAGCCCCGCCAGCGTGTATAATCTCGGACGTACGTCTCTGGGGGCGCGGAGGTGTCCATGAGCCGGCGAGCGACACTTCGAGAACTCCTCTACGACCACACCATCCCGGCGGCTCGTGAACTCGTCACCGTCGAGCCGGATCGGTCCGTGCGCTGCTCGGCCTGCGGGCATCGATGTCACATCCGACCGGACAAGTCGGGCATCTGCCTGATGCGGTTCAACCGCGACGGCGAGCTGCGCGTCCCCGGGGGATACGTCGCTGGACTCGCCATCGACCCGATCGAGAAAAAGCCGTTCTACCACGTGCTCCCCGGGAGCGAGGCGCTCTCGTTCGGCATGCTCGGGTGCAACTTCCACTGCAAGTTCTGTCAGAACTGGGTTTCGAGCCAAGCCTTGCGGGACGACCGGGCCGTCAGCGAGCCGTCACAGTATTGTACGCCCGAGCAGATCGTTCAGGCCGCCCTCGATCATGAGGTGCCCATCATCACCAGCACCTACAACGAGCCGCTCATCACCAGCGAATGGTCGGCCGAGATCTTCCGTCTAGCCTCGGCCGAGGGGATTCTGTGTGGATACGTGAGCAACGGCCACGGGACGCCGGAGGTGATCGAGTTCCTCCGGCCCCACATGTCGCTGTTCAACATCGACCTGAAGTGCTTCGACGCCGACAACTATCGCGAACTGGGCGGACGGTTCGAGGCAGTCACCGATACGATCCGCCGGGCGCACGAGATGGACTTCTGGGTCGAAGTGGTCACGCTCGTGGTGCCGGGCTTCAACGACGGCGACGACGAGCTCAAGCGGACCGCCGAGTTCATCGCGTCGGTTTCCGAGGACATCCCTTGGCACTGCACGGCCTACCGACCCATGTACAAGTCGACCGAGCCGAAGTCGACGCCGCCCTCGACCCTCGCCCGGGCCTATGAGCTCGGCAAGGCCGCGGGATTGAAGCACGTCTATTCAGGCAACCTGCCCGGACTTGTGGGCGAGACCGAACACACGTACTGTCCCTCATGCAAGGCTAGGCTCGTGGAGCGCCGAGGCTTCTATGTGTCGTCGTGCCGACTCGTCGGCGAGGCGTGCCCGGATTGTGGGATGCGAATCGCCGGGAGATTCGAGCCGAAAGGCCAGGGGCCGTCGAGGAGCTCCGGCGTCCCTCGGCCTGCGGGGCTCTAGGTGATCGGTGATGGAGCGACAGCGAATGCGGCATGATCGACCAGATCGACCGTCGTCAGGACAACGTACTTCGTGGCGAGGCGTGGCGTGGGCCTGTCTCCCCCTGACGGGCCTCGGCGTCTTCCTGACGGGCTGTAGCAGCACGGCCAAGGCCCCGCCGTTCGAGTGGTGGGTCGATCCGCTGCCTGCGCCGCCTCCGGCAGCCTGGCCTCGGCACGTTACCCCGATCGCCGTGCTGGTCGAGCACACCGGTCGTCGAGACGACTTCAGAACCTTCGAGCGAGACGTCCGACACAAGAACGGGCGCGTCCAGCGGGGCGAGATCCCCGGATTTCGAGCCGAGTGCCATTTCTTGCCGAAGCTGCCCGGCACACTCCGCGACGAGCTCGAGGCAGGCTTGCGGCAGACGGGCTGGTTCCTGCCCGTCAAGCGGCGCGACTTGGACAAGGCCCTCAAGCAGGTCCGCGCTCAGTGGCTGGACTTGCGAAATCCGTCGGTCGCCGCCCAAGTCGGTCGACTGTGCGAGGTCGAGCTCGTCCTGCTCGTCGAGATCGTCGACTGCACGATGAACGTCATCGAGGCGCGGCGCCAAACCCTCGCAACCGACAAGGTCGGTCCGACGCGCCGTACGGATGTGACGATTGACTACGACATTCGAGTCGTCGACGTCGCCAAGGGGCGGATCGCCTGGCGATCTGGCCTGACGCGACGCACGGGGTACAAGCTGGAAGGACCCGGCTCGATGGGGCATTGGTACTGGCCCCGCGATCCGCTGGAGTTCCGCAAGGCCCTTCGCGGGCAGGGAATCACCGAGTACGTCCTTCGAGCGTTCCTCGAGCCTTCGCCTGATCGGAATGCGCCGATGCAGAATCCCAGCGAGCCCTGGCGGACGTGGTGAGGGCGTTGCGGGCCTGAACGAATGGTTGGCAGTTGAGTCTACTCTGACGAGCAACTTGAAGGGGACACCATGGGGTCGTACGGGACGTTCCGTTTGCCGGATCGTGAAATCGAGGTCGAGGCGCCCAAGGGGTGTCGGGTCACCGAAGCGGCCGAACGCGCGGGCATCATGTTGAACACGAGCTGCGCCGAACAGGGCACCTGCGGGGGCTGTGCCGTTGATCTGGTCGAAGGCGTCTTCGAGACCGCCGGCGAGAGGATCGTGGCCTCCGGCAACCAGACGCGGCGCGTGTTGGGGTGTCAGACGCAGATCCTGTCTCGCTATTGGCGAATCGCGGTTCCCCGCCGGTCGCTCGTCGAGGCGGGCGAGAAGGTCGTCGTCGACTACGACCTGGAACACGCCCTCTGCGTCCGACCGTCAGTGCGGAAAGTTTACATCGAGCTGCCGACGCCGACGATGGACGACTCGGCCGGCGATTTTGAGCGGATCAGCCGACATCTGAGAAACGGCAGCGCCGCTTCGATCGACGTCAAGCCGACGCTCGAGGTCCTGCGCGAACTGCCCGGCCTACTGACGAGCGCGGGCTACAAGGTGACCGTCACGCTTGCCCTTCGCCATGGCGTGTGGGAGCTGATCGACGTGGAGGCGGGCGATACATCCTCACGGTCTTACGGCGTGGCCGTCGACGTTGGGACGACGACGGTGGTCTGCAGCCTGGTGGACCTGACCACGGGACGGCTGATCAACTCGGCGAGCTGCTACAACCAGCAGGTGCAGCGCGCCGACGACGTGGCCAGCCGAATCGTTTGCGCGCAGGGACCGGACGGCCTCACAGAGCTTCACCGCCTCATCGTGGATGAAACCATCAACCGGCTGATCCGGCTCCTGTGCAAGGCCGAGGGCATCGTGCCCGAGGACATCTCGCGGCTGGTCGTCTCCGGCAACACGATCATGTCCCACCTGTTTCTCTGCGTGGACCCGAGGAACATGGGAGGGATCCCGTTCCAGCCCGCCGCGAGCGGCCCCGGTACGTTCCGGGCCGGCAAGCTCGGCGTGGGCATCAACCCGGCCGGCTTCGTCGACGTCGTCCCGTCGATCAGTGCGTACGTCGGCGGCGACATCACGAGCGACCTGCACGTCTCGGGCCTGACGCGGAGCGACGAGTCGTCGCTCATCGTGGATCTGGGCACAAATGGGGAAATCGCGATCTGCCACAAGGGCAGGCTGATGGCCACGGCCACGGCGGCCGGTCCGGCGTTTGAGGGTGGACGAATCCGTTGCGGCATGCGGGCCAGCACCGGGGCGATCGAGCACATCCGCATCGATCCCGAGACGCTCGCCGCCGACGTGGACGTGATCGGCGGAAACGCCCCGATCGGAATCTGCGGCAGCGGCCTGATCGACCTGATCGCCGAGGCCCGGCGCGTGGGACTGATCGACGAGACGGGGCGGTTGGGTCGTGCTCTGATGGGACGTTCCGATCGGCTCGTGGAGGTCAAGACCGAGCAGGGGGCTTGTCTGGGCTACGTCGTCGTGCCTCGCGCCGAGACCGAGGATCGCCGCGAGGACATCCTGGTGGACGAGCGAGACATCGCCACGCTCCTGCAGGCCAAAGCCGCGATGTACGCGGGCATCACGATCCTGCTCCAACAGGCCGGCGTGACGCTCGCCCAGATCGATCGATTCTACCTGGCCGGCGGATTCGCCCGGCACATCGACCTGCGCAGCGCGATCGCCATGGGCCTGCTGCCCGACCTGCCGCTGGCCAAGTACTCGGTCCTGGGCAACGGGTCGCTCGCCGGCGCCGTCGTCGGCCTGGTGGACCACGAGGCCTGGCAGGCCTTCCAGGCCATCGCCGCCGCACCGAGAATCGTCGAACTCAACACGATCCCAGAGTTCCAGGACGAGTACGTCAACGCGATGTTCATCCCCCACCTGATGCCCGAGCGTTTTCCTTCGGTCACGGCGGGGCGGTAGGGAAGGCCCTCACGAAGTGTCCTGAGGCCGGAGGTCGATTGCCTCTGCGGGGCAGGGACTGGCTGTCGCAAGGTTGTCACCAATCGCCGACAGTTCGAGACAGCGAGCCGAACCCCATCGGAAAGCTCTTCTCCAGCAGCTCGGTCTGTCGCGCCAGTCGTTGAGCGTGCGCCACTGCGTGTTGCGTCTCCAGTGCCAGACTTGGCCTGTCCGTTCCGTACACAGCTCGTTTCAGCCGATTCCGAATGATGATCGGTGCGTCCGCGCCGTCGTCGAGGTCGCGCTGCCATGCGGCCTCCGTTGCATGTGCGTCCAATCCGCACTGATACCAGGCTTCGATTGACGGGCATGCCAATCCCACGGCGACTGTGAGTGGGCGTCTCCCATGGAGCGCTGCCAACTCGCCGCGAGCATCCTTGGCAATGCCTCGAAGCAGACAGAGGCGACACGCGGGGTCCTCGTTGCCGGGCTGTTCGTGTTCGGGAAGATGTATCGACGTTCGATCGGAGTCCACAACCGTCACCAACGCGTCGGCATCCGTACGGTAGTGCAAATGCGCGATGACTCTGGGCAAAGACTTCCTGACGCCATCATAGCCGCGACTCGGGACTCTGAGAGATCCGAGCCACTCGGTGTGCTCACCACGAATCGCGTCTACCAAGATCCTGATCGCTGCTTCGTCCGCCGGGGATTCGCTTAGGATAGCGATCTTCATGACTCGAGGGGGACTCCTCCGAGGATCCCCGTATACCAGATGTCGCCGAGATGGCCGTCATCGAGGATCTCACGGATATTGGGCTGGTCTGAGAGGCGCTCGAACTTGACCTCCATGCCGACCTTATTGGCGACGACGATCTCCTCGGGGTGATCGCGGTACAGATCGAGCATAACCGGCGAGTGAGTGGTTACGATCACCTGGCTGGGCGGTCTGGTCTCGCCGTAGTGCTCTGGGTAGGACAGACGGTACAGGGCGTCCTGGACCTGTCGCAGCAGACGAGGATGGATCCCGCGGTCCGGTTCCTCCAGGCAGATGATCCGGGGTGGTTCCTGAAGATGCGCTAGCGTGAGCATCGTCAAGGAGAGGAGCGTTCCCTGCGAGAGATCTGTCGCGGGGATCGTGTGCTGTCCCTCCCGAGTTCGTAGTTGGAATGCGCGCTGGTTGTCCGCCGGGATGTCGAAGAGTATCCGATCGAACTCAGGCAGCCACCTTCCGAGTTCTTCGTTCAGCGCTTCGAATCGTTCCGGCTCGCCATCTCTCATCCGGTCAAGGACGCCGGCCAAGTGGCTGCCATTCACGCCGATCACGATGCCTTTTCGGAGCTGAACGGGAGCCGCTATCGCCTGGGCGTCCAAGGAGAACACCGTAATCGAGCGGAACCGCCCCAACTCCTCTATGTCGTGTCCCACCTGGAAGCCACCGTGCGCGCTCCATCCGACGTGGTAGGTGTGCGCCTGTCCGGCTTCCTCGACCTGCACGATGATGCTGACCTCGGCGGTCTTCATGCTGCGGACGTGGGCGCTGGCGACTCTGGCGAAACCACCCATGTCCGAACGATGAATCGCGGCAACAAGGCCTTGAAGCGCGGTGCTCTTCCCGCTGGCGTTGGGTCCAATGATCAGCGTGAATTGTCCCAGCGGCAGCGTCGTGTCGCGTAGTGCCTTGAAGTTCGTGAACTTGACAGACTTGATCATACGCTGCTCCATGCTCCAAGAACCAGTCTAACGCAGTAGCTCCGCCGCCTCCAGGACCTGCTTGGGATTCTTCTTGCTCGCGAGGGTTCCTGAACAAATGGGCCTGGCGGATTGATTGTGCTTCCGATGCCCCGTACGCTTTGCGGTCAGAGGCCTCCTCCAGGGGTAGGTGGGCCTTGGCTTCTCAGCGAGTGCGCGATTCCACGAGGATGACAATGACACCTAAGACCAAACCCGACGTCATCGTCCACAAGGGCAACTACCCCGGCTGGCCGTGGGTCACGCGGACCCAAAAGGGCAAGCTGCTGTGTGTCTGGCGAGACGACAGCGTGCACGGCTTCTCGCCGACGGGGCGCGTGATGGTCGCCGACAGCGACGACGGGGGAAAGACGTGGTCGCCGGGGCGCGTGGTCATCGACTACGGCGGTGTGGACGATCGTAACGCGGCGATCGCGGAGCTGCCCGACGACACGCTCCTGGTCTGCTACAACACGTACACCTCGAAGCACGTCTCCAAGTCCCGCGTGATCCGCTCGACCGACGGCGGGCAGAGCTGGCAGGACGACCTGGCCATCGACGAGCGCGATGCCCGCACGCGGTCGGCGCCGATCCCCTTGTCGACCGGTGACATCCTGATTCCCTACTACGTCGCCCCGGGCAACGGATCGCTGGCGGCACTTTCCAGTGACGGCGGAAAGAAGTGGACGACGGTCCGCGTACCCGACGTGCCCGGCTTCATCGGCGACGAGTGGGACGCGCTGGAGGTCTCGCCCAAGCGGATCATCGGGCTGATTCGCAACAGCCATCCGTCACGTGACGGCTTCTTCTGGGTTACCGAGAGCGGCGACGGCGGACGAACGTGGTCCAAACCCCTGCTAACGAACGTCCAGAGCCAGCGCGCGCCCTCGCCGCCGGCTCTGGGGCTGCACCAGGGCAAGCCGGTGCTGACGTACGCCGATCGGCGCATGGTTTCGGTCTCAATGGTTCGTCCGGAGGACGACCGGTTCGTAAAGTGGGACGTGGCCAATCGACTGCCGTGCTATCAGTACCTGCCGGACGGCAAGCCGATCCCCGACGGCAGCTATCCCGTATCCGTCGAGATCGATGCCGGACGCCGCTTCGTCGTTGACTACGAGATCCGTCCGGATGCCCGTCAGATCGCCGGCTACCTCGTCGACATTCCCAAGGGGTGGATCAGCCAGTAGACTGAGGATGCGTGGAGAAGGGGGCGAGCGCACTGTTGAAGGGAGATCCCTGCGATGTTGAACCTGCTCATCACATGCGTTCTGACCTCGATCTCGTCGGCCGGGACGGCCGCGGACGCCGAACCGATCTGGCAGATCGGACGGTCGAACAACACGTATGCCGAACTGGCGATTCCCAGTCAGCACCAGGCCTACACCAAGACGTTTCCCTCGGACGTGATCTTCCGCGCGGGCAAGGACGAGCCCGACAGGGCATGGCCGTTCATCCATCCCGGCCCGGCGGACGCTTGGGCGGGCGGCAAGACGCACACCTTCCGGATCGTCTTCAACCTCGATAAGCCCGTCGAGGGACGTGCATGCCTCATCGTCGACCTGGTCGACACGCACAGCGGCGCGCCGCCCCTCGTCGAGATCGAGGTGAACGGCCAAACCGCCCAGGTTCAGGTGCCACGCGGCGCGGGCGACGCGAGCCTCGAACGTCCCGCCGCGGGTCGCGAATACGTGATCCGGCTGCCGATGACCGGTGACCTGCTCCGCAAGGGCGAGAACATGATCCAGATCAAGAGCATCGGCGGCTCCTGGATGCTCTACGACGCCGTGCGATTGGAGCCTCTCGGCGGGACCGATCCGGCCGCGGCGGTGCAAGCCCAGGCCGGGCCGTTCGTCCTGAAGTCGCCCAGCGGGCCGGTTCAGCAACTGGACGTGCGGATTGACGCCTGCGGTTCTGCCGGGCAGTTGGAGCTGACCGTGGATGGCAAGACCTGCTCTCAGCCGGTGCCGGAGCGCAAGCTAGGCAGCACCACCATCATGATGTCCATCCCACCGGTCAAGGCGCCCGCCAAGGGGCAGCTCGTCCTGAAGACCGGCGGCAAGGCGATCTCCACCACGATTGATCTGCGGCCCGTTCGACCGTGGCAGGTCTTCCTCGTTCAGCACACACACTCGGACGTGGGCTACCCGGATACGCAGGCGTCGCTGGCGGCCCGACTTGTGGATTACATCGACGCCGCGCTGGACTACGTCGAGCAAACAAAGGACTACCCTGACGACGCCAAGTTCCGCTGGACGTGCGAAGCGACGTGGTCGGACGACCTCTTCCTACAGACCCGGGGCAGACAGCGGATCGACGCCCTCCGGAAGGCCATCGCAGAGGGCCGGATCGAGCTCGCGGCCATGCCGATGAACATGACCGACCTGGCCACCGAAGAGGTGCTCATTCACGAGCTGCAGATCATCGCCAGGCTGCGGCGCGAGTTGGGCGCGAAGGTCTTGACCGCCATGCAGAACGATGTAAACGGCTACGCACTGTCTTTGCCTCGGCTGTTGGCAGGCTGCGGGGTGAAGTATTTCTCCACGGGAATCAACCGCACACGATCGCTCGTGCCGTTTGACCGGCCGACGGGGCTCTACTGGGAATCGCCGGACGGCGCGTCCGTGCTGACTTGGCGTGGCGAGCACTATATGGCCGGTAACTACTTCACCGAGACAACCGATCCGGCCCGCGTGAGCGACCGTCTGGCCGGCTACCTCGCGGGATTGGAGGGAGGCGGATACCCGCATTCGGCGGTGCTCTTGCAGCTCTCGGGCTACCACACGGATGATGCCTGGCCCAGCCCGGGATTCTGCGATCTCGTGAAGAACTGGAACGAGCGGTTCGTTTGGCCGAAGCTCCGCGTGGCGACGATTAGCGAGTTCTTCAAGGCGATCGAGGCCGAGTCCGCCGACAAGCTGCCTCACATCCGAAAGGCATGGTGCGACTGGTGGGCCGATGGCAACGGGTCGGCCGTCCAAGAGGTCTCGATGATCCGCGAGACGCACGAGTTGCTCGAGTCCGCTCTGACGATCCTGGCGGCGTCCGCCGACAAGAAGGCCTTCCCGGAACTTCCGTCCAAGATCGCTCACGCCTTTCGGCGTACGCTAATGTTCGACGAACACACCTGGGGCTTCGCCGGCAGCATCAGCCAGCCCGAGAGCTGGATGACCAAGGCCCAGTGGGGCTACAAGTCGGCCCAGGCCTACGAGGCGTCGCTCTTGACCGCCTCGATCTACGACGCGGCTCGCGAGGCGGGCGCCTCGGGCATTCCGACGACGGGGCCCTCCATCGTGGTCCAGAACCCCTCCTCCTGGCCGCGCGGGGGCGTGCAGGTCTTTCGCATTCCGGCCCCGGCAACTTACGGACGCAAGGCGTTCAGGCTCGTCGACGTGGCGACGGGCAAGCCGGTTGCTCTGCAATCCCTGGGCCGCGCGCCGATCTACGATTCGACCTACGCCGTCGATGTACCTCCAGTGCCCGCTCTGGGATACCGCGTTTTTCGGATCGAGGATGCGGCCCCGGAGCCCGATCTGAGTACCGACCTGAAGTTCGCGGGCAAGGCGATCGAGAACGAATACTATTGGGTGGAGATCGACCCGAAGACCGGGACCCTATTCAGCCTCCGCGACAAGAAGACCGACCGGGAGCTTGTCGGCAAGGGCAAGTACGGCCTGCTCCAGTACGTCTATGAGCAGCCCAAGGGCGGTCGGGGGATGTTCTGGCCGCCGCGGAAGGACCTCGATTTCGATCGAGCCGTTCCGACCTCGGTGAGTGTCACCAAGGGGCATGACGGGCCGCTAGCCAAAAGCCTGCGAATCAGCTCGAAGATCGCCGAGGGTCATCGTATTCAATGCGAGCTGATGCTCTATCGCCGCACGCCTCGGGTCGACGTCCGCCTGACGATCCACAAGCCGAGCGCGACGAATCCGGAGGCAGGCTACCTGGCCTTCCCGCTGGCGTTGCGGGAGCCCGTGTTCGACCTGGATGCCGTCGGCGGGACCTTCCAGCCCGGGCCTGGGCAGATCGACCGCACCGCGTCGGACTACCATTCGATCCAGCGGTACGTGCGGGTGAGCGAAGGCGCCGAGAAGGGCCTGGACGTCGTCGTGGCCAGTCTCGCCACGCCGCTCGTCCAGATCGGTGATATCCACGTCGGTCAGTACCAGGAGCGGCTGACCAAGCCCGGACCGCTCTTCTACATGTGGTTGTTCAACAACTACTGGTTCACCAACTTCCCGGCCTCACAAGGCGGCGAGCTACAGTTCGCGTTCGCCATGACGTCCCGTCCGCACGGGGACGACGCCGTTTCGTCCGCGCATCGATTCGGCGTGGATGTTTGCACCCCGATGCCGATCGCGTACCTGCCCAAGGGGCAGGGCGGAGGCCATGCGAGCAATCAGGCGGGGATCGTGGAGGTCTCGCCCGCCGGCGTGATGATTACGGGCATGACCTGGGCCCGCCAGGGCGAGGGCGTGATCGTCCGCCTACGTGAGTTCGACGGCAAGGCCGCTAAGGCACGCGTCAAGTTCAACGCCCCCTGGAAGGTCGAGGCGGCGGAACGAGTGAACCTACTCGAGGAGGTCCAGGGCAAGCTGCCGGTCAGTGGGGGCAGCATCGAGGTCGACCTGGGACCGTTGGAGATGGCGACGATCCGGCTGACCCCGTCAAGGAGTTGAGCTGGCGGCGCCTTCTCCCGCTCTGCGCTGGTAGACGGTCATGTTCCGCAGGTTGACGACACGGGCGAACTCACGGTGCCCGGCGAAGTACTCCAGCATCGCCTGACGCACCCCGGGGAAGCGTCCGCCACGCGTATCGTGCAGCGCGACGTACCCACCGGGCGAGACGTGCGGAGCGAAGCCCTCGAGGTCCGCCAGAACGTCCCCATAGTCGTGTGAACCGTCCACCCAGAGCAACCGAATCGGCTCGTCCCATCGCTTGGCGACGGAGGCCGACCGCTCGCGAATCGGCTCGACGACGTCCTCGACGTCGGCTTGGCGGAGGTGATCGAGAAACGTGGCGTAGGAGTCACGCTGCGGCTCGATCTCGGGGCGCTCGTGACCGTCGTGGGGGTCGATGGCCACCACCCGAACCTTGCCGCCATGCCTGACCCCCTCGGCTAGCCAGAGCGTGCTGAGACCCATGAAACTGCCGATCTCGACGACACAGCCCGACACGTCCGTCGCCGCGACCAGGTAGCAGAGGACCGACCCCTGCTCTCGGTTCAGGCACCCCGGCACCCCCTCGATCTGTGATATGCGGGATGGGCCCAGGACCTGCTCGGCGAACCGTCTGGCATCGCGCCGAAGCCGGTTCGTCGAGGTTGGCAGTAGTCCAAGAATGGCGCGCTTCAGGCCCATTCCGCCCAGTATCCACCGGGCCGTCTGTCCGTCAAGCTCATGTTCGCATAACGACCGTCCCTTGGAAGGCGTGGACCCCCTTGTCTGTGTAGCGGGAGGACGCCTGAACGGATCATGCGACCCCCCCCTCAGCTTGACAAACCGCCCACGCCGGCTAGGCTTACATGATTGGCCCCTGAGGATGTTCCCGCCCGGCGGGTGCGACTGGCGAGTTCCCTGAGCGAGGACGCTTGTGTTTAATATTACCGACCTTATGACTCGCATTCCCATCGTCCTGCTCGCCCTGACGGTGCACGAGTTCTCGCATGCCTATGTGGCTTATCGGCTGGGAGACCCCACCGCCCAGCGGATGGGGCGGTGTACGCTTAATCCATTGGCACATCTTGACTTGTTTGGGACCCTCTGCATCATGTTCGGGCCGATCGGCTGGGCCAAGCCCGTTCCGGTGAACCCCTTCAATTTCCGACACCCGGGACGCGACAACATGCTTGTCTCGATTGCCGGGCCGATCAGCAACCTGCTGCAGGCGATGGCGTTTGCCCTACTCCTGCGCGGGATCCTGCACTCGAACATCTTGGACGTGATCCCGGACGCACGATCGCAGTGGAACATCTTCCGGATGGTCTACATCGGCGTGCTCGTGAACTGTGGGCTGGCCGTCTTCAACATGTTGCCGATCTTCCCGCTGGACGGTTTCCACGTAACCCGGTACTTCCTGGGCCCCGAGGGCAAGCGGACGCTGGACGACTTGGCCCCCTATGGCATGTACATTATCCTGGGTCTGGTGGCCTTGCCGTTCCTGACCGGGAACAGCATCAGTCCGCTTCTGTGGCTGATCAGGCACCCGGTCAATCTGGTGTTGACCCACGTGGCGGGCTGCCCAGGCGCCTTCTAGGTCTTGCAGGAGAGAGCGAGGTACAGGAAGAATCATGCGCTGCTTATCCGGTGTTCAACCGTCAGGGAAGCTGCATCTGGGCAACTACTTCGGAGCGATGCGTCCGCAGATCGAGCTGCAGGCCGAGCATGAGTGCTTCTACTTCATCGCCAACTACCACGCGCTGACGAGTCTGACGGACCCGAAGGCGATGGAGGAATACACGCTCGAGGTCGCCATGGGCTTTTTGGCCATCGGCCTTGATCCTGACAAGACCGTCTTCTTCCGGCAGTCGGACGTTCCGGAAGTAGCGGAGTTGATGTGGATCCTCAGCACCGTCACGCCGGTTCCGCTGCTGCAGCGCTGTCACGCGTACAAGGACAAGCTCGCCCAAGGACTGAGCGCCAACGCGGGGCTGTTCACGTATCCGGTCCTGCAGGCGGCGGACATCCTGATCTACCGGAGCCACCTGGTCCCCGTCGGGCAGGATCAGAAGCAGCACGTCGAGATCACGCAGGACATACAGACCAAGTTCAACCAGCAGTTCGGAGAGATCCTCGTCCGACCGGAGCCCCTCATCCGCGAGGAGGTTGCCGTCGTGCCCGGCGTCGACGGGCGCAAGATGTCAAAGAGCTACGACAACGCCATCGAGTTGTTCATTCCCGAGAAGCAGGTTCGCAAGAAGATCATGTCGATCGTGACGGACTCGACGCCGGTCGAGGATCCAAAGGATCCCGACAAGTGCAACGTGATGGCGCTGCTGCGGCTCATCGCCGACGATGAAGAGCGCGCCGAGTGGGAGGAGCGCTATCGCAAGGGGGGGATGGGCTACGGCGAGAGCAAGAAGCGGCTCTTCGAGCTGTTCGTTGAGCGTCTCGGTCCCGCGCGTGCCAAGTACGACGAGTTCAACGGTAACCGTGATTATGTCGAGGAAGTACTCGCGGCGGGTGGCCGCAAGGCGCGTGCGGTAGCGTGCGAAGTGATGGACGAGGTCCGCAAGGCCACGGGGATCGTGATCAACCGGGCGCGGTAGACCTTGTCCCGACTCAGGGGTCTGACACCCGACGTCCCTCGCGGACAATCGTTCGCGAGCGACACACCAGGAATACATGGCAGACGACTATCGCGTCCAACTCGACGTCTACAACGGCCCGCTGGATCTGTTGCTCTACCTGATCCGGCGGGAGGAAGTGGACATCTACGACATCCCCATCGTCAGGATCACCGAGCAGTACGTGGGGTACGTGGAGCTGTTTCACGAGATCGACCCCAACGCGGCAGGGGAGTTCCTCGTCCTGGCCAGCATGCTCATGGAGATCAAATCCCGCATGCTCCTGCCCAAGCCTCCGCCCGAGAGCCAGGAGGAGTTCGAGGACCCGCGGCTGGAGCTCGTCCGACAACTGCTGGAGTACAAGAAGTTCAAGGACGCGGCCGATCATCTCCGGGCTTCGGCTGAGGACTGGGCCCAGAGATACGTACGTCGTCCGGTCGAGATCGATCCGGAGGCCGAGGAGCAGATCGATATCGATTCGGTCCATCTGTGGGACCTGGTCGAGGCCTTCCGGGAAGTAATGGCCAAGATTGGCCGGTTCGCCCCGCACGAGGTTCAGTATGACGACACGCCGCTGGCCCTCCATGCGACCGACGTCGTCGATCGCCTGCAGCGCGAAGGCGGGTCGATGGAGTTCATCAGCATCTTCGAGGGCCGCACGCGAAGCGAGTGCATCGGCCTATTCCTTGCCTTGCTGGAGTTAGTCCGCCAGCACCGGGTCCGCGTGGAGCAAGAGGCGCCGTTCGCGCCAATCATCATGCACTTGCAGGATGCCACGCCGATCGACGAGCCGATCGAAACGCCTTCGCCGTTTGCCTCCGGGGAAGAGGGCTCGGCGGCGGATAGAACCGAGTCGGATGGATCCGGTTCCGAGTCATCTAGGGGTTCGCGGAGTGAAGGTGGCGGTGAGGCGCCCTTTGGGCGGGCCGCTGCGCGGGCGGAGACCGGCGAAGCCGAGTCCTCCTCGACCGAGGGATGGCTCGACGAGGAGGAGTCCGAGGAGGATTTCAGCGACATGCCTGAGGTGCCCGAGCTCGCCGACCTGCACCAGGGGCGGAGCGATCAGCCACGTGACGACATCGTAGCCGAACCGCACAACGCTCATCTTCTCGATGAGCCTCGGGCCGCCGAACCAGAGACCGATTCCGCCGACAAAGCGGATGGCCTGTAGTGCTTCGGCGGCTGATCAGCGGCGGAGGAGCTCCTGGCGGATCGCTCGCCGCTCCAAAACCGCAGAAAATCGCTGGTCAAGAGATCCACTTGTTTCAGCTCCTCAGGCTCGGCAATTTGTCGTTATCCACGTATCCCTGACAATTTGGGAAGACCAGAGGTAGTCCTTGGATGCGCGGTCCTGCAATTAAGACGATCTTGTATGTCGCCTTATTTCTTGCCTCGGGTTGGCTTTCGTGCTATACTAGCGGCAACTAAATCGTGGTCCTTGGCACCGTCTACGCCTCGGAGTGTTTCCCGAAGTGACATCCGAACGAAAGACACAGACAAGCAGGGGTATCAGTCTAGCCATAGCGGCGCTTCTGGCCGCAAACCCGGGTTGCGTGGGCTTCTCTGCGTTCGAGGGGAATCTCCTGGCGGGGCTTGGGCTTCCCTCTGGCCTGCTTGATGAAGACGGCGGGAACGTCGTAATCAGCTACGCCAACGGCACGAAGTCTCCTGTCCAGTGGCGATTGGCGTGGCAGCGGTCCGGCAGCCTCGAGCCCACCGTCCTGGCCGTGACGATCCAGCCGGGCCAGACCAAGACCCTTGCCGTGGAGGGGACCGTCGAGCGGGTCGCTCTCGGGAGTCTGGATGGCTGGTCAGTGGCGGCCGTCATCGATCCGGGTGGCGTGAACCCCCACACCGTTACCTACGGTGGAGGGGCGCTCGAGAATGGCGTCGATTTCCAGAGCGGCGACATCATCCGCTGTGGTATTTCCGATTCAGGTGGAGGCAAATATCTGATTTCCGCCGAGGTCGCCAAGGGCGGCTGACGCTCCTCCTTCCAGCATCTCTCTCCTGTCGACACAAGCGAGTCTATCCGCATCACAGTACTGCCAAGCGTGCTCCGACTGGGCCCGATAGGCCCGCGTCTCGGGAGCGAGCGGGTCCGCGAGTCAGGTTTGCGTCTGCCTGATGCGCGGCACCCGGTTGGAGCCCCCGTCAGTCCGACACGCCCGTCTGGCCAAGGCCCAATAACGTTCCGGTTCTTATCTCAACAGGGCGGGTCAATGGTCCGATATACCAGGCAGCGGCCCCCGCCACGGGGCGGCAATCCGACCACGCCGGGAGAGCGGACCATGAGCAGCCACATGGTGAGCGTCGTCATTCCGTCCTATAACGCGGGGCGTTTCATCAGTCACGCGATCGAGAGCGTCCTGGCTCAGCTCCACGACGATCTGGAAGTCATCGTCGTGGACGATGGCTCCACTGACGGGACCCAGAACCGGGTGCGGGCTTACGGATCGAGCGTGCGTTACGTGGGGCGGCCGCATGGCGGGCCGGGCGCCGCACGGAATCACGGGGCCTCACTGGCCAAAGGTGATTGGCTGGCCTTCCTGGATGCGGATGACTTCTGGTATCCCCACAAGCTCGTCGAGCAGTTGGCCCTTGTCGAATCCTATCCGGGCGTCGAATACGCTACCGGCAATCATCACACGATCGACGAAAGCGGACGAATCACGGGGGAGGCCTTCCGCGACAACCCGATTGTGGGTATCCGGGACGACGTGATCGATCGCGAGAACGTCGTTCTCGGCCCCGAGCGGGCGGCGGATTACGTACGTCATCGGTTTGGGATCCTGTCGACGATGCTTGTTCGGCGGGATTTGTTCGATCGCGTCGGCGGCTTCTGCGAGCGGTTTGATCTGGCCGAGGACCTCCATCTGATGTTCCGTCTCGTCGCCGCGGCCAAGGCTTATGGTGCCGTGCGCGTTCCGGTGGCCGCTTACCGCCGAATGGCCGGTTCGACCTCGCATCAAGAGGACATTCGACGGCATCGAGTGACATGCCAGTCCCTCACGAACCTGCTGTGTCACCATCGCCTGCCGACCGAAATGGCGTGGGCTGTTCGCGATGAGATCGCCCGAGTCAAGATGGACTGGTCTATTCTGTTGGCTCGAGAGAACCGGCGGATGATGGCCACGGTGACGGCGCTGCGTGCCGTCGTGACCCGGCCGTGCAGGCGTACGCTCCGAAACATCGTGTCGGTCAACATGCCGATCCGGCCCGAGGCCCGCAAGAGTCCGCTCGACCTGGTCGATCCGGTGGAGCTCTTCGAGTTCGGAGCCATGATATGAGTCGGCCTCTGGTGAGCGTCGTCATTCCCGCCTACAACGCGGAGGACACGATTGGGCGAGCCATCGACAGCGTGCTTGCGCAGACGTTGGGTGATTGGGAGCTGATCGTCGTCGACGACGGCTCGACCGATCGGACCGCAGAGGCAGCGCGAAGCCGGGGCGATCGAGTGAGGGTGATTCGATGCCCGCACCTCGGTCCGGGACCGGCACGGAATCAGGGCGCGGAGGCGGCCCTCGGCCAATACTTGGCTTGGCTCGACGCTGACGACGTGTGGTATCCGACGAAACTCGAATGGCAGCTTGGCCTAGCCAGCACGTACGACGATCTGGAGTTCATCTCCGGCAATTACCGGTTCATCGACGAGTCAGGTCGGTCGCTGGGTACTGGCTTCGACCGAGTTCCGTGGCTGATGGAGCGGGTCCGGCGAGAGGCCCGTAACGGTGCGATCGTCTTCTCGCGAGAGGACGTTCCCAACTTCCTGCGGCGCGGGTTCGGATCCTCCATCACGATGATGCTGACGCGCGGGTTGTTCGATCGGATCGGGGGGTTCTGCGGATGGCTGTCCGTGGCTGAGGACATGCACCTGGCGATGCGCGCGGTTGCGGCATCTTCTCGATTCGGGGCTGTTTGTGAGCCAATCGCCACGTACTACTTGCGCCAGGCGAGCACGGTCCGGACCGACCATGAGCGATCTCAGCGCGAGACGGTTCGGGCTTACCGGGATCTGCGTCGGATGCTTTCGCAGTGCGGACGCCCAATCCGGCGCGCGCTGGCCGAGTCACTGAGCCGGGCACACCTCGATCACGCGACCGTCCTGGCGAAGCTGGGGCGTCGTCGGGAAGGCATCGCGGAGGCGTGGCGATCATTGCGACTGAATCCTCGCCGAATGGCGTTGACGACGATGGTGGGTCTGGCGCTTGGGGATGAGTGTGCGAGCTAAGTATCGGATACTGCTGATCGAGAACGATCCCAACATTGGTGGGTCGGGCCGCAGCCTGCGCGCTCTGATCGACGGGTTGGATCGGTCGGAGTTCGAGGTATCGGCGGTGTGTGACTCGACCGGCCCGATTGGTCGATCGGTCGAGGACCGTGGGGTGAAGTGCTACTGGCCCGGCGGCGTGCCGCGCCCCGGGCGATGGTCGGGCTCTCATCTGGCATGGATCTGGTGGCTTCGGCGACTGATCCGCCGTCAGCACATCGACCTGGTTCATGTCAACGACATTGCGGGCTTCCGTCTGGCAGGACTGGCCTCCAGGTTGGCGCGCGTCCCGTCGCTGTGTCATTTTCGAATGGCCCGGCGCGCCGAGGGTCTGGCGTGGGCCTTCGGGCTGGCCAGGCCGGCGGCCATCATCTTCAACAGCAGGGCGATGGCGGAATACACGCGTCCGCTGTTGCCGGCCTCGATCGCGAGCGTTCATGCGGTGATCGCGCCGAACGCGGTGGACACGGAGAGATTCCGTCCGGCAATTTCGGTTTCGGCTGCCAAGGCCGCGTGGGGGTGGCCGGAGGACGTCCTGACCGTCACGGTCGTCAGCAACCTCTCGCCTCTCAAGGGGCAGGATGTGTTTCTTGACGCTGCCCGACTCGTGGCGGATCGGCTTGGTCGACCCGTGGACTTCCACTTGTTCGGTCGCGATCTCACACCGGGCGGACGATTCACCGAGAGTCTGAGGAAACAGGCGTACGTGCAGGGCATGACAGGGCAGGTTCACATACACGGCCCTGTGGAAGACGTCGTGCCGGCCTACCAGGCCAGCGACGTCGTGGTTTGCCCGATGCGGTTTGAGTCGGTGTGCCCATCGGGCGACGGCACGCGGGTCTTGCAGGTTGGATTTCCTCGGTGCGTGATCGAGGCGGCGAGCTGCGGCCGACCCGCCGTGATCTCTGCCGTGCCGGGCGCTGAGGAGGCGGCCGTCGCGAACGAGACGGGCTTGTTCATCCTGCCCGACGATCCGAATGGTATGGCCGAGGCGGTTCTGTCTCTGTTGAGAGATACGGATCGCCGCGAAGCCATGGGGCTGGCCGCGCGGAAGCGGATCGAGACGCACTTCGGCATCGCACAGCATGGTCGTCTGATTGCCACGGTCTATCGCAGCGTCCTGGGCGTCTCGTCGTCGCGCGACGCCGCTGCGAATGCCGTTGGCGAGGCGTCGGAAACCCACATGATAGGAGGCGTCGCCAGATGAGCGTGGCAACCGGAGGCATTCTTGGCCAATCCGATCGGGCTGCACGGGATTTGGCCGTCCCTCGGGCGGAGTTGTCGGTTGCGGACCTGCGGGGCTACTACGAGGATAACGGAAGCCGGTTCCGATGTGTGCCGGAGTTCGACCCACGGGAAGCAGTTCGCGTGCGGCATGTGTTCCGCCTGCTGCCCAGGGACGCTGGATCCAGCGCTCTTGACGTGGGTTGCGGGGACGGCTACCTGTGCGAGCAGCTCGCTCGGCGCGGCTTTGACACCATCGTCGGCATCGACCTGGCCAACAGTCGGTTGGCTTACGCTCAAGGCCGGAATCCTCATGGACGGTTCGCGCAATCGGACGTCAACCGTTTGCCTTTCGCGGACGCATCGTTCGACGTTGTGACATGCGTCGACGTTTTGGAGCATCAGCCTGATCCCGTTGGTGCGCTCAGGGAGTTGGCTCGTGTTGCTCGGCGGTACGTGGTCGTCAAGACCCCCTACCGAGAATCCGTTGCGGAGAACATGTGTCCCCACTGCAGTCGGACCTTTCCCCCCGATGGACACCTGCACCGTTTTGACGAGCACCGGTTCGCGGCGCTCGCCGAGGCCGCGGGGTTGCGGTTACGACGATGGCGGCACGGGCACCCAATGTTCGAGTATCGACGATTTCGGTACCTCCCGCCGCTGCGATGGCTTATCGCCGGATACTACCGTGACAGCGGCTTCATCGGCGGGCTGTTTGAAAAGGACTGGCGATCGGAATGAACAGTACATGCGGACACCTTCTGGATCCGCGACTAGTTCCGGGGGAGTCCGGGAGCCGCGACGCGTCAACGCATCCAGATCTCAGGACATTCTACGAGGATATCGGGCGTCGGTTCCGCTGCGTCCCGGAGTTCGATCCAGTCGAGACCGTGCGGGTGCGTCTGATACTTCGGCTCCTGCCGCGTCGGGCCGGTCGGTGCGTTCTCGACGTCGGATGCGGGGACGGCCATCTATGTCGTGTTCTGGATGGCCGGGGCTTTGAGCATGTCGTTGGTACCGATCTGGCCGGCAGTCGAATGGACTACGCCCGGCGACATCATCCGGACGGCCGATTCCTTCAGTCGAACATATCCGCCTTGCCGTTTGCCGACGGGCAGTTCGACGTCGTCACGTGCGTCGAAGTGCTCGAGCACGTCGAGGATCCGGAACGCTCGATGCGGGAATTGGCTCGTGTCGCTCGACGCTACGTCGTGTGCATGACGCCTTACCGAGAGAGTCTGGCCGAACAAGCGTGCCCGCACTGCCACGGGTCGTTCCCGCCTGTAGGACACCTGCACAGCTTCGACGAGAGTCGATTCGACCGGATGGGGCGGCAAGCGGGGCTCTCGCTGCGCCGGTGGCGGCATGTGCACCCGATATTCGACTATCGCTGGTTCCGGTACTTCCCGCCGCTGCGTTGGCTGATCGCCGGATACTACCGCGACAGCGGCTTCATCGGCGGGCTATTCGCGAAGACCTAGCCGTCTGGACACCAGAGGCGCGCTTCCAAAGGGCGCGACCGCGATGCCACGGGAGCACGGCTCAGAGAAGAAACGCATGCGAGCGATTGTGGTCACGGAACTGTTCAGTCCCACGCGCGGGGGCACGGCCGTCTGGTTCGACCAGGTCTACGGTCGCCCCGAGGCGGCGGGCTGCGAGATCGTGACTTCCGAGGTCGCAGCCTGCGAGGCGTTCGACCGGTCGTATCCACGGGCGGTGCATCGCATACCGTGGCGTCGGCATCGATGGCTTCGTCCTGAATCGGCGGCCATCTACGCGGGGCTGGTCCGTCGAATTGCTCCGCTGGCGTGGACCGGGCGGTTCGAGGCGATTCACGCGGGGCGCGTTTTGCCCGAGGGGTTCGTGTCGATTCTGGCGAAGTGGCTGTCGCATCTCCCGGTCGTGATCTACGCTCACGGAGAGGAGATCACGGGTTGGCGGGAGCCGGGCAAGCAGGCCTTCATGCGATGGACCTATCGCAGGGCTGATGCGGTCATCGCCAACAGCGAAAAGACCCGTGAGCTGCTCGTGGATCTTGGAGTCGATCCCGCTCGAATTGCGGTGCAGCGCCCCGGCGTCGATACGGAACGTTTCTCGCCCGAAGTCTCCGGGCAGGCCGTTCGATCCCATCTCGGGATCGAGGGCGCCCCGCTGATTCTATCGGTAGGACGTCTCCAACCTCGCAAGGGATTTGATCGCGTGATCGAGGCCCTACCGGAGATCGCCCGGGTGGTGCCGACGGTTCAGTATGCCATTGTCGGGTCGGGCCAGGACGAGGGAAGACTGAGGCAATTGGCTTTCGTGCATCATGTCGCCGACCGCGTCCATTTCGTGGGGCAGGTGTCCGACGAGGTGTTGCCCGAGTGGTACGCCGCGAGTGACGTCTTTGCCATGCCGAATCGCGACACGGAGGGCGATACTGAAGGATTCGGGATGGTCTATCTGGAGGCGGCTGCCAGCGGCAAGTCTGCTCTGGCCGGGTGCGACGGCGGGACGGGGTCCGCGGTCGTCGACGGGGTCACGGGGCTTCGGGTCGACGGTCACTCGGCTCGGACGGTGGCTGGGGGCCTGCTTCGGCTGCTGCTCGATCGCGGTCTTAGCGAGACGATGGGCCAACAGGGCCGTGCCCGTGTCTGCCGGGAGCTGACATGGCAGGTCGTGGCCCGCAAGACGGTCGAGCTTCACGAAGCGGTGTGGGCCCGGCCTCATCGAACAGGTCCTGCTCAGCGGAGGCCGGTGGGCGTGTCTCTGGCGAGATAGGGTGTTGTCGTGTCCGACCAGTTGCCCATATCCACGGTCGTCTTCCTCGCCTCGTTCGTGCTCGGATGTCTAGGCGCGGTGCGGTATCCCCTCGTCGGCATCCTGACCTACCTGATGGTGTATTTCGCTAATCCGAAGATCGCGTGGTGGGCTCAGCCGATTGCCTGGATGGAGATACGCTACGCGTACGTGGCGGCCGTGTGCACGGCGGTCGGCGTGGCGCTGAATTGGCGCCACCTCCATTCGCAGGGGCCGCCCTGGCGTCGTCGAGAGCTGCTGTTCGGCCTGCTCGTTCTGACCATGTACGTCAGCATGTTCACGGGTGCCGAGCCCTGCGATGTCAGCCACGTGACCCTGGACAAGATGACCAAGGTGCTCTTCTTCGTTTTAATGATGACCCGGATCGTCACGGACGTGCAGAGCTATCGCGCGCTGACGTGGACACTCATCGCCGGAACGTTCTACCTGGCCTACGAGTCCTATACGGCGGGACCCAACAGTTTCGTGGACGGGAGGTTGAACGACCTCGGCGGGCCGGACTTCGATCGGGCTCCCGAGTTGGGCGTGCACTTCGTCGCGATGCTCCCATTCATCGCCGCGGTTCTGCTGTCGGGGAGAGGCGTGCCGACTCGGCTCTTCGCGCTGGTCTGCGCGGTTCTGGTCTGCAACGGGATCGTGCTGACGCGGACACGTTCGGCCATGACGGCGATCATCGGCGGCATGGCGTGGGGTCTGGCCAGGACCCCGAAGCCCTGGCGGGGGAGGCTAATCGCCGTTGGCCTAGCAGGAGCGGTTGGTGCTTACGCTCTGACGGACGCGGCCTTCTGGGAGCGCATGGCCACGATCCCCAAGACGATCGAGGAACAGTCCCAAGAAGAGCGGAATGAGGGGGGGCAGGTGGTCACGGCCGGGCGGATCCCCACATGGAAGGCTGCTTGGGGCATGTGGAAGGCGAACCCCTTGGGCGTTGGGATCGGCAACTTCACGCGTCTTGTCGAAGACTACCCTCCGGCCTACTTCGCGATTGACGCACATAATACGATCGTCCTGTGTTTCGCCGAGCTCGGTATTTTCGGCGTGGTAGCGTTTGCGGCTGTTCTGGCAAGTGTGTGCCTGGCGATTCGGCGCTCCAAGCGGCTTGTTGCGTCGCACCCGGGACTGCGTCGGCTGAGTCTTGACGCCTTTGCGCTCGAGAGCTCCATCCTCGTATTCTTGATCGGCGGCATGACGGTCAGTCGCCTTTACTGCGAGATGTTGTGGTGTTTGCTGGCGATGCCGATTTGTCTGGAGCGGGCGCTCGGGAACGAGCTACGGCGGTTGGCGGCGGCGCCAAGGCAGGGCGCTCGATCCGCTCTTGCCGTCTCGTTGAATGACGCTCCGGCGGATCGCCGAGGTCAAAGGCGGTTGGGTCTGACGCCCGGCGGACTCGCGCCGGCAGGATAATGGGTTTCGGACGGTAGCCAATGCCCCTAACGACGATCCTGTTCCTCGTCTCATACCTATTTGGATGCGTGGGGGCGCTGCGCTATCCGCTGCTCGGCGTCATGGCGTACCTGATGGTGTACTTCACCTATCCGACCACGACCTGGTGGGGTAAGCCTCTTGCCTGGATGGGGATTCGCTACGCCATGGTGGCCGCGATCTGCACGGCCGTGGGCCTCGTGCTGAATTGGCATCGTCTCAGACCCGGAAGGGGGTTCTGGCATCGGCAGGAGGTCCTGTTCGTCATTCTCGTCGGGGCCATGTACATCAGCATGTTCACCGGCGCCGGTCCGTGTGAGACGAGCCACAAGACGATCGACAAGATGACCAAGGTCCTGGTCTTCGTCCTGATGATGACGCACGTCGTCACCGATCTGAAGAGCTACCGAGCGCTAACGTGGACCATCATCGTCGGTACTCTCTACCTGGGCTACGTCTCTTTCACCGCCGGGCCGAACAGTTTCCTCGACGGGCGATTGAACGATATCGGTGGACCTGACTTTGACCGGGCACCCGAGCTAGGCGTTCATTTCGTGGCGATGCTGCCCTTCATGGTCGCGATTCTGCTGACGAGAACACATTGGTGTGCCAAGGCCCTTGTTGTCGTCACGGCGGTGCTGACCTGCAACGGGATTGTCCTGACACGGACACGGTCGGCCATGACGGCGATTGTGGCCGGCATTGTCTGGGCGCTCTTTCGACTGCCAAGGCGGTGGCGAGCTCGGGCGACGCTCATCGGTTTAGCCGGAGTCGTCGGGGCCTACTCGCTGACGGATCGTGCCTTCTGGGAGCGTATGGCGACGATTCCGGTCGCCATTCAAGAGCAATCCGAGGAGGAGCGCGACGAGAAAGGACAGATCACCACCGGCGGTCGACTTCCGACCTGGAAGGCCGCTCTGAACATGTGGAGCGCGAACCCGTTGGGCGTGGGGATCGGAAACTTCGCGCGTCTCATCGAGAACTACCCTCCGGCGTATTTTCCGATCGACGCGCACAACACTATCGTTCAGTGCTTTGCGGAATTGGGTATCTTAGGCATAGCGTGCTTTGGCGGCATCCTATTCGTCACGGCCGCACAGATCCGGCGGATCAAGCGGATGCTGAACGCCAATCCCCGGCTCCAATCGCTCAGGATCCACGTCTTTGCGATGGAGACGTCCATCTTGATCTTTCTGGTCGGCGGACTGACGGTCAGCCGTCTCTACTGCGAGATGTGGTGGTGCTTGCTGGCCCTGCCGATCTGCCTGGAACGGGCGATCGCGCAGGCGAGTCGTTTGCCCGAAGTCGCCTTGGAACCGGTCCGCAAGGCCTCTTCCTCCGCCGTTGAGGCCTTGGCCCGAGCGCCCGCTCCGCCGCCACGTCTACCGAGGCCACTGGTGACTTGGAGGCCGCAGCCGGCGCCGAGGCCCTCGATCGAGATCCCGGCACGTCGACTGCCCATGAAGCCGCCGGAGCCGGTCGCGTGGGGGCGGTTGGGCGAGAGGCCCAACGCGAGGATGATGTCTCTGTGGTTTGACGGGGCGGAGAACCTGTTCGCCGTGGGACACTGTGTCGATCGGTGTGCAAGCTTCGTCCTCCGCTGCGACGGGTCCGGCTGGTCGCAGGTCCGTTGCGTCGAGGGCACCTGGCTGAAGGACGTCTGGGGGAGCGGGTCGGAGGACGTCTATGGCGTCGGTGACGGAGGGCAGGAGAGCAACTCGGGGGTCATTCTCCGTTACGACGGCGTGGAGTGGCTGAAGATCCACACCGGGGTCAATGACACGTACCAGGGCATCTGGGGGAGTGGGCCGAATGACGTCTTCGCCGTCGGCCAGGACTGGGACGCCGTCCGGAAGCAGTGGGTCGGCAGGATCATGCACTACGATGGCGCCGGTTGGGCTCGCATGGATTGCCCGGACGCGCCAAGCTTCGAGACCGTGTGGGGAAATGGTCCGGATGACGTTTACGCGTTAGGGCAAGTTCCCACCCCGTCGGAAGCAGAGCGGGCCGGCGTTGCCTGGCATTACGATGGAACGAGCTGGGCCAAGCTGGACGGGTGGGTGGTCGACTGGCGGCAAGCCGGCCCGGAGGATCACTTCGCGACGGTCATCGACGGTACGGTCCTTCACTACAGTGGCATGCACTGCAAGGAGATTACGGGGGGGAAGTCGGCGCCGGCCTTGTGGCGGCAGGATTCGACGAGCTTCTTCGCCCTGGGCGCCGGCGGCAAGATTCTCAGCATGGATGCCTCCGGCCTGGCTGTCGTCAAGAGTGACGGCATCCAAGGCGGTGTCTGGTGGGACGGAATATGGGAGAGAGGCTCCGGGGATCTCTTCGTCATCGGATGGGACGGTATCGTTCACGGGTACAAGCACGCGATCACGGCGCGAACACCCAAGTCGCCTGATGCTTCCGCGCATGAAGGCCACGGACTCCTACCCGGTGGGCAGTTACCGGACCCCGCCTTTTGAGTCAGACGACGCGTAAGCTCCAGTACGTCAGCGGCGCAACGACTTACTTCGTTCTCGCCACTTGACGCTTGGGTTTGACCGGCCTATTGATTAAGGTGAAGGGAAGCCGAGATGTGGGGTCTCCGTGCGCCTTGGGGACTCTTCGTGTGGGGGAAGCTGAAATACCCCCTTATGGCTCGCACGTCCAACGTCATACGTTGACGGGGACCGCGTAAGCGCTTGAGACTCCTCCACAAAGATGGGGAAAGAATGAGACCTCGCGTATTCGGTCTGGTTGCCGCCTTCTGCATGTTCGTTCCAGCGGTCGCGCAAGCGACCGTTCTCTCCGGCGTTCCCGCCTACTACTGGTACCATGGGTGTTCCCCGACCACGGCCGGGATGATGGTCGGATACTGGGACGGGTTGCCCGGATATCAGGACCTGTTCGACGGAGACGCATCGGTCGAGACCCAGGCCGTTCGCGACATGATCTCGTCGCCGGAACACATCGCGGATCCCTATCTGCCCTATGATCATCCTGAGAACTGCATCGCCGACTTCATGGGCACGGGTGCGAGCGGCATTACGGAGTACCCAAACATTCCCTGGGGCCTGGAGCAATACGTCGAGTGGGACAATCCCGACACGGCGATCAACGAAAGCTATCAGGCCGAGGTGGCGGTCTTCCAGTTCTGGGAACTGAGCTGGAACACCTATACAGGCGAGATTGACTCCGGTCGGCCGGTGATGCTTAACATCCTCCTGTGGTTGGGGGGATCGCCCTATGGACATACGGTCGTGGGCTACGGGTATCAGGAGGACATGTTCGAGATCTCCTATGTGAACGGCGACGAACAGGTGAACCTGACGGTTCCCGGGATCGCCGTGCGCGATACGTGGGGCGAGGAGGATCCAAACGGCGGCTCCTGGATGGACTGGGATCGTCAGGTCGTCCGTCCGATTCTGGACGAAGACGGCGTGGAGTGGTGGCCGTGGCTCAAGTTGGGCGAGTATGTGCCGGACGCCGCTCTCGGCGACTGGATCGTCTATCAGGCGGTTACGCTGAACATCGTTCCGGAGCCGGCGACGGTGGCGTTGCTGGCGATTCCCTTCGTGGCCCTCATCGGCAGCCGCTTACGGCGGCGGGCGCGACAGACGGTTGTCGTCGTGGACGCGAAAGACACTCCTTCCGACCGGCGTCGAGCGTAGGCGCCGCGGTTCCCTATGAAGATCTCGAGTCGATGAGACGGGGCCGGCCCTTGGCGGTCTGGTTGCGACTCATCGGCAGGGAGACGACCGCTTGATATCACACCGGTCGGGGGCTATCACGTAGTTACTCATCCATTCCGCAGTGGCCGGGCAGCCTGTGGCAGAACGGGCTTGCGCCGCCGTGTTCGCTCGCACGAAAGGAGAGGTGGCATGCCGACAGCGAAGAAGCCGGACTTCCTTCCGCAGGTCGCGGAGTTTCTGTCTGGAGGGCCGTTGAAGGCCGTGATCGGCGGGAAGGAGGTCGCCTCGTCGGGCGGTCAGGTGTTCGAGACGCGGGACCCGGGCACGGGCGAGGTGCTGGCGGAGGTCTGCGCGATGCAGGCGGACGACGTGGACCGGGCGGTTCGGGCGGCGGCCGACGCGTTCGCGGACTCCGGGTGGGCGAGTCTGGCTCCGAACGATCGCGCGGTCATGCTTCATCGGTTGGCCGACGCGGTGGTCGAACGGAAGCCGGTCATCGCGCAGATCGAGGCCTATGACTGCGGCAAGGTCCATGCGCAGGCCGAGGGTGACGTGCAGAACTTCGTGGACACGATGCGATACTTCGCGGACCTTTCGCAGCACGTTCAGTATCGCACGGCGCTGGCGGTGGCGGGTCATGAGGCGTGGAGCGTTCGGCTTCCGTGGGGCGTGTGCGGGTTCATCTTCCCGTGGAACTTCCCGTTCCTGCTGGCGGGGTGGGGTACCGCGCCGGCGCTGGCGGCGGGGAATACCGTGGTGATCAAGCCGGCGGAGGACACACCGCTGTCGACGATCTACTTGGCGCATCTAGCCAAGGAGGTGGGGATTCCCGACGGCGTGATCAACGTGGTGCCAGGGCTCGGGGACCCGACGGGGGCGGCGCTGGCGGGACATCCTGGTATCAAGCGGATGTCGTTCACCGGTTCTCCCGAGGTCGGTCGGTTGGTCGGCGAGGCGTGCGGGCGGAACCTGGTTCCGGCGAAGCTAGAGCTGGGCGGCAAGGGCGCGGCGGTGATCTTCGACGACGTGGACGTGGCGGACACGGTGGAGAAGCTGGCGCAGGCGATCACGTTCCATACGGGCCAGGTTTGCTGTGACGCGACGCGATGGCTGGTTCATCGGTCGATCTACGAGCCGTTCGTCGAGGCGTGCGTGAAGCGCTTGAAGCAGGTGGCGATCGGTCATCAGATGGCGCCCGATACGCAGATGGGTCCGGTGGTGAGCGAGAAGCAGCGGCAGCGCGTGCTTGGGTACCTGAAGCGCGGCCGGGAGGAGGGGGCCGAGCTTCTGCTGGAGGGTGGTCAAGCCGAGGTGGCCAAGTGCAACGGCTACTACGTGAAGCCCGCGCTTCTGGCGGGCTCGCTGAAGAACGTTGCGGCGCGCGAGGAGATCTTCGGGCCGGTGGCGTATCTGACGTCGTTCAGCGATGAGGCCGAGGCCGTCGCGCTGGCCAACGATACCGACTACGGTTTGGCCAACAGCGTCTGGACCGCAGACCTCGGGCGCGCGCGCCGCGTGGCGGAGGCGATGGTGTCGGGGAATAGCTGGATCAACGCGCACAATCTCTTCCCGCACGGCGTTCCTTACGGGGGCGTGAACAAGAGCGGCATGGGCGGCGGGGTGCTGTCGATCGAGACGCTGTTGGACTATTGGCGGAGTCTGTCGGTGGTTCGGCCGTTGTAGGCCGTTGCGGCAGGCCTGATCACGAAGAGGGGTCGGCGGGCTCCTCTGGGACTAGCGGCGGAGCGTTCCGGAGGATGGCGTGCCGCCGGTCTTCTCCTTCATCGAGTGAACTGTCATGCGCAGCAAAGAGCGTGTATCGGCGGCGATCGCTCATCAGCAGACCGACCGCGTTCCGATCGACTACGCGGCGCGGGACGAGGTGTCGGCGGCGCTTCGGCAGCGGCTGGGGTTGCGGGAAGGGGAGTCATTGGAGGATCGCTTGGGCGTCGACGTGCGGGCGGTGTGGCCGAGGTTCAGGCCTAAGGCGGAGCCGCTGTGCTATTCCGATCCGAGCGTGCGGGTCGATGCGAACGGCGTGCACTACGACATCTATGGCGTGGGGTTTCGGCCGAACCAGACGGCGTCCGGGTTCTACATGGACCTGGCGGTCCATCCGCTGCGCGATCTGGATTCGTTGCGGGAGCTGGACGATCACTTGTGGCCGACGGCGGATCTGTATGATGACTCGACGATCGCCGAGCAGGCACGGGCCAACGGAGATTACTGGGTGTGGGCGCACAGCCGGGGGATGTTCGAGATCTCATGGTTCCTTCGCGGGTTCGACGGATTCATGGAGGATCTGGCGCTTCGGCCCGAGCGGGCGTGCGCGGTGATGGATCGCGTGGGGGCGTACTTGATGGAGCGTGCGCGGCGGATGCTGGAGGCCGGGGCGGGCCTGATCGACATGATGGAGTACAACGACGACGTGGGGAGTCAGCGGGGGTTGCTGATCAGCCCGGCGATGTGGCGTGAGTTCGTCCGGCCGCGCATTGCCCGGTTCGTCGAGATGTGCAAGTCGTATGGGGTGAAGGTTCGCTATCACTCGTGCGGAGGCATTCGCCCGATCATTCCCGACCTGATCGAGATCGGCGTGGACATGCTGAACCCGATCCAGACGGCGGCGGAGGGGATGGATCCGTACGAGCTGAAGGCGTCGTTCGGCGATCGTCTGACGCTGAACGGGGCGATCGACACGCAGGATCTCCTGCCGTACGCGACGGTCGACGAGGTCCGGGCGGAGACGGGGCGGCTGATCGACACGCTTGGGGCGGACGGGGGATATGTGCTGGCACCGTCGCACGTCTTTCAGCCGGACGTTCCGATCGAGAACGTTCTGGCGGTTTATGAGGTGGCGCTGGGGCGTCGTCTCTAGGCCAAAACCTACAATTCAAGTCAATTAACCTCTCAATATCTTTTAATTCCGATGATCGTCTGGTCCGTCGGGCTCGGGTGCGGCGGTCGCGTGTCCGGCAATGTCCCGGAATGCGGTCTTCGCGGGGGGGCGATGCAGCGAGATGCACCAGAATGCCGCGTTTCGTGGGGTGGGCGATGTCTCGGAATGCCCCGACGAAACGTCGAAACGTCGAAAAGTCGACACGTCGACATGGGGTCGGCGGGCGCGGTGCGTGGGGGGCGTTGATGCCGCGGGGGGGGGCGATGTCCCGGAATGTCTCGGAATGTCTCGGAATGCGCTGGAATGCGCGGAAATGC
>JAFGLZ010000063.1 GCA_016927755.1 Phycisphaerae bacterium
AGACCGCCAGCAGCGCCAGGGCGGGGCCGGCGAAGACCCAGGGCAGGATCCGGTCGCGCCACGCCGCTGGCAACAGGCCAACGAGCGACGCCACGCCGATGAACAGCAGCCAGATGCCGCCGACCCCGACCGCCAGGGCGATGCCCGCCAGCAGGATCTTGGCGAAGACCTGGTCGCCGGAACCGTTGCGCAGGTCGGTGGCGCCCTGCGTGTTGCCCAACGACTCGTAGATCGAGGCGAGGAGGTTCGGTCCGCCCTTGGGATCGAGCAGGACCAGGATGCCGCCGACGCACAGACCGAGGGCGACCAAGCCGGCGATCGCCAGGACCGCCTGCGTGAGACCGGGACGCTCTGTGATTCGTCGGGCTAGAGCCACCCCACCCCTCCTCCGTGTGGAATGGTAGCGGGGCGCGCCACCGGTTGAAAGCGCGCCCCGCAGCTATCGAGAGGTTTCTGTCGCTCTATGGCCAGCTGGCGTCGATGGCCTGCAGGACGGCGTCAGTGTTGGCGCCGTTGTTGTTGACCCAATCGACGGACTGTGTCCAGAACGTGCCGGCACCGACGGCGCCCGGCATGAGGTCGGACGCGTCGAACCCGATCCCCGCGGCGTTGTTCGTGACTTCCGAAGCGACCTTCAGCTTGTACGAACCCTCGTACCAGGCGGCCGGGGTGGCCGTGTTCGCGGAGATGGCGCTGCCGGCTTCGATCCATCGCTGGATGCCTTCCGGCGTGGCCAGGAACTGGGCGACGGCCCGGACTTCGGGCCGGTCCAGCAGGACCATGAGCGTGTCGGCCGAGCCCTCGACGTTGGCGTGGGCCGGGTCGATGGTCGGGAACGGGAACATCCCGACGTCCTCGCCGATGATGTACTTGGACGGCTCGCTGGTCGCCCGCTGATCCGGGAAGAAGTCCGGCCCGTACCAGGTCGGGATCTTCTGCATCCAGCACTGCGGGCTGGCGAGATCCTCGTTGAACATCGGGTCCATCGTGGTCGTCTGGGCGGTGGCGACGATCGCCGTGGGGCCGCCGAAGACGTACCCGTCGGTGAAGAAGATCTTGCCGACGTAGTTGTCGAAGACGTCCTTGATCTGCGGATCGGAGAACGGGATGTCATGGCTGATCCACTGGTTGTAGACGTCGAGGCCCTTGGTCTTGAGGACCACTTCCTCGACCCAGTCGGTGATCTGCCAGCCCGTCGCGTCGCCCGGACCACCGGCGCTGATGCACCACGGAGCGGAGCCGTCGGCGACGATCTTGTCGGACAGCGCGATCAGCTCATCCCACGTCGTGGGGACCGCGTAGCCCTTGGCCTCGAAGGCCTTGATGGGGTACCAGATGAGCGACTTCGCATCGGCCTTGTAGGGGATGCCCCAGATGTTCGAGCCTTGGGTCACCAGGCCGATGGTGGCGGCATGTTCAGCGTTGAGCTTGGCGGCGTCCATGAACGTCGCGACATCGATGACTTTGCCGTCGGCGGCATAGGCCAGGACGGGCGTCGGCTGCGCGAGCATCGCCAGGTCAGGCGGCTGGCCACCGCTGATCCGCGTCCGCAGCACCGTCTCGTGGCTCGAGCCGATGCTGTCGATCTGGATCTGGATGCCGGTCGCTGCCGCGAAGTCGGCCACGGAGGCCGCGAAGTTCTCGCCCTCGCCACCGATCCACTGGGTCTGGATCGACACGGTCTTGCCGGCGAACGGCTGGTCTGCGCCGAGCGCCTGATCCAGTTCGGCGTAGCCGGTCGGGACCGCCGGCACGGCTGCCGCGGGCGCTTCCGTCGGGACGGGCTCGGCAGACGCGCTCTCCTCGGCACTCGCGCTCGGTGCTGGGGGCGTGCTTGCCTCTTCAGATGCGGGTGGTGCCGACGATGTGGTGGCCGAGCCGCACGCGACGACCAGCATCATGACGACGACCATCAGCGCGGTAGGCGTCAATAGTCTCTTGGCCATGGATCTTCTCCTCCTGCGAACGTGCCACGATCGTTGGTGACAGGTGGCTTCGCTGGGTTTCAGCAAGGGTAGCCGACTCGAGCAAGTCCTTGGGATGGGTTACCGCTCGCCCACCCCCTCTCGCATCGGCCCGACGATGCGGCGGCGAGCGATCACCGCCGCGCCAGTCTCGGCGTAGGCCCAGGTCAGCGACCGCGACACGGCGGTCATGGAACCCGGGGTTGCTCGGCCCAGCGGCTGATCGATGGCGATCATCGCACCAGGGCCAGGCCGAGTTGCTGCTCCATCAGCAGCGCAGACGCGCCCAGCACGACGACATCATCGTGCACGTGGCCGAACTCGATCCGTGTGTCATCCGCGACCAGCGGCAGCACGCCCGACCTTGCGTGTCGTCGGACTTCGCTGATCCAGTCGTCGCCGAACTTCGCGACCGGGCCGACCACCAGGACGTGGCGGATATCGAGGACGCCGATCAGCCAGCCGACCGCGATACCGAGCTTGCCCGCGGCATCAAGGACGATCCGCCGGATGGCCGGGACACCGGCAAGGAAGGCGGCCACAAGGCCGGTCTCGTCGGTGATGGAAGGTTCGATAGGGGCCGTGGCGTTGACCAACGAGCGCATGCTCGTCAACGTCTCGAGACAGCCCTCCCGGCCACAGCGACACGG